>JANNWM010000001.1:0-2291 GCA_031408435.1 Bacteroidota bacterium
TGCGACCAACAGCGGTTTGCAAAAATTGGGGTTTTGGTCTTGAATTTACACATTGTTTTGTACTTTTGTGGTCAGTGATTTACTGAAAGTTCAGGCTAACCAAATCCCCAACTTCTGCAAGCCACGAGACGTTGGCAGTAAGTTTGCCTAAAATACTTAAAAACAGAAACTTATGAAGAAATTACTATTTGTAATTATTATTTTATCAATCACAAGTTGTAGATATTTTAATGTAAGTCCTGTTAACGGAATTACTACAAAGAATCTAACTGAAAAACCTGTCGAAAGAGATTTTATTGGAACTTGGGAAATAGATAAATATAGTTACGAATTGATTAACAAAATGGAATATGAAAACAGAAAAGTTGAATTGAGTTTAAATGCAGATGGAAAATTTGAAGCAATAAATTTACCAAACTTTGTAGAAGTTTTTAGAGAAAATAAAAATAGAGATTTTATAAGTAAGAAAGGAACTTGGAAAATAGGAAAAGATTTTGAAGATGAAAAATGGATTTTGTTTCTAAATTTTGAAAATAGTCTAAAAAATGAAGATGCTTTTGGAATTGAATTTGAGTTATTTATGGAGCAAGAAAAATTGATTTTGTGGCACTTTGTTGGAGACCCAGATTCTGGTGAAAGATTACTATTTAGAAAAAAATAAAACCTACTGCCAACAGCGGTTTGCAAAAATTGGGGTTTTGGTCTTGACTTTACAGATTGTTTTGTACTTTTGTGGTCAGTGATTAATCGAAGTTAAGGTTTACCAAATCCCCAACTTCTGCAAGCCACGAGACGTTAACCGACAACTATTCTCAAAATTCCCAACAGGGAATTTACTCTGATAACAAGTTGATAAATTTGTTTATGAGTTATGGAATTATAAAACATCAAGTTGGCGACTTCGCCCCTATTTTTCAAAAATTTATAAGAAGAGTGAAACAGAAATAGTGAACTTTGGAGAAATCTGAAAATGAAAAGTTTTGTGCAAAAGAGAAACCAAAAAACTGAACTTTGTAGAAATAAAAAATTAGAAAGTTTTGTGCAAAATCAAAACTGAAAAACTAAACTTTGGAGAAATCAGAATTGAAAAAATTTTGTGGAAAATTGAAATTGAAAAACTGAACTTTGGAGAAATCAAAATTAGAAAAGTTTTACGGAAAATTGAAATTGAAAAACTGAACTTTGGAGATATCAGAATTAGAAAAGTTTTACGGAAAATTGAAACTAAAAACTGAACTTTAGAGAAAACAGAATTGGAAAAGTTATGTAGAAAAGCGAAACTGAAAACTGAACTTTGGAGAATTAAAAAATTAAAAAGTTTTGTAGAAAAGCGAAACTGAAAAACTGAACTTTTTAGAAATTAGAAAGTTTTGCGGAAAAATAAAACCAAAAAATAATTTATAAAAGTTAAAAAAAATTTTACTAAATTTGAAAATCAAGAAACAACAACAAATATAGTCGTCGGTTAACAGCGGTTTGCAAAAATTGGGGTTTTGGTCTTGACTTTACACATTGTTTTGTACTTTTGTGGTCAGTGATTTACTGAAAGTTCAGGCTAACCAAATCCCCAACTGACGCCAAGCCACGAGACGTTAACCGACAACTATTCTCAAAATTCCCAACAGGGAATTTACTCTGATAACAAGTCGATAAATTTGTTTATAAGTGATTGAATTATGAAACATCAAGTTGGCGACTTCGCTCCTATTTTCAAAAATTTATTAGAAAAGCAAAACAGAAATAGTGAACTTTGGAGAAATCTGAAAATGAAAAGTTTTGTGCAAAAGAGAAATCAAAAAACTGAACTTTGAAAAAATAAAAAATTAGAAAGTTTTGTGCAAAATCGAAACTGCAAAACTAAACTTTAGAGAAATCAGAATTGAAAAAGTTTTGTGGAAAATTGAAATTGAAAAACTGAACTTTGGAGATATAAGAATTAGAAAAGTTATGTAGAAAAGCGAAACTGAAAACTAAGCTTTGGAGAATTAAAAAATTAAAAAGTTTTGTGGAAAAGCGAAACTGAAAAACTGAACTTTTTAGAAATTAGAAAGTTTTGCGGAAAAATAAAACCGAAAAATAATTTATAAAAGCTAGAAGAAATTTTACTAAATTTGAAAATCAAAATACAACAACAAATATAGTCGTCGGTTAACAGCGGTTTGCAAAAATTGGGGTTTTGGTCTTGACTTTACACATTGTTTTGTACTTTTGTGGTCAGTGATTTACTGAATGTTTGGGCTAACCAAATCCCCAACTTCTGCAAGCCACGAGACGTTGTGCAAAACCTTAAA
>JANNWM010000002.1:0-8228 GCA_031408435.1 Bacteroidota bacterium
TAAATTTTCTTTTGAAGAGAAAGTGAAAAATTCGCTTTCCCCTCGCAAGACTAAATTTGGTTTCCAACACAAAACTAGGAAAAAATAATTTGAAAAAAAATGCTTTTTTATTTGTTTTTTAGCACAGTTCTTTGTTAACTGATGGCCAAATTTTTCTACAATGTTTAATTTTACTTTTTATTTGTTTAGATTATGAATGTAAATATATTAAATTTGTTGTTTATAATTCTAATAATTTTCCAATATGAAAATAGTTTCCTTTTTTGCTGGTGCTGGCGGTCTTGATTTAGGTTTTCAAAAGGCTGGTTTTGATGTAGTTTGGGCAAATGAATATGACAAAGATATTTGGGAAACTTACGAAAAAAACCATAAAAATACTATTTTAGACAAGCGAAGCATTGTTGATATTCCCTCAAATGAAGTTCCTGATTGTGATGGAATAATTGGCGGTCCGCCTTGCCAAAGTTGGTCGGAAGCAGGTTCTAAAAGAGGAATTACAGATAAAAGAGGACAACTTTTTTACGAATTTATGAGAATTCTTGCGGATAAAAAACCTAAATTTTTTCTAGCAGAAAATGTTTCAGGAATGTTGCTTCCTGCGCACAAAGAAGCACTTGCAAATATTAAACAAATGTTTACCGACATTGGTTACGATTTATCTTTTCAATTATTAAATGTTTCAGATTTCGGTGTTCCGCAAGATAGAAAACGTGTTTTCTTTATTGGTTATAGAAACGATTTAGAAATGAAATTTCAATTTCCTAAAGGCTATACAATTGGAAATAAAATTACTTTGGAAGACTCAATAATCGATTTAAAAGATAACGTTCTGCCTGCAAAAGAAGGCAATTATACTAACGGTAAAAATTGCAAAATCAATAATCACGAATATATGATTGGCGGTTTTTCGTCAATGTTTATGTCCAGGAACAGAGTTCGCTCTTGGGATGAAGTTTCCTTTACAATTCAAGCAGGTGGAAGACACGCACCAATCCATCCACAAGCGCCAAAAATGAATTTTATTGAGCAAAATGTTCGAGAATTTGTTCGAGGAAAAGAACATTTATACAGACGATTAAGTGTTAGAGAATGTGCAAGAGTTCAAACTTTTCCTGATGATTTTATTTTTTACTACAAAAGTGTTGTTGCTGGATATAAAATGATTGGAAATGCTGTTCCTGTTGAAATGGCAAAACTTTTAGGCGAAAAAATACTTAAAGATTTGATTAAAAATAAAACGAACAAAAGAGAAATGTTTCAGAAAGTTTCGTTAGTTAACAACGGTAATATTGTTCGAGAAAAAATGAATGAAATGTTAAATTCTATATCAGCATAATGGCAAAAATTTCAACTCAAACAATAAACGGAAAAGCATTTGAATATGCGCTTTTGAATGAATTTTTAGAACGATTAAAAACAATTACTTCGGTTTCTGTCGTGGATAATGAACCATATAAAACTGCAAAAAAATGTTTTTCTGGTTTTGAAGAAAAGGAACAAAGTCATTATAAATTAGTGGCAAGTTTTGCCGTTAATTTTCTTCTTGATATTGAGCCACGTTTAGGTAACGGAATTAATGAAAGTGATATTTTGCAACTTGAGATTGTTTCTGATAAAATGGGTCAAAGTGGCGATGTTCGTGATGTTTTAGCAATTAGGTCTTTACAGAAATGGGAAATTGGTATTTCTGCAAAGAATAATCATCGTGCTGTTAAACATTCTCGTTTGTCAAACGATATTGATTTTGGTTTAAAATGGTTAAATGTTCCTTGTTCTGTTGGTTATTTCGAAGAAATAAAACCAATTTTCGATAATTTAGCAAAGTTGAGAACTGCAAGTAAATCAACTCAAAAATGGGACACTTTAGGCGATTATCATTCGTCAGTTTATGTTCCTGTTTTAGATGCTTTTAGAAAAGAATTGTTAAGTTTAGATGCAACTAATATTGGAATTGTTGCCGAAAGATTAATTGAGTATTTAATAGGTCGACAAGATTTTTACAAAGTAATTAAGGGAAAAAATAAAGTTGAAATTCAAGCATATAATTTGCACGGAACTTTAAATTTACCTTTTGAAAATATAAAACCTAAAGCCAAAATTCAGAAATTGAAATTACCAAACAGATTAATTGAAGTTGTTTATCAAGAAAATTCAAAAACTACGCTTTTAGTTACTTTAAATGAAGGTTGGCAAATTTCTTTCAGAATTCACAACGCAAGTTCACGAATTGAACCTTCATTGAAATTCGATATTAATTTGGTTTCTGCTCCACATTCACTTTTCTCAAATCAGTTATTTATTGGTTAAAGTCTCTATTTCAGGTTCGTTGAGAATGGCTATCAGTTAACGTCTCGTGGCTTGC
Organism: Bacteroidota bacterium; assembly: GCA_031408435.1. GTDB lineage: Bacteria > Bacteroidota > Bacteroidia > Flavobacteriales > Flavobacteriaceae > Flavobacterium. Next base: position 2,363 of record JANNWM010000002.1, read on the forward strand.
AGAAGTTGGGGATTTGATTAACCAAAACTTTCAGTAAATCACTGAACACAAAAGTACAAAACAATGTATAAGTTCAAGACCAAAACCCCAATTTTTGCAAACCGCTGTTGTGCGATGTATTATTTTTTATCGCCAAGTTTACTTTTCAAATCGTTTATTTCTTTTTGCATTTCTTCAATAGTTTTAATAAACTCTTTTTCTTTATCCTCAAACATTGCATTTACACTTCGCCACGCTTCTTGTTCTGTTTCTATTTTTTTACGTTCGTCTGAATTAGTTCCAGAAAAATGTAAAATATCAGTTGAAAGTTTAATATCATCATTATCAATTTCGTGAGTAAATTCTTTTACAATTCTACGATCATCCACAAAATTAGTTTGCTCAAATAAACTAAGTAGTTTATCTAATTTAGTTTGATATTTATTTGTTATTCTTTCTACTTGAACAACATAACTATCGTGAGTCAGTTTTTCTATAAAATCACTTTTAGTTTCTATTGTTGAATTATTTACTAAATCTTTGTAGTTTCTTTCAACTTTCAGACAAGCAGAAGTTATTTCAGGAAGTTTAAAACCCAAAATGTAAATAGTTGTAATAGGCAAAATCATTTTTTTACCTTCTACTTCATCTTCTTTTTTATATTGTTCAGCTAAATAATTTCTGAAACGCATCAAATCAATTTGATTTTTTGCTTTCTGTATTTCAATTAATATTTTCTTTAATTCTCCAGTTTCAGTTTTAATTGTTGCAATAAAATCAAGTCTAAAAACTGCTAATCCAGCCAATTCATCAGTATATGTAAACTCTTGCGGTTTTACTTCAACAGTTTCAATAGTTTGTTCCAATAATGTTCCAATGAAAAATTTTGCTACTTTATCATTTTCCATCATTCTTTTGAAAACTACATCATAAATCGGATTTGCGATTACCATAATATTATATTTAAGGGCAAAAATACAATATTTTTTTTAAGTTTCAATTCAGCTGTGATTTTTTCAAATATATCGCACAACGTCTCGTGGCTTGCAGAAGTTGGGGATTTGGTTAGCCCGAACTTTCAGTAAATCACTGAACACAAAAGTACAAAACAATGTGTAAATTCAAGACCAAAACCCCAATTTTTGCAAACCGCTGTTGTGCGTAGTATTTTCTGTATTTGATTGTTTATTCTAATTCTGTTTTCTTAATAATATGAATTCCACCAACACTATAAGCAACATTTATCGGAATTGGTTGTCCGTTTAAATAAAAGTTTCCGTTTTGAAATGGTGTTATTCTTTCGTCTATCAAAAATAGGTAACTTTCCTTGTCAGTTAAAATTTCAAAGTTATCATTTGTTAATTCCACTTGTTCAATATATTCTACTATTCCAAGTTTATTTAATTCTGGAATTGTAATTTTATCTCCGTTCATTTCACAAACATTTTTTTCTCCAAGACCTGGCATTCCAAACCAAGGTATTGCCTGCCCAACTTGTAATGAAATTTTAGAAGTATCGCCTTCAAATAAAAAATGTTTTACTTTAAATTTTTCAAAGTGTGGTGGAAGTGATTTTTTTGGGAATGGTTCTTCTGCTTTCCAAAAAAACATTACTTTATTTTGCCATTCTTGGTCATTTCTGTCCGCACAAATTAAATTGTCAGTCCAATAGTGCATATAAAGCTGTCCAGTTCTTAGTAAAATTGTAGATTTTTCAATTCTTTCTTTTTGCTCTTCAGTTAAGTTTCTTAAAATTTTATAGCCGATATTTTCGACTGTTGAAACAAACTTGTCACCTTTCATCAATTGAATAGTTTCTGTTTCATTTATATTTTCCGAATTATTTTCGGCTTGTTTCTTTTCAAAAAATTTGTCAAAAAATCCCATAGTTTAATATTTAATTGTTATCTAATTTGACTTGTATAAAGTATATAAAAACTTTATTGTTTATCTGTCTAATTAATTTGTTATATATTTTACGAACTCTCTCCAAAGTGCATTATATAAATATTATTTTCTGTTTCAAATATAAATTCGGAACTCATTTGGTCGCCCCAATGCCAATGCCATTCAGGTAACATTCTATAAAGTTCTACCTTCTGTTCTTTAAAAAAACTTTTCAGCATAAAATTTATTAAATATTCAGATAAATAGTAGCCATTTTTTCCGTTTATTTTTTCTAATTCTTTGTCACAAGTCCAATTTGATATTTCAGATTCAAATTTTTTAGTCCAATTTGAAATTTCTTCAAGTTTTATTTCTTTTAATAATTCATTAAATCGATTTTCACCTTCAAATTTCACATACCAACTTTTACTTTCAATTAAATAGTCCTTTACATTTTCAGTTAAGGTTTTTGTACTGTTTTTTTGAATACGAAAAAAATTATTTGTTCCTCCAAGATTTGGTGTTAAAATATCTTTTACTGTAGAAATTGCCTCAAGATATCCGCTTATATAATCTTCGGTCATATTTATCTAATGTTGTTAGTTTCTACTTTGTCCTGTAATATTACGCACAACGTCTCGTGGCTTGCAGAAGTTGGGGATTTGGTTAGCCCGAACTTTCAGTAAATCACTGACCACAAAAGTACAAAACAATGTGTAAAGTCAAGACCAAAACCCCAATTTTTGCAAACCGCTGTTGTGCGTTCGTTTTTTCTTTAATTAGTTTATATCTTTAAATGTTATACTTAGTATTTTATCTTTATATTTTTCTATTGTCATTTTGGAATTTTCATAAATTTCTCCAATTGAAATTTTCAGACCGTTAAAATCGTCAAAAAAACCGTCTGCGAAATTTTCGCCAATATGCCAAAGGTAATGCACTCCAATTTTTTTCCATTCTAAATCAAAATCCGCAATTAATTGACGTTCAAAAACTGAATCGGAGAATGTCTGATTAAATTCTATTCTCATCTGATATGATTTGATTCCTAAAATAGGGTTTGAAACTTTAATGATTTTTACATCCATGATTATCTCCATTGATATGAAAGTGCTCGGACAATATTAGCAATTGACTTGTCTGTTAAATTATAATGTTTTGCAATAAATGCTTGGCTTGCTTTACAGCCTAAAATTAAGTCACAATTATTCCATAATTCAAAGTCGCCCGCTTTTTTCCATATTTCGTTGAATAAATTTATTTCAGTTTCAGTTAATGTCTTGTCGTTGGTTACAAATTCGTGAAATTTCAACGGTTGTGTCCAGTCTTCAAAGCTTAATATTTTGTCTTCAATTGTTTTCATAAAATGACGTACAACGTGTCGTGGCTTTCTGCTGTTTGGGATTAAATATTCCCAAATTTAGGATTTAAAACGTAACATTTCAAGTACAAAACCAAGTTTTGATTTTACCTAAAACCCAAATAGCAGAAAACCGCTGTTACAAGAGGTTTTAATTTATCTATTATAAATCAATAAAAAGGCTGTCCAAATATTATTTTAGACAGCCTGTAACTAAAACTAATCTACTAATTTCATAATCTTTTTTGTTGAAAAATAAATAAAAAAACTAGTTATAAAAATACTAATTACACTCCACATAAAATCATTTAGTTGCGAAGATGTGTAACTTTTTATATTACTAAAAAAACACAAAAGTATTATAATGACACATAAATAAAATAAAGTATTTACTTTATTTCTTTCTAATATTTTAAAAAAAATTAAAGAATTAAAAATTAATAAAATAAAATAAGAAAAAAGTAATAATGGAATATTTAAAAAATAGAGAAATAAAATTAAAATATTATCAAAGAAAAAGTTTTCAAATATAAAATCAAAATTTATAAAACTATCCATATCAAAAAAATTAATTTTAAGTTCCCTTAAAACCTTATAGATAAAGCCATAATTAAGTACTGCTAGAATCGTTTGCACAAAATTTAATAATAAAAAAAGGAAATATTTCATAAAATTTAATTTTAGTTACATCCTAAATCACTCATTGGACGGATTCCTTTTAAAACATCGCTGACCTTAGTCCAATTAGGTCTATATTTGACTGGAATATTAACCACTGACTGACCATTATTACTTGGTTGTTGTCCTGTATTGACAAAATTTTTAATTTTATTTTGAAAATTCGACCATTTTGCATCAGCTTGACTAAATGCAGCTAAATGTGCAGCAGTTCCAGTTGCACCTAAAGCTAAAGCACCAAGAGTTAACCTATCTACTCCTCGTGTATATATAACCATATTGCCATTAACGTCTGTATAATATCCGAATGCTCTGTTACCACTTACTGGATGTAAGCCAATTGCAAAGGTTGGATCGGTTATTGTGCTAAAAATCCATTCTCCAGTAGAAACATCAAAATCACTACAAACAACACTACCAGGATCCCCAAAAATATTAATGCTCAATATTGCACCAAAAGGATTATTGGATTGCCAAAGTGGAGCATCATTTATATTATATTGTGGATAGTCAATAGGTGTGAAACTTAAATCATCGAAGAAATCGTTAATGTGAGTTCTGATATAATCAAACAACTCTTTTTTGGTATAGGGTTGTCCGTTTGGTTTGTTTGGCATTTGTGAAATAGTAACAGGAAAGAAATCCATGTTAACCAACGAACCATTTGTAGCATCGTTCAATGTTTGTACTCCTGCTGATGTAAAAATACCAGTTTGATTGTCGATATTCTGAATTCTATCTTTTATAGCTTGTGGTACTTGATGTTGTGCAATGGCTTGCCAAGCGGGTATTTGAGCACAAGGAACTTCTAATAGTCTATTAGGATTTTGTTCTAACTCTATATTAAGTTGAATTAAGTTTTTTGCAATTGTTAATCTTTCAATACTATTATTGTCAAAACTATTATTATTAAACAAAAATTGTTGTAACTGTTTTTTAATTCTAAATTGACTTGGTGAATTTACCCAAGCTTCTTGAGCAGGATTTAAAGATAAAGTCGTTGTTAGATTAATAGAAGTATAGGTTGGAATTACGGGTGAACCTATTACCGTTCCATTAGTATAACTACCACCCCCACCAGTATTACTACTAGTTGTTCCTCCTGTACCACCACTATAATTGACACTTCCCCCACCAGAGCAGTTCATAGTCATTGTTGTAGTACCATGACAACCATATTGTGTATCTGCTCCTTGACAATCTTGATTGGTTCCCGCTGCCAAACAGTAGTAACTTGTAACTTCTAAAAATTCACAACGATAAGTATCCGTAGAATTTTGTGTTTCTAAATTAATAATATCTTTCACACCTTGATTGGTAACTTCAATTGCATTTACAGTAGTGATTGGTGCATTGTATTTTACTAGATAAAACTCAGTTTCTTGGTTAGATAAGTTTGATATGATTAAATTTTCGATTTTATTATCAATATTACTATCGCTAATGACCGATATATTATAGTAAGTTTGTCCATCTTTTTCAACCACATTTACTGGGGAATCAAGTATGGTAAAGCCATATTGGTCTTCTAAAACACTTCGTCCAGCAATATCATATTTTGCAATCTTTTTCTTTGGTATTTTTTTGTAGACTGAAGAGAATTTCTCCTGCAATAGCAATTCAGATAAGGGAATTTTGGTTAGTTTAGTTTGTTGGTAGTGGGAATGTTCTTTGATTACATTTTCTTCGGCAGTACAGCCGAAAATTAATCCTATCAATACTGACAAGGTAACAAGTTTAGAAATTGTTTTAATTTTTAAATTCATTTTTTAAATATTTATTTTTCACCTACTCTTTCGTTTTTCGGCTTGCACGTTTTCAATTATTTTTATTTTATTTCAATAAAAAAAGTTGTTTTTTACTGAAATGTTTCTTAAAAAATCTCTTGTAACGTCTCGTGGCTTGGCGTCAGTTGGGGATTTGGTAAGCCAAATGTATAAATTAAAGACCGAACTTCCAAGT
>JANNWM010000003.1:0-43047 GCA_031408435.1 Bacteroidota bacterium
CGAAAATGGTCGCATTGTAAAATTTGATGTAGAGAATTATAAATCAGATGTAAGTTTGCAGCACCTTGTTGCCAGTTCGCAAAACGAAGAACCTGCAATTCAAGATGTACAATCAATAAAACCTTTTATTCCCGCTGGCGAACAACTTTCGGAAGAAATCAAGAATTCGCAAATGCGCAAGATTATTGCTAAACGTTTGTCGGAATCAATTTTTACTGCCCCACATTTCTATTTGACAATAGAAGTAACGATGGACGAAGCAATAAAATCTCGTGCAACAATAAATACAATTCCAGATACAAAAGTTTCGTTTAACGATATGGTTATCAAAGCTTGTGCAATGGCTTTGAAAAAACATCCGAAAGTCAATTCACAATGGACAGAAGCTGCTACAATTATTAATCATCACGTTAATATTGGCGTTGCAGTTGCAGTTGAAGACGGATTAGTAGTTCCAGTTTTAAAATTTGCTGACCAAATGAGTTTGTCTCAAATTGGCGGAAATGTAAAAGACTTAGCTGGCAGAGCAAAATCTAAAAAACTAAATCCTGCTGAAATGGAAGGAAGCACTTTTACGGTTTCTAATCTTGGAATGTTTGGAATTACAGAATTTACATCAATAATAAACCAACCAAATTCTGCAATTTTATCTGTAGGCGCAATTGTCGAAAAACCAGTTGTTAGAAATGGACAAATAGTTGTTGGAAACACAATGAAAGTAACTCTAGCATGCGATCACCGAACTGTCGATGGGGCAATTGGAGCACAATTTTTACAAACATTAAGACTATTTCTAGAAAATCCAGTTACAATGTTAGCATAGTAAAAAATATAATTTTAGTAAAAAAAAACCAATATGAATATTTCTTATTGGTTTTTTTATGTCTAAAAAGCAACAAAAAAACCTTATCTTTGCAAAATGGAAAAAGAACATTTAATTTTTGGAATTCGTGCAATTGTAGAAGCTATTCAAGCAGGAAAAGAAGTTGATAAAGTATTTATTCAGAAAGAAATTTCTGGAGAATTGATGAAAGACTTGATGAAAGTTATGAAACGCGGAAACATAAATTTTTCTTATGTACCTGTCGAAAAATTGAATCGTTTGACTCCAAATAACCACCAAGGTGCTGTTGCTAGCATATCGCCAATCGGTTTTATGGATTTAGAACATTTGGTCGAGAGTACTATCGAATCCGGAAAAAAACCTTTATTTTTAATTCTAGACCAAATATCTGATGCAAGAAATTTTGGTGCAATAATTCGAACTGCTGAATGTACTGGTGTAAACGGAATAATTGTTCAAAAAGCAGGTTCGGCTCCTGTAAATGGCGATACTGTTAAAACATCAGCTGGTGCAGTTTTTAATATTCCGATTTGTAAAGTAGAACATATTAAAGATGCTATATTTTATCTTCAAGGCTCTGGAATTAAAACTATTGGCGCAACCGAAAAAACAGAATCAACAATTTATGATTTAGATTTAAAAGAAGGAATCGCAATAATTATGGGGTCTGAAGAACGTGGAATAAACCCATCTGTTCTTAAAATTATCGATGAAAAAGCTAAACTACCAATGTTTGGAACAATTGGTTCATTGAATGTGTCTGTGGCTTGCGGCGCTTTTTTATATGAAGCTGTAAGACAAAGAAGAATTCAATAGTGAATTTCGAATACAGAATAGTGATTTCAGAATTTTAAAAAATAATGAATTTATAAGAAATTTTAATATTTAGATTTTTAAAATCAGTCGTCGATTCTTTTATCTTTTAATCTAAAGTCTTAAAGTCTTAAAGTCTAGCGTCTTTAATTCCAACTTCTAAAAGTCTTTCGTCTCGATATAATGATAAATAACTGGAATATTCGAAGTGAAATATTCCCAAGATTCTTCAACTTTTGGCGTTGGTACAAAATAGCCATTGTCGTCGAAATGTTTCATGAATGGATCTTTAGATTTGTCAAAATCAGGGTGTTCCCAATCATAGAAAATTGGTTTTTGGTATTGCGGTGTTTTGAATGTTTGTGTGAATAAAAAACCTGTAATAAATCCCGACAAATGTCCTTCCCAAGAAATGGTGTTGTCTGGTGTTGGAAAAATGTACCAAACCATTCCACCATACAGAATTACAGTTGTAAATGACAAGGCAACTAATCGGTAATATTTGGTTTGCAATCCTTTAAAAAACACAAAACTAACCAAAACATATATCAAACCACTTGCTCCAATATGATAATTTTCACGACCAATAAGCCAAGTTAAGAATCCAGAAATCAAAATTCCGTAGCCAATAATTTGATAGGTATTTTGTCTATAAAAAAATCTCAAAGCTGCTAATAAACACAAAAGCGGAATAGAATTATTATACAAATGTTCTAAACTTCCATGAATGAATGGGCTGAAAATAATTCCTTTTAATCCCGAAAAAGTTCTTGGATAAATACCATATTCTGAGAAATCGATATGAAAACGAATATTTATCCAATAGACAATCCAGAGTAAAACCACAAAATATAGTGGAATTCCGATTACCGATGGCGTGAATTTAAAGTTTGTTTCCAGATTTCAGTTTTCAGTTTTCAGTCGCAGTTTTCAGCTCGTGAAATAGTTAAATGTAATTATTATAACAAATCAAAAACTTAACCGTTTCTGAAAAAGTGAAATTTTGTCAGATTTAGAAAAAATTGCATTGAAAACTTATTCTCTAGCCCTGATTGCAGAGGAAAGCATTTTGAGAGAATTGCTATTTTTTCTTGAACTGAAAAAACGACCAAAGGAAGTTCTTTTCAATTCTAAGAAAAAAAGCAATTGCGAAAAAATCTTGAAACGAAAAGCAGGAATAGCTTCGAAAAATAATTCGAAAATTTATAAATTAGAAAATGAATTGAATAATCATTAAATTTGAAAATTATCTAAATATCAAATTGACAAAATATCAAATTAAGAAAGATGGAAGCTCCACTCGCAGAAAGAATTCGCCCACAGAAACTCGAAGATTATATTTCGCAATTGCATTTGGTTGGTCCAAAAGGCTCGTTAACGCAACAAATATCGAAAGGAATTATTCCAAGTTTGATTTTTTGGGGACCACCAGGAACGGGCAAAACAACACTTGCTCAAATCATTGCACAGCAAAGTAATCGACCTTTTTTTGTGTTAAGTGCTATAAATTCTGGTGTCAAAGACATTCGTGATGTGATTGACAAAGCCAAACAAAGTGGCGGAATGTTCACTGCAAAAAACCCAATTTTATTTATTGACGAGATTCACAGATTTAGTAAATCCCAGCAAGATTCGCTGTTGGCAGCTGTCGAGAAAGGTTGGATTACTTTGATTGGCGCAACAACAGAAAATCCAAGTTTTGAAGTTATTCCAGCGCTTTTGTCACGTTGTCAGGTTTATGTTTTGAATGCTTTTTCGAAAAATGATTTATTAGAATTATTAAATCGAGCAATTAAAACAGATTTACATTTACAATCTAAATCTATAAAACTTAAAGAAACTGAAGCTTTATTGCGACTTTCTGGTGGTGATGGTCGAAAATTATTAAATATTTTTGAGTTGGTTGTTAACGCTTCCGCAGATGATAAAATTGCGATTACAAACGAAATTGTGATGCATTTGGTCCAAAAAAACACGGTTTTGTATGACAAAACTGGTGAGCAACATTATGATATTGTTTCGGCTTTTATAAAATCGATTCGTGGCAGTGACCCAAATGGTGCGGTTTATTGGTTAGCGAGAATGATTGAAGGCGGAGAAGATGTGAAATTTATTGCTCGTAGAATGCTGATTTTGAGCAGCGAAGATATTGGAAATGCCAATCCAACAGCATTTATTTTAGCAAACAATTGTTTTCAGGCTGTTGCAACAATCGGTTATCCTGAAAGTAGGATAATTTTGAGTCAATGCGCAATTTATTTGGCAACTTCGCCAAAAAGCAATGCGAGTTATTTGGCGATTAACGATGCTCAAAAAAGGGTAAAACAAACAGGAGATTTATCGGTGCCAATTCATTTGCGAAATGCACCTACTAAATTAATGAAAGAATTGGGTTATGGAGACGAGTACAAATATGCCCACGATTTTGATAATAATTTTGCAATTCAAGAATTTTTGCCTAGCGAAATCTCGGAAACTGTTTTTTATAATCCCGGAAATAATTCTCGTGAAAACTCGACACGTGATTTTTTGAAAAATCGTTGGAAAGACAAATACAATTATTGAAAAACTATATTGATTTTTTCCAGAACCAAGTTTTCATTTATATAATATTCAAAAAACCATTCGTCGTCAATTTTCATAACAAGTCCGGTCACAAAATTTTTAGTAGCTATAAAAATTTCTTTCTTACTCGAATTTTTCAAAATAAATTTAAATTGATTTTCGACTGATAAATCATAGCCATTATTTATAATTTTAGCTATGTAAAAACTTGGCTTTGGCTTATTATCTGGCATTTTAACAACATCGGCTTTAACTGGAAATTGACTATTCATTTTTTGAATGAAATTCGCTTGATCAAATGATTTTATTGCTTGACGAAAACATTCTTCATAAGCTTCGGCAAAATCTTTTTCTTTGCTTTTTCCTTCGGCTGATCTAAATAAAACATTGTTGGTATAATCTCGCAAAACAATTGTCAATTTTGTATAAATTATTGAGCTGTTTTCTAAAACATCAACATAAAATTTGTTTTCGTTACTTATATCTTTTGGAAGAATTTCGGTTTCGAAATAAGGTTCGAATCCATATTTTCGCATTGCGGCTTTTGTTAATTCATTAAGATTATAATCGTTTTTGCTTTTTTGAAATGAATATTTCTCTGGCACAATTGCATATTTATATTGATTCAAAATTTGAGAAAATGTCAAATTTGAAACCAGAAATACAACTAAAAATATAATTTTTTTCATTAGAATTTAATTGATAATTTTTCAGTAATTAAAACGTTATTTGAATAATAATCGAAATAATAAAAGTTGTCTTTCATAAACATTGTTCCGTCAATTTCGCCTTTTTTAGCTTTAAAAAAATCTTTATTTGAGGTTTTGAAAATCATATAAATAACATTATTGTCAATTAAAAGTTCAAAACCATTTGCAATTGTTTTGGCTTGAAAAACAACAATTGCTTCTTTTAAATCGGTAACTTGAATATTGTTAGCATAAACATGTTTTAAACTCGAAAACGAATTTAAGGCTTCACGAATTGCAAAATTATAACTAACATCGAGATTTTTTTCTCGGCTTTTCCCTTCGATTGATGTAAACAAAATATTATTTTTATAATCTTTTAATACGATTGTTACATTGGTCGAAAAAATTGAATTATTTTGCAGGACATCAACCAAAATTTTATTTTCATTAAATAAGTCATTTGGCAAAATATCAGAGTCGAAATACGGCTCGAAACCATATTTAGTCATTCCGAATTTTAATAATTCATTCAAATTATATTGATTTTTTTGTTTCAAAAAACTTAATTTTTCTGGAATAATTGCATATTTATAGGCGTTTAATTTTTGAGAAAATGATATTCCCGAAATTAAAAAGACTGTTATTAATAAATATTTTTTCATTGAAATTGCAAACATTAAAAATGATTTTTTAGTTCTAATAAATGATTAATTTGTTTGATATTTTGTTCGATCTCAACCTTATGAAAATTGAAATAAATGGCATCAATTCCGAAATTGAGTGCGCCGTTAACATCAGCATCAATGCAATCTCCAATCATTATTGAAGTTTCTTTATTGGCATTTGCAGACGCTAAAGCATGGTTATAAATTATTGGATTGGGTTTTTTTGCTCTAGCATTTTCCGAATTGGTTATGGTTTCGAAATATTTCGCAATACCAGAATTTTTTAATTTTTTGTCTTGAACTTCTGCAAATCCATTTGTGATAATATGTAATGAATAGTTAGGTTTCAAATAATCTAAAACTTCGATTGTGCCTTCGAAGAGATGATTATTTTCTGGCAATAACTTAATGTATTCATTGGCAATTTCATCAATTTGAATGTCTGAAATTTCAATTTTCAAAGCATCAAATGATTGTTTTAATCGCAAGTATCGCAATTGTTCGCTTGTGATTTCGTCTTTTTGATACAATTTCCAAACCGCTTGATTGATTGGTACATAGACTTTTATAAAATCATAAATGTTTATTTTCGGAAAATCTTTTTCAAAAATAATTCCAAAAGCCATTTCAGAATTTTTGTCAAAATCCCAAAGCGTATGATCTAAATCGAAAAAAATGTGTTTAATATGTTTGTAGTTTTTCATTGAAAAAGTATTGCCACAAAGGCACAAAGGCACAAAGTTTAAATGTTAAACGTTCACAAAAAACTTAGCGTCTTAGTGACTTCTGGGCAAAAATATTAATTTATTAGTAAATTTCTAGTAAATGTAATCTAAAAAATGCCATAATCAGCAAAACTATAATAACCATTTTCGGTGATTATTATATGGTCTAAAACCCGAACATCTAATTGTTTTCCAGCCAATTTCAATTCTTTTGTGATTTCAATGTCGGCATCGCTTGGTTCTAATTTTCCTGACGGATGGTTGTGTGTCAATATCATGGCAGTTGCACTGTTCTCGAATGCGGTTTTAAAAACTATTCGTTTATCGACAACTGTTCCTGTAATTCCGCCTTTAGAAATTTGGCTTTTTGCAATGACTTTGTTAGAACTATTAAGATACAAAACCCAAAACTCTTCGTGAATTAATTCTCCAATAATTGGTTGCATTATTTCGAAAACCATTTTGCTTGATGTAATTTTAATCAATTCGTGCGCGTCTTCTGATCTTCGTCTTCTGCCTATTTCCATTGCTGCAATTATCGAAATTGCTTTTGCTTCGCCAATTCCTTTAAAATTAGAAAGTTGTGTTATCGATAATTTCCCAAGTGCATTCAAGTTATTATCAACCGATTTCAAAATCCTTTGACACAATCCAACAGCAGTTTCGTTGCGACTTCCTGATCCTATCAAAATCGCCAAAAGTTCAGCATCGCTGAGAACCGATTTACCTTTTAGCATTAGTTTTTCACGTGGTTTATCGTCTTCAGCCCAGTTTTTTATTGATAGATTTTCTTCCATATTCTTAAAACTAGTCCAAATTTTTTGATTTTTCAATTAATAAATCTCGAAATTTCGAGCTAATTGAATGTATAGAAATTCGTTTTATATTTTTTAAAATTGCTTCTTCATAAGTTTCTAAAACCCAATTTGCTAATTTGTCTCGATATTCAAGATTGTATTCTTTATTTCGATAGTAGTAATTTCCAGATTCTATTGTGGAAATTTTATGTAAAAAATCGATTTTATTTTCATTAAAAAGAACTTCTTTGTGCTCAAAAACTACATCATAATCGGTATATTCTGATATTGAATCGATCATTTTTTTGTAATTCTTGTCCTCATTCAACATTTTGAAATAAAAATCAGGAGCATTGTTGTATGAACTGAATTTATTTTTAGTTCGACCCATTAAATTCGATTTGAATTTCTTGAAATCTGCTTCGGGTAAATGTTGTTTAATAATCAAAAAATCATCAAAATTCATTTCAATTTGAACAGTATCTATTAAAATCATAACTAAATTAACTAGGTTGTTTTGAGTTTTATATATGTTTTTTAATCTTGTCCAATACGGAAAATTATAATCTACATAATAATTACTTGCAACCTGAGCCAAAGCAATTTTTTCAGCATCTTGGATTTTATCTATTGCAATAAGTTTGTCTATTAAAGATAAGTTATATTCATTCTCGTATCGATGCGCTTTAAATATCGAATAATTCTTCTCAAATAAATTATTATCATACAATACTTCAAGAATAAAAACACTAACATTTATTCCAAAAGTTAATTTTTTTCCATCAAGTTTTATTGAAAAATTCTCTGCTTTCATAGCAAAATATTTTTTCCTGAATTGATTGTCTTGACAAGATTTATATAATAGTTTAATATGATTGAAATGTGTTCCTTCGATTGTTTTTAACTTATCATTTAAAATAAAATCAAAATGTAAATCGGTTATTTTTTGCCAATTAATATTATCGTTTTTATTAGAAAACGAATCGATTATTTGTTTAGATATTTTTTCTATAAAACGAACAACTTTAACACTTGACGAATAAATTTTTTGATCAAATGCTACTAATTCATCAAAAATAAAAAGTACAATTTCTAACTTATCTGGATTGGCTAAATCATCGATACAAAAATCAATAACTGGTTTTAATGTAACTTCAAGTAAATCAATAATTTTCTTCAGCTCGTTAGTTTCGACATTTTTTCGAGTTTTTATAACAGATTTTATCGAACTCTCTATTAAAACCTTAACCTTTGCTTTGGTATATTCTTCGGTATTAATAGAAAATTCGGTCGTAAACAAAAACTCTAAATCTTTATTTTTCTTTAATAAATTGTATACCCAATTCTTTAAAACATTCGCATCAAGATTATCAACTAATATTTCTGTTGGTGATTGTTTTTTGGCTCGAACTTGTTTTGGTTTGGTTTTTCTTTCCGATAAATAAACCATAAATGCAATTCTATGAATGCACAAACCTTTGATTCCGCAATCGCAATTGTTTTCTAAAACATCATCTTTTTCGTCGATTTCTATTGATACGTCATAGCTGTTGCTTTTTTCATCAGCATAAGCAACAAATTTATTTTTTGATTCTTCATCAACATCACGAATTATTATTTTCGATGCTTGTTTTAATTTAGCAGAAGTTATATTTTTAGATAATGTTTTTAGATTTAAATATTCCATTTTTGATTTTTGCTTTTAGATTCTCAACTGAAAACTGAGACTGCGACTGAAAACTACTCAATAAGAGACTTAACTTCGTCAAAATTCAAACCGCCGTAATTGCCAGAACTCATTAGCAATAAAGCCGAATTTTCTAAATTCAAATTAAATAAATAGTCCTTGAAATCTTTTGGATTGGTATAAATTATCAAATCTTCACGATTGAATGCTTTTGCAATTTGGTCGTAAGAAACTTCTTCGAGTTGCTTAATTTTAACTGCATCGGGCGAATAAAAAACTACGGCTTTATCAGCAAATTCAAGTGCGCCTTCATATTCTTTCAAGAATTCTGCGTTCAAACTGCTGTAAGTGTGCAACTCTAAACAAGCCACCAATGTTCTATCAGGAAATTGTTCTTTGACAGCTTTGGTCGTTGCGGCAACTTTGCTTGGCGAATGTGCAAAATCTTTATAGGCAACTTTGGTTTTGCTTTCGGCAATTTTTTCAAGTCGTTTGCTTGCACCTTTAAAACTTGCAATCGCTTCGTAAAAAGCATCTTGGTCGACGCCCATATTTTGACAAACCCATTTTGCACCAGCCAAATTGTTGAGATTGTGCGCTCCAAAAACCTCAATTGGCATATCGCCTTCTGGAGTTTCAAGTAGAGTTATTCCGTTTTCGACTTTGTAATTCGGTGTCGAATATGGCAATTTTCTAATCGGATTTGTTGCCGATTCCGAAACACGTTTTACTTCTGAATCGTTTTCATTATATATTAAAATTCCACCATTGGTAATCATTTTTATGAAAGTTTCGAATTGTTCGACATAATTTTCATAAGTCGGAAAAACATTAATATGATCCCAAGCAATTCCAGAAATCAAAGCAATATTAGGTTGATACAAATGGAATTTTGGTCTTCGATCGATTGGCGAACTCAAATACTCATCGCCTTCGAGTACCATAAAATCGTTTTCTTCGGTCAAATGAACCATCGTGTCAAAACCTTCGAGCTGTGCGCCTACCATATAATCGACGGCAATATTGTGATAATGCATTACGTGCAAAATCATAGACGTTATGGTTGTTTTTCCGTGAGAACCACCAATAACAACACGTGTTTTATGTTTGGATTGTTCGTATAAAAATTCAGGATAAGAATATATTTTTAAACCTAGTTCTTGTGCTTTCAACAACTCTGGGTTATCGGCTTTGGCGTGCATTCCTAGAATTACAGCTTCGATATCTTGCGTGATTTTTTCTGGAAACCAACCTAATTCTACTGGTAAAATTCCTTTTTTGTCCAATCGAGATTTCGATGGTTCGAAAATTGCGTCGTCGCTACCTGTGACTTTGTAACCTTTGTTGTGCAACGCTAATGCAAGATTGTGCATTGCTGATCCGCCAATTGCGATAAAATGTGTTGTCATTTTAGTTGTAAGTTGTAGGTTGTAAGTTGTATGTCGCAAAAAAACTTACAACCTACAACTTACAACTTAATTATTTTTCAAATTCTTTTTTTAATTGTAATGCTTTTTTGTAATCTTTGATTTTGTTTTGATACAAATCATATAGTTTTAGAAAAGTGGTTTTCGAATTTCCAATTTCGTATGCTTTTAATAATTGAATTTCGGCTTTGTCATAATTATCAAAATAAACTTCAATTCGACCTTTCGACAAATAACCATCGACTGGAGAAATTGCTAACAATTCATCTGAATATTTTCTGGCTTTTCGTTCGCTTCCACCAGCTATTCCTGGCAATTGAATGTACAATTCGACCAATGCCCAACGTGCTTGAATGTGTTTTGGATTTAGTTCTATTGCTTTTTCGAATGATTTTCTGACTTCAGGAAGCATTCCTAATGCAGCAATTTTATTGGCATCTTTGGCTTTCATTCCTAAAACACCACCATATTTAAAATGATAATTGGCTTCGGTTGGTTTTAATGTTTTTAGTTTTTTGTAGTATGAAATGGCTTTGTCCCAATTTCTGAGACTGCCGTGAATGTCGCCCAAATATTCTAAAGTTTGAACATTATTAGGATTTTCTGACAATAAATCGACAAATAATGGCAAAGCTTGCACAAATTTTCCTGATTTGAAATAAGCTTCGGCTTTTTCGAGATTGGTTTGGGCTTGCATCATTATTGGTAACAAAAAAAATAAAACATATTTCATTGTTCAAAAATAAGAAAATGTGGCTTATTATTGATTTATTTAAAAGAAATTTAGTAATTTGTTTTTAAAAATAAATTTGTTTTCGATTTGTTGTGAAAAGTTTATTGTTAAATAAAAATAATTCAATAGAAATCGATTTTTAAAAAGCAATTACGAAAACTATAACTTCAAAAAATCTCTGAAATTCTCGGCAGTAATAACCGAGAAACTTCCAGTATAATAATCAGAAAAGCTTTTGGGTAATTTTGCTTTTTTGACTTTCCATTTTATTTCAAATGCGTTGACTTCATCGGCATCAACTTCGATATAATCTATTTCTTGTTGTTGCGTGGTGCGCCAAAAATAAGGTCGCTTATTGCTGTTTTCGTAACTCAATAATTTCATTCTTTCGGCAACCATAAAATTTTCCCATAAAGCACCTTTGTCTTGTCGCAACGATAAATTATTGAAATTTCCAATCAACATATTGCGAACGCCATTGTCATAAAAATAAATTTTTCTGTTTGCTTTTATTTCGTTTCTGGCATTTCTAGAAAAACTGTTTAATTTGAAAATTACATAACTTTTTTCAAGTAAATTTATGTAATTATTGACCGTATTTTTATCAATACCAACTAGTTGAGCAATTTCGTTGTAACTGACTTCACTGCCAACTTGAAGAGCTAATGCTTGTAGAATTTTTTCTAAAACATCAGATTTTCGAATTCCTGTCAAAGCCAAAATATCTTTGTATAAATAACTCGAAACGAGGTTTTTCAAGATTTCATATTCATTACCAAAATTGTTTATTACATCAGGATACATACCATACAACATTCGCAATTCAAGTTGTTGTTGTGCTTTCATATAACCTACATTCGTTTCGAATTCGTTCCAAGATATCGGAAACATTTGGAATTCAAACTTGCGTCCAGTCAATGGCTCTTGAGTTAAGTCGCTAATGTCTAATGCAGATGAACCACTAACAATTACTTGAATATTTTTAATTTGATCGACAATAATTTTCAACTTCAGACCAATATTCGGAATGCGTTGGACTTCGTCGATAAAAACATATTTGTAATTGCCAATAATATTTTTTAGGGTTTCTGTATTTGCTGTCGATAATACATCACAAACTGAGGAATCATCTCCGTCTAAAAACAAAAAAGATTCGTTTTTCAATAATTCATTAACCATTGTAGTTTTACCAACTTGGCGTGGACCAATTAAGACAATAACTTTGCCTTTGTTTAATCGCGCTTTTACATTTTGTAATAATCTTCTTGAAATCATCGCTTTAAGTTTCAACAAAGATATATAAAAAGTTTTAATTCACTAATATTAATATATATTTAGTGATTGTATACACCAATATTAGCATTAATTCAGTGAATACGTTCACTGATATTAATATATTTTTAGTGAATATTATTTTGATTTATCAACTAATCAATCTAAAATCCATTTTAAAAAATGCTAGAAAAACTTTGCTAACTATTATCCCCAAAAACAATTGTGTTTATCTTCTTCAATGACTTTCACAAATTCTTTTAGAAATTTTGCAGTTGGATTTGGCTTGTAATTATGCCATTTTTCGTCAGAACGAAACCAAAATATTTTCCAAATATTGTCAGTTTTTACGAAAGTTGCTTTAGCGATATTGATTTCAATTTTTTCGGTTTTATCATTCCATTTAGGTCGGATTTCAAAAACGATTATACTTTGGTTTTCAATTTTATAATTAATATCTATTTCATTCCGAATTTCTTCAGGCGGACGAGAATTAACTAAATATCCTTCCATTACTTCGATAATTTCTATCTGATTGTCAAATTCTAATGCCATATTGTTTAGGTTTTATTATAAATTATTTTATATAGTGTTCGGTTTAAGTTTTATAAATTTTTAATAACGCATTTATTTATCAAATTGCCGAATCAAATAAATGAAAAATAGTTAAAAACGTTTTAATTATTTAGAAAGTAGATATTTAAAATTTAATTTTCATTAAACAAATTTAAAATTATCCTAATGAAATTCAGATGAAAATCTTCGAAAAATTATTTTTTAATTTTATGTAATTCAAATAATTTTCAAAATCCTAATTGCAATCGATTTATAAGCAGGCGAACAATCTTTGGCATCTTTCTCGAGAATAATTCTCAATTCTGGATAAATCCAATCTTGGGTTTTACCAATTTCGAACAAAATATATATTGCGTGTTGTTTTACAGCGACACGATAATCAGCAATTAACCAATCAAAACAAACTTCAGTAACTTTTTCTAATTGATTTTCAGTTAGAAAATTGGAGTTTGGTTTGATTTTTTTAGAATTTTCTTAAATTAAAAACATTACTAATCTTGATATATGCCGAATGGCAGAATCGTTTTTCAAAATATGCAAATCATTTAAAATCGAATTTTTAAATTGATAAATCAATCCAAATTGCAATTCGAAAACTATATCTAAAATCGCTGCAGCACGATGATGACTTTTGTCATTTACATCAAATGAATGTGCAATCAAATTTGGCAATAAGTTCAAGTTTTGCAAAACAAAATTTGCATTATCATAACGGCTTTTAGTGTGCGAAGTACTGTTTTTTATTTTATTATAAAATTCAAAATTCATTTTTATTTTTATTTGAAAATCTGAAATCTGCTACCTGAACCAATTATTTATTTTTCTCTTCAATCCATTTACTCATATATTTTGTGCTTTTTAAAGTTTGCATTTGCAACATACCGCCAATAAAATTATTTGTTCGATGGTTTTGTAAATCATTTTTAACATTAATAATTTTATTGATAAACATTTTCCCGAAAATTACTGCGTTAAAACGATTATTTATAATTTCGATTCCGTTTTTTTGTGCCGATTTCCACAGGTTTTCATCCAAATACAATTCGACAGCTGCATTTGCAAACTCAATTTGGTCATCAATAATTTTTCCATTCCAAGCAAAATTTCCCGACATCGATTCTGCACCAACTATTGTTGTTACACTTGGCGTTCCGCATTGCATTGCATCAGTGAGTTTGCCTTTTATCCCAGCACCAAATCGAATTGGAGCCAATAAAATTCTAGCTTTTTTAATTATATCTTTAGCGTTTTCGGCACGACCTTTTATCAAAAATTTTTCTTTTTCGTTGTGCAATTGCATTGCTTTTTCGGTCACATAACTTCCATAAATGTGCATTTCGGCCTCTGGAAGTTGCTTTTTTATTAATGGCCAAATTGTATCTTTCAGGTACAAAACTGCATTCCAATTGGGTTCGTGACGAAAATTACCTATCGTTATAAAATGTTGCCTTTCGGCGAATGACGGAAAAGTATCCAAATCATTATCTTTTAATTCATCTAATAAAAATGGCAAATAATGCAAAATTATTGGATCAATTTTAAAAACATTAATTAAAATTTCCAATTCAACTTCCGAAATAATTAGCGAAATATCACACCTAAGTATAGATGCAACTTCGCGTTTTGCCAAATCGGACTTTAAATAATCATTATTTGAAGTAGTTGTTTGTTTTTTAAAGTTTTCGAATCTAGTGTTTCTTACAAAATGTAAATCTTCGGTATCAAGAATTCGTAAACAATTCGGCAAATTTTCGGCAATGCGCCAACCAAATTGTTCCTCAATCATAAAGCGATCAAAAATTACAATATCAGGTTTTAATTCAAAAATAAAATCATCAAAACTCGAATTGTTCAACTCAATAGCAACCATTTTGACGTTTATAGATTTTAAATCAAACGAAAATTCGCCAATCGAAGAGGCACAACCAAAAATAACTTCAAATTTTTGAATCTGAAATTGTTCAATTATCTGTAACATTCGGTTTCCAGCAGCTGTCGAATTGGGTTCGGGCCAAACCGTTCCGATGATTAAAATTTTTGACATATATATTAGGTAGAAAATCAATTTGATTTAGAATCGTAAAAATATCAAATATCAATTGCTAAATAGTATATTTGCAAATTATTTTTAAAACTAAAAAATGATACAACTTCACGACAAACATTTTGTTCCATTTATTTCTGAAGAAGAGATAGGTTTTGCGATTTCGAGCATGGCAAAACAAATGGATGATGATTTTTTTGACGAAACCCCTGTTTTTATTGGTGTGCTTAACGGTTCGTTTATGGTTTTGTCCGATTTAATGAAAAGATATCGAGGAATGTGCGAAGTTAGTTTCGTTAAAATGGCTTCGTATGAAGGTACAAAATCGACTAACGAAGTTAAAGAATTAATTGGTTTGAACCAAAATCTCGAAGGAAGAACAGTAGTTATTGTAGAAGATATTGTCGATACTGGCAATACCATCGAAGAGTTAAAAGCCATATTAAAAAATCAAAAATTAAAACATTTAAAAATTGCAACTTTGTTTTTTAAACCAGATGCATACAAAAAAGACATAAAATTAGATTATATCGGAATCAGAATTCCAGATAAATTCATAGTCGGTTTTGGATTAGATTATGATGGTTTAGGTAGAAATCTTCAAGATGTTTACCAATTAGCCGAATAGTGTTGTAGTTTCTAGATTTTAATTTCAAAACGCAACCTTAAACTTACGACTTACAATATACAATTTAAAAAAAATGATCAACATCGTTTTATTCGGTAAACCCGGAGCAGGCAAAGGCACTCAAGCCGAATTTTTGAAGACAAAATACAATCTAACACATCTTTCGACAGGAGATATTTTTAGATTTAATATAAAAAACGAAACCGATTTAGGTAAATTGGCAAAAACATTTATGGATCACGGCGATTTGGTACCAGATGAAGTAACCATAAAAATGCTTAATTCAGAAGTCGAAAAAAATCAAAATTCAGCTGGATTTTTATTTGATGGATTCCCAAGAACTTTGGCGCAAGCAGAAGCTTTAGATGGTTTTTTGGCAACCAAAAACCAAAAAATTACAGCAACAATTGCACTCGAAGCAGATGATGAGATTTTGGTTCAAAGATTATTAGAACGAGGCAAAACTTCAGGAAGACCAGATGATCAAGACGAAGAAAAAATCAGAAATCGATATGACGAATACAATCAAAAAACTGCACCATTGATGGATTATTATGTGAAACAAAATAAATTCCACTCTGTTAACGGCATTGGAACAATCCAAGAAATCACTATTAGATTGAGCAATGTAATTGATAATTTGTAATTTAGCAAAAAAAAAGTGTTTTTAAATAAACAAAGTAGTAACCAAATAAACAAAAATTGGAAATAATAATAATTTTCTTTTTAATTCTTTTAAACGGAGTTTTTTCAATGTCAGAAATTGCATTGATTTCAGCACGAAAAAACAGACTTGAATTGGCAGCTAAAAAAGGTAATACAAGTGCCAAAACAGCATTAGATTTAGCCAATTCTCCAAATAAATTTTTATCAACAGTCCAAATTGGTATTACTTTAATTGGTATTTTGACTGGTTTGTATTCAGGAGACAAAGTAACCGATGATGTCAGATTATTTCTTGATGGATTTGTGACTTTGCAACCTTATTCTGCCAATTTATCTGTTGGGATTGTCGTTGTTATATTAACATTTTTTTCATTAGTATTAGGCGAATTATTACCAAAACGAATCGGATTGAACCATCCAGAAGCTATTGCAAAAGCGGTCGCAGTACCCATGAAAATGGTTTCGATTGTAACTGCACCTTTTATTTGGTTGCTTACTACAACAACCGATGCGATTCTTAAAGTATTGAATATCAAGCCAACCGCTGACGGAAAAGTAACCGAAGAAGAAATTAAAGCAATTATAAAAGAAGGTACCGAGGGTGGCGAAGTTCAAGAAATTGAACAAGACATTGTGGAACGTGTTTTTCATATTGGTGATAGAAAAGTAAATTCGCTAATGACACACAGAAAGTCTGTAGTTTTTATTCCATTAAATTCCAATAAAATACAAGTTAAAGAATTAATGCTTAAAGAATTGCATTCTATTTATCCGGTTTATGGCGAAAATTATGATGAAATAGTTGGCGTTGTTAACCTTAAAAATATTTTTTCGAATATAGATAAAGACAGCTTTAGTCTAGCTGCAATTTTAACCGAAGCGCCCTATATGATGGAGCAAACTACGGCTTATAAAGCCTTAGAAAATTTCAAAAAGAGTGGCATTCATTATGCTTTTATTTCTGATGAATATGGAGATTTTCAAGGAATTTTAACTTTGAATGACATTCTAGAGGCACTTGTTGGCGATGCATCAGATTTTTATAAAGATGATTTCATACTTCAAGAACGTGAAGATGGAACTTGGCTAGTCGATGGACATTACTCTTTACACGATTTTTTAACCTATTTCGAGTTAGACGATTTGATAAATGATTATGAAGTTACTACGCTTTCAGGTTTAATAATGACCGAATTATCGCATATTCCAAAACAAGGCGAAAAACTTATTTGGCAAAAATTTGAGTTAGAAGTAATCGATATGGATGGCGTAATGATTGACAAAGTAATGGTAAAATCATTGCGTGAATAAAATAGTTTCAAATACAGTTACTAGTCGCACCTTGCACTAAAAACTATCAATGAGACTGAATACTTAAAAAAATGACAGAAGGAAATTTCGTAGATTACGTAAAAATATATGTTTCGTCAGGAAAAGGCGGAAAAGGATCTACACATTTGCACAGAGAAAAATTTATTGAAAAAGGTGGTCCTGATGGTGGCGACGGTGGTCGTGGCGGACACGTATATTTAGTTGGAAACAAAGGTCTTTGGACACTTTTTCATTTAAAATTTGCAAGACACGTAAAAGCGGGTCATGGCGGTGATGGCGGCGGCGATAGAAGTACAGGTGCCGATGGTGATGATAAATTTATAGAAGTGCCTTTAGGAACCGTTGTTCGCGATAAAGAAACTGACGAAATTTTGTTCGAAATTACCGAAGACGGCGAGAAACAAATTCTCTCAAAAGGAGGGAAGGGTGGTCTCGGAAACTGGCATTTTCGTTCATCGACAAATCAAACCCCAAGATATTCTCAGCCTGGTTTGCCGGGAATCGAAATGGACGTAATACTAGAACTTAAAGTTCTTGCTGACGTTGGTTTGGTTGGTTTTCCAAACGCTGGAAAATCGACTTTATTGTCTGTTTTGACTTCTGCAAAACCTAAAATTGCCGATTATCCTTTTACGACTTTAAAACCAAATCTTGGAATTGTTTCTTACAGAGATTTTCAATCGTTTGTAATTGCAGATATTCCTGGAATTATTGAAGGTGCAGCCGAAGGAAAAGGGCTTGGACACTATTTTTTGCGACATATAGAACGAAATTCAACGTTGTTGTTTTTAGTTCCAGTTGACACAGCAGATATCAAAGCCGAATATGATATTTTGGTCAACGAATTAACAAAATATAATCCTGAAATGCTTGATAAAGAACGTATGTTGGTCATCTCTAAATGTGACATGTTGGATGAGGAATTGAAAATTGAATTGAAAACCCAATTAGATAAAGATTTCAAAAACATTCCGTACATGCTGATTTCATCGGTAGCACAACAAGGTTTGTTAGAATTGAAAGATAAACTTTGGTCAATGTTGAATACTGAAAATTAAAATGTTAGAAGTATCTTAAAATTTAGCAAAAAAAATCTATTTAATTATTATGACTTTATAATAATTAAATAAATTTTTTATTTTAATAGATTGAATTTTTAAGTTAATTGTTTTAGAGCAATTTCAAATGCTGTTGCACTAATATTGGTTTTAGAATTGTTTAATGAATGTGCTTTTGCAATTGCATTTTTTATAATATTTGAAGTATCTTCAAAAATTGCTTCGTCGGTCATTTGAACTTTTTTCTCCATAAAATAAGCAAAAACTCTAGCCATTCCACAATTTGAAATAAAATCTGGAATCAAACTTACTTTGCTGTCAACGTTTTCCATGATTGAACCAAAAAAGATTTCTTTATCGGCAAAAGGTACATTTGCACCACAAGATATAACTTCTAATCCAGAGGTAATCATCGATTCGATTTGCGATTGTGTAACTAATCTAGAGGCTGCACAGGGCGTGAAAATTTCTGCACCAATTTTCCAGATTTTTTGATTGATTTCTTCGAATGGAATCATATTATTGGCTACTAATTTGTTTCCATCTTTATTCAGAAATAAATTTTTAATCTCATCGAATGAAAATCCTTCTTCGTTAATTATGCCGCCATCTCTGTCAATAATTCCTATAATTTTGACTCCCATTTCGGCTAAATAAAATGCTGCAGCAGAACCAACATTTCCAAAACCTTGAACGATTGCTTTTTTGCCGATTACAGATCCACCATATATATTATAGAAATGTCTCACTGCTTCTGCAACGCCATATCCAGTTATCATATCTGCAATTGTGTATTTTCGGGCAACATCTGGAGAGAATTTTGGATTTTCGATAACTTTTACAACACCTTGTCTCAATTGTCCAATTCTGTTAATTTTATCTGCTTCGGTTGGTTTAAAATGTCCATTAAATACGCCTTCTTGCGGATGCCAAACGCCGCATTCTTCGGTCATTGGGATCACTTCATGAATTTCATCAACGTTTAAATCGCCACCAGTCCCATAATAACTTTTCAATAAAGGTGAAACTGCTTTGTACCAACGTTGCAAAACTCCTTTTTTTCGTGGATCATTCGGGTCAAAATTAATTCCTGATTTTGCACCACCAATTGCTGGTCCCGAAACCGAAAATTTCACTTCCATAGTTTTAGCCAAAGACAAAACTTCGTTTATATCCAAACCTTTTCTCATTCGGGTTCCACCGCCAGCTGCGCCACCTCGTAGTGAGTTAATAACTGTCCAACCTTCGGCTTCGGTTTCTGAATCTTTCCAATTAAAAATTATTTCTGGTTTTTTATTTTCGAATTTATCAAGTAAATCTTTCATTTTTTAGGAATTGTTTAATTTTTATGCAAATATATACTTTTAATACAGCTTTGCTTAATTTTGATTTTTTATTGAAATAAAAAAAGCCTTGAAAATTAAATTTTCAAGGCTTTTGATTATTATAAATTGTTTTGGCTCTGGTCTAGAAAGTATATTTAAGTAAAAAAATTTCGCCACAAATTTGAAAGATTTATAGGATTTTTACTATTCAAAAAAAAAATCTGTGATAATCTGTGAAATCTGTTGCTGAAAAAAATCATATATTGACTAGATCATAACCATTGTTTTTAATTTTTCCCTAATAAATCATTTTTTAAATCTTTATCAACAGGATCGTCTGATAACCAAATGCCAAATAAAGCTTTTTTGAATTCGAATCCTTCAATTTTACCTTGTAATTTGTCATTTTTAAAAACTAGAATTGAGGTTTCTGTTGGGCTATAAATTAAATTAAAAAAATCGCCTTCTTTGGTATCTTCTCTTGCAATCATTTTGTCTAACAAATCTGCTTGTGTTTGAATTTTAGATATATTCTCTTCACCGACTGATTTTATTAGACCTTTATTAAATGCTTTTGATAATTTTTTTGAAGTTACTAACGATGATATGATTTGAATTCGAACCGCCATTTCGGTATCGCTTTCTAGAATTTCTTTTGGATCTTGTGATAGTTTTGATAGATAAAGAGCTTGAACATATACATCAATCCATAGTTTAGAACGTGTCCCATACCCATTTAATTCTAAATCTCTATCATTAAACTTAATAAATCTTGGCACAACAATGCCTTTTACATCAAATTGTTTCTGGGCAAATAAATTTGAGGTTTGATTTATCAATAAACAAACTAAAACTACAATTATTTTTTTCATATTAAATTATATTAATTTTAGAGATTTAGATTAAGGATAAAATTATTTCTATTTATTTTATTTAAGAAAAATATTATTTTAAACATTATTAATTTTTTCCAAGTAAATCATTTTTTAAATTTTCATCAATAGGAGTTTCAGACAACCAAATTCCAAAAAATGCTTTCTTGAAACCTTTACCCGGAATTTTACCTTTCAGAATATCATTTTTAATTATCCACATTGACTCATCGTATGGATTGTAAACTAAATTAAAAACATCTTTTTCAACAATTTGTTCCGTATTAATGAATTTTTCTATTAAATCTAAACCTTCTTTGTACTTAATAAACTCTGCTTCGCCGTTTGATTTTAAAAAACCTTTTGAAAGTAACTTTGAAAATTTTTTTGAGGTAACTAGCGACGAAGTTATTTGAATTCTTAAAGCCATTGTCGTGTTGCTTTCTAAAATTTCAACTGGATTTTGAGAAAGTTTAGTTAGATACAAAGCTTGCGTATAAACATCAAACCATAATTTTGTTCTAATACCGATTCCGTTCAATTCTATGTCACGATTTTCAAATTTAATAAATCTAGGGACGATTACACCGTCTACATCTATTTGTTTTTGAGCGTTAACATTTAAACATGCACAAAGCAATAAACTTAAAATGATTAATAATTTTTTCATAATTGGGGATTTTAATTTAGTTATTACGAATTTAAGCTTTTATTTTTGATAATAATATAAAAATTTAAATTTTAACATTAGTATTTTTCATAATCATTATTTGATATAAATCTTTAAACAAAATCTAAAATTACGAAATCGTTTGAAATTTTAATTATTAATAAGTACTTTTGCAGTTAAATTTCTATAAACAAATAAACCTACAATAAAATGGATTTCAATTTAAACGAAGAACAATTAATGATACAACAAGCGGCTCGCGATTTTGCAGTTGCAGAGTTATTGCCAGGAGTTATAGAAAGAGACGAACATTCTAAATTTCCGACAGATCAAGTCAAAATGATGGCTGATTTAGGTTTTATGGGAATGATGGTTGATCCAAAATATGGTGGATCTGGACTAGACAGCGTTTCGTATGTATTGGCTTTGACCGAATTGTCTAAAATCGATGCTTCGGCTGCTGTAATTATGTCAGTAAATAATTCATTAGTTTGTGCTGGAATCGAAAAATATTGCAACGAAGAACAAAAATTAAAATATTTGGTACCTCTTGCAAAAGGAGAAAAAATTGGTGCATTTTGTCTTTCTGAGCCAGAAGCAGGTTCTGATGCAACTTCTCAAAAAACTACAGCTATTGACAAAGGTGACCATTATTTGTTAAATGGAACAAAAAACTGGATTACAAATGGTTCATCTGCATCGACTTATATAGTTATTGCTCATACTGATATAGACAAAGGTCACAAAGGTATCAATGCTTTTTTGGTAGAAAAAGGTTGGGCTGGTTTTGATATTGGTCCAAAAGAAAAGAAGATGGGAATTCGTGGTTCTGATACGCATTCTTTAATGTTTACTGATGTTAAAGTTCCTAAGGAAAATAGAATTGGAGAAGATGGTTTTGGTTTTGCATTCGCTATGAATGTTTTGAATGGTGGTCGAATTGGTATTGCTTCTCAAGCATTAGGAATAGCAACTGGTGCTTACGAATTAGCATTAAAATATTCGCAAGAACGTAAAGCATTTGGTAAAGAAATTTTCAAACATCAAGCAATTGCATTTAAATTAGCCGATATGGCAACCAATATTATGGCTGCCAAAATGTTGGTTTTAAAAGCCGCTTGCGAGCGTGACGAAGGCAAAGACATTTCACAATCTGGAGCTATGGCCAAACTTTTTGCCTCGCAAGTTGCAATGGACACAACAATCGAAGCAGTACAAATTCATGGTGGAAACGGATATGTATCTGAATATCATGTAGAAAGAATGATGCGTGACGCCAAAATTACTCAAATTTATGAAGGAACTTCTGAAATTCAGAAAATTGTAATTTCTAGAACTTTGATTGCATAGTCATAAAACATTATGTTTTTTAAATCCTTTCAAGATTAATTTTTGAAAGGATTTTTTTATTGACAGCTATTTTTTATATTTACAAATAATCCAATCCTTAAATTAATGTACGACGAATTAAAATATTGGTATCTAAGAGATCATAAGTTATTTTGGACATTAAGCATGTCTCAAATCAAGCAATTGTGCATTATTGTAGGTTTTAAAAAAGCCAAAAAAGGAGATGTGATTTATTTTTCAGCATCAGATTTGCCTCGAATTTTTTTATTAAAAAAAGGAAATATAAAAATCGTTTCTATTGATAATGATGGAAACGAAACTATTAAAGAAATTCTTAAAAAAGGTGATCTATTTGGAGAATTAGCTTTAGAACATGATAAAGAAGTTAATGAGTATGCAAAAGCTTTAACAGATGAGGTTTCGATTTGTAGTTTTTTGATGTCTGATTTTGAAGATCTATTGTCAAAAAATTCAGCGTTAGCGTTGTCTTACACAAAATTTGTTGGTTTAAGAATGAAACGTTTCAAGAATAATTATTCTAATTTGGTCTCTAAAGATGCAAAATCAAGACTGGTTTCATTTTTAAAAGAATGGGCTGAAAAAGAAGGCAAACAAAATGGTAACAAAGTAACAATTGACAACTATTTAACTCAAACAGACATTGCTCAAATTATTTGTACTTCTAGACAAACAGCCACTTTATTGCTTAATGAATTAGAAAATAAAAACCTGATATATTACAACAGAAAAGAGATTATTATTGATGATATTTCATTGTTATAAATTTATTTTCATCCAAAAGTAAACTACCTGACATTTAATCTTTTACAGCTGATTTATATTTGCATTATAATTTAAAAAGAAATAATGAAAAAAACAGTAATCATTTTTTTTGTTGGTTTATTATCAACAATATCATTTGGTCAATCAGTAGCCAAAAGGATTAAAGAATACAATTTAGAAAATAAAATTGCTATTCAAGGTTATGATCCAGTTGCCTACTTTAATCAAAAAAAGGCCGTTGAAGGTAAAGCTTCACTTGCAACTACCTACGATGGAGTAATCTATAATTTTTCTTCGCAAGTTAACAAAGATTTATTTTTGAAAAACCCCTCAAGTTTCGAACCGCAATATGGTGGATGGTGTGCTTTTGCTATGGGAAATAGTTCTGAAAAAGTCGAAATAAACCCCTCAACTTTCAAGATTATTAACGGAAAGTTATATCTTTTTTACAATGCATTTTTCATTAATACTTTAAAATCTTGGAACAAAAACGAAGAAATTTTAAAGAAAAATGCAGAGTCTAATTGGGCAAAAGTTTCAAAATAACTTAAAAAAAAATCTAATGAAAAAATCAGTAATTATTTGGATTGTTAAACTTATAGCGGTTACAATTCTTGTTCAAACTCTATATTTCAAATTCTCGGGTGCCAATGAAAGTATTTTTATATTCTCTAAACTTGGTATAGAACCATTTGGGAGAATTGGCTCTGGAATTACAGAATTATTAGCTTCTATTTTAATTTTAATTCCAAGAACAACATTAATTGGAGCCTTTTTAGGACTAGGAACTATGTTTGGAGCAATTTTATCTCATTTATTTATATTAGGGATTGTAGTGCAAAATGATGATGGAACTCTTTTTACTTTGGCTTTAATTACTTTAATTTGTTGTTTGTTTCTTATTTATAATCAACGAAATAAAATTCCCGATTTATTAAAACTAAGGATTTAATTTTTTTGGCTCTGGTCTATAAAGTATATTTATATAAAAACTTTTTGCTACAGATTTAAAGTGTTTTTAATATTCGATAATAAAAAAATCTGTGATAATCTGTGAAATCTGTCGCTAAAATAAAATTCATATATTAATTAGACTACAGCCATTTTTTTAATAATAAAAAACAATTATAAAAATTCTTTCAATTTATTAAAGGCTTTTTATTGTTTTTTGTTTAACAAAAAATGTTAAAAAGTATTAAAATACCTAAGGTTTTTTTAAATTTGATGTCAAACCATTAAACAATATTTTTCGTAATTGTTTAAAAAACCAAAACAATCAATCTATGCTAATCAATTCTATACATAATTCTCTAGACGAATTGGTCGATTTACTTAACCAAATTTCAGATTCTGAATATTCAAAACCTTGTCCAGAACTAAGTTGTGCCACAATTGGCGAGCATACTAGACATATTCTTGAAATGTTTCAATGTTTAGAGAACCAATATGATTCTGGAATTGTTAATTATGACAACCGAAATCGAAATAAAATTATTGAACAAAACTCTGATTTTGCAATCAAAGAAATTCAAAAAATCAAAATTAAATTAGACAAACAGAACAAAAAAATTAATTTACAACAAGTTATTGATGGAGAAGAAATATTGATAGAAAGTAATTATAACAGAGAATTATTATACAATTTAGAACATTGCATACACCATCAAGCTTTGATTAAGGTTGCGATTTTAATGTCAGAAAACATCAAAATAGGTGCTAATTTTGGCGTTGCACGTTCTACAATCGAATATAGAAACCAATGTGTACAGTAAGTTTTGTTAAATTAAATGATAAAATAATTATCACATCCAATCGAGATGAACAATCCGATAGACTTGCAATCGAACCCCAAAAGTACTTTGTAAATAATAAAAATTTAATTTTTCCAAAAGACCCAAATGCTGGCGGAACTTGGTTTGTTGCCGATGAGCTTGGTAATGCCTTGGTATTGCTAAACGGTGCCGAAGAAAAACACATTCAAAAAGAAAGTTACCAAAAAAGTCGCGGTTTAATCGTTTTAGAAATGATGAGTAACCATTCAGCAATTGATTATTGGAAAGAAATCAATCTCGAAAATGTAGCACCTTTTACTTTGGTTTTATTTCAAGAAAATAAATTATATCAATTGCGATGGAATGAAATCCAAAAAAATAAACTAGAATTAGATACAAATCAATTTTATATTTGGTCATCATCAACATTATATTCCAAAGATATTCGTTCAAAAAGATCTCGATGGTTTTTTGACTTTATAGCAAACACACAAGATATTTCTGAACACAAAATGATTGATTTTCATCAAAACACCGAAAGCGAAAATGCCGATTTTGGTTTGATAATAAATAGAAATGAATTATTGAAAACATTGAGCATTACACAATTTGTTAGAGAAAATCAAATTTCAAAAATGAGTTATTTTGATTTGATTAATGAACTTAATTTTATGAATTCAATTTAAATGAAGCTTTTTTTACACAAGTTTTTTCATTGGGAATATTGGCCAATGCACGTTGTTTATTTGCCTATTTATTTTCTTTGGACATGGTATTCGATAAAATCCAAATCAATATTTTTTTTTAATGCATCTAATCCAACAATTAAAAACGGTGGATTCATAATGGAGTCTAAAAAGAAAATTTATGACTTGATTCCAGAAAAGTATTATCCAAAAACAGAATTAATTAGCAATAAAAATTCACTTGATAATGTTTTTAATATTCTTGAAAATTCTCAAATAAAATATCCTTTTATTGCCAAGCCTGACATTGGGTTGCGTGGTTCGGCTGTCAAAAAAATATATAATTCTGACGACTTAAAAATTTATTACGAAAAAGCCGATTTCGATTTTTTGATTCAAGATTTTATACCTTTTGATAAAGAAATTGGTGTTTTTTATGTTCGTTTTCCAAATCAAAAACTTGGTAAAATAACTGGAATTGTCGAAAAAGAATTTGTTATAGTTTCAGGTGACGGAAAATCGACAATAGAAAAATTAATTAAACAAATCCCGAGATATGAAATGCAATTTAAAACTTTGCAGAAAGAATTCGGAACTAAATTGCAAGAAATTTTACCAAATGGCGAAAAACTGAATCTTGTTCCTTATGGAAACCATATTCGTGGAGCAAAATTTCTAGATTCAAGTCATTTAATTTCAGAGAAATTGAATGCAGTTTTTAATGAAATTTGTACGCAAATAGATGGTTTTTATTTCGGAAGATTAGACATTATGTACAACGATTTCTCTGAATTAGAATCAGGAAAAAACTTTGCAATCGTAGAATTAAACGGTGCTGCAAGCGAGCCAACCCATATTTACGATCCAAAACATTCTATATTTTTTGCTTGGCGAGAATTGGCTCGACACATTACTTATATGTATAAAATTAGTATCGAAAACAACAAAAAGGGTTTTCCTTTTTTAACACATAAAACAGGAATGCAACAATATAAATTACATTTAGAACAATCAAGAAAAATTGTAAATTTTTAGAAAATGATAAAAACAAAAAACTTATTGGTTGGTTTGCTGGTGAGTTTTATTGGTTCAATTCCACTTGGATATTTAAATATTGTCGGTTTTCAATTGTATCAAAAATTTGGAATAGATGATTTGATTTTTTATATTCTAGGAATTATTGTTATTGAGTTTTTTGTTATTTATTTTACTTTAATTTTTGCAAAACGACTATCAGCTAATCAAAAATTGAATAAATATATTGAAATTTTCGGAATTGTATTTATGTTTTTTCTGGCTTTTATTTTTTATTATCAATCAAACAAAACAAATTCTTATCAAGATAAATTATCTGAATATATTAATTATACGCCATTTGCATTAGGAATAATTTTAAATTGTTTCAACTTTTTGCAATTGCCGTTTTGGACTTCGTGGAATTTATATTTGTTAAATAAAAGATTTATTTCTATCGAAAAAAACAATAAATATTTCTATGTTTTTGGAACTGTTTTTGGAATATTTTTAGGTATGTTGTCTTTGATTTTGTCATTCAATTTTGTAAAGACCTATTTCGAATCAGCATCAAAAATAATTTTATCTACATTAATTCCATTGTTATTTCTAGGAATGGCAATTTTTCAATGTTTCAAATATTGGAAAAAATATTATTAATCTACAGCAATATTCATATCATAAGCCAAAACAATATATTGGTTATTGTTAAATGAAAATTCGTCAATAATTGTCCATTTTAGTTTTTCGACATGGGCTTTTGTCGAGGGAATATTAATTTTATTGATAAAAGTAACTGCTAATGGATATTTTTCTAAAGTATTGATTCGCATATATTCAAACAAGATTTTTATTAAACCCTGACCACGATAATTTTTGTGAATGCAAACTGGACCATATTGAAAACTGTTTGCAGTGTTTAATTCGAAATCCCTAAATTGGAACCTTGGAAACAAAGAGATCATGTATTCGAAGATTAGATATTGAGAGAAAAATTCCCAACTAGCGGCAAAAGCATAAGCGATAATTTTATTGTTTAACTTCGCAATAAAAATACCGTTTTGACTGATAACATATTCAAGAAGTGGCACTGTAAAAGGAGTTGTTACAAAACCAGCAATTTTTTCTTCTTCGGATAAATTAGAAACTAAATACAATTCTTGTAGGTCAAGAATTCCCTCAATATCTGAATTTTCGGCAATTTCTAAAACAATATTTTCTAACATTTTTTCTATTTTTATACAAAAATAAACTAATAAATTTTGAAATTTTAAATAGAATAGAAATATTTCTTACATTTGATAAAAATAGTATTATGGCAACTACAAAAGATATTCAATACGAAAGCGATATTAATGGAAACCCAACTTTCATTAAGATAAATCTCGAAAAATACGGCGAAGATTTAGAACCTTTTCTTAAAAAAATTGGTGTTCTTTTACCAAAAGATGCATTTGATTTGGAGATTGAAAGTTCAATTTCATCAGAAGAATTCTTAAAAAAAGCTATTGTCAAAATAAATAGTTTACCTTGGAAGAAGTAATTGTAAACTACACAAAGTTTGTTCAGATTTATTTTGATGATTTAATTGAAGAGTTATTCAATCAAGATTATTTTATTTATCGCGAAAATGCTATTTCATATGTTGAAAAATTTGTGTTTCACATTAATGATTCAATTCATAAATTACCACATCGAAAATCTCCAAAGTCTCTTTTAAAACATGGTGATTTTTATATTTTTTATAATTCAAATCCCCGAACAACTTGGTACATTTTCTTTTCGAAAAAAAACTCAACTTATTTAATAAAACACATTTCGAATAATCATAATATGGATAGTTCGCTAATAAATACAAAATGAAAAACATAATTATTACAGGAACTTCGCGCGGAATTGGTTATGAATTAGCACTTCAATTTGCAAATGCTGGACATCAAGTTTTGGCAATTTCAAGAAAAACGCCAGAAGTTTTGGTCAACCATAAAAATATTAACTGCCTAGCTGTCGATTTATCTAACGAATCTCATTTAACAAAAGTATCCGATTTTTTATCTAAAAACTGGAAAACAGTAGATGCAATTGTTCATAATGCTGGTGCACTTTTGTTCAAGCCATTTGCAGAAACAACCAATCAAGATTTCGAAAACATTTACAAAGTCAATGTTTTTGCAGTTGCTAGCTTGACCCGAATCTGTTTGCCATATTTGCAAAAAGGAAGTCACGTTGTTTCGATTTCGTCGATGGGCGGTATTCAAGGAAGTTCTAAATTTGCTGGACTATCGGCTTACAGTTCAAGTAAAGGCGCTATAATAACCTTGTCAGAATTATTAGCCGAAGAATACAAAGAGCAAGGAATTTCTTTTAATGTTTTGGCATTAGGATCTGTAAATACCGAAATGTTGCAAGAAGCTTTCCCTGGTTATCAAGCCCCACTTTCTGCACAAGAAATGGCAAGTTACATCTATGATTTTACTTTAACTGGAAATAAATTTTATAACGGCAAAGTTTTGTCGGTTGCTAGTTCGACACCATAAATTAATTTAAATGTGGGCGTGACCCCGAATAAAAATCGGGGTCGGGCTTTTCACTCCCGCTTTTTTCTAAAGCCAAAAAAAGCCTTTAGAAAAAGAGCTACGTTGCAATCCCTCACGCAAAAAACACCCTAGAATACAAGAATTAAATTATGAAACAAGAATATGCAATTCAATTATTCGAAAATAACAAAGTTAGAACCGTTTGGGATTCAAACCAAGAAAAATGTTTTTTGTCAATTATAGATGTTATAGAAACTTTGACAGAAAGTGTCGACCTAAGTGCCTATTGGAGTAAACTAAAGCAAAGATTAAAACACGAAGGAAATCAAACCGTGACATATTGTCAAGGTTTGAAAATGATTGCTCCTGATGACAAAATGCAACTAACCGATGGTGCAGATACCTAGCAACTCTTTCGATTAATACAATCTATTCCATCGCCAAAAGCTGAATCTTTTAAACTATGGCTAGCTAAAATTGCATCAGAAAGACTCGACGAAATGCAAGATCCAGAACTTTTAATTGATCGGGCATTAGAACAATATTTACAATTAGGTTATTATGAAAATTGGATTAATCAACGTTTAAAAAGTATTGAAATTCCCAAAGAATTAACTGATGATTGGAAAAGTAGAGGTTCGAAAGAAGATTATCAATTTGCGATATTGACCGACATAATTTCTAAATCTTGGTCAGGAAATACAACCAAGGAATACAAAATCTTAAAAGGTTTAAAAAAAGAAAATCTTCGAGACAATATGACTAATACCGACATGATATTGAATATGCTTGCCGATGCATCTACCAAAGATATTTCGCAAGCAGTAAATCCAACAACATTTTCAGACAATAAAAAAGTTGCTAAACAAGACGGAAATGTTGCAAAAGTAGCATTGAAAGAATTGGAAGCAAAAACTGTAAAAAA
Organism: Bacteroidota bacterium; assembly: GCA_031408435.1. Taxonomy (GTDB): domain Bacteria; phylum Bacteroidota; class Bacteroidia; order Flavobacteriales; family Flavobacteriaceae; genus Flavobacterium. The sequence continues at coordinate 30,459 of JANNWM010000003.1, forward strand.
AGTAGTTTTTGAATTGAATGCAAAATCATTATTATTCCAGATTAAAGAAAATTAATGTCAGAAACATTATTAAAATATATCCCAGAACACGCTGTTAAACCAATATTCGAGTTGATCGTTGCTAACAATGTACATCTTAAAATTGTTAACGAACGCAAAACCCGTCACGGTGACTACCGCAAAGGCTTGTCGGGCAAACATGAAATTACGGTCAATGCCAATCTCAATAAATACCGATTCATGATTACTTTGGTTCATGAAATTGCACATTTGGTAGCTTTCGAAAAATTCGGAAGAAATATAAAACCCCATGGCAATGAATGGAAATTTACGTTCCAGAGATTGATGGTTCCTTTTATTCGACCTGAGATTTTTCCTAATTCGATTTTGCCTTTGTTAGCCAGACATTTCAAAAACCCAACTGCAAGCTCTGATACTGATGCTACTTTGTCATTAGCCTTGAAACAATTTGATGATAAAACAGACAATAATTATGTATTTGAGATTCCATATAACTCGATTTTTAGAATATCTAATGGAAAGATTTTTAAGAAAATTGCCTTACGAGTAAAACGATACGAATGTTTAGAAATTAGCTCTGGAAAAATGTATTTGTTTAATCCAAATGCTGAGGTTGAATTGTTGAATGTTTGATTTTTGAATTTGTAGTTTTTGCTTTGTATTATTTTCTAAATATCCTTAAATCTATTTTCTGATTGATATTAAATCACTTTTTTTGTTAGTTTTTGGGTATAAAAAAACCACCAAGTTTTTTAGGTTTGGTGGTTATTATAATAATAAGTTAACTATGTTATTCAACAATTTTTTCTAGTTCTTGATAGAAAACTCTTGGACCACTTGGAGATAAATATCCAAAAGTCATAAATATCTTATCTTTACCGCCAACTAAATCTAATTCGACTTTATTAGAACTGCCACATAATACTTCAGGATTAAAATTTCCTGGACTACTTGTACATGTAATAAAAGGTTGGTCATTACCTGTAGTTTGTAATGGAGAATATGTTAATACACTTCCATTAACTAAAAACAATATGTTGTTTGGATCTGTAGCAGTAGGAGGAAACAAACCCATGCTTCCAACAATTTTATAGGTTGTAGCATCTACTGACTCAATTATAGTTGCTGCTGGCCAGTTTACTGCTCCAGATGATGCACTTAAAACTCCAATTCTGTAATAAATACCTACGTTACACTTGTACTTCCCTGCTAATCTTGTGCCAACTGATACTTTAGTAGTGTTACTTGCCGATGATGATTGAACTGTTTTTCCATCTGACCTTAATTGTTCATATCTTAATTTAAATGAATCACCAATATTTAAACCAGTATCTAAAGGCGCTACACTAATTCCATTAATAGTTAGACCCTGTACTAATTCAGGGTAAGTAAAAGAAAACGGGACAACTACATTGTCACTATTGTTGTTTAACGGAACATCAATTGTTTTGAACAATATTTCGTTCGATAATTCATCATCAACATCATCAGCAGTTCCTTTTGTATTTAAGTAACTTTTATAAATATTAACTTTACTTATTTTAATTTCTCCAGCTTGACTAGCAGAAAAACTATTTTTGTATTGGAAAGTAGAACCATTACCAATTGTGTAAGCAATTGATTTTTCCTTAACTGTTATATATCCACCCAATCCTGAAATATTTGTATTATCTGGATAAAAATCACTGGTTATATTTTCTTCACATGAAAAGAACGCTAAAGACAGACTTATTAGTGAAATTATTTTTATTTTAGTTTTCATATATTTTAATTATTTAGTTTACGTCCCACCAAACTTTTGATGTTAACAAATCACCACCTGTTATTAATGCAGATCCTAAAGCATTGTTAACCTGATTCACGGAAGATTCAAGAGCTGGATAATTATATCGACCTGGAATAGTATTTAAAGATGCTTGTACAACTGGTGCTAATGCAGGAATATTTGTTCTTCTCCATTCTACCCATGGTTCAAACCCTTGACAGTAAGTACTTAGCCAAACTTGCTCTCCGATAATTTTACGACCTTCTGTTAGAGTCGTATAGTCAAATAAATTTTGTGATGAGTATGTAGTTGCCTCAGTAGAAGTTAACCCATTATAGATAAAATTTGCTTCAATACCATTTTTTAAATATTGTTCAGATTGTGATAAAGTACCTGAAATAATTGGATTAGCAATATATCCCTCATTAGCTGCTTCCGCTAATAAAAATTGTACTTGTGAATATGAAAGTAGTATGCTAAATAAATCAGCTTTTTTGTAAAAAGAACCAATTGCTGAAGTTCCAGGATAATTTCTTGTATCAGCACCAGGTACATTTCCAACATATATTCCAGCATCATTCTTATCAGCATAGATAGCTAACCTTGGATCATTGTATGTGTTTAGTTTAGAAACTAATACAGAACTTACCTTAAATTCTTTTCTATTACCTAAAGTTGCAAAAAATGGATGAGCACTTGCTTGATCTGTTAGGTTATAAATTTTTGCTGAATCTGCTTCAGATGACATTAAATTACCAGCAGTTACTAAAGCTTGAATTTCTGCCGCATTATTAATACCTGGAGCTTTTGATATTCTAATTAATGCTCTTAATTTTAATGAGTTTGCAAATTTTTTCCATTTTGATAAATTTCCAGCAAATAACAAATCCGCTGCTGCAGGAACATTACTTTTCGTTACGTCTATTAACCCATCAGCTTCGGTTAGTAACGCAATAATTCCCTTGTAAACATTTTCTTGAGAATCATATTTAGGTTTACTAATCCCTTTTACGTTTGCCTCAGTAAATGGAATTGGTCCGTATACATCTGTGAGTGTTTGAAATGCATTTGCTCTTAAAATAAGTGATATTGCTTCTAAATTTTTATTTCCTTCAGTTTGAGAAAATGTTGTCATCGATTTAGAATCTGCAATTACTTGAGTATACAGTATATTCCAAGTATTATTTATTGTTGCTAATCTTGGAGAATATCTCTCTTCACTTACATACTCGATTTGTGATATTTGTTGAGACCAAGTTGCCCCATTATCACCAAACATTGGATATACTGCTGTCTGGGTACTTCTAATTAACCCTGGAAGTAATAAATCAGCACGAACGCTCGCTGGACTATTTTGGTCAGTATTAATCTCTTCAAAATCTTTCGTGCAACTTACACTTATGATTAACGAAAAAATTAAAAAATAAATTGATTTCTTTTTCATTTTCTTTTTATTAAAATTTAATATTTATGTTAAAACCTATAGATCTAGAAGAGGGTATTTGACCAAATTCTAATCCTAATGCATTATTTCCAGAACTAAAAGCTGTTTCTGGGTCAATGTGAGGTGCGTTTCTATATAACATGGCTAAATTTCTTGCTACAACTGAGAATTTTACATCGCTAATAGAAAGGCCTGATAATAATTTTTTAGGAAAAGAATATCCAATTGATAATTGTCTTAATTTAACGTACGAAGCATCAAATACTGAACTTGAGTGTATGTTCGCGTCAAAAGCCGCTTTATTATATGCTTCAGCACTTACTACAGTATTGTTCACGCTACCGTCTTCATTTACCCCATTTCCGATTATTCCACCTTCTCTTCCTACTAAGGTTTCTTCTAAAACACCTGCAAATCTTCCAAATGTATTAGTCAATGAATGTATATCTCCACCTATTTTAGCATCAATTAAAGTTGATATATCAATATTTTTATATTTTAATGTAAAATTTGCACCCCCTGTCCAGTCTGGTGCTACATTACCTAAAACTTTTCTTTTTTGTGAATCAGTCTCACCTAATGGTAATCCATTTCTATGAACTACATTATTATTAGCATCTCTAATATAATCAAATCCAACAATTGAACCATAAGGCAGTCCTTCTTTAGCCTCTACGGTCACTCCGAAAGCACCAGTACCAAGAATAAAAGTATCTATACCACCAAGAGAAACAACTTCATTTTTATTTTTCGCAAAATTTAAATCAATATCAAATGAAAAATTTTCAGTTTTAATTGCAGTTACTCCTAATTGCACCTCGATTCCTTTATTGTCTATGTTTGCTGAATTTGACCATGATGTAAGAAAACCAGTTGTTGCAGATACATTATTCGGCAACAAAAGTTCTCGACTTTCTTGGATGTAATATGTTGTAGAAAATCTCAATCGATTTTTAAATGCATTAATGTCTAAACCAACTTCTTTACCCGTAACGCTTTCTGGTGTCAATGTACTACTAAATTCAACAGCTGGTAGTGTACCAATTGTTCCATATCCTCCTGGAGTCAAGTTATAAATATCATTAATATTGTTTGGTTGCAGAGCACCATTACTACCAACTTTTGCCCAACCTCCTCTTACTTTTAAATAATCTAGACCAAATGTTTTTGTATCGAAAATATCAGACAAAACTAATGATGCATTTACCGATGGATAAAAAAATGAACTATTTTTGATTGGTAAAATACTAGACCAGTCGTTTCTAGCTGTAAAGTCCAGAAAGAAATACGATTTATAAGACAATTGTCCAAATCCATATAAACTATTTATACGCTGTTCTTCATATCTATTTGATGCAATTAAAACTGCTCCAGTTTTAAGATTTGAAAGGTTATAAATTCCTGGTAACTCTAATTGAGCTGCTCTACCATATACATATGAATTTATCCTTTTCATATTGTTACCTCCAGCGTTCAAAGTTAAATTGATATTTTCAGTTAGCTTTGTATTATAACTTAATAACAAATCTGCATTTATTTCACTATATCTTAACGTTGTAATATCAAAATTACCATTTAAAGCTTCGCCTGTACCCAATCTATTATTCAAAGAACCAAAAGCTTGACGAGATGTAGTCAATGTGTTATGAGTGTCTATCGCAACGTTTCCAGTAACTGATAGATTTTTTGAAATTTTGTATCCTAAATTAAATTTCCCTGTTAATCTTTCTCTATTATAATCATTTTTATTGTTTTCTAATGCCCAATAAGGATTGTTCTGAAAATTATTGTTCCAGTTTAAAGGTGTTCCTTTTGCATTTAATGGTAGATTTCTCCAATCTCTTAATTCTTTAAAATTAATGTTTCTTGCAGAAAATATTGTTTGTTGTAAAGGATTGTCTCCATCATAGCCAGTAATTGGTAAGTTTGTACTTTGATCTTTATAGTATCCGAAAGCAACACCCCCTGTAACCGATTCACCTAATTTTAGATTTCCATTTCCAGTTACATTAAATTTTTTGAAATCTGTGAAAGGAATAATTCCTGTTTCATCTACATTTCCAATTGAGAACCTAAAGTCCGCATTTTCACTTCCACCTGACAATGAAATTGTATTACTTTTTGTAATGCCAGTTTGATAAAAATCTTTTACGTTATCAGGGTGTGACACCCAAGGCCTTGGTGCACCACCGTATTTGTATGAATCCCATTGAACAAAAGACAAACCTTTATCTAATGGTAATCCCCAGCTTTCATCTGTACCGTCAACTGTTGTGGTAGAAGCACCGTCGGTAAACTCATATATGTTTCCATTACTTGGATCACCACTTTGTCCATAACTATTTTGAAAATTAGGTGTTATAAGGGGGTTTGAAAAAGTCATATTTGAGTTGAATGTCACACCTAAAGTTTGATTTTTCTTTCCTTTTTTTGTAGTTATTATTATTACACCCTGAGCCGCTCTAAGACCATATAATGCAGCTGCCGTTGGACCTTTTAAAACAGTAATTGTTTCAATGTCATCTGGATTAATACTTGCAATTCCATTTGGTAAATCTCTTCCACCGGAGTTACTTGCATTTCCAACATTAGCAACACCAATCAATCTATTTGATGCATTTGAATTATCAAAAGGAATACCATCAACAACGAATAGTGCTTCGTTATTTCCAGTGATAGTTGAATTTCCTCTCAAAACAACTCTTGAAGAAGCTCCTACTGCTCCCGAACTGCTTGTTATTTGAGCTCCCGCAACTCTTCCACTTAATGCATTAACTAAGTTATTTTCTCTTGCTTCTGTTAACGATGTGCCTTTTACAGTTTGAGCAGTAAATCCAAGCGATTTTTCTGATCTTTTAATGTTTAACGCCGTAACAACAACCCCTTCCAGCTCTGTAGATTTATCAGAAAGTCTTGCATTCATTTTTGCACCAGAAACTTTTAACTCTAACGAGTTCATTCCTTGATAGCTGTAAACCAAAACATCTGTAGATCTTGCTTTGATTTTGTAGGTTCCATCAAAATCGGTAGATGTACCATTGGACGAACCTTTTACTTTGACATTTGCTCCCGGAACTGGTATTCCGTTTGAGTCAGACACAACACCCGTAATGTTAAGGTCTTGAGCAAAAGTAATTTGTGTTATCAACACTAACATAAGTGTCAACAAACCATTAATTCTTTTTTTCATATTTTTAAATTGTTTGAATAGTTAACACAAATATCTTAATAATTCGTTAACATACCTAACTTTTTTTAATATTAATTTAATATTTAACATTTTTTTTTAAAATTTTCTGTTCAAACTTACATGAATAATTGAATTTGAGGTGGTTATTGGTTGCTGGTTCGAGCTTCCATTGGCATAAATTAAATTCAAAATTCCGTTTTTGGTTACCAATCCAAAGCCAAAACCCAGTCCAAGTAGTTTATTTTGGGTGTTATTGATCTTTTCTTCGTAGTATCCGTAGTCCAAAATAGAGTGAATGTACAACGTTGGCGTCAAAAAATATTGATACTCTGTAATTAATGTGCTTGCTAAATTGGCTTGCAAACTGTTTTCGCTAAAACCACGAATTGAGTTAATGCCACCAAACCTATACAACTCGTTGGTTTTATAGGTATCGCTTTTTAGAAAATAATTTTCTGATTTTATTTTTAAAACATTATTTTTATTTACATAAACATAATGTTCGAAATTCAGGTTTGCAAAATATTGGTCTAAATTCTCTGTTTTTGTTTTTCTTTCTCCGAATCCAAATTTTATTTGAAATTTGTTTTTGTTGTCAAAAAAATCATTGTAATTTTTGTTCGATAAATAATTATCTGTTTCGAAAGCAATTGTTGTAAAATTATTTTTAAAATCAGTCAAATTTAACGAATTTGTATTCTTAATATCATTCGATTCGCTTTCTTGATACCCTAAATAGGTTTTCGAATTAAAACCAAGATAATATCCCAGATTAATTTCTGATTTCGAATTTTGAAAAGTGCTATCTTGACTAAAAATATTCAAACTAGCTCGAGTTGCTATCGAGGTTCTAAAAATATAAGGCAACTCTATTGCGGCATTAAAGGTTTTTTGATTTTTGCCATCGTTTTTCCAAAAAACTGTAATTTTTTCGCCAACATTCAAAATATTATTTAGATTTAAATCCACAAAACCATTAATTTTTGTTTTCTGATTCTCATCGTTTGAAAATCCAATAAGTCCATCAAATTTATTCGATTTCGATTTTTCCAAATATACATATATATTGGTAGAATCTTTTTTAAACAAAATCTCAGGAAATTTTGTTTGCTTTACGAATGCAATTTTATTCAAATCGGTATTAATTTTCTTTAAATTTTCTTGATTAAAAATCGAATTTTTATATTTTTTCTCTAAGTTGTGTTTGTAACCATTCGGAAATTTTTCATAACCATTAAAAACAAAATGGTTCAAAGTTCTTTTTTTATCCGATACCAAAAACAATTCGGCTTCAATATAATCTCTTCTTCTTGTTAAGTCTTTTAATTTCAATTTCGAAAGTGCAAAACCTTTTTGTTCTAATTTCTGAATAGACAGATTCAAATATTTTTCAATATCGTTAAATGGCAAAATTAAAGTATCTGTTTTCGATTCAAAAATGGGCAAATTTTTTAAATCAGAATTTTTACCTATATATATATGTATAAATTTTATTTTTTTTCCCAAACTAAAATCAAATTCAAAAACCGAATCATTCATTTTTTTTTGATCTAAAATAATATTGTCAATAAACCCTAATTTACTTAGCTTTTCAGATATAGTATTGACTTCATCGAAAATCAATTTCGAATTTAATTTTTTTTTGCTGTACGAAATCGAATCTATAACTTTGGTTTCGGTAGCGTTTTTGCCATAAATTTTTAAAAACAAGCTTTGTCCAGAAACATTCCAGCTAATTAAAATAATTAAAATTAAAAACTTCTTCAAAATAATATCAATTTTTGTTCAAATGTAGATTAATTTTTTATTTTTTTGGGCGTGACCCAGTCTCGTCAGAAAAAGACGAGACTGGGTCGCGTTTTCCGTTCTCGCTTTTTTGGAAAAGGCATTTTTTTTGCCTTTTCCAAAAAGAGCTCCACTACAACCGCTCACGCAAAGAATCTTGTTACGAATAAATTTTGTTACCAATTTAAAGTTTTTTGCGTTAAGGATCGAAGCGGAAATCTTTTTTCTTGCTCTCGACTTTTTTGACGAGAGCAAGAAAAAAATTGAGAGCATAGAGCCTGACCTCGTTTCGTCTTTTTCGGACGAGACAAGGTAACGCCCAAAAAATAAATCTTTTAGATAACGACAAAATATTATAAAACGTACAATCTATAAAAATATTCTCAAAACAATTCAAAATTAATCGATTAACATTTTTTTTCTAAAAAATTATTACTACATTTGCAACCCCTTAAAATAGGGAATTTTTATAAACAAGTAATTTTTAGTATTAATTATGCCAACTATTCAACAATTAGTAAGAACAGGAAGAACTCAAATAACTAAGAAGAGTAAATCGGTTGCTTTAGATTCTTGTCCTCAACGTCGAGGTGTTTGTACGCGTGTTTACACTACTACTCCAAAAAAACCAAACTCTGCAATGCGTAAAGTAGCGCGTGTACGTTTGACTAACGGAAACGAAGTAAATGCATACATACCAGGTGAAGGACACAATCTACAAGAGCACTCGATAGTATTAGTTAGGGGTGGAAGGGTTAAAGATTTGCCAGGAGTTAGATACCACATTGTGCGTGGTGCACTCGATACATCGGGTGTTGCCGGAAGAACACAAAGAAGATCTAAATATGGTGCGAAAAGACCAAAGGAAGTAAAAAAGTAATTTAAAAATTATGTGATTGTAGTGACAGGTTGCGACCTGTTAGTAACAAATCGCATAAAAAATTAAAAAAAAATGAGAAAAAGAGCGGCAAAGAAAAGACCACTTTTACCAGATCCAAGGTTCAATGACCAACTGGTAACACGTTTTGTGAACAACTTAATGTGGGACGGAAAAAAATCGACAGCTTTTAAAGTTTTTTATGATGCAATGGATATCGTAGAAAGCAAAAAGCAAACAGAAGAAAAATCATCTGTAGAAATATGGAAAGATGCACTTACAAACGTTATGCCTCACGTAGAAGTACGTAGTCGTAGAGTAGGTGGAGCTACATTTCAAATTCCTATGCAAATTCGTCCGGATAGAAAAATTTCTATGGCGATGAAATGGATGATTCTTTATGCAAGAAGAAGAAACGAAAAATCTATGGCTCAAAAGTTAGCTTCGGAAGTTTTAGCTGCTGCTAAAGAAGAAGGTGCTGCCGTAAAAAAGAGAATGGATACTCACAAAATGGCAGAAGCTAACAAAGCATTCTCTCACTTTAGATTTTAATTCTTAAGAAATGGCTAGAGAACTTAAATATACAAGAAACATAGGAATTGCTGCTCACATTGATGCTGGTAAAACAACAACAACAGAGCGTATATTATTCTATACAGGAAAATCACACAAAATTGGTGAAGTACACGATGGTGCTGCAACAATGGACTGGATGGCACAAGAGCAAGAAAGAGGTATTACAATTACATCTGCAGCAACAACTTGTGAATGGAATTTCCCAACAACTCAAGGTAAAACTTTACCTGAAACATTGCCTTACCATTTTAATATTATCGATACTCCTGGACACGTTGACTTTACAGTAGAAGTTAACCGTTCTTTGCGTGTACTTGATGGTTTAGTTTTCCTTTTTTCTGCAGTTGATGGTGTTGAGCCACAATCGGAAACAAACTGGAGACTTGCAGATCAATACCGTGTACCACGTATTGGTTTTGTTAACAAAATGGACAGACAAGGTTCTAACTTTTTGATGGTTTGTCAACAAGTAAGAGACATGCTAAAATCTAATGCAGTTGCAATCACTTTGCCAATTGGTGAAGAAAATGATTTTAAAGGTGTTGTAGATTTAGTTAAAAATCAAGCTATTGTTTGGGATGACGAAGGTATGGGAGCAACTTATGAAGTTGTGCCAATTCCTGCTGACATGCTTGACGAAGTTAAAGAATACAGAGGAATTCTTATCGAAGCTGTAGCTTCTTATGATGAGAATTTGCTTGAAAAGTTTATGGAAGACGAAAACTCGATTACCGAGGAAGAGATCAACATTGCTTTGCGAGCAGCTGTAATGGATATGGCAATTATTCCTATGATTGCAGGGTCTTCATTCAAAAACAAAGGAGTTCAATTCATGTTAGATGCTGTATGTAAATATTTGCCATCTCCAATGGATAAAGAAGGTATCGAAGGGATTCATCCTGATGATGCTGAATTATTAGAAGAAGATCAAACTAAAATCTTGCGTAAGCCAGATGTTAAAGAGCCATTCGCTGCTTTAGCATTTAAAATAGCTACTGACCCATTCGTAGGTCGTTTGGCTTTCTTCCGTGCTTATTCAGGAAGACTTGATGCTGGATCATATGTATTGAATACACGTTCAGGTAACAAAGAAAGAATTTCTCGTATCTATCAAATGCACGCTAACAAGCAAAACCCAATCGAATATATCGAAGCTGGAGATATTGGAGCAGCAGTTGGATTTAAAGATATTAAAACTGGAGATACTTTGTGTGATGAGAAACACCCAATTATTCTTGAGTCAATGAAATTTCCTGCACCAGTAATTGGTATCGCTATCGAGCCAAAAACTAAAGCAGACGTTGACAAAATGGGTATGGCTTTGGCTAAATTAGCAGAAGAAGATCCAACATTTACAGTAAGAACAGATGAAGCTTCAGGACAAACTATCATTTCTGGAATGGGTGAGCTTCACTTAGATATTCTTGTTGATAGAATGAAACGTGAATTTAAAGTTGAAGTTAACCAAGGTGAGCCTCAAGTTGAATACAAAGAAGCTTTTACAAAAGTAGCACAACACAGAGAAACTTACAAAAAACAATCAGGTGGTCGTGGTAAATTCGGCGATATCGTATTTAGACTTGAACCAGCAGATTTAGTTGACGGTAAAGCTCCAGTTGGATTACAATTCATAAATGCTGTAAAAGGTGGAAACGTTCCCAAAGAATATATCCCATCGGTAGAAAAAGGTTTCCGTGAAGCTATGAAACAAGGTCCTTTAGCAGGATACCAAGTAGATAGCTTGAAAGTAACTTTATTGGACGGATCTTTTCACCCAGTCGATTCAGATGCACTTTCTTTTGAACTTGCAGCAAGAATGGGTTACAGAGAAGTAGCAAAAGCTGCTGGAGCAATAGTTCTTGAACCAATCATGAAAATGGAAGTTATTACGCCAGAAGAAAACATGGGAGATATCGTTGGCGATATTAACCGTCGTAGAGGTCAGGTTAATGACATGGGTGACAGAAATGGAGCGAAAACTATTAAAGCCGATGTGCCATTATCAGAAATGTTTGGTTATGTAACAACTTTAAGAACTTTATCTTCAGGTCGTGCAACTTCAACAATGGAGTTCTCACACTACGCCGAAACACCTTCTAATATTTCAGAAGCAGTTATCAAAAAAGCAAAAGGAAACGATTAATTCTAAAGAAAATGAGTCAAAAAATAAGAATAAAATTGAAATCTTACGATCACATGTTAGTTGATAAGTCAGCTGAAAAAATCGTAAAGACAGTAAAAGCCGCTGGAGCTGTAGTAACAGGACCAATTCCGTTGCCAACTCACAAAAAATTGTTTACAGTTTTGCGTTCACCGCACGTAAACAAAAAAGCAAGAGAGCAATTCGAAGTTATGTCTTACAAAAGACTAATCGACATTTACTCATCTTCATCAAAAACAATTGATGCTTTAATGAAACTTGAATTGCCAAGTGGAGTAGAAGTAGAGATAAAAGTATAATTTTATAAATCAGATAATTTGCCTATTAGAAAATTAGATAATTCAAATTGAGAAGTACATAGTTGCTTATCAACAATTATCTATTTGACAAATTATCTAATAAGCTTAAAATAAAGATTTGCAAATTAATTAGGGATTAAGTTTTAACTTAATTCCTTTTTTTATTTTCAAATTAAAAAGTAGAACATTTTTGTTCTACTTTTTTTGTTTAATTTTTTTTGATTTATTCTTACATTCCAAGGGAAACAACAACTATTGCAAACGATAACAACACCTTTGGTTATCATGTGGTCGAACTAAACATTTCCCTTTTCGAATATTTCCCACTTCAAAAAAATCGTAACGCTTTGACTAAATTTATTTTTGAAAATTCATAAAATCAGATAAAATTATTTGAAAACTCACTTCTATATTAAAAAATCGAGTTGTTAATATTTTAATAACATTTATGTTGATTTATTTAGTAATTTT
>JANNWM010000004.1:0-2006 GCA_031408435.1 Bacteroidota bacterium
ATTCTTGAAGAAGCACGAAAAAAGAAAAATTTAACTCAAGAACAACTTGCTTTAAAATGTGGAACGACAAAAAATTATATATCGAGAATAGAAAATAATGCGAGCGATATAAAGTTATCAACTCTAATGAGAATAATCTCAAACGGTTTGGGTGGACATTTGAATTTAAGCGTAGATTTATAAAAGAAAAAATGCACTTCTGCCAACAGCGGTTTGGCGCAATTGGGGTTTTGGGCAAACTTTAAAGTTGGTTTTGTACTTGGAAGTTTGGTCTTAAATCGATACATTTGGCTAACCAAATCCCCAACTGACGCCAAGCCACGAGACGTTGTGCGACAGCAATGAGAAACAGAAACCTAAAAGAAAAATAAATTGTTGAAAACTAACATTTTATGTCAATAACTAAATTGAATTTTTCCTAAACTTATAAATATATTTGTAAAGTATTTAAATCATTAAAATGCAAAAAGAGATAAAATTTAATAAAGGAACTGTAATAATAGGTTATTGCGAAAATTCACAAGATATTTCTGTATTTGAAACTGAAATTTATTCAGAACCAATTCGAGTAACTTTTGTTCCAAATATTGAAATGAACAAAGAAGAATGTTCAAAATATACATATGAGAATTTGGAAAATATTATCCGAGAAACTAAAATAGTAATTTCTGAAAACTTTGAATTTTATGAAAAGTTTGAAATTACATATTGTAATGAATTTACTGGATATTCTCTTTACAGACATCATTTAAATAGAGATATACTAATTGCATCTAAAAGTACAATGAATGTAAAATGTGAACTAAAAAAAACCGTTTTACAATAAACTTAAATAAATAATTAACATTTAATAAATTTACATTATGGCACTTAAAACCGGACCAAAAAGAATTGCAGATTCAACAGGAAAACCAGACCAACGTCAACGTGACAATAAAGGAACTCCTGGAAATACACCATCGTTAAAACCGTCAAAATCATCACCACCAAAAAAGTAAATTAATTTACAAACAAATTCCAAATTTTGCCGATCGCACAACAGCGGTTTGCAAAAATTGGGGTTTTGGTCTTGAATTTACACATTGTTTTGTACTTTTGTGTTCAGTGATTTACTGAAAGTTTAGGCTAACCAAATCCCCAACTTCTGCAAGCCACGAAACGTTATCGGGCATTCGCGTGGAACGAAAGAAAATTCGGTAAAAACTAAAAAAAGTTCTTATGATTATTGTAAAATTTAAAATTTTTAACATGGGAAACTTTTGAGAAAGTTGCGGAAAAAGTTGACGAAACTTGTAACGTAAATCATCGGAATCCTTTGAAAGAATTGCAGAAAATTTGGCTAAATTTGCAACGTAAATCAGCGGAAACTTTTGAGAAAGTTGCGGAAAAGTTGACGAAATTTGAGACTTAAATCAGCGGAAACTTTTGAAAAAGTTGCGGAAAAGTTGACGAAATTTGTAACGTAAATCAGCGGAAACTTTTGAGAAAGTTGCGGAAAAGTTGACGAAACTAGAAACGTAAATCAGCGGAAATTTTTGAAAAAATTGCGAAAAAAGTTGACTAAATATGAAACATTAACGACCGGAAACTTTTTAGAATTTTGTAAAAAAGTTTGCATAAAAGTAAATAGAATTTCATTAAACGTTAAAGGAAAAATATGAGAATTATTTTGAAAAACAAAAATATATTAACAAACGGGCGAAGAAAGAACGCCCGATAACAGCGGTTTGGCTCAATTGGGGTTTTAGGCTAACTTTAAAGTTGGTTTTGTACTTGGAAGTTGGTTTTTTATTCGATACATTTGGCTAACTAAATCCCCAACTGACGCCAAGCCACGAGACGTTAGGCGTCATTGTACGGGATGTCGGAGAATTCAAAAACCTAACGCAACAAATGATAAATTTTATCTTTGTTGAATTATGAAAAAAATACACAAAAGATTATCCTATAAAGAGAGGATTGTAATTGAAACTTTACTCCAGCAAGGTAAGAGCAAAAATCACATC
>JANNWM010000005.1:0-8539 GCA_031408435.1 Bacteroidota bacterium
GGTTAGCCAAATGTATCGATTTAAAAACCAACTTGCAAGTACAAAACCAACTTTAAAGTTTGCCTAAAACCCCAATTGCGCCAAACCGCTGTTGTGCGTAGTTTTTTGATACTATTATTATATTATTAAGAACTTCAACCCTTTTTTTTGATGTGAGTAAATTATTTGATTTTTCAAATTTTGATATTTCGTTGTCAATATTCATAAATTCCAATTTCATTACTTCAAATATAGTTTTTTTGTTAAAAAAAAGGCATTTTTTTTTTTGTTTAAACACACGTTCCCTTTGAATAATTATGCCACATTTTTTAAATTTTCAATTCTTCTTAATAATTCTTGTTTTTTGTATATTTTTTGGATTTTAAATTCCCTTATAACCTCTGTTTGTACATAAATCATTTCTCCTTTACAACTTTTACATTGAATTGAATCATTGAAAATTTCAAGGATTATTGATTGTGAAATCTGGTTTGGTTTTTCTTCAATTTGTGCTGTAACTTCTGGTTTTTGGTTTACAAATAGTTGTTTTTTGTGTATAATGCTATTTGAATTATAGGCTCCATAATAACGCACTAATCTAAAATAGGGTAGTGGTACGTGTTGTAACAATAATGGAAAAAATTGGGAATAATGTAGTGTCAAAATTTTCTCAACAGCTTTTCCGTTGGCATCTAATTCTCTGTAATCTTTGTGTTTGAATGATATGAATTCATCTTTAATATCAGTTATTTTGTATTCGCTAATACAGGCTCTTTTGGAGTATCTTCCAATATAATTTACTACTTGAATAGCAGTTTTCATTGGTGGTTCGAGGTGCAAAATCCATTTTTGTTTGTCTAGATCTGTTATGAATTTTTCGAAAGCAATTTGATTCTCGAAACGATGTACCAATTCGTTTTTTTTGTAAAATCTTTTAATTCTATTCAAATACTTATTTTTGAAAGATTCTTTGAGTTGGTTATAATTGATATAAGGATTTTCAAGTGCTTTTAATTTTCCAGTCGATGCACAAACGCCACCCCAAGACACTATCATATGAACGTGTAAATGTAAATTTTTTTTTTCTCCAAAGGTGTGTAAAACAGCAATAACACCTGCGTGTAAATGAAATTTTTTCAGGATAATATCCTTCATTAAATTACTAGAAATTTCCAATAATGCGCTTGTCAAATCTTTTTGATTTTTCATCACTAAATTATTCAAAGAATGTGGCAATGTTACTACTACGTGTCTGTGAGGTATTGCCATTAATGAATTGAATATTCTATCGCCCCATTTTAAGGTGTCTCTCCAAGAGCAAGTTGGGCAAAATCTATTTTTGCAATTGTGTCTAATTTCGATTGTGTTTCCACAATCTTTACAGGCATAAATATCTTTTCCAAGAGCATCAGTTCGACAAAGCCTGATTGCGTTTACAGCCTTGTATTGTTCGGGTTTTATAAAATGATTTGGTGCTAAAACATAATCATCCCAATGAGAATTAAAATATTGTGCAAGTGTAAACTTCTTCTCGAATTGAGGAGTTTTAGGAGTTTTGTCTGTTGCACATTTACACATTTAGTTAAAATCTTCCACGACTTGAAGTGCAATCATAAAACCCTGATCTGCGTGAGAGCTTATTTGTACTCGTTCGTTATTTTTTTCTGCATAAATCTAATCATTTTCTGTTACAATAATGTAATCGACCTGTTTATAAAGATTTTCGACTTCTAAATCAAAATCTTCAAAATCTGGAAAACCATCTTCATCGCAAAATAATTGAAATTGATCATTGTCGTTGAATATTGCAAATTGTGTTTTGTTTAGTTTTATTTCTTTCATATTTTCAGAAAAGTTTAAGTCTAAATTATAGAGTATTTTTATCTACAAAGTTTGGCGAAAATTACGTACAACGTATCGTGGCTTGCAGAAGTTGGGGATTTGGTTAGCCTAAACTCATCGTAAATCACTGACCAAAAAAGTACAAAACAATGTGTAAATTCAAGACTCAAACCCCAATTTTTGCAAACCGCTGTTGTGTGTAGTATTAATTTTTTCTGTATGTTGTTGTCTTTTTATCACCTTGTTTTGAAATGATTCCATTTTCAACTGCTTTTTTTAAATCTCTACTGGCAGTAGCTGACGATAAATCCTTGAAATAAATTAGATAATCCTTTCTTGTAAATTCTTCTTCAAATATTTCTATGAAAATTTGAATTCTATTTTCGTCTGAAAGTTTTTTTATTGAGTTTTCTAAAAGTTCACTTAAAGATTGGTCTATAATATTCAACATATATTCGATGAACTTAGTTGATTTTCCTTCTTTATCTGAAATTGATAAAGAATTGTAATATTCTGTTTGATTTTTTGATATTAATGTTTCAAATGGTAAATATTCAAAAACAGAATATTCTTCCATTAAAATTAAAGTTTGCCATAATCTTCCCATTCTACCGTTTCCGTCCATAAAAGGATGAATAAATTCCATTTCGTAATGAAAAACACAACTTTTAATTAATGAGATTTCAGATTTGTCTTTTAAATATTTAAATAAATCTTTCATCAGAAATGGTACATTTTCATAAGGTGGCGCAATATGTTCCACTTTCAAACCTTTTACAATTCCAACACCTTTTCTTCTATATTTCCCGGAATTTTCAATTAGATTAGTCATCAGGATTTTATGGGCTTTTAAAAAATCTTTCTCGGAATGACACTTTAAATATTTTATGTCCTTATAAACTTCTAAAGCGTTTAGCACTTCTGTAATATCTTTCTGAGGTCCAACAACTCTTTTGTTTTCCAATATTGCAGTAACTTGTTCAACTGACAAAGTATTTCCTTCTATGCTTAATGAAGAATGTATTGTTTTTATCTGATTTTGCTTTCGTAATTGTGGATTAGTTTTTATTAAATATTTTGCATTTACTTCTCCTATTTTTTCAGAAATTGAAGAAACATATTTTAAGATTAGAGAAGTTATTTCGTAGGGTGGTTTCATATTTTGATAATATCATTTGATAGTATCAAAAGTATAAATTTTAATTTTAATTTTAGCAGTATTTTTGGGAAATATTACACACAACGTCTCGTGGCTTGGCGTCAGTTGGGGATTTGGTTAGCCAAATGTATAAATTAAAGACTGAACTTTCAAGTACAAAACCAACTTTAAAGTTTGCCTAAAACCCCAATTGCGCCAAACCGCTGTTGTGTGTAGTGCTTTTATTTACGATGTTTTTCTATTTAATTGATTTATTTTGTTTTCAGTTTCTCATCTTGCAGTAAAAAAATCCACTTTTATAATTTCGTCAATGCTTAACTTCCAAAATGTTGCTTGAATGGATTTATTTTCTTTTGGCTTTGCAGTATATTCAATTTCATAATTTAAGTCTAAACATTTAAGCCAACTTTCCTCAACTATTTTTTTCAATTTTGGTGTATATTTTTCTTTATCTATATATCTTACATTTTCTCTTTTCAATAATGTGTCAAAATCTTTGTCTTCTTTTTCATTATCGTGAATGCTCCAATAATTGAGCGGATGCAACCATAAATCAAAATCAGAAAGTAAAACTTCGTTTGGGTTTTTATGAAATTCAATTCTTACGCCTTTAGTTCCTGTTGGCAAAAAACAACTTCCTCTTAAATCGGGTTTCTTTTTTTTGTCGCCCAAATATTGATACCACGCCCAAATTGGTGTTGCGTTTTCGTGTGGTTTTGCACTTATTGTTTTTTCCATTTGATTGATAATCCATTCGTATGGAAATTTCATACTTTCGTTAATATCTGACAATGTTACATCACCATAAATCGAACCATCAAATTGCAATTTTTCGTACCAAGAAATAGGTTGAATTGTCCAAAGTTTCATCTACTCAATTTCTATTTTATGAATATTTTCCAAACAAAAAATAATATCATTATTACAAATAAAATGTCATAAATAGAAAATTCTATTTCAAATTCGTAGTCTATTTCTTTTTCCCACAAGTTTCTGAAAAACTTAATTATTCCTTTTATCATTTTTTAAGTTTAGATTTCTATTTTATCTATTTCTTTCATAATTCTGTCGGTTTCAGATAATGCCACAATTATTTTTTGATAATGTGCAATATCGTCAAATTCCAGTTTTCTGCCTTTTCGGTCTTTGAGCCATTTTTGTGCTGGTTGATAACCGCCAATATAAAAGTTCCACGCCACTTCGGGAACATTTTCAAAATTTTGCGTTTCGTTTATGTACACATTTCCGTTTTTGAAAATTGGTTTTTCTACAACACAATCGCCGTCAATGTTAAATTCTGTAATGTAATCTTCTACTTTTGGACTTTCTAGCAAATGAATTTCTCGTATTTGCGAACCCAAAGCCACCAAATCCCAAAATGTTTTGGTATTTTTTGGATATGGAATTTTAGGAAAATCTATTTTTAAAAATTCCTTATATTTTTCTCGATAATTTGGTGAATGTAAAACTGCATAAATATAATCGAGAATATCTATTGGTGAAAAACTGCTTGCAGTTTTTTCCTTCTCGTTTGTGAATTTTAAATTTAGTTCGTTTGCAATTTTATTTACTATTTCCAAGTTTAAATTTGGAACTCTTTCTTGGTTTAATTCTGTTGTTAATTGTCCGTTGGTTTCGGGATAAAGATATAATGGGAAAATAGTTCCGCCACCTCTTCTGTAAATATTTTGGTCTGCTAAATCTTTACAAATAAAAATAACATTCCAATCATTTCCTCCAGCGGCTTGTCCTTGTCTTCCAATTATTAAACCTAAATTTTTATTTACAAAATGTGATAAAACTTTTGTGTTTGGTCTTGCAACAAAATAATTATTATAAAAAACTTTCCTATTGTCAAAAGGTCTATATTGGCAATTTCTAATTTCATCTGTAATACTTAATTTAGATACATTTGCTCTAGTCAAATTTGCATCCCATTTATCATTATCCTTGATAACTAATTTAAATTTTTGACAAACTTCTTCTACTGTTCTTGTATCGTCAAGAAAATATTTTATTTTATTTTCTAAATTTTGTTTTTCAAAATCTATTGATAAATCATCTCTTTTTGTTAATAATCCCAATGAACTAATTTTAAATAATTCATTTGTTGAAAATCCTAAATTATAATTTTTTTGTTCTTCAAAATCTTTGCTTACAAAAAAATAATTTGGTTCAATATTTGGCAACTCTTGATAATCAATTGTTTTTATAGAATTTTCTGAAAGAAAATCATATTTATAATCTCTTTTTCCAAACAAATCATAATGAAAAACTTTGCCCAACTCTGTTGGTTTTTTCTTTCCAGTTTTTACAAATACATTTATAGAAACGCCTTGCTCAATATCAAAAACATTTATATCTGCCGAACCATCGGGCGAAGTTTCCTTTTTCTTGGCGTTACCGTGCAAATCAATAGTATAAATTTTGTCGTAAGTTTTTAGCAAATTCCAACGCATTCCTCTAAAAGTTGGATTATCTAAAAATCCGTGAGGATTTATAAATGCCAAAACTCCGCTACCGTTTCGCTCGATATAATGTTGTCCGTATCGCAAAAACTTTACATAATCATCATTAATAAATTTCGAGTTCTGTTCTTTTAGTTTTTCTTTTCCACCTGGTTCTTTTTTATAATCTTCCATCAAATCGCTTATCCATTTGCCTTTGTTTTTACTTTCGCCGCTATATGGCGGATTTCCAACAATGCACATTACTGGCGTATCTCGTTTAATGAAATTGGCTTCGTTGGCTTCGCTAGACAACCAATTGGCAAATAGAGTTCCGGTATCTGGGTGACTTTCTTCGAGCGAGTTGGTCAAATATATTTTAAATCGTTGCTCTTTGGTTGGTTTAAAACCTGTTTCGGTTAGCAACAAATCCATTTGCAAATGTGCCATTGCGTAACTCGCCATCAACAATTCAAATCCGTTTAGTCTTGGTAACAAATGTGTTTCAACATAGTTGCTCCAAACGCCTTGTTGTCCTTTGAATTTGGCGTTAATGTGCTTGACAACTTCAGCAAGAAAAGTTCCTGTTCCAGTTGCTGGATCAAGAATTTGCACTTTGTGCACTTCTTGCTCAATGATTTTTCCTTGTTGGTTTATATTTATTTTGGTTTTGCTATTGTCGGCTAAACCTTGTGGCAAATCGAATTCTGTTTTTAGAATATCATCAACGGCACGAATTATAAAATTTACAACTGGTTTTGGTGTGTACCAAACGCCACGTGCTTTTCGTAATTTTGGGTCGTATTCACTTAAGAAAGTTTCGTAAAAATGGATAATTGGGTCTTCCATTTTTGTCGATTTTCCGTAATTTTTTAAGATTTCGGCAACGTTACACGCTAAGAAAATTTCTACCAAACTATCTACAATCCATTTTATGCGGTCGTCAATATCAGGTCCAGCAATATAACCAAACAATTTTCGAAGAAATGGGTTTGATTTCGGAATTAATTCTGCTGCTTCTTGGCGAGAAAAAGTAGGCAAAGTTGGGTCGTGCAAACGTGCGGCAAACATTCCGTAAGCAATAGTTTGAGCATACACATCGGCAAATCCTTTGGGCGTTATGTCGTGAATTAATATTTCTTTGAAAGCGTTCATCTGGTCTTTCAGCGTACTATCTTGACTATTATTTTCGTCAGAAACTAAAGAAAGTTCAATAACATCAGAAAGAAGGCGGGCTTTGCCCGCCATCATTTCTGCCAGTTTTTTTGAACTTTTTATGGTTTGCCCAATGTGTTGGCAAAAATCTTTTATAAGGTTTGTAAAAGTTGCAAAATTGCCAGATAATGGAATGATATTTCCGTTTTGTATTTCGGCAATTGCAATTTTTGTTACAAATATTCCATCGTTATAAAGATGAAAATCAATATAATCGGTAAAAATTAAATTATTTAGTGAATTTTTATAACGGTCGAATTGTTCTTTGTTTCCAGTTTTTTTAATTCCCAATAAATCTTTATCGCCAATATCTTTGGCTTCGATAAACCCAACAGGAATTTCTTTTTTGGTTAGAATATAATCAGGTGCGCCACATTGTTGGCGTTTTGGTTCATTGGTCGCACGAATTTCGGGAACAATACTTTCTAATAATTGTTCGAGTAAACCACGAAAAGTATGTTCGGTTGCGTTTCCAAGTTTGTATTTGGCGTTTATATTGTCAATGTATTGTTCTAATGTCATTCAAATATTCGTTTGAGCAAATATATATAATTGTGTAATAAAATTTTGGCTATTTAATTTTTATATTTGCGTTTCTACAAATCTAAATTTTAAAGCAAATTGAAAAAATATAAATACAAACCAACACGATTATTTTACATTTTGATTGCAAGTTTAATTGTTTCGGCTTTCATTTCTCCAATTGCTTTAATGTTGGTTTTTGGCTTCTGGTTTTTCTACGCTTTGATAAATTGGGCTAACAAAATTAATAAAGAAAATGATTGTTGATTTTAGGTTTTTGTTCCTATTTTCCTCTGCGCTCGGAGCATTACACACAACGTCTCGTGGCTTGCAGAAGTTGGGGATTTGGTTAGCCCGAACTTTCAGTAAATCACTGAACACAAAAGTACAAAACAATGTGTAAATTCAAGACCAAAACCCCAATTTTTGCAAACCGCTGTTGTGTGTCAGCCAAAACAATAAGCTGATTCTATATATTTTTTTCTATATGCTAACTTTTATTTTTGTTTTAGTGTTCTTAAGCTCCATTTTATGGCATAAAAAATATATCGTAAACCAAATAATGTTATTAACGAATATAAAAAGATTGAGTATGTCAAAGTTCTTTGTCTGTCATATGGAATTATTTTGATCTTAATATTATTTCTTTCTAATAAATCTGTTCCGATTTTAATGTCAATTCTTTCGGATTGCTGTCCATTTGTAATTTCTTGTCTACTAATTATATTTTTATCAACGAACATTTTAAACTCTTTAGGAGTTTTAAAATTAAAATATCCCCTAAATTCATCAAAATCTTTTTTGCCTTTCCATAAAAGTGTTATGCTGTCATTTTGCGATAAGTACTTTAATCGTTCAAATACTCTAAGATTCCAATTTTGACCCATAATTGGTATTCCATACTCGTCATAAAATCTAGAAGTTTTATAAGTGTCATTTAAATGATATTCTTTATAATATTTATCACTGAACCAAAATTGTTTTTCCGTTTTTGTATTGAGAGATTTTGATAAACTGTCGCTAATACTTTTATTTAGGGTTATTTCTTGTGATAATTTTTTAGCCTTTTTTTGCTTAAAATAATTGTATGAACTTATAGCTAAAAATGTCATTGCCGCAATACAAATAGTTAGAAGCAAAATCAGAAACTCTTTTGCGATAAATTTTTTAGTTTGAAGATTCATATTTTGTTTCAAAATTTCGTTAGTTTCCTGATTCTGCAAATTGGTTGCACACAACGTCTCGTGGCTTGGCGTCAGTTGGGGATTTGGTTAACCAAATGTATAAATTATAGACCAAACTTCCAAGTACAAAACCAACTTTAAAGTTTGCCTAAAACCCCAATTGCGCCAAACCGCTGTTGGCAGTAGTTGTA
>JANNWM010000006.1:0-44604 GCA_031408435.1 Bacteroidota bacterium
ACTTAATTTCTGCTAAATATTCTAAACAATCTAGGTCAGTTTTAAACCTATCTGTAAAATCTAAAATACTCTGTCCTATAAATTTTTCCATATTGTAAATATACAAAAAAATTATAAGTATTTATCAGAACACCTCAATAACTTTTATTTTCGAAGGTGTTCAATGAAATTCGTTTGAAAGAAAAATCCTTTTTTGGAACATTTTTGGAAACCACACAAAAAAGATTGGGATAAAAATTGAGAATTGGCATTAATAAAAATAAGCAATAATTCGTTGCTAAAATTTATAATATTATTGTTACACTTTTATTGAATAAATCGTATTTTTGCAAACTTTCTAAATTATAAGGAAAAGCAAATCTATGAGAACGAAGTCTTTAAAGAAAAATAAAATCAATGTAATTACACTTGGTTGTTCGAAAAATGTTTATGATAGCGAAGTTTTAATGGGGCAATTGAAGGCTTCTGGCAAAGACGTTGTTCATGAACAAGAAGGCAATATTGTTGTTATTAATACTTGTGGTTTTATTGACAATGCCAAGCAAGAATCGATAAATACAATTCTGGAATATGCCGATAAAAAAGAACGTGGAATTGTCGACAAAGTATTCGTAACGGGTTGTTTATCAGAAAGATATCGTCCAGATTTAGAGAAAGAAATACCGAATATTGATCAATATTTTGGTACCACCGAATTGCCAAGTTTATTGAAAGCTTTGGGTGCCGATTACAAGCACGAATTGCTTGGAGAACGATTGACGACGACACCAAAAAACTATGCTTATTTAAAAATTGCCGAAGGTTGCGACCGACCATGTAGTTTTTGTGCAATTCCGCTAATGCGTGGCAAACATGTATCGCAAACTATAGAAAAATTGGTCAAAGAAGCACAAGGTTTGGCTCGTGATGGTGTTAAAGAATTAATTTTGATTGCACAAGATTTGACTTATTATGGTTTAGATATTTATAAAAAACGAAATCTTGGCGAATTACTAGAAGCATTGGTAAAGGTTGAAGGCATAGAATGGATTCGTTTGCATTATGCTTTTCCGACTGGTTTTCCGATGGATGTTCTGGAAATTATGAAACGTGAGCCGAAAATCTGTAATTACATAGACATTCCGTTGCAACATATTTCTGATTCGATTTTAAAATCAATGCGACGTGGCACAACTCGTGAAAAAACTACAAAATTATTAAAAGATTTTAGAGCAGCAGTTCCTGGAATGGCAATTAGAACAACATTAATTGTTGGTTATCCGGGCGAAACTCAAGAAGATTTTGAAATTTTGAAAGAATTTGTTCAAGAAATGAAATTTGATAGAATGGGTTGTTTTGCTTATTCTCACGAAGAAAACACACACGCTTATTTGCTAGAAGACGATGTACCTGCAGATGTCAAGCAAAAACGTTCGGAAGAAATTATGGAATTGCAATCGCAAATTTCGTGGGATTTGAATCAAGAAAAAGTTGGACAAACTTTTAAATGTATTATTGACCGAAAAGAAGGCACACATTTTGTAGGTAGAACCGAGTTCGATTCGCCAGATGTTGACAATGAAGTTTTGATTGATGCAACCAAATTTTTTGTAAAAACAGGAGATTTTGCAATGATAAAAATTACCGAAGCTACTGAATTTGACTTATACGGAGAACCTGTTTAAGAAAATTTAGGTCGCAGTTTGTAAATTATCAGTAATTTAGTTTAAATAAAGCTTTCTAGTTTTTTAATAAATTTATAAAAATGAAAAATATAAAAATAATTTTTACGATTTTAGTTGTGGTTTTTTCTATTGAAAATTTATCGGCACAGTTTGGACAACAACAAGGTGGCGGTTTCGGACAAAGCGGAAATAATCGAGGGCAAGGCGGAGGATTTGATAATAATATAGTACCACAAAGTCCCGAAAAAGCTCCAGAAATGTCAGAAAAAGAGAAAAAACAAAACGTTGATAAGGTTATGGAAAATCTTAAAAAAGAACTTAAACTTGATGAGTTGCAAGTTATTGGTGTTCAAAGCGTAATTTACCAAAATGTTACTAAACAAAATGCTCTTTTCAAAAAAGAAATTTCACAAGATGAAAAAATAATCGAAATGCAAGGATTGTCTGATACAACTGATAGAAAAATTATTGAATTTCTTAATAAAGATCAAAAAACAAAATACAAAGAAATGACTTTAGAAAGAAAAGAAAAACTTCAAGAGCTTGTTGATAGAGTAAATAGATAATTAACTTTATTGAAAAAAAAAACTCGAAATTATATTTCGAGTTTTTTTTTATTTTATAAAATTATTAGAATCAACATCTTTTAAAAATTTAATAATTCCCGGAAAATAATCTTTTTGGTCATCGTATTGTGACAAATGGCTTCCAGTTGGACAAAACAAAAAACGACCATTTTGAACTTCTTCCGATATCCATTTCATGTGTTCTGGATCCATGGTGTCATATTTTGCACCTATTGCAAGTGTTGGAATTGTTAGGGTTTTCAATTTATTTTTAATATCCCAATTTTTTAATGTGGCGTTGCCAGTGATTCCAAATTCGCTTTGGCCTTGCATAAAAACATAAACATTTGGGTTTAAATGTTTAAATGCCCGATTGATAGATTCTGGCCATTCTGCTTGTGGTTTTCTCAAGATATGTTCAGTGTAATAATATTTGAACAGCAACTCAGAATATTTTGGATTCTTGAAATCGTTGTTTTTTTCGATTTCCATAACTTGTTTCAAAATCGCTGGATCCATTTTTGGTCCTAAAACTTCTTGTGCATATTTGTTGTATTCTGGTGCACTAGCCATCATATTTGAAATTATAAGACCTTTCAAGTTTTTCTGATATTTCAAAGCATATTCCATTGCAAGAATACCACCCCAAGATTGTCCTAACAAATAAAAATTAGTATTATTCAAGCCCAATGCTTTTCTAACTTGTTCAACTTCCTCGACAAAACGTTCGTTTGTCCAAAGTTTGTTGTCGTTTGGTTGATCGCTATAATAAGATCCTAATTGGTCATAATAAATAAATTCAATGCTTTCTTGTGGAAAATATCCTTCAAAACTTTCGAAACATTCATGAGTTAATCCGGGACCTCCGTGCAACAATAGTACTTTTATGGTTGGATTGTTACCTACAGTTTTTGTCCAAACTTTAAAATTTCCAATTGGTGTTTTTATCGGAATCATTTTTATTCCGCCAGTCCATTGGTCGTCTCGTTTGGAGAAATCTAAATAATTTTCTTTGACTTTATTTGCTGGATTTTGTTTGCAACCAATCAATAAAATTATTGGTATTATATATACGAGTAATTTTTTCATACTAATTATAAATTTTATCAAACAAATCTTTGTATTTTTCGAGAACAACTTTACGTTTCAATTTCATAGTAGGTGTAAGATGTCCACCATCAATTGACCAAATATCTGGTGTTAGTTCTATTCTTTTAATTTGTTCCCAGTTTCCGAATTTTTTATTAATTTCTTCAACTTCTTGATAAATACGTTCTTTAATTTTTTGGTTTTTGCTAATTTCTTCGTTTGTTTTTCCGACTGGAACATTATGCATTACGGCCCATTCGCGAACAAAATCAAAATTGGGTTGAATAAAAGCTGCTGGCATTTTCTGGCCATCGCCAATAACCATAATTTGCTCTATAAAACGAGATTGTTTCATGGCATTTTCGAGCAATTGTGGAGCAATATATTTTCCGCCCGATGTCTTGAACATTTCTTTCTTGCGATCGGTAATTTTCAAGAAACCATCGTTGTCAATAATCCCAATATCACCCGTATGAAAATATCCGTCTTTAATTGCTTCATTAGTAAGGGTTTCGTCTTTGTAATAACCCATCATTACGTTTGGACCTTTGCAAAGAATTTCTCCGTCGGCTGCTATTTTTACTTCTACATTATTAATAATTCGACCAACGGTTCCTGCTTTAAAACCTCCATTTCGCATGTCGTTCACCGAAATTACTGGCGAAGTTTCTGACAAGCCATATCCTTCCATAATCGAAATACCAGCTGCTGTAAAAACGCTTACCAATCTTGGTTGGCAGGCAGCACTTCCGGTTGTTATTAAGTCTAGTTTTCCGCCCAAACCTTCTTTCCATTTACTAAAAATAAGTTTTCGAGCAATTTTTAGTTGCGTTTCGTACCACCAACCATTGGTACCATAAGGCTGATATCGCAATCCTAAATCGATTGCCCAGAAAAATAATTTCTTTTTTAATCCAGTAAGTTCAGAGCCTTTTGCTATTATTTTTTCGTAAACCTTTTCGATTAATCTCGGAACTCCAGTCATTACATTTGGTTCAACTTCCTTAATATTGTCCGAAACTTTCTCGATAGATTCTCCAAAATAAATTGCACAACCAGTATATTGATACAAATAAGTGAGCATTCGTTCGTAAATATGACAAATTGGCAAAAAACTTAACGAGCGGTTTTTACCATATTCAAACGGTATTCTGCTTGACGAATCCAAAACATTCGAAACAATATTGTTATGAGACAACATTACACCTTTTGGTCGACCTGTTGTTCCAGATGTGTAAATAATTGTTGCCAAATCCATTGCACTGACGTTATTTTTTCTGTCGTTAACAACATCTTGGTTGGACTGGTCTTCGCCTAATTTTAATAATTCTGACCAGTTTTTGCAACCATCGATTTCGTTAAACGAATAAACATCTATTAAACTTCCGACATTTTTTTTGATAGCATTTACTTTGTTTAAAACTTCAATATCAGACACAAAACAATATTTAGCTTCGCAATGGTTCAAGATATATTCGTAATCATCTTCGGATATTGTTGGATAAATTGGTACATTTTGGGCACCAAGTTGCAGAATTCCAACATCCATTATGTGCCACTCGGTTCTATTATTAGATGAAATTACTGCAATTTTATCATTTTTTTGAATATTTAATCTCAATAAAGCTCTCGAAATTGTGTTGGCTTTATTTACATATTCTTGGCTTGAAGTTTTCTGCCATACGCCATTTTGTTTGGTTACCAATGCGTCGGCAAGATTGTATTTATCTAGTTCGTAATAAGCAAAATCGAATAATCTGGTAATATCGGTCATTTTTAAATCTGTTAATTTTATTGCAATTTATATAAATATAATTTCATTCACAATATTTATTTAATTTATAATTTATTTAATGCTAAATAACTATTTTTGTTATCAAATTGAACTAAAATAAATATTAGTAAAATGTAAAGTAATGTTTTAAAATCTGAAGTTTAAAATCTTTACGAAAACGAAAATTTGTTTTAATTAATTTATAAATTTTATAAAATGAAAAAGAAAATTGGATTTTTAATACTTGCAGTAGTTTTATTTTTTGTAGGTAAATATGTTTATGAAATTAACATAAGACACAATATAGAAACTATAACCGAGGGAAAAGTTTATAAATCGGGTGTAATTCCTCCGGACGAAATTGCTGATTATGTAAAAGAATTCAAAATAAAATCGATTGTTGATCTACGATTCCCAGGTACAGACGATTTAATAAATAATCCGGAAAATCCAGAAGAATTGAAAGCCGAAATAAATGCTATTCGAAAAATTAAAGGATTGAGATATTATAATGACGGTTCTGACCAAGTGCCAAATCAAGAAAATCTTGATAAATTTTTCAAAATTATGGACAACAAAACAAATTATCCAGTATTAATTCACTGCTATCATGGTGTTGGTCGTGCAGAAATGTATTCGGCAATTTATAGAATCGAATATGAAAATTGGTCTAATGAAGATGCCAGAAAAGGAGTGAGATTTTTATTAAAATGGAGTTCATTTGATGATGGTAAACCAAAAGGCGAATTTTTGAAAGCCTACAAATCTAGAAAAGAACTAGGTTGGGTTAAATAGTATTTTCGAATAAATTTAAAAGTTGTGTAACCGAATTCCAGTTTCTGATTGTTGCTGTAACATTTAATTTTTTTTCGATATATTTTTGATCCAATTTTGTGTTTCCCGCTCCAATTTCATATTTTATGTAAATTCGACTCGAATCAATAATTGCTTCGTCGGGTTTAAAATTACTGATTTTTAAATCGTTAATGTTTTCTGGTTTTAAAACCGTCGAAATAAATGCTACATAAAGTTTCTTAAAATCTGCGTTAGCTATTTTGATAAATGGATTGTTTTCGAAACACAATTCTAAATCTTTTTTGGCAATTACAACAACAGGCACATCATGACCGAAAGTTTTTTGAATTTCTTGTTTTATAATAAAACCAATTTTGGCTTGGTTAGTTTCTTCAGAATCAACAAAAACATTGCCTGATTGTATGTAAGTTCGAACATTTTTAAAGCCAATTTTTTCAAGAGCGTTTTTCAAAGCTTCCATTTTTATCATTCTATGACCAGAAACATTGATTCCGCGAAGTAAAGCTAAGTGAGTTTGCATTTTTATTAATTGTTCTATTTGGCAAATTTACAAAAAGTTATAGCTACATTTGTTTAAAATTATTTTAACAATGAAATTTCTAAATAAATTATTACTTCCAATAATGTTAATTGCGATTTTTTTTGCAATTTCTGAACAAAATAAATCGAATCAAAATATTTATGTCATGATTATTGCTATTGCAGTTTTTATTTTTGGAATGATAAAATTAAGTGCAAAAACACCAAGTAAAAACCCTGAAAACCAAGAAGAAGATGTTTAATATTGGCGATAAAGTATCTGTTCTTGATGATGATATGGACGGAATTGTAACTAAAATACAAAATAATCAGATAACAATTGAAACTACCGAAGGTTTCGAATTAAATTTTAATAGCAAAGAATTAATAAAAACTGGAAATTCTAACGAATTTAAGAATAGTATTGGATCATTTAATTCGAGTGAGATAAAAAAATCGAAAGAAATTCCGAAACCAAGAAGTTTTGTAAAAGAAAAGAAACTCAAAGAAATTCCGCCACCAGAATTTGATTTACACATCGAAAAATTAGTTAAAAATTTTCGTGGAATGTCAAACTACGAAATTTTGACTTTGCAGTCAGAAACTGCCAAACGACATTTGGATTTTGCAATTAAAAACCGAATTCCAAAAATTGTTTTTATTCACGGAGTTGGCGAAGGTGTTTTAAAATCTGAGTTAGATTTTATGTTGGCTCGTTATGATAATATCGATTTCAAAGAAGGAAATTATCAAAAATATGGTCAAGGAGCAACCGAAATTTTCATTCGCCAAAACGTTAAATAATTTATTAAGATTCTATTTTTCCTAAAAGAAAATTATCACCTAAATAAAACTCGCTATTTCCTTTTTTGAATTTAACACCTTTTAATCGCACTTCATGAATAAATGCATTTCCAATTGATTCGGTTGTTACTTCAACTGTTCCTGAAGTAGCTTTCCATTCTTCAAGCAAATTTTCAGATGTTGGATAACTTGTCGCACATTCGTAATTTGTTAAATCTAAAATTTTAAAGACTCTAAAAAATAAACTGTTAGTAGCTGATATAGAAGCAATTCTTGGACTAGTGGTTACAGAGTCTAAAATTAAGTTTGAAGCGGTATTTATTGAAATTAAATTTGTAGCAATTTTATTAGTCAAATTAAAATTTGTTGTTGAGTTGCATTTTTTAATCCCTATTTCTTTTAACGAATCAAAATTCAATTGAGAATAATTTTTTTTTATATTTCCAAATCTAAATTCTTCATAAAACTGATCTCCATTTGGTTTCTTAAATGTTACGTTTTTTAGAATTATTAATTGGTTGTAACCGTCTATAGTTTCTTGATTAATATTACCCAAAGTAGTTGTGCTTGTAGTTTTAGATATTGTAGATGTAATTTCTATAGTTCCACCAGTTGCAATCCATTCTTCAACAACAATTGGCGATGCTGGTGGCAATGCTCCACAAAAGTTTGCAGCCGTCGGAACATCATTATATGCCCTGTAAGTTACCGAATTGCCATCAGCAATATTTAGAGAAATTGGTTTATTGGTTTCTGTTTGGTCATTAACTAATGCCTTAGTGATATCTGCAAAATTAATTATCAATACTTCATTGCCTTTTATTTTATATGCTAAATTGGTACATATTGCTCCAGTTGCACTTTCAAAACTAATATCTTGAACAGCTACATCGCCATCATCGCAAGCATTTATTAAAAATAATAAAAACAAAATTCCAAAAAACTTCTTCATAATTTAACAATTTGATACAAAAATAAGATTTTAATTTCATTAGCCAAGAATTTTGTTTTCTATTAACATTACAAATTTATATATTTGCATTATGAGAAAAGTATATTTAGACAATGCTGCTACCACGCAAATTCGCCAAGAAGTTGCTCAAGAAATGACCAAAGTAATGATGGAAGATTACGGTAATCCATCATCTAATCATAGTTTTGGACGAAGTGCCAAAAATTTATTAGAACTTTCAAGAAAATCTATTGCCAAAAATCTAAATGCAACCGCTCAAGAAATAATATTTACATCTGGTGGCACCGAAGCCAATAATTGGATTTTGCGATCAGCAGTTAGAGATTTAAAAATTCAAAGAATTATTTCTAGTAAAATCGAACATCACGCAGTTACTTACACAATTGATGCTCTAAAAAAAGAGTATAATATAGAAGTTGATTATGTAAATATAAAAAATTGTGGCAATGTAGATTTAACACATTTGGTTGAATTATTATCGACTAATGTAACAACTTTGGTCTCGTTAATGCACGTTAATAATGAAATTGGAACAATTCTAGATTTGCAACGAGTTGGCACAATTTGCCGAGAGCACAATGCTTATTTTCATTCGGACACAGTTCAATCTTTAGGAAAAACTGCTTTGGATTTAAAAGAATTGCCAATAGATTTTTTGGTTGCAAGCGCACATAAATTTCATGGTCCAAAAGGAATTGGTTTTGCTTACACTAGAAAAGGAATTCCACTGTTTCCAATATTAGTTGGTGGCGAACAAGAAAAAGGACAACGAGCTGGTACAGAAGGTTTGCATAATATTGTCGGAATGGCAAAAGCCTTTGAAATAGCTACCGAGAAATTAGAATCAGAAACAGCCTATATTCTTGGATTAAAGAATTATTGCATAATAAAATTAAAACATATTTTTCCAGAAGTTAAAATAAATGGCGAAAACACTTTTTATAATATTATCAACACAACTTTGCCAATTTCTAATGAAAAAGCGAGTTTAATGTTGTTTAATCTTGACATGAAAGGCATAGCGGTTTCTCGCGGTAGTGCTTGTCAATCGGGTTCTAGCAAGCCATCGCATGTTTTAGCCGAAATGCTTAATATTGATGATTTAGAAAAACCAAACCTTAGAATTTCTTTTAGTCATTATAACACTAACGACGATATCGATTATTTGATTGAAGTTTTATCTGGAATTTAATAATTTTAAATCTACACATAAAAAAAACCGTTTCAAAATTAATTGAAACGGTTTTTTTGTATTTGTTTGAAATTGATTAGAATTGGTAACCAATTTTAATTCCACCAACGATGTTTGTATTTGTTTGTGAAACATTTCCTTCATTAAATAATGTAGTGTCAACTGTAGATCCAGATGGAGTAGCTTTTACAGAAGTAGAAACTGCATCGCTACCGCCAGTTAAATATGCCAAACCAACTTCAACGCCTAAATATAATTTTTTTGCGATATAATAATCAGCTCCAGTAACAACTCTTAAACCAAAAGCTGAACCAGCAACATCTTGTGGGATTCCACCATTAATATCACTCGCTCCAGTTAAATTTACAAATGTACCATCAGAATTAGCATTTGTTTGACTAGCACCTGAAAATGAAATTAATAAATCTGCACCAACAAAAGTTGATAATCTATCTGTACCTTTAAAATGTTTTTCAACACCTAATGCAAAACTTTTGTCAGAAGTTTTTTGAGTAGAAGTTGTAGTTACAGTTGCAGGAAGTATTACAACATTTGTTGTTTCAACACTTGTACTTGCAAAACCTAAACCTAATCTAAATGCAAAATCGTCTTTGAAGAAATATCTGAATTTTGCAATTCCTTCATTTAAACCTACTGTTGTAGCTCCTAAACCACCAGCAACTCCAACTTCAGTTGTAATTGTACCTTTTGCTGGTTTGTAATCTTGTGCATTGGCACCAAATCCGAAAGCAATAACTGCTAATAATGTAATTAATTTTTTCATGTTTTTGTTTTATTAATTTTTGACAAAACTAATAGTTTATTGTTTTAAGCTCTTAAATTTTATGTTAAATTTTGTTAATATTTAATTTTTTGGGAGCTTTAAAATTGTTTTCGAATCTTTGTATAATGTAAGTGCCTTTTTATTAATAACTT
This sequence comes from Bacteroidota bacterium, assembly GCA_031408435.1. Classification (GTDB taxonomy): domain Bacteria; phylum Bacteroidota; class Bacteroidia; order Flavobacteriales; family Flavobacteriaceae; genus Flavobacterium. The sequence goes on from JANNWM010000006.1 coordinate 10,334, forward strand.
ACAACTATTTTTTAAATTTCGTTTTTTTAAATATTTTGTACTTTTTAGTTTTCGTAAAATTATTTCAAATCAATACCTTAAAAATTTTATAATATTCTAAAAAAAAACTACACAAATAAACCTTCAATACTCAAATAACGTTCGCCAGTATCGTAACAAAAAGTCAATATTGTTGCGCCTTTAGGAATTTCTTTTATTTTTTTAGCAACAGCTGCTAAAGATGCTCCAGACGAAATTCCGATTAACATTCCTTCTTCTTTTGCTGCCCGTTGTGTATATTCAAAAGCTTCGTCTTTAGAAACTTGAATTACACCATCAAGTAAATCGGTATGCAAGTTAACAGGTACAAAACCAGCACCAATACCTTGAATTGGATGTGGTGCAGGACTTCCACCACTTATCACTGGTGATGCTTCTGGCTCGACAGCAAAAACTTTCAGGTTCGTAAAATGTTGTTTCAAAATTTCGGCACAACCCGTAATGTGTCCGCCAGTTCCAACGCCAGTAATCATATAATCCAATCCATCAGGAAAAGCATTTATGATTTCGAGAGCTGTTGTTTTTTTATGAATATCGATGTTTGAAGGATTTTCGAATTGCAAAGGCGACCAAGCATTTTCGATATCGGCTGTCATCTCTTTGGCTTTTTCTATTGCTCCTTTCATTCCTTTTTCGCGTGGCGTAAGTTCGAAAGTTGCACCATAAATACTCATTAATCGGCGTCTCTCGACTGACATAGATTCTGGCATTACCAATATTAATTTATAACCTTTTACCGCAGCAACCATTGCCAAACCAATCCCGGTATTGCCCGATGTTGCTTCGATAATTACTGAATTTGGTTTGAGTTTCCCTGATTTTTCAGCATCTTCGATCATTGCCAAAGCAATTCTATCTTTAATGCTTGATCCAGGATTTGCTCGTTCTAATTTTATATAAACATTAGAATTTGAACCAAATAATTTATTGATTTTAACGTGTGGCGTGTTGCCAATTGTTTCGAGAATGTTGTTGAATTTATTCATAATATTTAGATTGAGAAAAAGTTAATATCTTTATTTTCTTGTTGATTAATAATATTGTTTTTGTTGGCTTGCATTACCATCGAAAAAGGATTAACACTTTTGGTTATGAATGTATTCCCGCCGATAACACTATTGTTACCAATAATTGTGCTTCCGCCTAGAATAGTCGCATTGGCATAAATAACCACGTTGTCCTCTACGGTTGGATGGCGTTTTTTTTCTTCCATTGATTTGTCAACTTGCAAAGCACCAAGGGTTACTCCTTGATAAATACTAACATTTTTGCCAATAATGCAAGTTTCACCAATTACAATTCCTGTTCCGTGATCAATCATAAACGGCACATCAATTTTGGCATTTGGGTGAATATCGATTCCTGTTTTCGAATGTGCATATTCAGAAATTATTCTGGGCAACATATTTATTTCTAGATTGGAAATTGCATTCGATATTCTGTAAAAAGCAATTGCTAAAAATCCTGGATAAGAATTAATTATTTCTGAAATGCAATCGGCTGCTGGATCGGTATCGAAAATTGCTTGAGCATCTTTTTGCAAATAATCGTAAATAGTTGGAATTTTAGAATAAAAAATATCAATAAAATCTGGTTTTTCAATCAATACCTTATTGTTTATCTTATTCAAAATATTTTCTAAATCGGTTTTATTTAGGTTCCATAATTTCTCGATTTCTAAAATTTCTATTTTTTTTTCTGGAAATAAAATAAAAAATAAATCGTCAATCCAATCGAATATTATCTTAGAGTCGATTGCACGAACCCAATTTTCGGATTGATAATTATTTAATTTATCGAAAAATTGTCGGTTTATATTTGTCATTTTTATTACGAAATATGTATATACAAATGTAATTCAGAAATTTTTATTATTTTATTTTCTAAATATAAATAAATGTTAAAAAACATAGTTACGTTTTATAATATTGTTGGTATTTTAAACTCTTTATTTCATTGAAATAAAACTTCTATTTATCATTTCAACGATTAGAGAAATGACAAAATAGTAACCAAATTAAGAAAACTCATAATTTTCTAAAACATAACCAAAACATTAATGTTAATCGATGTAGTTATTATTCAAATCTATCAAAGAAATAGCTGTCCGAACCGTGGAGTAAACGAAAAGTTATAAAATTTACTACCTTATATTAATAGCTCTAATTTTGATTTCTTTTTTAATTTTTATCAATCATAAAAAATCATACCTTAATAAACTTAAATTTCGTTTATTTTCTTTAAAAACAAATGTTTTCAAAAAACCTAAATATTTAAACATATTTTTTAAAATCAAAAAACTATATTTGTCATATAAAATTAAAATTTTATCTAAATATGAAATTACTCGAAGGAAAAACGGCAATAATTACTGGAGCAAGCCGTGGAATAGGAAAAGGAATCGCTGAAGTTTTTGCAAAACACGGAGCAAACGTTGCATTTACATACAGCTCATCGGTCGAATCGGCAAATCAACTCGAAACAGAATTGAATGCTTTGGGCATAAAAGCCAAAGGTTACCAATCTAACGCAGCCGATTTTAATGAAGCACAAACTTTTGTAGAAGCTGTTTTAGCCGAATTTGGAACAGTCGATATTTTAATAAACAACGCCGGAATTACCAAAGACAACTTATTAATGAGAATGTCCGAAGAAGATTTTGATAAAGTAATCAATGTTAACCTAAAATCGGTTTTCAATATGACCAAAGCTATTCAAAAAACATTTTTGAAGCAACGTTCAGGTTCAATTATCAATATGAGTTCGGTAGTTGGAATAAAAGGAAACGCTGGTCAAACCAACTATGCAGCCTCAAAAGCAGGTGTAATTGGATTTACAAAATCGGTGGCTCTTGAGCTTGGTTCTCGTAATATTCGTTGTAACGCAATCGCACCTGGATTTATCGAAACCGAAATGACAGCCAAACTAAACGACGATGTTGTACAAGGTTGGCGAGACGGAATACCATTAAAACGAGGCGGAACCTGCGAAGATGTAGCCAATGTTTGTGTGTTTTTGGCATCAGAAATGAGCGGTTATGTAACTGGTCAAGTCATTAATGTTGATGGTGGAATGCTAACCTAGAAATTTGGATTGCAGATTTTAGATTGCAGATTTTTTTGAAGCTAATCCTGCTATCATTCCAAAAATTTTGGTCTCGTTAGAAAAAAACGAGACCAAAATGTTTTTCCTTTCTATCAGGGCTATGATACTAGCATTCAATTTAACTTTTTAATATATTTCGGATTTAATTTTTTTCAAAGCTTTTTTCTATTCCAAAAACTAAAAACAGCCATTGAAAACTGAAAACTAATAAATGTCAAACGCCATTTTAATCATACTATCAATAATAATAGCTGCTGGATTATCATTTTTTCAATATTTTTATAAAAATAAATCCCAAAGCAAAGTAACTTGGTATCTATTAACATTGAGATTTCTCTCGATATTTGGAATATTACTGCTACTGATAAATCCAATATTCTCTCGAAAAACTTTCGAAACTGTAAAATCGCCATTGCCAATTGTAATTGACAATTCAAGTTCGATTACAGATTTGAAAGTAAACGAAAAAGCTTTAGAAATTTATAAAAAGTTAACTTCAAATAAAGATTTAGCAGAAAAATTCGATGTTCAGACTTATAGTTTTGATTCTGAATTTCAATCTATAACTGAAATTGAAGAAATAAACTTTAAAGGCAAACAAACCAATCTAGACAAAGTTGCAAAGAATATAAAAAGCATCAATAAAAACAAAACTTTTCCCGGAGTTTTAATAACCGACGGAAACCAAACTTCTGGCAACGATTATGTTTATAGTTTTGATTCGAACAATAAGGTTTTTCCGGTAATTGTAGGCGATACAACCACATTTCTTGATTTAAAAATCAACCAACTAAATGTCAATAAATATGCATTCCAAAAAAATAAATTTCCAGTAGAAGTATTTTTGCAATATTCTGGTAACAAATCTATAAATGCAAATTTCAACATTTCGCAAGGAAAAATAGTTTTAGCTTCGCAATCAGTTTCGTTTTCTCCATCAAAAAAAACTACAATTATTAATATTTTATTACCAGCAAACAATGTTGGTTTGCAAATTTTCAAAGCTACGATTTCAACAAATGAAAATGAAAAAAACAAATACAATAACAACAAAAATTTTGCAGTCGAAGTAATAGATCAAAAAACCAATGTTGCCATTATTGCAGCCATAAATCATCCAGATGTTGGTGCACTGAAACGTGCAATCGAAACCAATATTCAAAGAAAAGTTACAATTATTAAACCCAATGAAATCAAATCATTACAAGACTATAATGTTTTAATATTTTATCAACCAACCCAAGAATTCAAACAAGTTTTTGAAAACAATAAATCTGCCAGAATTAATTCATTCATTATAACTGGTACCAATACCGATTTTAATTTCTTGAATCAGCAACAAACCAATTTGGTTTTCAAAATGAGCAATCAGCGAGAAGATTTTATTGCAGATTTCAACACGCAATTCAATCTTTTTGCATTAGATAATATTGGTTTTGAACAATTTCCACCTTTGCAAAATGCTTTTGGAAATGTAACAACCAATGGTAATGTTTCGGTTTTATTAAAATCGAAAATACGAAATATAGATACAAATGCACCATTACTTGCATTTGTAGAAAATCAAGGCAAACGTTCCGCATTTTTACTAGGAGAAAATATTTGGAAATGGCGTTTTCAAACCAATGTAGCCAATAAATCTTTCGAAAAATTTGATATTTTTATTGACAAAACCATTCAGTTTTTGGCATCGAACAATTCAAAAAAATCATTAGTTGTCAATCATGAAAATTTCTATAATTCTGGCGATGCATTAGAAATTTCTGCACAATATTTCAATAAAAACTATGAATTTGACGAAAAAGCAAGATTAACCATTTCGGTAACCAATAAAAATACCAAGCAAAATAAAAAATACGATTTATTAAAATCTAACAATGCTTTTAAAGTAAATCTTGATGGCTTATCGGCTGGACAATATATCTTTTCTGTCAAAGAATTGAATTCAGGTTCAACTTATAATGGATATTTTGAAATTTTAGATTTCGATATCGAAAAACAATTTGTAAATCCAGATTTCCAAAAATTATCTCAGTTAGCAATCTTGACCAAAGGCAAAGTTTATTTTCCAAATCAAGTCGACGAGTTGATAAAAACCTTATTAAACAATGATAGTTACAGAGCAATTCAAAAAGAAATTGTCAAAAAAACGCCTTTAATCGATTGGTATTGGTTATTAATCTTAATAGCAATTACTTTGACCAGCGAATGGTTCATTAGAAAATATAATGGAATGCTTTAGCTATCTCAATAAAACCATAAAATTGAATTTATTAGTAAACAATTATTAACAACAGTAAGTCAAAAAAGACGAAAAATGGAAATTGGTTTCGTTTAAAAAAGTTAAATTATGTTTTTATTTAGCAGGTTATTCAGAGATTTATGATTTAGGGAATCATTAAAAAAGAAGTTAAGAATTTCGATTTAAAACAATTCCATGAAAATTATTAAATTAAAAATCTCAATCAACAAATATGTAGAAGAATTATATTCCAAGAATTATATAATTCAAAAAAACAATTATTAAAGATATTCAAATCTAAAACCATTGATCGTTAGATTTATAAAAAAAACAAATCATGTCATATTACAAAATACAAAATTTAGAGCAATATTTTAAACATTACAACAAATCTATTCGTGAACCAAGAAAATTCTGGGGAAAAATTGCTCAAGAAAACTTCGTTTGGTACCAAGAATGGGACAAAGTGGTCGATTTCGATATGGCAGAAGCCAAAATAGAATGGTTCAAAGGTGCAAAAGTTAATATTGTCAAAAACTGTATCGACAGACATTTGGCTCGAAAAGGCAATAAAACCGCAATTATTTTCGAACCAAACAACATTAACGAACAAGCCCAACACATTTCGTATAACGATTTGCACGAACGTGTTTGCAAAATGGCAAATGTCTTGCGTGAACAAGGCATAACTAAAGGCGACAGAGTTTGTATTTACTTGCCTATGATTCCAGAATTGGCAGTTTCGGTTTTGGCTTGTGCTAGAATCGGAGCCATACATTCTGTGGTCTTTGCAGGATTTTCGGCAACAGCCGTGGCGTCAAGAATAAACGATTCAGGTTGCAAAATGGTCATTACTTCCGATGGCGGTTATAGAGGTGAAAAAACCATAGATTTAAAATCAATCATCGACGAAGCAATAGAAAATTGCCCAACTGTCGAAAAAGTTTTGGTTGCAAAACGCATCAATTCTAATATTAAAATGCAAGAAAATCGTGATTTTTGGTTGCAAGAACTGTTAGACAAAGCGTCTGATAACAATGTTGCCGAAATTATGGATGCCGAAGATCCGCTATTTATTTTATATACATCTGGCTCGACCGGAAAACCAAAAGGAATGGTTCATACAACGGCTGGTTATATGGTTTATTCGGCTTATACATTCAAAAATGTTTTCAATTACGAAGAGAATGATATATTTTGGTGCACTGCCGATATTGGCTGGATTACAGGACATTCTTACCTACTTTATGGACCACTTTTAAACGGAGCAACAACCGTAATGTTCGAAGGAATTCCATCGTATCCAGATTTTTCTCGTTTTTGGGATGTTATCCAAAAACATAAAGTTACTCAATTTTATACTGCACCAACTGCAATTCGATCTTTGGCAAAAGAAAGTTTAGATTTTGTACAAAAATATCAATTAAAATCATTAAAAGTCATTGGTTCTGTTGGCGAACCAATCAATGAAGAGGCTTGGCACTGGTACAACAACCATGTTGGCGACAGGCGTTGTCCAGTTGTCGACACATGGTGGCAAACCGAAACTGGAGGCATTTTAATTTCGCCAATTGCATTTGTAACACCAACCAAACCTACCTACGCTACTCTACCATTACCAGGAATACAACCCGTTTTAATGGACGATAAGCGCAACGAAATCGAAGGCAATCAAAAAGAAGGAAACCTTTGCATAAAATTTCCGTGGCCAGGAATTGCACGCACAATCTGGAACGATCATAAACGTTACAAAGAAACCTATTTCTCTACTTTTCCGGGCAAATATTTCACTGGCGATGGCGCTTTACGCGACGAAGTTGGCTATTATAGAATCACTGGTCGGGTTGACGATATTGTTATTGTTTCGGGTCACAACCTAGGAACCGCAACGATTGAAGATGCCATAAATGAGCATCCAGCGGTTGCAGAATCTGCAATTGTTGGATTTCCGCATGCTATCAAAGGTAATGCATTATACGGTTATGTAATTCTAAAAGAAACAGGCGAAACTCGTGATAAAGAAAACCTTAAAAAAGAAATAAACCAGCACATTTCTGACCATATTGGTCCCATAGCAAAACTCGAAAAAATTCAGTTTGTTAATGGTTTACCAAAAACCCGTTCAGGAAAAATTATGAGAAGAATTCTCAGAAAAATTGCAGAAGGCGATTTTTCGAATTTCGGAGATATTACTACTTTATTAAATCCTGAAATTGTCGAAGAAATAAAAAACGGAAAATTATAATTTTTTTTCTAAGTTTCTAGGAATCTGGAACGAATGTTTGGGGCATTTTCAGAAATGGCAATTCCCGCTTTTCATTCCAATCTTTTTAAAAAATTGAAAAAAAATCAATTTTTAAAAAGGATTTTCACTTCAATCGTGGTTATTTGTCAATATTTTTCGTGTTTTTGATATGTTTAGGTTTTTAATTTTAATACTATCCTAACAGCCGCGATTTAGCGTACTGTTAAGTATTACTTTTAAAACGATTGTTTATGTTTAAAAAAATAGTTACAAAAAACTTAAACAATTGCAATTCAACAAAAATCTCATTAACTTTACAATTCAATAAAAAAAGTAAATGAACGACCTAAGCAATTACAGAAAATCATACGATAAAAACGAACTTCTAGAGCAAAATATACCTAAAAACCCTATCGAATTGTTTGATATTTGGTTCAAAGAAGTCGAAAGTTTAAACATTTCAGAAGAAGTCAATGCAATGACAATTGCAACGATTGGACAAGATGGTTTTCCAAAATCTAGAGTAGTTTTATTGAAAAATTTATCAGATCAAGGATTTGTTTTTTATACCAATTACGACTCCGAAAAAGGAAAAGCGATTCAAGAAAATCCAAACGTTTGTTTGTCTTTTTTTTGGCATTCGCAAGAGCGACAAGTTATTATTAAGGGAATCACCGAAAAAGTATCTGAAGAAACATCAACAAAATATTTTAATTCAAGACCAGTTGGCAGTCAATTAGGTGCAATAGTATCCAACCAAAGTCAAATTATTCCTGACAGAAAATATCTTGAGGAGAAATTAGAAATTTTAGAAAAAAAATACGAAAACCAAGAAATTCCAAAACCTAATTTCTGGGGCGGATTTATTGTCAAACCAATATCAATAGAGTTTTGGCAAGGCAGACCAAACCGTTTGCACGATAGAATTAGGTATGAATTACAAACCAATAACACTTGGAAAACAAATAGACTTTCGCCGTAAAAATGCCTAAATAAATATTCTTTTTTTTGGAACAAAGGCACTAAGTTATTTTATTGAAATTTAAAGCTTGATTCATTATTTATTTTGTCATTCCGACGAAGGAAGAATCACATTATTTGCTCAAGTTATGAGATTTCTAATTCGTCGGAAAAAAAGTCATAAATAAAAAAAAAAAACAATTTAAAATATCTATAAGTATTAGATATTGTTAAAGTATATATGAAAAACCTAACCATTATACGACACGGAAAATCAGGATACGAACTCGGTTTATCTGACAAAAAAAGAACTTTGACCGAACTTGGTATCGAAAATTCTAAATTGGTTGCTGAGAAATTTCTTAAAGATTTACCCAAAGATTTATTGATTGTTTCAAGCACAGGAATTCGGGCAAAAATGACCGCATTAATTTTTGCAAAAGCATTTAATATTCCAGAGAACAAAATCGAACTAAACGATGATTTATATACATTTGATGGAAATGAATTAGCCAAAATCATCAAATCGACAGATGACAATGTTACCAATTTATTAATTTTTGGTCACAATGAAGGAATCACAGATTTTGTTAATAAATTTGGAGATATTTACATAGATAATGTACCAACATCAGGATTGGTCTCGATAGATTTCGAGGCAAATTCTTGGGTAAATATCCAAAAAGGAAAAACAATAAAAACAATATTCCCAAGCCAATTATAATGATTCAACACAAAGAAAACCAATATATTGACCGCGAAAAAAGTTGGTTAAACTTCAATGCCAGAGTTTTGCAAGAAGCAGCAGATGAAAATGTTCCGTTACTAGACAGACTCAGGTTTTTAGGAATTTTCTCGAATAATCTTGATGAATTTTTTAGAGTTCGATTTGCTGCGATTCGTCGATTGAGTTTGACCAACGAAACTGGCGAAAAACTTTTGGGTGGCATTACAGCCAAACAATTAGTAAAAGACATTACAGAAATTGCCATAAAACAACAAGCAGAAAGTCTAAGGATTCTGGGGATAATAGAACAAAAACTCGAGAAAAATAAGATTTTTATGATTTGCGAAACAGAACTTTCAAAAGATCAAGAAGTTTTTATTAAAGACTTGTTCATTCAAAAAGTTAGTCCAGCTTTGGTAACAATAATTTTGAATGATTTGTCTGAATTTCCTGTTTTGAAAGATACATCTGGATATTTAGCTGTAAAATTGGTTATGAAACCCGCAGAAAGTAAACCTAAAATATTAAAAATATTAAATAAAAAACCCGAAATTAGATATGCAGTTATCGAAATTCCGAAATCAATAAATAGGTTTGTTGTTTTACCGTCAGACAATGAAAATCAATATGTTATAATGCTTGATGACGTCATTCGATTCAATCTCGAAAATATTTTTAATATTTTCGAGTTCGAATCGGTATCGGCTCACATGATAAAAATTACTCGTGATGCACAGCTCGAAATCGATTCGGATTTATCAAAATCGATGCTCGAAAAAATTTCGTCTAGCGTAAAAGACCGTCGAATTGGCGAACCCGTTCGTTTTATATACGACCAACAAATAGAAAAAGATACCCTAAAATATTTTCTTTCGAATATCGGAATCGATGCATCAGATAGCGTAATTCCGGGAGGTCGTTATCACAACCGTCGAGATTATATGGATTTTCCTAACCTTGGTCGTTATGATTTGTTGTACAAAACCAATCCGCCATTGCAAATTCCGGGTTTGAGCTTAGATGAAAACATAATGAAAAAAATTGCAATAAAAGATTATTTGGTCAATGCACCTTATCAATCATTTTCATATGTAATTAAGTTTTTGAGAGAAGCTGCTTTAGACCCGCAAGTTACTGCAATAAAAATTACATTATATCGCTTGGCAAAAAACTCGCAAATTATAAGTTCGTTAATTAATGCAGCTAAAAACGGTAAAAAAGTTACTGTACAAATCGAATTACAAGCCAGATTCGACGAAGCCAGCAATATATTTTATTCAGAACAAATGCAAACCGAAGGAATAGAATTAATTTTTGGAGTAAAAGGTCTGAAAGTACATAGCAAAGTTTGTGTAGTTGATAGAATTGAAGAAGGAAAATTAAAACGATACGGTTTAATTTCGACAGGAAATTTTAATGAATCAACTGCAAGAGTATATACAGATGTAACATTACTAACGAGTCATCAACAAATTTTAAAAGATGCATCGAAAGTTTTTGATTTCTTCGAAGTCAACTACAGATTGCACCGATATAAACATTTAATAATATCGCCACATTATTCAAGAACAAGATTTAATAGATTAATTGAAAGAGAAATAGCTAATGCAATTTTAGGTAAAGAAACATTTATAAAGCTAAAAATGAATAGTTTGTCGGATTATGCAATGATAGATAAATTGTATGAAGCAAGTCGAGCTGGGGTCAAAATTCAACTAATTATTCGAGGTATTTGTGCACTTATTCCTGGTATTAAAGGAATGAGCGAGAATATAGAAGCTATTAGTATTGTCGATAACTATCTAGAACATACACGTTTGTTTATTTTTGGAAATGCAGGAAATCCCGAAATTTATATTTCATCGGCAGATTTTATGACTCGAAATCTAGATGGCAGGGTCGAAGTTTCTTGTCCTATTTATGACGAAAACATCAAAAAAGAATTAATAGATAGTTTTGATATTGGTTTTAAAGGAAACGTTAAAGTCAGATTTCATTCACACAAACTAGACAATAAATACCGAATTCGTAAAGAAAATGAAGCAGTTTTTCGGGCTCAATTAGAAGCTTATAAATTTTATCAATCTAAATTGAATTCAGAAATTCAAGAGATTTAAAAAAATCTGTTTTGACTTGTATAACTTAGTCAAAAGATATTTTAATCTAAAAAGCAAAATTAAAAAATGAACATAAAAAAATATGCTGCAATAGATATCGGTTCAAATGCCATGCGTTTGTTAATAATGAATATTGTCGAAAACGAAGGTAAAGAAACTCATTTTACCAAAAATGCTTTAGTTCGAGTTCCAATTCGTTTAGGTCAAGATTCTTTTACAGTTGGCACTATTGCTGACGAAAATATTGATAGAATGGTCGATGCAATGAAAGCATTTAAATTATTAATGAAAGTACATAATGTCGATAAATATATGGCTTGTGCTACATCTGCAATGCGAGAAGCCTATAACGGGAACGAAGTTGTAGAAATAATCAAGAAAAAAGCAGCAATAAAAATTGAAATAATCGATGGCAAAAAAGAAGCTGCAATAATCGCATCGACAGAATTACATCATTTATTAAAAACCGATAAAACCTATTTGTATGTAGATGTTGGTGGTGGAAGCACAGAGTTTTCTTTGTTTTCAAATTCAAAAATGATAGCTTCAAAATCATTCAAAGCAGGAACGGTTAGACTTTTAAACGAAGTTGTTAGCGAAATCGTTTGGCAAGAAATAGAAAATTGGATAAAAACCAATACCGAAGAATTTGATAATATTTCAATAATCGGTTCAGGCGGAAATATTAATAAAATTTTCAAAATGTCAGGAAAAGCATTAGAGAAACCTTTGACCTATATGTATCTGGTTTCGCAATATTCTTATTTAAATTCATTGACTTATGAACAAAAAATAACAGATTTAGGACTCAATCCAGACCGAGCTGATGTAATTGTTCCAGCATTGCGTGTCTATATAAATGCTATGAAATGGAGTGGAGCAACCAAAATTTATGTCCCAAAAATTGGTTTGTCAGACGGAATTGTTAAAGCAATGTATTATGGTAAAATATAAAAATTAAGAAACTCAAAATAAAATATTTTAAAAAATCGATTTTATAAATCGATTTTTTTTGTTTTTAATCGTATTAATTTGTTTTTAAACGATGTATTTCATCGATAAAAACGAATTTTTAATTTTTTATTTGTAAGATTTTATATAAAATAAAATTATTATAGTGTATTTCAACGATTTTATTTGGTAGTTAAACGGTATTAATTTAATATTGCACAAGAATTAGTTTAAGTGCAACCTTAATCCTGAGAGTTTTTATCCTAATAAACATCTAAAAATAACCTACAAAATTGAAAAAATTATTTTTAAAAATTTTATTGTCATCAGTAATTATATTTTCTTTAAATTCTTGTTCTAATAACGAGGCTACTGAAAATGTTTTAGTTAAAGAAAATACAATTACAATTTATGATTATAATGCAAACGAAACCGAATTAATAAATTTGATTAATAATTACAGAATTAGTAAAGGATTAAATGCCTTGATATTAGAAAATTATATTTCTAAAGTTTCCGAAAACCACGATATATATATGGTTTCTAAAAATGAAATTAGTCATGATTTATTTGAATTAAGATACAAAGATTTGGTAGATGTTTTAGGAGCAAAAAAAGTTGCAGAAAATGTTGCTTATAAATTCAACTCTTCACAATCAACTTTAAATGCCTGGATAAATAGTTCTGGTCATAAAGCCAATTTGGAAGGTGATTTTACACATTTTGGTATATCGATTAAAACCAACTCTGAAGGAGTTAAATTTTATACAAATATTTTTATAAAGAAATAGTTTTTTTGTTTTTAATTGTTAAAAAGCCACTTTTCCCCGAGGGTGGCTTTTTTAATTGTTCTAATTTGATGTAATTATAAATTCGCTACGTCGATTTAATTGGTGTTTTTCTTCGCTACATTTAACATTATCAGCACATTCATTAACCAACAAACTTTCTCCATAACCTTTACCTGATAATCTTTCGGTTTTTATTCCGTTTTTTATAAGCCAATTAATTGTCGATTTTACTCTTCTGTCTGATAATTTCTCGTTGTAAACATAACTTGAACGACTGTCAGTATGAGACCGAACGTCGATTGTCATAGTCGGATTTTGATTTAAAACATCTAGAATTTTTTCTAATTCTACAGCTGCATCTTTTCTAATAATTGATTTATCCAAGTCAAAATAAATTAATTTTATTCCAAATGTTTTTGCCAAATCTGTTCCTTTTGTAATTGGTTTTAATTTTTTCTCTAGCATTATTGGCAATTCTGTTTTTCCGGTTTCTGTCGGAATTACAATTTTTTGTTCATTGGTTTCATAATCGGGTTTTAATGCCCGAACATAGTATGTCGAACCACAAATTACTTTAAAATTATATTTTCCGTTTTCATCAGAAACAATTCTAGCAACTTCTTGAAATTTATTGTCTAATAAAACAACTTCGGTATTGGCCAAAATTTCTCCTGTATCTTTATCTGAAACAATTCCGATTAATTCTTGCACACATATTTTTACAGGAATTATTTTGAATTTATAAATATCATCAAAACCGTTTCCGCCTTCTCGATTAGAAGAAAAATAACCAGATTGGTTTTTAGAATCTAATAAAAATGCAAAATCATCATTTTTACTATTTATTGGTTCGGCTATATTTTTTGGATCCGAATAAGTTCCATCATTTTCAATATTAGATACAAAAATATCCAATCCGCCGAGACCAGGTTGACCATCTGTTGCAAAATATATTTTATTTTCGTCACTAATATATGGAAAAGTCTCACGACCTTCAGTGTTAATAATTTTTCCTAAATTTTCTGGTTTTCCAAAACTACCATCGCTGTTTATTGCCGATTTCCAAATATCCGATTGCCCAAAAGTTCCAGGCATATCTGAAACAAAATACAATGTTTTTTCGTCTTGACTCAAACTGCAATGAGCTGTGCTGTATTGGTTACTATTAAATGAGAGTTCTGTTGCATCATTCCAATCATTTCCGTTTTTAACCGATTTATAAAGTTTCAATAAAACAGATTTTTGATTGTCTTTTCCTTTTTTACCTTTATTATAATTATTTCTGGTAAAATACATTGTGTTGCCATCACGAGTAAAAATTGGTGAACTTTCGTGAAATTTTGTAGTTAGATTTTTGCTTAACTTTTCTGGTTTGTCCAATGTGCCATCTTCTTTAATAGTCGATTGATACAAATTCAAAAACGATTGATCGTTCCAATCACTTTTTCTAACCAAAAAATCATCAGTTTCTCTGGCTGAAGCAAAAACCAATTTATCGTTATAAAATGAACTACCATAATCTAAAAATTTTGAATTGATATTAAGGCTTTCAACTGTATGTTTTCCTGAATTATTTTTAATTTCGGCTAAATAATCTTTATTTTTTTCAAATAATTTTCCACGTTCATCATTTGATGATTTTTTAAAGAATTTAGTTAACATTTCGTCGGCTTTTTTATAATCGCCCATCGATTTTAAACATTGAGAATATCTGTAAAAATATTCAGGTTCAACTTCTTGCGTCAAAACAAAAAGTGCTTCGTAATATTTATTTGCTTTAGCTAATTCGCTGTTAAAATAATAAGAATTTGCTAGTTTTTGAAATAAATCAACAGATTTATATCCTTTTGCAGCAATTCTTTCATAGGTTTTAATAGCATCTACATAATTGTATTTGTCGTATTTTTTATCAGCATTGGTTTCTCTTTCTTTTTGAGAATAAGAAAAAGTCGAAAAAATTCCGAATAAAAAAATATATAGTAAGTTTTGAATATTCATAATATCACTTATTAGAAAAATCTTGGGTGAATAATTTTTTGTTTTGGCAATTCATATCGTAAGAAAATTTCGTGCGAACCAGAATTATAAGCTTTCAATCTGGTAGTTTCTAAATCAAATCCGTAACCAATTAACCACGAATCATTTATTTGAAAACCAGCCATTAAACTTGCAGCAGCAGTCCATCGATAAGATGCTCCTAGAATAAATTTTTGGTTAAACATAAAATTAGCTGATGCATCTATTTGCAATGGAGCACCTTGAACAACTTTTGTCAATAATGAAGGTTTAAATTGAATATTTTCGGATAAATCAAAAACATGACCTGCAATAAAATAATAATGTAATCTTTCTTGTGCTGTGATTTTCGCTGAGTTTATGGTAGATGATCGGTCATAATGTCTTGTTTCTAAAAAATTCGGAACCGATAATCCAATATAAGTATTGTCGGAATAAAAATAAACTCCAGTTCCAATATTTGGCGAAAACTTATTGTTTACATTGGTTTCAAAACTAGGATCGGCAACTGCATAACTTAATTTGTCGAAAGCAATATTCAAAATATTAGCACTAATTTTTAATCCAAATGCCAATTTATAATTTTCAGAAGTTTTGACAGTGTACGAGAAATCTGCAGATATATTATTCTCATCTGAAACTCCAATTTTATCATTTACAATTCCTAAACCAACACCTATGTTTGAACCAATTGGCGTATTAATATTTATGTTATTGGTAATTGGTGCACCATCTATTCCTACCCATTGTGTGCGGTGCAAAGCGAAAATACTCAAGACATCTCGTGAACCAGCATAGGCAGGATTGATGTTGCTGGTATTGTACATATATTGTGTAAACTGAGCATCTTGTTGAGAGAATCCCAATAAATTTGATAATGTAAAACCTAAAATTAGTATATTTTTTTTCATAATAATTTATTTACTAAGATATAAATATCCTGATTTATCAATATTTTTCGTACTGTTATTAATGTATTTTAAGATATAAAAATAAGTTCCTTCTGGCAATTTTTCATCTCTAGAAACAACTGTACGACCATTTGAAATTCCGTTAAAAGTAATGTTTTTATTATCGTAATGCTCGCCTTCATAAACCAAAACGCCCCATCGATTAAAAATTTCTACTTTATTATTTGGATAACAATCTAAATTTTCAATAAAAAAAGAATCGTTTTTTCCGTCATCGTTTGGAGAAACTGCATTGTTGATATTGATTACACATTCCGAAACACCAAGAACTTTGCAATCAGTTGTTATTTTTATAAGTATTTCGAATTTTTTTGGGCAAAATAAATCGTTGACCGAATATGTTAAACTAAATAATCCAATATTCAATCCTAAACCAGAAAATTGATTCAAACCATTTGTCAAAAAACCTCCAGAATTATTAGTATCGACCCAAGTTCCAAAACCTTTTAGTTCTGTTGGCAATAAATCGTCTAAATTAATAATCTCAGCATCTAAATTACATAATTCTTGATTTCTAGAACCAAAACTATTTTGAATATTAACATTTATTGTTTGCGTAATTATTGTGTTGTTCGAGCAAAAATCACTTGCTGTCCAAGTTCTGACTATTGTGTATTCTCCGTTTATTGGCTGAGAAATTATTTCATTGTAAACCACATTTATTGAAGTCGAACAATTGTCGATAAAAACTAATTCTGGTTTTGTTGGAATTTCATTGCAATTTACGTTACTGTTTATATTTAAAATTGAATTTAATTGTGGTGAAATAGTATCAATATTTCTAATCAAATTCTGAGAAACAAAAATCGAATTGCCACAAAGATCGGTAACCGAATATTTACGGATAATAGTTTCGGTGCAACCAACAACGTTAGCATTCGAATCTGAAACAAATGCTACAATTGGCGTAGAACAATTATCAGAAGCTGTAATCAATGAAATATTTGGATTCGGAAAAACCGAATTACAACCAGAAACTGTAAAATCAATTAGCGAATTGGCGGTTGGATTTTCGGTATCAATATTACGAATCAAATTCTGAGAAACAAAAATCGAATTGCCGCAAAGATCGGAAACCGAATATTTAAGAATAATAGTTTCGGTGCAACCAACAATATTAGCATTCGAATCTGAAACAAATGCTACAATTGGCGTCGAACAATTGTCAGAAGCAGTTATTAATGAAATATTTGGTGTTGGAAAAGTAGCATTACAACCAGAAACTGTAAAATCAATTAGCGAATTGGCGGTTGGATTTTCGGTATCAATGTTACGAATCAAATTCTGATAAACAAAAATCGAATTGCCACAAAGATCGGTAACAGAATATTTACGAATAATAGTTTCGGTGCAACCAACAACATTAGCATTAGAATCTGAAAAAAATGCTACAATTGGCGTAGAACAATTATCAGAAGCTGTAATCAATGAAATATTTGGATTCGGAAAAACCGAATTACAACCAGAAACTGTAAAATCTCTGAGATTAGAAGCAGAAGGTTTTATTGTGTCTTGAATATTTATTATTTGCGTTAAAGTGAAATTTATACAAACACATTTAAAACTAAAAACTCTAGTAACAATAATAGGACAAGTTCCTGATTTTGTATCAATGTAAGAAATATATGGATTTGTATCAAAATTTGTGAAAGTGCCACCATATGCTAAAAATTGGTTTAAAGTAATTGAAACTTCTAATTCACTGTATACCAAATTAGTTAATGCACTTGTCGAACAACCTTGAATTATTGCTAAAACAGGAATTGATACAACTGGAGTGGGATTTATAGTAACAACAATTGCAATTTTATCACTAATACATGTGCTTGATGATGCTTCTGCAACATAATAAGTAAATTGTCCAGGGACAGCCGTAGATGGTGTTAATGATAATTGAGCACCACTAGTCAAAGAAGTATAATAATATAAAGTATTGGCTGGATTATTTAAAACTGCTGTTAATGGTTGAGCGGTTTGACCTTGACAATAACGAACGTTTACAGTTGTTGGTTGGCTTGGTGCATTGGCAATATTTAATTTGAATTTATAATAACAACCACTGTTTGTGGTCGGCGGAACGGCAATGTAGGTTGTTGTACCAACTGTTCCTGGAAATGGGTTCAAAATAGTATATTGAATTGATGTACTTGTTATCGGAAATTGATTGTAAAACAAAGTTCCTGCCGGAAATGCGCCCGAAACATCTGTAATCGGAATTGTCGAATTGGCAATGTTACAAAAAGTAAATTCTCGAATCTCTGGAGTATTTTGACAATTTAATTGAACAAAATTTGTAGCATCGATTGCAATTGGTAACGGATCTAAAATTGGCAAACCGACACATGTACCATCATTATTAAAACCTATAAAATAATCTTTGTTTGTAAAAATTATTCCTGTAACAGCACCAATTCCACTTGAAAATCCTGAAATCGAAGCGTTTTGACCACAAGTTGTATTTTTTAAAATAGAACAATCGTTGGTTATTTTGATTTTAAAACTATAATCTGCTAATAAAACACTTGGATTTATTGGTAAAGGTAAGGTTCCAAAATCCCAGACAATTGAGCCGTTTGTATTTAATGTTGGATCAAAATAACAATTATTTGGAGTTGGATTTGGTGTGAAATATACATTTTTTGACAAACTACCGGGCACATAAGTAGCTGTATATGGAATCGGAACCACGTATCGAGAATTATTAATAGGCTCGTTTCCAGAATTTCTAATTTCGAATTTCATTTCGACAATATCGTCTGGTTGCGTAGAAATTGAGTTACCAACAATAGGATTTCCGTTAACGGTCTGAGATTCTATTAATACGTTGACATCAGGAATATAGGCATCTACCGACATTGCAATCGTATAAATAACAACCGTTTCAAAACCTGAACCATATTTAAAATTAACAGAAGTTTGATTATTTGTAATTACCTCGTTGTTAACATTCGGAATTTCGAACATACATAAATCTATGCTTGTATTGTTTAATAAATTAGGATTTCTAGGATTTCCACCAGTAACAATCGACGAATTAAAGAAATTATCAACAGCATTTCCAGAATGAAATAAATCTAAATAACTAGAGTCGCTTTGTTTTTGAATTTTAAAATAATCACCAACATAAGGTCTGTCTCCTTCGGCAGCCATCATTCCCATTTTTATTCCAACAGGACCAGATTGAACTGTATTGAAACCCGAAATTGGCAAATCAAATTCACCAGAACCTGTTATAAATGCATAACCATCAAAAATTGTTACATCACGTTGTTTCATTAATTGATTTTCATAAACCACAATCATTCCCCATCCGCCATAAAAACCAGTTCCGCCTCCGTTTCCTTCTTTCAAAGCTATATCAGCAGCAAAATATTCGCCTATTCCGTTAGTTCGCACATAGTCTGTAATTTCTTTGTATCCAACATAAATATTGTAATCTGATGAATTTGGATAATGAATATCATCTGGATTTGCAGAAAATTGTGTATAATTTGATGAGTTTGGCCCTTTTAACGAAATAATTTTTTTGTCAAAAGTTCTATAAGAAATTAATTCACCTGAAAATAAACCTGCAACATTTAGGTTTGCAAAAGAACTGTCTTTAGTCGGACCTGTACCTAAATTAGTTTGTGAATCTCTAATTAATGAGTTAATTGTGATATTGATTGCACCGTCGACAATTATATATGGTGTTACAAAAGTTGCTATAGTATTTGTTCCAGAAGTAGTTAAAATAACTGGATAATTTATGGATGAAGCTCCATTTATTGATAATGATAATGCGTCTAATCCTGTATTGTTTGTAAAATCAAAAACATAATTATTTCCATTTCCAATAAATGTATAAACTGGATTTTTTAGACTCGATATATTATTTCTAGAAATTTCTAGACTATAATTTGTGTTTGTAATTTCTTGTTCATGACCTATGACCAAATCGTTGTTTATAGATTGGTTAACAACATTTGTTGTACGAGAAGTCGAGAAAACATCGGTACTCAATTCATTATTATTAGCAGCTCTTCCAGTCCAATACAAGCCAGCATAAACTATTTTAGAACAACTTGGATTGGCACCATTTTCTGACGATAATTGCAAAGTTGACGAAGACGAATTCCAAGTATTTGGGTCATTATCAACATCAACATAACTCATTAAGTTATTTCCGTTTGGTTGGTTGTCATCATAATTTTGATGCGTTAAATTGGTGTTTCCCATTAACGTAAAATCGCCTTTTACATTATATATTTTTTTTGTTGGCGAATACTGTGAAGTTCTTTGAGTAAAAGGAACTTTTATTTGGGCAAACAAATCAATATTGCCTGTCAAAACTAAAGTTAATATAACAAATATGGTTTTGAATTTATTGATGGTTTTTGAGTAAAAATTTTTCATAATAATAATTTTTTATTTTTTTTATGAATTACCAGCAATTTTATATAAAACAATATAATTGCCTATATTTTTTATAATAGGCTTAATATCAGATTCATTACATTTAATATCAGAAATAATATAAATGTATTTTAATTTTTTAAATTCAAAAAATTGCTTCAAATCAATGTTCGATTTTAAATCATCAAAAGTGTTTATTCGTATATTTATAATTTCAATATTTTCTTTTTTAATTTGTGGATTTGTTACGTTTGGAATGTTTTTTAAAGTTGTAAATAAACTAACTGGTTTTAAACCGTAAGTTTTAATTCCGTCAAATTCAACATAAATTGCAGATTGAATATCATTAATTAAACTTTCTATTCTTAATGGTTTTAATGATTTAGTTTCTGATTTAGATGTATTTACAAATTGATCATATTGAATTATTGTTGCTAACTTTTGTTCTTGCGCAATAACAGACAACGTTAATAAATTAAAAATGATTAAAAATTTAATTTTAATATTTTCGAAATAATTGTTTTTCAGGTAATTTTGATTGTTTGATTTCATGATTTTGTTTTATTTACTCTTATTATTTTTTGACAATATAAATCCACATCGAAAATAAATCAAAATTCCAATTTTGTTATTGGTCATTGATAATTTCAATTTTTTTAATCTAGAATAAGTAGTAGTTTTTTTTTTAGTTTTGTATTATAGGTTCAACAAAACTGGCATTTATTATTTTTTTAAAAGTCTCTAATAAAATTGTTTCACTGGGGATTTAAAACAATAAAATTAAATTAATCTTTTAAATAATTATTATAAAACAAATTTAAACCGAATTATTAAATAAGTTATGCGTATAAATACCTGTTTTTTAAAATTAAATTTTTAGGATTTTAATAATCAAAAACTCAATTTGTTAATTTTTCTTACAACTACACAAATTTATTAAACTGATATGTTTTTATCAATTTTATGCTTTACATAACTTAAAAAATCGACGAAATGCACTTTTGTGACTTAAATATTTTAATTTATTAATAGAAATTTAGTTTATTGTGAAAAATTTCTATTTTTTTATCGATTTGTTTGAATTTATTTATTGAAATACTACAATATAGTTGTAAAAAAAACTAATCACATTTCCATTTAACATTCGAAACTTTATCGTTCAAAGCATCAATAAGGTTATAATGCCACCATTCGGAATCAAATGAATTAAATTTAAATTCAATCATTATTGATTTTAGAAATTTGCGATTATCAATAATTTTTTGGTTTAATTTTAAATAATTGTGGCTTGCTTCCTCACCAAAAAAATCAAATTTGGTGCCCATATCAAGATCTGTTCCAGATAAATCGACTAACGAAATATCTACGGCTCCACCTTTATTATGAATTGAACCTTTAGCAGGATTGGCAACATAAACTGGATTTGGAACAATTTCCCACATTTTTTTTTGAACATCGAGTGGTCTATAACAATCGAATAATTTAATTTTAAAACCAAGTTTCATAAACGAATTATTAGCGTTTATCAAAGCTTTTACAGTTTTTAATCTCAGAAAACATTCTTCACAATCATAAACTTTGGCTTTCAAAAAATTATCGGTAGTTGCATATTTCATATCATAAACAAAATCATTAGAATAATCATTTAAATTTACAAAAGACGAATCGTTAATTTTTGAATTCAATTCGATAAATTTATTTGAAATTTCATTTTTTAATAATGACTCTTCAACAGTTTGAGCAATCAAACTCTGCTTTGACTTACAGGATAAAAATAAAAATATTGCAAAAAGATATAAATTTCTCATATTCAAGTTGTATTGATTTAAATCAAAAAAATTATTTTTCTCTAGTTTCCAAAACAGTTACAACATCCTGTAATTTGAAACCTTTGGCTTGTAACAAAATTAAGTAGTGAAACAATAAATCGGCACTTTCGTCAAGAAATAAATTATCATTATTGTCTTTGGCTTCAATAACCACTTCAATAGCCTCTTCGCCTACTTTTTGGGCAATTTTGTTAATGCCCTTTTCGAATAAAGAAGCAACATAACTTTTATCAGAAGTAGCGTTTTCTTTGCGTTCTTGAATGGTTTTTTCTAGTTTAGAAATAAATCCATACTCTTGATTGTTAGATTCTTGCCAACAATTATCTGACCCAGTATGACAAGTTGGGCCAACGGGATTTACTTTTACCAAAAGCGTGTCATTATCACAATCTACTTTTAAATCAACCAAATTCAAAAAATTGCCACTCTCCTCGCCTTTTGTCCACAATCGATTTTTGGAACGGCTAAAAAAAGTAACCTTTTTGGTTTCTAAAGTTTTATTGTAGGCTTCTTGGTTCATATAACCCAACATTAAAACTGTTTTGGTTGTGGCATCTTGAATTATGACAGGAATTAATCCGTCTTGGTTTTTATTAAAATCTATTTTCATTTTTATATTTTTTAAATCTATATTCTTACTTCTATTTTCTGTTTTCTTAATTCTTGTTTCAAAACCGGAATTTCAATTTCTTGAAAATGAAAAACGCTTGCTGCCAATGCTGCATCAGCCTTTCCAATAATAAATGCATCTACAAAATGTTGCATATTTCCTGCACCACCAGATGCAATAATCGGGATATTTACAATTTCAGATAATTTGGCTAATGCTTCGTTTGCAAATCCGTTTTTGGTACCGTCGTTGTCCATCGATGTGAATAATATTTCGCCTGCTCCACGAGTTTCAACTTCTTTTGCCCAATCGAACAAATCGATTTCTGTGGCAACCTTTCCTCCTACTAAATGTACTTTCCAATTGCCATTAATTTGTTTTGCATCAATCGCCACTACAACACATTGAGAGCCAAAAGCCAACGCCAAATCGTTGATTAATTGCGGATTTTTAACTGCCGATGAATTTATGGAAACTTTATCGGCTCCGTTTTTTAATAAAATTTCTACATCTTCTATTGATGAAATGCCACCACCAACGGTAAACGGTATATTAATCGTTTCTGCAACTTTTCGAACCAAATCGATTAAGGTTTTTCTGCGTTCTTCAGTTGCAGAAATATCAAGAAAAACAAGTTCGTCAGCACCAGTTTCAGCATATTTTTTTGCCAATTCAACTGGATCTCCAGCATCTTTTAAATCAACAAAATTGACACCTTTTACAGTTCGACCGTTTTTAATATCTAGGCAAGGGATTATTCTTTTTGTTAACATTTTTTAAATTTAGAATTATGAAACTTAGAAACCAGAAGTTATAAATAGAAGTTTGAACTGGAAAAATTGAGGTTAAAATATAAACATTATGAATTTTTATTCTTTTTTTCAATTTCTGCTTTTATGTTGTTTTTTCGCTTCATTATTATTGATACAAAAATTGCAACTAATTCATTTACTTCTGAAATTAGTCTCTTTAATTCTGAGTTTAAAGTTTCATTTTTGATAGTATTTACTTCCAACAATAATTCCAAAAAATATTGACTTTCATCGGCTTCTTCTTCAACTATTTTTAATTTATTAATAAAATCTGCATCTGATTTACTTCTTTGAGAAGCTCTATAATTTGCTCCTACTGAACTTGAACATCTAATTAATTGATTTACATATGCATTATAACCTCTTTCGTATGGAAAAATATTACAAACTTTCCAACAATCAATTGCGAAGGTTTTAGTTCTTATTTTTAAATCTATCATTTTATAATAATTTTTCTAATTTCTATTTTATATATTCTAGTTTTTAAATTTTAGTTTTTATATTCTAATTTCAAACTTCTAAATTCTAGTTTTTAAATTTTAGTTTCAAACTTCAAGTTTCTAGTTTTTATTTTCTAGTTTTAAACTTCAAGTTTCTAGTTTTTATTTTCTAGTTTCAAACTTCAAGTTTCTAGTTTTTATTTTCTAGTTTCAAACTTCTAAATTCTAGTTTCAAACTTCTAGTTTCTAGCTTATTATATATTTTTCCATTTGTTTCAAAGTAATTCTATTTTCATAAATTGCTTTGCCAATAATTGTTCCTTCGCAACCCATTTCTGCAAGTTTTGGTAATTCATCAAAAGTAGAAATTCCGCCTGAAGCAATGAGTTTTATTCCATCAGATTGAGTTAAAATTTTAGCATACAAATCAAAACTTGGTCCTTCGAGCATTCCGTCTTTTGCAATATCAGTACAAATAACATATTGAATTCCAGATTTTTGATAGTTTTTAATAAACGGAATCAAATCTTCTTTACTTTCTTCTAACCAACCAGAAACGGCTACTTTTTCGTTATTGGCATCGGCACCTAAAATAATTTTATCCGAACCGTATTTCGAAATCCATTGTTGGAATAATTCTGGGTTTTTAACTGCTATACTTCCACCAGTGATTTGGTTGGCACCCGATTCGAAAGCTATTCGTAAATCATTATCTGATTTTAATCCACCACCAAAATCAATTTTTAACGAAGTTTGTGATGCAATTCGTTCCAGAATTTTATGATTGACAATTTGACTGGATTTTGCTCCGTCTAAATCGACTAAATGTAAATATTGAATGCCGTGGGCTTCGAATTGTTTGGCAACTTCTAGTGGATTTTCGTTATAAATTATTTTGGTATTGTAATCGCCTTTGGAAAGTCGAACACATTTTCCGTCGATGATGTCTATGGCTGGGATTATTCTCATAATTAAGATTGAAATTTGAAACTAGATTTTTAAATTAAAAGTAGAAAGTTTTTTAAAATTTGTTCTCCAATTTTTCCGCTTTTTTCTGGGTGAAATTGCACTCCATAGAAATTGTCTTTTTGTAATGCTGATGAATATTCTGTTTCATAGTTAGTAAATGCTATTGATTCTTGACATTTTGGTGCATAAAAACTGTGAACTAAATACATATATTCATTTTCGGAAATTCCTTCAAACAGTTTAGATTTCAGATTATAAATAGTATTCCAACCCATTTGTGGCACTTTTACTTTATTTGTAAACTTGATAATATCGATATTAAAAACATTCAATCCGATTGTATTTCCTTCTTCCGAAGAATTACACATGAGTTGCATTCCGAGACAGATTCCCAAAACTGGTTGTTTTAAACTTGAGATAATTTTGTCTAAACCACTTTCACGAAGTTTTTTCATGGCACTACTCGCCTCGCCCACTCCAGGAAAAATTACTTTGTCGGCTGATTGAATTTCCTCAATATTACTGGATAAAACCCCTTCAAAACCAAGTCTTTGTAAAGCAAATTGAATGCTTTGAATGTTTCCTGCGCCGTAATCTATTATTACAATCTTCATTTTTTAAAATTCAAATTTTAGTTTCTGGTTTCAATTTTTAAAGCATTCCTTTTGTTGATGGTAAAATCATTTTTTCGACATCGCGTTTTACTGCAACTTTAATTGCTTTGGCAAATGCTTTGAAAATGGCTTCAATTTTGTGATGTTCGTTGGTGCCTTCGGCTTTAATGTTTAAGTTCGCTTTGGCGCCATCGGTAAACGATTTAAAGAAATGAAAAAACATTTCGGTTGGCATTTGTCCGATCATTTCTCGTTTGAATTCGGTTTCCCAAACCAGCCAATTTCGACCTCCAAAATCGATAGCTACTTGAGCCAAACAATCGTCCATGGGCAAACAAAAACCGTAACGTTCGATTCCTAATTTGTTACCTAATGCTTTGGCAAAAACTTCGCCAAGAGCAATTGCGGTATCTTCAATCGTGTGGTGCTCATCTACTTGCAAATCGCCTTTGACCAAAATTTCTAAATCCATTTGTCCGTGTCGTGCAATTTGGTCCAACATATGGTCGAAAAAAGCAATACCTGTTTCGATTTTGCTTTTCCCTGTTCCATCAAGATTTAGGTTGATAAAAATATCTGTTTCGTTAGTTTTTCTTGTTATTGAAGCCGATCGACTTTCGAGTTTAAGAAATTCATAAATTTTTTGCCAATCGTTGGTTTCTAAAGCAATGCAAAAATCTAATTCTGAACGTTTAACAGATATTTCTCCAGTTCCTAAATTGGTATTATCATTTATAAAAATGGCTTTTGAACCCAAATTTTTAGCTAATTCGACATCAGTCAATCTATCACCAATTACAAATGAATTTGCTAAATCATATTCAGCAGAAAAATATTCGGTTAATAATCCTGTACCAGGTTTTCTGGTGTTTTTGTTTTCGTGCGGAAAAGTTCTATCTAAAAACACATTATCGAAAATTACGCCTTCATTTTCGTAAGTTTTCATAATAAAATTATGCACTGGCCAGAATGTATCTTCGGGAAAACTTGCAGTTCCTAATCCGTCTTGATTGGTTATCATGACCAATTCGAAATCTAATTCTTGCGCAATTTTACTCAAAAAAGGAATGCATTTTGGATAAAAAATCATTTTGTCGAAAGCATCGATTTGTTCGTCGATAGTTTCTTTTATCATTGTGCCATCACGGTCGATGAATAGTACTTTTTTCATTTTATTTTACTTTTTTTTGCCACAGATTAAAAAGATTTACACAGATTTTATATGTCTAACTCTTTTAAAACTTTGATTAATTTTTGATTCTCTGGTTCGGTTCCGATTGTTATTCTTAAACAATTTTCACACAATTCATCGTTTGTTCGATTTCTGATTACGATTCCATTTTCAAGAAACTGATTGTATCTTTGATTGGCATCATCAACTTTGCAAAGTATAAAATTGGCATCGGTTTTGAAAATTTCTTTGACAAAATTAGTATTTAATAATTGTTTGTAAACCAAATTTCTTTGATCTTTTATTTCATCAATTTGTTTTTTAATAATATCTTGATTTTCAAGGTATTCTAACGCTTTACTTTGAGTTAAAACATTAACATTATATGGTGGTTTTATTTTATTTAATACCGCAATAACTTCTAAAGAAGCATATAAAATCCCCAATCGAATTCCCGCCATTCCATAAGCTTTTGATAGCGTTTGAGTAATAACAAGATTAGGATAATCGTTTATTTCTTGCAACCAACTTTCTTTTGTTGAAAAATCGATATACGCCTCGTCTAAAACCACAATTCCGTGGAAATTTTTAAGTAAAAACACTATACTTTCATCATTAAACGAGTTTCCTGTTGGATTGTTTGGCGAACATAGAAAAATCATTTTTGTATTTGAATCTACTTTTGATAAAATTTTATCAATTTGTGGTTCAAAATCTTTATTTAATAAAACTTCACGATTTTCGATAGCATTTAAATTAGCCAAAACGCTATACATTCCATAGGTTGGTGGCAACGTAATGACATTGTCTTTATTGGGTTCACAAAAAGCTCTGAACAATAAATCGAGTACTTCATCGCTGCCGTTTCCTAATAAAATTTGACTTTCTGGAACACGTTTTATTTCAGATAAAACAAATTTTACTGCTTTTTGTTGCGGATCAGGATAACGATTGACTCCATTTTCATTTGGGTTTTCGTTGGCATCGAGAAAGATTATATTTTGGTCAAAATTCTTAAATTCATCTCGAGCAGATGAGTAAGGTTTCATTGATTTTATGTTTTCTCTGATGAGATTTTGTATGTTGAATGTTTTCATTTTTATTATTTACCACAAATTACACAAATTTTCACAAATTATTTGTTAATGATTCAAGACGTAAACTTACAGCATTTTTATGGGCTTGCAGACCTTCTGCTTCTGCCATAATTTCGATTGCTTTACCAATGTTTTGAATTCCTTTTTGGGATATTTTCTGAAAAGTCATTGATTTTAGAAAACTATCAAGATTTACACCTGAATAATTTTTGGCATAACCGTTGGTTGGCAAAGTATGATTGGTTCCAGAAGCATAATCGCCAGCACTTTCGGGTGTGAAATTTCCAATGAAAATTGAACCTGCATTTTGAATATTATTTACATAATAATCATCATTATTGGTACAAATTATAAAATGTTCTGGTCCATATTCGTTAATCAAATCTAAAGCGATTTCGTCATTTTCGACATAAATCAATTTTGAATTTTCAATGGCTTTTTCGGCAATTGCTTTTCTTGGTAAAACTTGAATTTGTTTGTTGATTTCGATTTCGACTTCGTCAATTAGTTTTTTAGAAGTTGATACCAAAATTACTTGACTATCAATTCCGTGTTCGGCTTGGCTTAATAAATCGGAAGCTACAAAACTTGGAATCGCTGTATCATCTGCAACAATCAACAATTCGCTTGGTCCTGCTGGCATATCGATTGCTGCTCCAAATTGAGTTGCAACTTGCTTGGCAACGGTTACATATTGATTTCCTGGACCAAAAATTTTATACACTTGCGGAATTGTTTTTGTACCAAATGTCATTCCAGCAATAGCTTGAATGCCGCCAACTTTCAATATTTTTGAAACTCCGCAAAGATTGGCTGCATATAAAATAGCTGGATTTATTTTTCCTGATTTATCTGGTGGAGAACACAAAACAATTTCTTTGCAATCAGCGATTTTTGCAGGAATTGCCAACATTAAAACCGTTGAAAATAATGGTGCTGTTCCACCAGGAATGTACAATCCTAATTTTTGAATTGGTCGTTTTTCTTGCCAACAGCTAACGCCTTCGATTGTTTCGATTTCAATTTTTGAAGAGATTTGTGCTTTGTGAAACTTCTCGATATTTGATTTTGCCAATTGAATTGCATCTTTCAATTCTTGAGGAACTAAACTAATTGCATCTTCGATTTCTTGGATGGAAACTTCGATGTTTTCAAGATAAATTCCGTCAAAAAGTGATGTGTATTTTGCAACGGCTTCATCGCCATTGGTTTGTATTTCTTTAAAAATTCCTTTAACAGTTTCTTCTATTTCTTTGAAAGATTGGGTTGGTCTTTTTAGGATTTCTGACCAAGATTTGGGTTCTGGATTGTATATTTTGTTCATTTATTTATTTTTAGAAATTTAAAAGTTGTAATCTAGCCCCGATTGACATGAAAATCCTTTTTCTAGCTTTTTCAGATAGAAAAAGATTGTAATAAAAAGTGGGACAAATGTTTAGATAAAAGATGATTTTTTTGCTTCTAAACAACCATTTTCTCAATTGCACAAACTAAAATTCCTTCTGCTCCTGCTTCTTTTAATTGGTCGATTACTTCCCAAAATTGGTCTTCGTCGATTACAGATTGTACGCTGCTCCAACCATTTTCACTCAAAGGAACGACTGTTGGACTTTTCAAAACTGGCAAAATTTTAGTAATGTCATCAATTTTATCATTGGGAACATTCATCAAGATATATTTGGATTTTCTGGCTAGCAAAACAGACTGAATTCGGAATTGCAATTTGTTTAAAATAACTTGATTCGCTTCAGAAATTTTTGGAGAAACGGCCAAAACAGCTTCACTTTTCATGATAACGGCAACTTCTTTGAGGTTGTTTTTGAAAAGTGTACTTCCGCTAGAAACGATATCGACAATGGCATCGGCTAGACCAATATTAGGTGCAATTTCCACAGAACCAGATATTTGGTGCAAATCGACTTCGATGTTATTGGCTTTGAAATAATCTAAAGTTGTAACAGGATATGAAGTTGCAATTCGCAATCCGTTTAAATCTTTAATAGAATTGAATTCGAAAGTTTTTGGAACAGCTACAGAAACTTTGCATTTAGAAAAACCTAATTTTTCGACAACTTTGATATTTTTTCCTTTCTCTATCAATAAATTATCGCCAACAATTGCTGCATCTACAACGCCATCGATTAAATATTGCGGAATATCGGAATTTCTTAGAAATAATAATTCGATTGGAAAATTGGTGGCTTCGGCTTTGAGTTGGTCGTTTCCGTTGTTGATAGAAATGCCACAATCTTTCAGGATTTTAAGGCTGTCTTCGTTTAATCGACCTGATTTTTGAACTGCAATTTTTAAAGTATTCATTTTTTGGTTTTTGTTAATTTGTATGAAAACTTCAAAAATGATTTAATAAAAAAACCCGTTTGAAGTTTTCAAACGGGTTTTAAAATATGATTTATACTCACATCGTTAACACATCGCTTGAAAGCAAATATGTAATTGATGATGATGTAATTTATTTGTAAACATTTTTTGTTTTTTATTAAAGTGCAAATATATAATGAAAATTGTTTAGAAAACTAATAATTTTAAAAAATTATAAATTGTTGAAGTGAAATATATTTATAAAACAAAAATAAAATTACTTTTTAGACTGATTATCAATACTCTGATTGATTTCTGTATGTCGAATTTCGCCACCAGAAGTTCCAACAGACTTAGACAAGAAAATAGCTACTGCTGCCAAAGTTAATGTCAAAATCGAAAATAATTTAGATTTAGGATGTTTTTTTACATTTGCTAAAAGAGAAATAATAGAAATTACGCCTAGTGCATAGGCCAATTTCATATAAGTTTCTGCTTGTTCTTCGTGTTCGTGTATTAAATCATGAGAAATTCCTAAATTTTCAACAATATCTTCGGCTTTTTCGCCAGTAAACATTGATACTTTTCCTAAAATCATACAAATTATAAAAATAATATAGGCTGTATTCTGAACTGATTTATTTTTTTGAATTATTCCAAAAATCAAAATTCCGAGTCCAAAAACGGTTCCAACAATCGGAAAATGGTTAATTAATAAATGTAAATGTGCGTCGTTCATAGTTTTATTTTTTTCAAATATATTGATTTAATTCGTTCAAAACTTTAAAATTGATTCATTACTTTTGTAAAAACTTAAATTTATGACATTTCTGAAAAAGTACACTCCTATATATAATCTTGCTATTTTCTATTTTATAATTAGTTTTATAACTCGAATTGTTTTGATTTTTCATCCAATAACGCAATCAAGTTTTGGATTTTTTGATTGTTTAAAAATTTTTACTCTTGGATTATTATCAGATATTTTTGTATTTGCAGTAGTAAGCAGTTTTTTATGGTTGTATTTGATATTTATTTCTGATTCAAAGTATTCAAAACCCTATGGTTATATCATTTTCGGATTGTTTGTTACTTTATTTTTGTATATTTATTCAGGAAAATCAATTCTAAATGAATATGGTGGAGAGGCTCCAAAAATAGGTTTAATATTTATTTTTATCAAAACATTTTTGTTCGGGTTGTTACTTTTTTTACCTAAATATCGAACTAAAATAAGATTTTGGTTGTTTAGTTTTGTGATGTTTTTGTTTGTAGTTTGTATTTTGCAGAATGCGATTAGTGAATATTTATTTTGGAATGAATTTGGTGTAAAATACAACTTTATTGCTGTTGATTATTTGGTTTATACCAATGAAGTTATTGGAAATATAATGCAATCTTACCCAGTTGTGCCAATTTTTGGAAGTTTGTTTTTAGTCGCAGGAATTATTACTTTTTTTATAGTAAAATATTCTAAAAATTACATTTTTGAAATCCCAACATTTGTAGAAAAAATAAAATTATCTGTTGTTTATTTTGCAATTTTTGGATTGTCATTATTGGTTATTCCGTTTTTGTCGAGTAAAGAAAATTCACAAAATATATTTACTAATGAATTACAAGCCAATGGATTATATAAATTTTATTTAGCATTTTCCAATTCAGAATTAGATTATTTTAAGTTTTATAAAACATTACCAAGCAAAGAAGCATTTGCGATTTTAAAAAATCAAATTCCTGAAATATCAAATAATTCTACTTTAAGAAATATAAAATCAGAATTGCAAGAAACCAAGAAAAATGTAGTTTTAATTACCATAGAAAGTTACAGCGCCGATTTCTTGAAAATTTATGGAAATAAGCAAAATATTACACCATTTATAGACAGTTTAGCTACCAAAAGTTTGTTGTTTTCTAACTTGTATGCAGTTGGAAATCGGACAGTTAGAGGCTTAGAATCATTAACAATGTGCGTGCCACCGACTGCTGGCGAAAGTGTTGTAAAACGCAAAGACAATAAAAATAAATTCACAACTGGAAGCATATTCAAATCAAAAGGATATCAAGTAAAATATTTGTATGGTGGCGATGCTTATTTTGATAATATGCGTGATTTTTTCTCAGGAAATGGTTATGAAATTGTTGACAAAACTACATTTGCCCCGAGCGAAATTACTTTTCAAAATATTTGGGGCGTTTGCGATGAAGACATGGTGAACAAAGCGATTAAAACTATGAATTTGGAAGCCAAAACTGGCAAACCTTTTTTCAATCATTGGATGACTGTAAGTAACCACCGACCATTTACTTATCCAAACGGAAAAATTGATATTCCAGGCGACACAAAATCTCGTGAAGGCGGCGTAAAATATACCGATTATGCTATACAAAAATTCTTTGAAATGGCCAAAAAACAGTCTTGGTACAAGAACACAATTTTTGTAATTCTTGCCGATCATTGTGCTTCGAGTTCAGGAAAAACAGAGCTTCCTTTAGACAAATACCGAATTCCAGCAATGATTTTCGATCCAAACAAACAAGGCAAAATTTGCAACAAAATGATGTCGCAAATAGATGTTATGCCAACAACTTTTGGTTTGTTAAACTTTAACTATCAATCGAAATTTTATGGTCAAGATGTTATTAAAGCTGATTATAAACCTAGAGCTTTGATTGCAACTTATCAAAATTTAGGACTAATAAAAGACAATGTTTTGACAATAATTTCGCCAAAACAACAAGCAAAACAATATGGTTTGACAAACATTCCAAACCCAAGATTAAGTGCTGATTTTCAGATTATGTTTGATGCAAAATTATTAAATAAAGAAAGAACCGATTTGGTAAATGAAACAATTTCTTATTATCAAACGGCTTCGGAGATGTTGAAGAATAAGCAATATCAGAGTTTTTAGACTTGAGACATTAGACTTTAAGACTTAAGACTTGGAGACTTTAGATTTATAGCCTTTAGAATTTACAATTTATAAAAAAAATCCAATTTGTATCGAAATTGGATTTTTTTTATTGTTTTAATTTTAAAAATTATTCTTTTAAAAACTTAGAATTCGAAGTTCCTTTATCTGAAACAATTTTTATAAAATAATTTCCAGTTTTTAATTCCGAAATATCAATAGTTTTATTTGGCGAAGTTATTACTTGAACTAATTGACCTAAAGTATTATAAATGCTTAATGATGAAATTGTTAAATCATTTTTGGTTTCGATATTTAAAATATTTTTGGCTGGATTTGGATAAATTTTAAAATAATCGCTAAACTCAAAATCTTGATTTGCTAAATTACAATTGGAAGAAACGACACAATTTATGCCTACACGACTCTGAATTGCACCAATTTGAAAAATGTCAGCACAAACATAATTGATGTTATTACTATGATTTGCATTTACACTTTCATTAGCTCCGTTTTTTATGTACAATGAAGTTAATAAATTGTTATATTGACATCCTAAAAATTCTAATTGAAACGTATTATTCAAGTTGAGTGTAGTCAGTTGATTTTCTCTACATTCTAATCTTTGTAAATAATTAGTTCCAGTTAAAACTATCGAATTAAGTTGATTTTAAGTACAATCCAAATACATCAAACTAATTAAATCTATTGCATTTAATATTGACAGATTATTATTATCACAATATAACTCTTGTAAACTACTATTTCCATTTATAGTTAATGAATTTAAATCATTATGTGTCAAGTTTCATAACATTATTGATGAAAGTTGATTTAAATTTGATTCAAAGTTAGTATTTTATTTTTAAATTCGTTTGGTGTTGTTTTAAATATTTCGGGTTTTAATTTGTACCATTTTTCGATTGCATCCATTGG
>JANNWM010000007.1:0-36467 GCA_031408435.1 Bacteroidota bacterium
TCACTAGTGTCCCGTTAAAATTAATAAAAGTTCATTGAAATTATTGTAAATCTGTATTTTACGCTTAGTTTTATAGCGTGACGATTTCAAATCAATATTATAAGTTCGTATAAAAATACGAATATGAATAATGGTAAATATGTTTTCGCTAATTTGATTGAATTTCTACCCCAACGTGTTTTTGATAGATTGGTTTTAAACTATTCTGGAAATAAATATGTCAAACATTTTAGTTGTTGGAATCAACTTTTATGTATGATTTTCGGTCAACTTTCTGGACGTGAAAGTTTGCGAGATTTAATAATTATTTTTGAAGCCCATAGTTCTAAATGCTATCATTTAGGATTTGGCAAAAACGTTTCTCGAAGTAATTTGTCGAAAGCAAATGAAATTCGAAATTATAAAATTTTCGAGGATTTTGCTTATCATTTAATAGCCATTGCGAGAACCAAAAATTATAGTGAAGATTTTGAAATCAAAGGTAAAATTTACGCCTTCGATGCCACAACAATAGATTTGTGTTTGAGTGTATTTTGTTGGGCTGATTTTAGAAAAACTAAAGCTGGTTTTAAGTTGCATACTCAGTTTGAAATTAGCACTCAAATACCTGTTTTTATTCACTTTTCTTATGCAAATGTGCATGATGTCAATGCAATGGATTTTATTATTTATGAAAAAGATGCCTATTACATTTTTGACAAGGCTTATGTTGATTTTTTAAGATTATTCAGTATTACAAAAGCAGAAGCTTTTTTTGTAATTAGAGCAAAAATAAATCTACAATTTAAAAGAATATATTCAAAAAAAACTGATAAATCAACGGGTGTAATTTATGACCAAATAGGCAAACTTAATAGTAAAAATGGACTGAAAAATTATCCCGAAAAATTGAGAAGAGTAAAATATTATGACCAAGATACAAATAAAATATTCATTTTCTTAACTAATAATTTTAAAATAACTGCATTGCAAATAGCATTACTTTACAAACAACGTTGGCAAATAGAATTATTTTTTAAATGGATAAAACAACATCTAAAAATAAAGACATTTTGGGGCACATCAGAAAATGCAGTTCGCATACAAGTTAACATTGCAATAATCACATATTGCCTTGTATCTATAATATCTAAAGATTTGAAAATTGACCGAACTAACTACGAAATATTACAAATATTATCAGTATCACTACTCGATAAAACACCTGTAAATGAATTACTTATGAAATTGGATTACAATAATGTCAAAGAACAAATTACTAATCAACTGGTTTTCAACTTATTTTAAGTGGACACTAGTGACTTTTTATTTAAAAGTAACTTTTTATTTAAAAAATTTTAATATTATTCAAATAAAATAAAAGTTAATAAAACTTAATTTAATTGTAAATTCTTACTATAACATACAATATTATAGAATTAACTTAAATTATTCCAAAAAATACGTATTTATACGTATTAGTAATTAATATTATTGTAATATATTTGTATTAGTTAATTTTAATAATTATGAAAAATCTAATTTATTACTTCGTATTAATCACAATTTCTAGTTTTGGACAAATATCACAAACCGAATTTGACAAATCAATAAAATTAAATAATGGAAATAATATTGCAGCTGCAACTAATAATATAAATGCTTTGCAAACTAAATTTCCGAATGATGCTAAAGTTTTTTTTCTTAAAGGAATGCTAAATTTTATTCAAAAAGATTACAACCAATCATTAATTAATTTATCTAAATCAATTAATTTAAACCCAAAATTTACAAAAGCCTATGTTGCAAGATCTACAACTTATGCAACACTCGAAAATTTTGATAAAGCAATAATAGATCAATCAAAAGCATTGAGTTTAGAACCCAAAAACTTAGATTTTTTATCAAATAGAGCCTATTTTTATTCAGAAAACAAGCAATATGCCGCAAGTCTTGAAGATGTAAAATCAAAAATAAAAATCGACCCAAACAATACAACCAATTATCTACAAGCTGCAATAATAAGTCGAAAAATGGATGTAAGCTTCAATGCCGATGTGTTTTTTGAACAAGCTTTACTTGTAAAAACTATCAATAAAAATAAGTTAGAAAAATTTTATGCTGAATTTTTGTTAAACAACGGCCGTTATCAAGAATCGGAAATTAAATATAAAAATGCATTAGCCACAAACGAAAAATTATTTAGTGGAGTAGATTATCAAAACCTGGCAATTGCATCAGAAAAACTTCAAAATTACGAAGCATCAATAGGTTATTATAAAAATGCAATCAGCAAATCGCCAAGTAATGTTTTGGTTTACAACAACTTATCTTCGGTTTATATTCTTATGAAAAGATGGCTAGAACTAAAAGATAACGCAGATGCGACTCTAATCGTTAGTCCAAACGATGCAGTTGCAAATAAATACATGTCAATTGCCCTAAACCGAACCGGCAACCAAAACTTGGCGATCCAGTACGAGGCTAAATCTAAAGAGTTTGATGACAATAAAGCCAAATAAATTTTATTGATTATACCCAAATCGTTTCAGCATATTGGTGTTACTACGCCAGTTTTTGTTGACTTTTACATACAATTCTAAGTGAATTTGTTTGCCAAAAAACTTTTCTAAATCGGCTCTAGACTCAACACCAACTTTTTTCAACGCTTCGCCTTTGTGTCCAATTATAATTCCTTTTTGGGTTTCACGTTCAACCATTATCAACGATCGAATTCTGATAATATTGTCATCTTCAAAAAACTCTTCAGTAACAATTTCGACTGCATACGGGATTTCTTTAGAGTAATTCAACAAAATTTTCTCGCGAATGGTTTCGTTTACAAAAAAACGTTCAGGCTTATCGGTTAATTGATCTTTAGGATAATACGCGGGACTTTCTGGCAATAATTTTATAATTCTATCAAAAACCTCAGGAACATTAAAATTCTTTAAAGCCGAAATAGGAAAAATTTCAGCATTTGGTACTTTTTCTGTCCAGAACTTAACTTGCTCTTCTAAAACTTCTTGATTAGAATTATCAATTTTATTCAGTAACAATAAAACTGGAATTTTAGCATAAATTATTTTATTAAAAAACGCTTCGTCTTTCAAATCTTGCTCTCCAATTTCGACCATATAAATCAGAATATCAGCATCTTCAAATGCCGATTTCACGAAATTCATCATCGATTGTTGCATTTCATACGCAGGTTTAATAATTCCTGGCGTATCCGAAAGTATCAATTGAAAATCTTCGCCATTAACAATTCCAAGAATTCGGTGGCGAGTTGTTTGTGCTTTCGAAGTAATTATCGACAAACGTTCGCCAACAAAAGCATTCATCAACGTAGATTTTCCTACGTTTGGATTTCCTATAATATTTACAAAACCTGCTCGATGTGTCATATCTATTTATTTTTTTGGGCGTGCCACCATTTAAAAAAAGGCTATTTAGATTGCTGTCGAGTAGCCTTTTTTTAAATGCTGTCGTGCTGTTCGCTAAATCTTTTGTTCCGCTATCGCTTCACAAAAGGATACCGCTGCCATCACTCACGCAAACCCAAGTTTATTATTAAAATTTTATTTATAAAAAAAAGCTTCCTATTTCTAGGAAGCTTTAACTTAGTAGCGGGAACAGGACTCGAACCTGTGTCCGCCGCGGCGGATAGAAGCCCAAGAGTAAATTATAATCTAGAAATAAATTCTTTTATAAACTCCCTGCCATTACCGTTTTTTAAGAATTTTTCTCTCATTAAAGCATCAGCTTTTAAATTAAAAAATTCAACATAAATAACTTTCCAAGGTCTAAACTTAATTGTATAACCTTTTATTCCAAATAAATTATGAGATTTAAATCTTTCTAACAAGTTAGAAGTGAAACCAACATAAGTTTTATTGTATTTTTCAGAAAATAATATGTAAACTACAAATTCTTCCATTTAATTAAAAAACCCTTTCATTTCTGAAAGGGTAACTTAGTAGCGGGAACAGGACTCGAACCTGTGACCTTCGGGTTATGAGCCCGACGAGCTGCCTACTGCTCTATCCCGCGATGTTTCGAGTGCAAATATACAACGAATATCGATATATGCAACACAAATCGATTAAAATTTAAATTTATTTTAACTTATTGATTTTCATTTGATTATAAATACAATATTTTCTGTATTTTTGATTTAATCTATTTGATTGCTTTTTTAAACCCAGATTACGCATTAAGATTCATGATAAATACCAATAAAACAATAACAAATCGTGAATAAGTTCCGAATTTTGAATTAAAAATTGTTTGTAATAGATTTCTAATACGTAATGTGGGTTAAAAGAATTAAATTTGCAGTTTGATACCAATAATTTGAAAACCGAAAACCAATTTCTTTTTACTAAAAACAATATTCACGTATCTATTAAACGCGAAGATTTGATTCATCCTGTAATTTCTGGAAATAAATTCAGGAAACTGAAATACAATTTACTAGAAGCCAAAAATCAAAGTCATAATAAATTATTAACTTTCGGTGGTGCTTTTTCTAATCATATTGCAGCAGTAGCTTTTGCTGGAAAAGATAATGGTTTCGAGACAATTGGTGTTGTTCGTGGCGACGAATTATTCGATAAAATTCAAGAAAATCCGACTTTAAAATTCGCTCAAGAATGCGGTATGAAATTCGAGTTTATCTCTAGAAATCAATACCAAAATAAAAATGATTCTGATTTTTTAGAAGTTCTAAAAAGTAAATTTGGAGATTTTTATTTGATACCAGAAGGCGGAACTAACAAATTGGCTGTAAAAGGTTGCGAAGAAATATTAACTGATGTAGATGTTGATTTCGATTATATTTGCACTTGTGTTGGAACTGGCGGAACAATTTCTGGACTAATTAATAGTGCAAATCCAAATCAGAAAGTTTTAGGATTTCCAGCTTTGAAAGGTGGTTTTCTTAATGATGAAATTCGTATTTTTGCAAAAAATAATAATTGGAAATTAATCAATGATTATCATTTTGGTGGTTATGGCAAAATTACCGACGAATTAATCGCTTTTATGAATGAATTTTCAAGTAATTATAAAATTTTATTAGATCCAATTTACACTGCAAAAATGGTTTTTGGCGTTATAGATTTAATTAATAAAAATTATTTTCCAGAAAATTCTAAAATTCTATTGATTCATTCAGGAGGATTACAAGGAATTAACGGCATAAATGAATTATTAAAAAAGAAAAACAAGACTTTAATAAATACAAATGTTTAAAAATATAATTTCAATATTATTCTTAATTATAATTGTTTCTTGCGGGTCCAAAAAACAAGTTATTCAAGCTCCGAAATCAAAAATTATTCCAAAAAAAGTTGCAATAATTCCAAAAAAAGCTGAGCCAATTGTTGTCGTTCCAAAACTTGAAGAACAAATAAAACCAACAGTTATAGGCGATTCTCAGGTTCTTGAAGCGACAAGTAAAGTGAAAGTTACTAATGCAATGGTTTTGGCATATATCACTAAATACAAAGAAATCGCAAAAAACAATATGCAACAATTTGGCATTCCAGCTAGCATTACTTTGGCGCAAGCATTGCTAGAATCGGGTTCAGGAACTGGCAGTTTGTGCTTGCAAGCCAACAATCATTTCGGAATTAAATGTCGTGCCGATTGGACTGGATCAACCGTAAAATATGATGATGACGCACTTCAAGAATGTTTTAGAAAATATGCCGATCCAAAAGATTCTTTCAAAGACCATTCTACATTTTTATTAAGTAAACCTTGGTACGCAAAATTGTTTAAATTAGACATAAAAGATTATAAAGCATGGGCAAAAGGTCTAAAATTAGCTGGTTATGCAACAGATCCTTTGTATCCACAAAAGCTAATCAATCTAATAGAAAAAAACAAATTATATGAAATTGATAATGAGGTTAG
Source organism: Bacteroidota bacterium (assembly GCA_031408435.1). Taxonomy (GTDB): domain Bacteria; phylum Bacteroidota; class Bacteroidia; order Flavobacteriales; family Flavobacteriaceae; genus Flavobacterium. The sequence goes on from JANNWM010000007.1 coordinate 5,902, forward strand.
ACCAAATGCAATTATCATAATTGAACAAGAAAATGAACAAGAAATTGGTCAAGTTGTTCAAGAAACAAAAATCGAGACACCAAAAATTATCGAATCTGACTTAACAAATGAATATATTGTTCAACCAAAAGACACTATGTATTCGTTATCGAAGAAATTTAATATTTCCGTTGACGAATTAAAATCAATAAACAACATGACCGAAAATGCTTTATCTATAGGTCAATCTTTAAAAATCAGAAAATAAATATGTTATACGAAAGAAGCAGCAAACTTTTTGCTGATGCAGAAAAAGTAATTCCGGGTGGCGTAAACTCACCAGTTCGAGCATTTAAAGGAGTAGGAGGAACCCCAATATTTGTCAAATCAGCAAAAGGAGCTTATTTATATACCGAAGACGGCAACCGATTAATAGATTATATCAATTCTTGGGGACCAATGATTTTAGGTCACGCTTACGAACCAGTTGTAAATGCTGTAATCGAAAAAGCAAAACTCGGAACATCGTTTGGAATGCCAACTGAACTCGAAACCAAAATCGCAGAATTAGCCGTTTCGATGGTGCCAAATATAGACAAAATTAGATTTGTAAGTTCAGGTACAGAAGCTTGTATGAGCGCAATTCGACTTGCAAGAGGATTTTCTAAAAAAGAAAAAATAATCAAGTTTGCAGGTTGTTACCACGGACATTCAGACTCGTTTTTGATTCAAGCAGGAAGCGGCGCAATAACTTTCGGAACACCAAATTCTCCCGGCGTAACAGCAGGAACTGCAAAAGATACTTTATTAGCAAATTATAACGATTTAGAAAATGTTGCACAATTAATTAAAGCAAATCCAAACGAAATTGCTGCAATAATCGTAGAACCAGTTGCAGGAAATATGGGTTGCATTCCTCCTCAAAAAAGATTTTTGGAAGGTTTAAGAAAATTGTGCGATGATAATAATATTCTATTGATTTTCGATGAAGTTATGACTGGTTTTCGTCTCGCAAAAGGTGGCGTTCAAGAACTCTATAATGTCAATGCCGATATTGTTTGCTTCGGAAAAGTTATTGGTGGTGGATTGCCAGTTGGCGCATTTGCAGCTCGCGAGGAAATCATGAATTATCTTGCTCCACTTGGTCCAGTGTATCAAGCTGGTACTTTATCCGGAAATCCATTAGCAATGGCTGCTGGTCTGGCAATGTTGCAATCTTTGAATAATGATTCAGATGTTTTTCAACGTTTGGCAGATAAAACCGAATATTTAGAAACCGGAATTGATCGAGTTTTAAAACAAAATAATGTTGTTTTTACAATCAACAGAGTTGGTTCAATGATTTCTGTTCATTTTGATGAAAATCCTGTTATAGATTTCGAAACTTCTAAAAAAGGTGATAACGAAACTTTCAAGAAATTCTTCCACGGATTGTTGCAAGAAGGAATTTATATTGCACCTTCTGCTTATGAATCTTGGTTCATTACCGACGCACTGACTTACGAAGATTTAGATTTTACAATTAATGCAATCGATAAAGTTTCTAAAAACTTTTAATTAAAAAAAGCTTTCTAAATTTCTGAAAGCTTTTTTTTTATTTTTTGTCAGTTTTTGAATTTGTATCCACAATTAAAAATAAACTATTATATAATTCATTGTTAGTTTTTAATATTTCAAAGGCTTCCTCGTCTAAAAGTTTTTTTGCGTATTTTTCATTTGATTTAGCAATTACAAGTTTTTTTCTGTAAGAAAGTTCAGATTTATCAATTTTCTCATTACGTATTAATAACAACTCTTGAAACTTAGGAATAAAAATATTTTTCAAACCTAATTTTTGTACATATTGATAAGACAATTCTTTTATTTTTTTATTTTCTTCTTGTGTTTTTATTAATTTAATCTCATCACTATGATCAATTTTAACTGCTATTTCACTTTGAGATTTTGACAATTTTTCTTGAGCCTTTAAAGACAACGAAAAAATAAATAACAATGATATGAAGAAAACTAAATTATTCATAATAATTTTTTAGATAGCATCAAAACTAATTTAAATTTGTAATAAAACAAAATTTATTTTTCAATAAAATATTTGACTACTTTTGAACCAATGAAACCCCAAGACCGCAAATCTGAAATAATTGCTATTGCTGCCAAACTTTTCAAGGAAAAAGGATACAGCGCAGTAACCATGAGAGATATAGCCAATGCACTCGACATAAAAGCCGCAAGTTTGTACAACCACATTACATCCAAACAAGAAATTCTAGTTCTAATAATCATCGAAATTGCCGAAGAATTCACCAATAAAATGAACCAAATCGTCAATTCTGACGAAACATCAATCCAAAAACTTCAAAAAATAATCGAACTCCACATAGATATTACAATCAGAAATCCCGACGAACTAGCTTCCTTAAACAACGATTGGATGCATTTAACCAACCAAGAATTAACCTATTTCATAAAAATGCGAGAAGATTACGAGCAAAATTTTCGCAGAATCGTAAAATTCGGAATCCACAATCAAGAAATCAAAAACCTCAATCCCGAAGTCATCATTTTTTCAATGCTCTCAACATTGCGCACCCTATATATATGGTATGGCAAAAAAAATACCATTAACGAAAAAGTACTAAAAACCAATATGACAAAGGTTTTAATGAACGGAATTATTTAGGTTTTTTGGAGCTAATACTGCTTTCCGTTCCAATCTTTTTTCAAAATCCTTTTTTTCTTTGTTAATAAACGAACTTCCGTTGGTCGTTGTTTTTTAACTAGAAAAAATAGTCTTTTTTTAAAAAGGATTTTCCCTTCCATCAGGGCTAGGTCATTCCGTTTCATTTCAACTTTTTTCTCAACTTTGTGACCTTTGTGCCTTTGTGGTTAAAATTTTTCAATCGTTTTCGTAAATCAATCAAAATAATCACTAAATTTGCATATCTAACTAACAAGTGTTAGTTAAAATTTAAAGATTAAAAATGTCGCAATTTCATTCTATAAAAGTTCAAGATATATACAAAGAAACCAAAGATTGCTCGGTGGTTACTTTCGAAATTCCCGAAAATCTTAAACAAGATTTCCAGTACAATCAAGGACAATATTTAACGTTAAAAACCATAATCGACAACCAAGATGTGCGACGATCCTATTCATTATGCTCCTCGCCAACCGAAAATAAATGGCAAGTAGCCGTCAAAAAAATCAACGGAGGATTGTTTTCAACATTTATAAACGATAATCTCAAAACAGGTGATTTTATTGACATAATGCCGCCAAACGGAAAGTTTTTTACAGAAACCAATCCATCAAAGTCCAAAAATTATATAGTTTTCGCAGCAGGAAGTGGCATTACGCCAATACTTTCTATCATAAAAACCCATTTGGCATCCGAACCAAACGCAACTTTCAAGTTGTTTTATCTCAATCGAACCGTAAAATCAATTATCTTTAAAGAAGAAATTGAGTTGCTTAAAAATAAATATTTTGGTCGTTTCGAAATTTTTCATTTCTTGACGAAAGAATTTAGAAATATCGAATTATTAAACGGACGATTTACATCAGAAAAATTAAAAGTTTTAACCAAATCTATAATCGATATTTCATCAACCGACGAATGTTTCATTTGTGGTCCTGAAGATATGATTTTCTTAATAAAAGACGAATTAATCGAAGCGGGTTTAGATAAAAATAAAATTCATTTCGAACTTTTTGGAACAGGAATCAAAAATGATCAAATTGCCAAAAAAATTATAGAAAACAAAATTCAAGGAACAGAAATCACAATAATCGATGGTGGAAAAGAATTCCATTTCACAATGGACGACGAATTTGACAATATTCTCGACGGAGCAATGGCAGCCGGAGCCGATTTACCATTTGCCTGTAAAGGCGGCGTTTGTTGCACTTGCCGTTGCAAAATAATATCTGGAACAGTCGAAATGAAAGTCAATTATGCACTCGACGAAGCCGAAGTTGCCAAAGGATTAATATTGAGTTGCCAAGCCGTTCCAACATCTAAAAATGTTGTGGTTGAGTTTGGAGTATAAGAAAAGTAATCAGTTTGCAGTCACAGTTTTCAGATTTAATAAATAGTAATAATAAATACTGTAAACCTTCAATTGTAAGTTTAGAAATAAAAAAACCTTAACGAATCTTAATTCCTTAATGGTTTAACAATAACCTAATTTTTAGAAATTATGTCAGAAAGAGAAATTAAAAGTTTAGAAGCCGAATTTGATGCAAGAATCGCACGAGACGAAAAAATCGAACCCAAAGATTGGATGCCCGAAAAATACCGTCAAACACATATTCGTCAAATTTCGCAACACGCACATTCTGAAATAGTTGGAATGTTGCCAGAAGGAAATTGGATTACCCGTGCACCGTCATTGCGCCGAAAAGTTTCTTTACTAGCAAAAGTTCAGGACGAAGCAGGACACGGTTTGTACTTATATTCCGCTTGCGAAACACTCGGAATTTCTCGCGAAGAATTATACGATCAATTGCATTCTGGAAAAGCAAAATACTCAAGTATTTTTAATTATCCAACCGTAACTTGGGCAGATATGGGCGCAATTGGTTGGTTGGTCGATGGCGCAGCAATTATCAATCAAGTGCCGTTAACAGCCACGTCATTTGGGCCTTATGCTCGGGCAATGGTTCGTGTTTGCAAAGAAGAAAGTTTTCATCAACGTCAAGGATTTGATATTATGATGACGCTAGCAAATGGTTCGCAAGAGCAAAAAGATATGGCACAAGACGCACTAAATCGTTGGTGGTGGCCGTCGTTAATGATGCTTGGCCCAACCGATGCCGAATCGGTTCACACCGAACAATCAATGAAATGGAAATTGAAACGCAAAACCAATGACGAATTGCGCCAACAATTTGTAGATCAAACCGTTCCACAAGCCGAAATGATTGGACTAACGATTCCAGATCCAAATCTAAAATGGAATGAAGAAACCAAACGTTACGATTTTGGCGAAATGAATTGGGATGAGTTTTGGCAAGTGGTCAAAGGTCACGGGCCTTGCAATAAAATCCGACTTGATGCCAGAAAAAATGCCTGGAATAACGGTAAATGGGTTCGTGATGCTGCAATGGCGCACGCCGAAAAACATTCAAACGAAGAATTAAAAGTAGCAATATAAAATAGTTCACAGTCAAAGTTTTCAGTTTTCAAACTGCCAACTGTGACTGCGACTGAAAACTAAAAGAAATGAAAAACTGGCCTCTATACGAAGTATTTGTTCGTTCAAAAAACGGATTAGAACACCGTCATTGCGGAAGTTTGCACGCTAGCGATGCAACAATGGCACTCGAAAATGCTCGTGATGTTTACACCCGTAGAATGGAAGGAGTAAGTATTTGGGTAGTGCCTTCAACTCAAATTACTGCATCAAATCCGGAACATTCAGCCGAATTATTTGAACCAGCAAACGACAAAGTCTATCGGCATCCAACTTTTTACGAGTTGCCAGATGAGTTGAAGCATATGTAAAGTTTTAAAAACAACAATTTACTTATATGACTTATATGTTCAATAAACTCAATTTTTTTAATTCCTAAATGGTTTAAAAAAATTTGAAAAATATTTTTAGACTTAAAGCTCGAAAACTCTAATCTATGTTAAACGATAATTTAATTCAATACATTCTCGGAATCGCCGACAATGCTCTAATTCTTGGTCAACGATTGGGCGAACTTTGTGGTCACGGGCCAATTCTTGAAACCGATATTGCGATGACCAACATTGCACTTGACTTATTAGGACAAGTTCGAAGTTATTATCAATACGCAGCGCAACTTTCCAATGATGAGAATGTTACCGAAGACACTATTGCTTTTTTAAGAAATGAAAGAGAATACCGCAATGTTTTATTGGTCGAGCAACCCAATACTGATTTTGCCTTTTCCATAACAAGACAATTTTTGTTCGATGTATATCACCTATTATTGTTGACAGAATTGCAAAAATCTAAAGACGAAACTTTACAAGCAATTGCCAAAAAAAGCATCAAAGAGGTTACTTATCACGTGCGTTTTTCATCGGATTGGATCATTCGTTTAGGCGATGGAAATATTGAAAGTAATGAGAAAATGCAAACAGCAATTGATACATTATGGACTTTTACTGACGAACTATTTCATCAAACCGAAGCCGATATTGCAATGGTAAATGAAGGAATTGGAGTTGATGTAACATTGCTGAAATCCATTTATTACAAAAAAATAGAGGAAATTCTAGAAACAGCAACACTAAAAACTCCCGAATCAAAATATTTTCAAAAAGGAGGAAAAATCGGAATTCACAGCGAACATATGGGTTATCTTTTAGCAGATATGCAATATATGCAACGCAGTTTCCCGAATATGAGTTGGTAGAAAAAGTAGTCATTGTTCAGTCGCAGTTTTTAGTATAAAAAACTTAATGAACCTTAATTTCTTAATGTTTTAAAAATGTAAATGTTACACTCGCTTCAAATAGAAAATATTCTTAAGTCGGTTTCCGACCCCGAAATTCCGGTTTTATCAATTATGGAAATGGGCGTTGTTCGTTCGTATGAAGTCATTAATAATATTGTCGAAGTTACAATAACACCAACATACAGCGGTTGTCCAGCGATGGATGTAATTGGCGAAGACATAAAAAAGGCATTCGCAGAAAATGGTTTCGAATCCAGAATAAAATTAGTTCTAGCACCTGCTTGGACAACCGATTGGATATCGCCAACAGGGAGATTAGCACTCGAAAAATACGGAATAGCATCTCCATTAGAACCTGAAGCCGACAAAGATGCACTATTAGGAAATAAAAAATTAGTCAAATGTCCGCAATGTAAATCATTGAATACAAAATTAGTGAGTCAATTTGGATCAACAGCTTGCAAAGCATTTTTTCAATGTGAAGATTGCCTTGAACCTTTTGATTATTTCAAATGTTTAAAATAAAAAAATGATAAATACCGAGTTTCGAAACTAAACTTTCTAAACTCATAACCTTATAAACCTTTTAAATGAGTTCAATACTTTTAAAAATAGAAAATCAAATTGCATTTATTAATTTAAATCGACCAGACGTTTTCAATAGTTTCAATCGAGAAATGGCGTTTTTGATGCAAGATACATTAGATATTTGTGCTAAAGATGACAACATTCGAGCCATTGTAATCACTGGAAACGGAAAAGCATTTTGTGCTGGTCAAGATATTGGCGAAATCACAAATCCAGAATTGAATCCAGGTTTTAGAAAAATTCTTGATGATCATTATAATCCAATTATAAAAAAAATTCGAAGTATTGAAAAACCAATAATCGGAGCCATAAACGGAGTAGCTGCTGGTGCTGGCGCTAATATTGCTTTGGCTTGCGATATTGTTTTAGCATCAGAAAATGCAAGTTTTATTCAAGCATTTAGTAAAATCGGATTAATTCCAGATAGCGCAGGAACATTCTTCTTGCCAAGATTAATCGGAATTCAAAAAGCAACCGCTTTGATGATGTTAGGAGATAAAGTCACAGCACAAGAAGCTGAAAGTTTAGGAATGATTTACAAATATTTTCCAGCAGAAAATTTCGAAGATGAGGTTTTGAAAATGGCAACAACCTTGGCTAATATGCCAACAAAAGCATTAGGTTTAACCAAAAGATTAATGAACCAATCGATAACCAACAATCTTGAACAACAATTACAATTAGAATCCGATTTACAAATCGAGGCCAGTTCAACGAACGATTATTCTGAAGGCGTTGCTGCATTTGTAGAAAAAAGAAAACCAGTTTTTAACGGAAATTAATCTCAAACGATTTATCCTAACAGTCCGCCGTGGCGCGACTGTTAGGTATTATTCAAGGTAATAATACAAATAATGCAATACAACATTTACCAAATCGACGCATTCACAGAAACCATTTTCGGAGGAAATCCTGCTTGCGTTGTTCCTTTAGAAAATTGGCTTTCTGATGATATTTTATTGAAAATAACACAAGAAAATGCTGTTGCTGAAACAGCTTTTTTTGTTATTAATGGTGATAAAATTCATTTGCGTTGGTTCACACCCGAAATCGAAATGGATTTGTGCGGACACGCAACATTGGCAACGGCTCACGTATTGATTTCGATTTTAAATTATCCAAAAAACGAAATTATTTTCGAAACTTTAAGTGGCGATTTGATAGTAACTTTTGCAGATGATTTATATACTTTAGATTTTCCATCACGAAAACCAATTGCTTGCGAATTGCCTGAATTTATTTCAAAATCATTAAGTATTCTGCCAATCGAAACCTTGAAATCTAGAGATTATGTTTTAGTATATGAAAACAAATCTGATATTCAAAACATCATAATCGACCGACAAATATTCGATAAGATGAATATGAAAACAGGTGGCGTAATCATTACTGCAAAAGGAGAAAATTCTGATTTTGTATCTCGTTTTTTTACACCTCAGGCGAGTATACTTGAAGATCCAGTTACAGGCTCTGCACATTGTTCCTTAATTCCATATTGGTCAGAAAAATTAAATAAAACCAAACTTTCAGCCATTCAATTATCCGAAAGAAAAGGATTTTTATCTTGTGAACAAAAAGGCGACAGAGTTTTGATTTCTGGAAAAGCAAAAACTTATTTAATTGGCACGATTTTCATCGAATAATAAAATAAAAATGAATATAGCAATAATAGGTTCAGGAACAATGGGAAGTGGCATCGCACAAGTTGCCGCAACTTCGGGTTGTGCTGTAAAACTTTTCGATACCAATAAAGACGCTTTAGCAAAAAGCAAAATAAATCTTGAAAATACCTTATTAAAACTAGTCGAAAAAGGCAAAATCGACGAGTTAGAAAAAGTAAGAATTTCTGAAAACATCACTTACGTGAATGAGTTGTCGGAATTATCAAATTCAGATTTAGTTATCGAAGCAATCATCGAAAATTTAGAAATCAAACAAAAATTATTCTCCGATCTAGAAAAAATCGTTTCCGAAAATTGCATTTTAGCATCAAATACATCATCATTATCAATAACATCAATTGCGAGTTCGTGTCAAAAATCAGAACGCGTAATCGGAATACATTTCTTCAACCCAGCACCATTAATGCAATTAGTTGAAGTCATTCAGGCCATTCAAACCAGCGAGGAAGTTTTACAAAAAACAACTCAAATAATTACCGATTGGAAAAAAGTAGTTGCAGTTGCCAAAGATACGCCAGGATTTATCGTTAACCGAGTAGCAAGACCATTTTACGGCGAAGCATTACGCATTTATGAAGAAGGATTTGCATCATTTGAAACCATCGATTATGCAATGAAAACCCTCGGAAATTTCAAAATGGGACCATTCGAATTAATGGATTTTATAGGAAACGATGTTAATTATACAGTAACCGAAACTGTTTTTACAGCATTTTATTTTGATTCAAGATTCAAACCATCATTTACCCAAAAGCGATTGGTCGAAGCAGGTTTTTATGGACGAAAATCAGGCAGAGGTTTTTACAATTATAATGAAAATGCAGTTCAAAATCAGCCAAATAAAGATAAAAAAACTTTACAAATTATCTTCGATAGAATAATAGTAATGCTAATCAACGAAGCTGCAGACGCTTTATTTTTAAACATCGCTTCCGCAAAAGACATAGACAACGCTATTACCAAAGGCGTCAATTATCCAAAAGGATTACTCGCTTGGGCTAACGAACTCGGAATTGATTGGGTTGTCAATAAATTAGATGATTTATACAACGAATACCACGAAGACCGTTACAGATGCAGTCCGATTTTAAGAAAATTAAAACGAGAAAACAAATTTTTTGAATTAGTCTAAGTTTTTAATAATATTTATTAAATTAACAAAATGAAGTACTTATTTATCACAATTTTCACGATGATTTTGTCCTGCAATAATTCTAATGAAGAATCTCAAATTGCCGATTTGCAATACACAATGCCAGAAGAATCTGAACCTCACGAAGGAACTTGGTTACAATGGCCACATCAATTTCAATACGGAATTGCTTACAGAAACAGTCTTGACCAAACTTGGGTTTCAATGACAAAAGAGTTAGTTTCTGGAGAAGACGTTCATATTATTGCATACAATCAAATTGAAAAAGATAGAATAATAAATTTATTAAATGGTTCAAATATTTCTTTAACAAATATAGATTTTAAAATTTATAAAACTGATGATGTTTGGGTTAGAGACAATGGACCAATTTTCGTAAAAGACCAAAATGGCGATTTATTAATCGAAGATTGGGGTTTCAATGGTTGGGGTCAAAAAACAGATGATCAATCAGGACAACCAATCGGATTTTCTAATTGTAATCTAATTCCATCAAAAATTGCAATCGATCAAGCAAAAAAAATAATCGATGTAAATTCTATAATGACCAACGAAGGCGGAAGCATAGAAATAGATGGAAATGGCACATTGATGGCTTGCAAAAGTTCAATTTTAAATAACAATAGAAATCCAAATATGAGTCAAGAACAAGCAGAAATTGTTTTCAGAAAATATTTGGGAGTAACAAATTTTATTTGGCTCGACGGGCAAGCTGGACTTGATTTAACAGACCAACACATTGACGGATTTGCAAGATTTGGAAACAAAACAACAATTGTAACAATGTCACAAACCGATTTACTAGATTTTGATGTAAAACAATCCGATATTGATAAACTTTTAACAGCCAAAAATAAAATCGGAACAGCATACACTTTTCTAAAAGTTCCATTAACAAAAAACAATGTAGTTACAACAAACGGAACCAACCTTGGCTACAAAGGTTCGTATGTAAATTATTATATTTCTAACAACAAGGTTTTAGTGCCAAACTACAACGACCCAAATGATGTTGTAGCAAACGGAATTATCCAAACGCTTTATCCAACGCGAACTGTCGTTGGAATCGATGTTAGAAATTTATATCAAAATGGTGGAATGATCCATTGTGTTACACAACAACAACCAAAATAATAATGCAAGGAAAAGATATTCCATACAAAATGCTTTCGCAAGACAATTACAGTCAATGGCTTGGCATAGAAATTCTTGAATGCGAAATCGGTCGATGCAAAGTCGCAATGACAGTTCGCAAAGAAATGCTTAACAGTATGAACAAAGCCCACGGCGGAATAACATATAGTTTGGCAGATACTGCTTTTGGATTTTCTGCCAATACACACGGAAAATTTGCAGTTTCCATCGAAACTTCAATCAATCATATCGAAGCAGTCAACGAAGGCGATTATTTGATTGCGGAATGCGTAATCGAAAAAGTAAATAACAAACTAGGATTCAACATAATAGAAGTAAAACGTGGCGACGATTTAGTAGCGCTATTTAAAGGTGTAGCCTATCGCACTCAAAAAGATTGGGAAGATTAAAATTATCAGAAGCGAATGGCTCTGGCATTTTCGGTAATGGCAATTCCTGCTTTCCGTTCCAATCTTGTCTCGTTCTGAAAAACGAGACAAGGATTTCCTCTTCAAATGAAATTCATCGAACTCCGATGAAAATAATAAAGAAAGTGAGATAATCAAGGCTAAATAGTAAATTTATTGAATAGATAATAATAAATAAAAAACAAATATAAGTTCAAAGTTAAGCAACTGAAAACTGCTAACTGAAAACTGCCAACTGAAATATGGAAGCATACATCATAGACGGAGTTCGAACTCCAATCGGAAGTTACCAAGGAACATTAGCATCGGTTCGCGCCGATGATTTAGGTGCTTTAGTGATTAAATCTGTAGTAGAAAAAAACCCAAACATTCCAAAAGAGGCTTACGATGATGTGATTATGGGCTGCGCTAATCAAGCAGGCGAAGACAATCGCAATGTAGCTCGAATGTCATTATTATTAGCAGGATTACCCGAAACAGTTCCAGGCGAAACAGTAAATCGTTTGTGCAGTTCAGGATTATCAGCAATAATTCACGCCAATCGAGCCATAAAAGCAGGCGACGGACACGTTTTTATCGCTGGCGGAATCGAGAATATGACACGCGGACCATTAGTAGTTTCAAAACCATCATCAGCTTTTGGAACCGATAGTAAAATGTATGATTCTAGTTTTGGGTGGCGTTTCATCAATCCAAAATTAAACGAAATGTATGGTACCGATGCAATGGGAGAAACTGCCGAGAATCTTGTAGAAAAGTACAATATTTCTCGAGAAGATCAAGACACTTTTGCATTCAATAGCCAAATGAAAGCAACTGTTGCTCAAAATTCAGGTCGATTAGCCAAAGAAATTGTATCAGTAGAAATTCCACAACGAAAAGGCGATGTTATCCAATTCTTCAAAGACGAATTTATAAAACCGGCTTCATCAATCGACGGATTATCCAAATTGCGTCCAGCATTTAAAAAAGACGGAAGCGTAACAGCAGGAAATTCCTCTGGTTTAAACGATGGTGCTTGTGCAATAATTATCGCATCTGCGGAAGCGGTCGAAAAATACAACTTAAAACCGTTGGCAAGAATTGCAAGCTCAGCAGTTGTTGGTGTAGCACCAAATATAATGGGAATTGGACCAGTAGAAGCGACGAAAAAAGCATTAGCGAAAGCCAATTTAACATTAGATCAAATAGATATTATCGAACTCAACGAAGCATTTGCCTCGCAATCAATTGCTTGTTTGCGAGAATTAGGTTTACAAGATAACGACCCAAGAGTAAACCCAAATGGTGGTTCAATCGCAATCGGTCACCCATTAGGCGTAACAGGAGCAAGAATTTGTTTTTCGGCAGCATTAGAATTACAAATTCAACAAAAACAATATGCATTAATTACGATGTGTATTGGTGTTGGTCAAGGTTATGCAGCAATTATTGAAAGGGTTTAAATCTCAACTAGTTAAAACTATTTAATATAAAATATAAAAAATCATTCATATAAATTGAATATAGAACCCAATCAATATAGCAATCTTATCGGTCAAATAGGGCAAGTTTTAAGTTCTGGACGACAACGTGCAATCCAATCTGTCAACACAGTTTTGGTTTTGACCTATTGGGAAATAGGACGTTATATTGTAGAGTTTGAACAAAACGGAAATGAACGAGCAGAGTATGGTTCGCAGTTGTTTGAACGGCTTTCCAAAGACTTAACTTTGAGTTATGGCAAAGGATTTGGAAGATCGAACTTGCTTTATATGAGAAAATTATATTTAAGTTTTCAAATAAGTGGGACACTGTCCCACAAATTGACTTGGAGTCATTATTATGAGATATTAAAAGCAGATTCTGAATTGGAAATCGGTTTTTATAGTAAACAATGTGAAATAGAAAACTGGAGCGTTCGTGAACTCAAACGCCAAATGCGAAGTTCGCTTTTTGAACGAATAGCATTAAGCAAAGATAAAAAAGGCGTTTTAGAATTGTCTAAAAATGGACAAATTATAGAAAAACCAGAAGATTTAATCAAGGATCCATTTGTTTTAGAGTTTCTACAAATTCCAGAACAATTTCAGTATTTAGAAAGCGATTTAGAAGAAAATATAATCTCTAATTTGCAACAGTTTATAATGGAATTAGGCAAAGGATTTGCATTTGTTGGCAGACAATATCAAATGAGTATTGGTGGAAAACATTTTAGAGTAGATTTACTTTTTTATCATCGAATTCTAAAATGTTTTGTTTTAATTGATTTAAAAAGAGGCGAAATAGACCATCAAGATATAGGTCAAATGAATTTATATCTCAACTATTTCAAAAAAGAAGAAGCAACAGAAGGAGATAACGAGCCAGTTGGGATAATTTTGGGTGCTCACAAAAATCATATTTTGGTAGAATATGCTACAGATAGTATTTCTAATAAAATTATGTTAAGCAAATATCAGTTGTATTTACCAAAAAAAGAAGAGTTACAAAGTCAACTTGAAAAATTAATCAATCATTAATCCAAAGGATATAAAAATAATGAAAATACAAAATTATATAAACGGTCATTGGACTTCAGGTCAAGGCGAAGGCATTCCTTTATTCGACTCGGTAAATGGTGAAATAATAGCCAACGCATCAACCGAAGGTTTAAATTTTGGAGAAATACTTCATTATGGACGAACAAAAGGCGGAGAGAAACTCCGTAAAATGACTTTTCAAGAACGTGGCAATATGATCAAAAGTTTGGTGATGTATTTGACCAAACGCAAAGATGCTTTCTACGAATTAAGTTACCGAACCGGAGCAACCAAAATTGACTCGTGGATCGACATCGAAGGCGGATTCGGAAATTTATTCGCCAATGCAAGTCTTCGAAAATTATTCCCAAACCAATCCTATCACGTCGAAGGCGATCCAATCGATTTATCAAAAGGTGGACGTTTTATGGCACATCATATATTAGTTCCAAAAATAGGAGTTGCGGTTCACATCAACGCATTCAATTTTCCCATTTGGGGAATGTTAGAAAAATGCGCTTGCAATTGGATGGCAGGAATGCCAGCAGTTGTAAAACCAGCAACATCAACTTCTTATTTAACTGAGGCCGTTGTTCGTGAAATTATAAAATCAAATATTTTACCCGAAGGAGCCTTACAACTCATTTGTGGTTCGGCAAACACACTTTTAGACACTGTCGAAAGCCAAGATGTGGTAACTTTTACTGGTTCGGCAACAACAGGTCGAATGTTAAAATCACACCTTAGAATTATTCAAGAATCAGTACCTTTCAATATGGAAGCAGATTCGTTAAATTCCTCTATTTTGGGTCAAGACGCAGTTGTTGGAACACCCGAATTCGATTTATTTATCAATCAAGTACGAAGCGAAATGACCGTAAAATGTGGTCAAAAATGTACTGCAATTCGCAGAATTATCGTTCCAGAGAACTTGATGGACGAGGTGCAAATTGCACTCGGAAAAGCATTAGACAAAGTCGTAATCGGCGATCCAAGATTAAAAGAAGTCCGAATGGGTTCTTTAGTGTCTATGTCTCAAGTGCAAGAAGTTAAAGATCGTACCAACGAAATTGCCAAAACTGCAAAAATAGTCTATGGCGATTTCGATAAATTGAATCTCGTTGGAGCCGATGCCAATAAAGGAGCATTTATTGCCCCAATGTTGCTTCGAGAAGAAAATCCGTTAACCAATTTAACCGCTCACGAAACCGAGGCTTTTGGGCCAGTTGCGACGATTATGCCCTATAAAAATCTTGACGAAGCAATCGAATTGGCTCGAATGGGAAAAGGTTCTTTAGTATCATCAATCGTTACCAATTCTGACGAAATTGCCAAAGAATATGTCGTAAATGCAGCCACGCATCACGGACGAATTTTGGTGCTCAATCGTGAAAATGCCAAGCAAAGCACAGGTCACGGTTCGCCATTGCCACAACTCGTTCACGGTGGTCCAGGTCGTGCTGGTGGCGGAGAAGAAATGGGCGGAATTCGTGGCATCAAGCACTATATGCAACGTTGTGCCATTCAAGGTTCGCCTACAACTTTAACCGAAATCACAGGAATTTATCAACCCAATTCGGCTTACAAGGAAATCACCCAACATCCATTTCAATACCATTGGGAAGACATTCAACCCGGAATGTCATTACGAACGCACAATCGAACAGTTACAGATACTGATATCATCAATTTTTCGAATCTAACTTGGGATCATTTCTACGCACATACTGATATTACTTCGCTTGACGGAAGTATTTTCAAGAAAAGAACGGCTCACGGTTACTTCATTTTGGCAGCAGCAGCAGGTTTGTTCGTATATCCAAATAAAGGACCAGTTGCTGCCAATTACGGACTAGAAGAATGTCGTTTCTTGCGTCCAATTTATCACAACGATACAGTTTATGTTCGTTTAACTTGCAAACAAAAAATCGATCGTGATGTCGCATCAGCCGAACATCCAAGTGGCATCGTAAAATGGTTTGTTGAGGTTTTCGATACTGAAAACGAGTTGGTTGCAGTTGCTACAATTTTAACAATGGTAGAAAAAAAGCAAACAACTTTTATCGAAATGACCGATGAAAAAATTACGGAATCTTTGAACAAATTAACCGAAATTTCCAAACCAAAATGGGGAATTTTAACGCCACAACATTTGTTAGAACATTTGGAATATGGTTACAGAATTATGTCTGGTCAAATTCAAGATTTCGAAATTGCAACACCAGAAACTATTCTAGAAAAAGTGCATCATTCGTTATATAATTTCGATAAATTTCCGATGGGAACACAATTCCCAACAATGAAAAAAGACCAATTAGATGATTTAATTCATCCAGATTTTGAAACAGCAAAAGCCAAATTTTTCGAATCAAGAAATCAATATAAAACATTTTTCAAAGAAAATCCCGAAGCCATTTTAAAGAATATGGTTTTTGGAGAATTAAATAAATATGAAAGTTATTTATTAGAACGAAAACATTTAAACCATCATTTTGAACAATTTAATATTTTATAGAATTATTATTTGAAGCCAATCCCGCTATCATTCCAAATCTTTTTAAAAATTGAAGAAAAATCAATTTTTAAAAAGGATTTTCCCCTCTATCGGGGCTAAAAAGTCACTATATTTATAGAAACATTTTCTTAAAATGGAAAACCAATTAAATAATTTTATTCTTTATTCGACACCATCTGGTGAAGTTCGTGTTGATGTTTTATTGGAGAATGAAACCGTTTGGCTAACGCAAAAAGCAATGGCGGAGATTTTCGGAGTCGATGTTAGAACTGTCAATGAGCATCTTCAAAATATATATAGTTCCAACGAAATGGAAAAAATTTCAACTATCCGGAAAATCCGGATAGTTCAAAAAGAAGGTTCAAGAAATGTAAATAGAGAAATTGATTTTTACAATTTAGACGCTATAATATCTGTCGGTTATAGAGTAAATTCGTCAAAAGCAACCCAATTTAGAATTTGGGCAACCAATACTTTAAAAGAATTCATAACAAAAGGTTTCGTTCTTGACGACAACAGATTAAAACAAGGTCAAACACTTTTTGGTAAAGATTATTTCAGAGAACTATTGCAAAGAGTACGTTCAATTCGTGCAAGTGAGCGAAGAATTTACCAACAAATTACAGATATTTTTGCCGAATGCAGTATCGATTATGATAAAAATTCCGAAACTACCAAAATGTTTTTTGCAACAGTTCAAAACAAATTTCATTTTGCAATAACGGGAAATACAGCAGCCGAAATAATTTATAAATCTGCAAATCGAAATTCAGAAAATATGGGTTTAACCACCTGGAAAAATGCTCCTGATGGTCGAGTTCTAAACCAAGATGTTATTGTTGCAAAAAACTATTTGCAAGAAAAAGAAATCAAACAACTCGAACGAACAGTTACTGGATATTTTGATTATATAGAAGGACTAATCGAACGTCAAAACACTTTTTCGATGATTCAATTAGCCGAAAGTGTCAATAAATTTCTAAATTTCAATGATTATAAAATTTTAATTGGAAATGGAAGAATTTCTAAATTAACAGCATACAAAAAAGCAATAAACGAATATGAAATCTTTAATAAAACACAAAAAATAATTTCAGATTTCGACAAACAAATCAAAAAATTAGAATAAAATAAATCCGCCTAAATCAGTTAAACTGCCTGACGGTAGGCAGGTCTGTGTCATTCGCGTTCAAAAAAATAATTATGTCAGAAGCATACGTAAAACAAAACATACAAAACAACATCGCCACAATCGAGTTTTTTCATCCAGAACAAAACTCTTTACCAAGTGATATATTAAAAAAATTAGCGAACACAATAACCGAAGCTGGAAACAACAACGAAGTAAAAGTTATCATCCTAAAAAGTGGAGGCGACCGAACTTTCTGTGCTGGTGCAAGTTTTCAAGAATTAATTGCGATTAACAATGCCGAAACTGGAAAAGTTTTCTTCTCAGGATTTGCAAATGTAATTAACGCAATGCGAGAATGTCCAAAATTTATTATTGGTCGTATTCAAGGAAAAACCGTTGGTGGCGGAGTAGGAATTGCCGCCGCAACCGATTATTGTATGGCAACCAAATTTGCATCAATAAAATTATCTGAATTGAATGTCGGAATTGGACCATTTGTAGTTTCGCCAGCAATAGAACGCAAAATGGGAGTTTCGGCAATGTCACAAATCGCAATCGATGCCAATAATTTTTACGATGCCAATTGGGCAAGAGAAAAAGGATTGTTTGCCAATGTTTATGAAAGCATAGAAGAATTAGATATTAAAGTTCAAAAATTTGCCGAGCATTTATGTACTTACAATCCAGAAGCAATGATCGAAATGAAAAAAATATTTTGGAGAGGAACAGACGATTGGGATAATTTATTAGCCGAAAGAGCAGCAATAAGCGGACGATTGGTTTTGTCAGATTTCACAAAAGAAAAACTAAAAAGTTATAAATAGTATTCAGTTTTCAGTCCCACTTTTCAGTTATCACTGGACTGCGACTGAAAACTGCGACTGAAAACTTAAAATATGATATACGAATTCAAAGGGTTCATTCCCGTCATTCACGAAAGTAGTTTCGTTCATCCGCAAGCAGCAGTTACAGGTAATGTTATTATTGGTAAAAATGTATATGTTGGTCCAGGTGCAGCTATTCGAGGCGATTGGGGCGGAATTATTATAGAAGATGGTTGTAATGTTCAAGAAAATTGTACGATTCATATGTTTCCAGGCAAATCATTGACTTTGAAAAAAGGTGCACACATTGGTCACGGAGCAATTATTCACGGTGCTAATATTGGAGCCAATTGTTTAGTCGGAATGAACGCTGTGATTATGGATGATGTTAATATTGGCGACGAATGTATCGTTGGAGCATTAAGTTTCATAAAAGCTGGAATGCAAATCCCAAACCGTAAAATGTTAGTTGGAAATCCAGCAACAATTATCAAAGATATTTCCGACGAAATGATTGATTGGAAAACCAAAGGAACAGCATTGTACCAACAATTGCCTGGCGAATGTTTCGAGAGTTTGAAAGTCGTAGAACCATTACGAGAAATTCCAGAAAACAGACCAACGCAAGAAGCGTTTTATGAAATATTTAAAAAATAACGTAGGGACAACTCGCGAGTTGTCAGTAACATTAATATATATGTTTGAATTTAAAATGCCCAAAATGGGCGAAAGCATATCCGAAGCAACCATAATTTCTTGGCTGAAAAATGTTGGTGATTTTGTAGAAGCCGAAGAAATTATTTTAGAAATCGCCACTGATAAAGTAGATAGCGAAGTGCAATCGCCAGTTTCTGGTGTAATATCAGAAATTCTTTTTCAAAATGATGATGTTGTTGGCGTTGGAGAAGTCTTGGCGTTGATAGATTCAAGTCAGGTTTCAAATAGCAATCAGCAGATTTTAGTAAAAGCAGAAAATACTCAAGAAATTATTAAGAAAGAAGAACTCGTTTCAAATACAAAACCTGAAACTCGAAACTCGAAACTTGAAACTAAAAACACCGACGCTTTTATTTCGCCATTAATCATCTCAATTGCTCAAAAAGAAAATCTTTCTATTGAAGAATTACAAACCATTCCGGGTTCAGGAGCAGATGGTCGAATTCAAAAAAGCGATGTTTTTAATTATTTAAAAAATCGAAAATATCCACTTCAATCAAAACCAACAGCCGACAACCAACAACCTATAACTTCTTCTTATCCAAAACCAAAAATCAATTTTGTAGAAGGAAAAGACAGCATTGTCGAAATGGACAGAATGCGCAAAATGATTGCCGATCACATGGTTTATTCCAAACAAACATCGCCACACGTAACTTCATACATCGAAGTTGATGTAACCGATTTAGTAAATTGGAGAAATGAAAATAAAGACAAATTTCAAGATAAGTATAACGAAAAACTGACATTTACACCTTTGTTCGTAGATGCGGTTGCAAAAGCAATTGTAGATTTTCCGATGATAAATGTTTCGATCGATGGTAAGAAAATTATTGTTCACAAAGACATTAATATCGGAATGGCAACTGCACTGCCAAACGGAAATTTAATCGTTCCTGTCGTGAAAAATGCCAACGAAAAATCATTATCAGAATTAGCAAAAACGGTCAATCATTTAGCAGATAGTTCCAGAAATAACAAACTAAAACCCGAAGATGTTCAAGGAAGTACTTTTACGATTTCTAACGTTGGAACTTTTGGCAGTTTGATGGGAACACCAATTATCAACCAACCCGAAGTTGCCATTTTGGCACTTGGAATCATAAAAAAACGACCAGAAGTAATAACAACTTCAAAAGGAGACGAAATCGCGATTAGAAGTATGATGTATCTGTCACTTTCTTTTGATCATAGAGTTGTCGATGGATTTCTTGGTGGCTCATTTTTGCGAAAAATTGGTGATTATCTTGAAGAAAGTCCATTATATAAAATATAAAAAATAAATTTTGTTAAGTTTTAATAACATACAACTTACAACCTATAACCTATAACTAAAATGTCATACAATATAAAAATCACTAAAATTCCCCAATCTAAAGTAAATCAAGTTGATGTCAATAATATTACTATGGGCAATGCTTTTACGGATCATATGTTTATTTGCGATTATCAAAATGGCGAATGGATAAATCCAAGAATCGAACCTTTAGAAATGATTCCGACGCATCCAGCGGCGATGGCTTTGCATTACGGACAAGCCATTTTCGAGGGAATGAAAGCCACTTTAGGAAAAGATGGAACACCATTATTGTTTCGTCCTGATGAAAATGCAAAACGACTAAATTTTAGTGCCAACCGAATGGGAATGCCTACTTTTCCAGAAGATTTGTTTGTAGAAAGTTTAAAACAGTTTGTCGATTTAGAACGCAATTGGATTCCAACCTCAGACGGAAGTTCGTTGTATTTGCGTCCGTTTATGTATGCCGATGAAGCATTTATAGGAATGCGAGCCGCTACAAGTTTCAAGTTTATTGTAATGGCTTCTCCAGCAGGTCCATTTTTTAGTAAACCCATAAAATTATATGCCGAAACCAAATATGTTCGTGCCGTAAATGGTGGAACTGGCGAAGCAAAAGCCGCAGGAAATTACGCCGCAGCCATTCGTCCTACTGAATTCGCAAAAGTCAAAGGATATGACCAAGTTTTGTGGTTAGATTCGCAAGATTTCGAGTACATTCAAGAAGTTGGAACAATGAATATTTTCTTTAAAATTGATGGAAAATTTATCACACCCGATTTGAGTGGTTCGATTTTAGCAGGAATTACAAGAATGTCGGTTATTGATGTTTTGCGTGACAAAGGTTTCGAAGTTACAGAACGTCCGATTACAATTTCAGAAATAAAATTGGCATCTATTCGTGGTACTTTGGAAGAGGCTTTCGGAGCAGGAACAGCAGTCGGAATCGCTATGATTGAAGAAATTGGAAATATGGATTTTACGATTCAATTTCCGAAAGAAAATCCAGTTTCTGAAATGGTAAAAGCAACTTTAAACGATATTAAATTACAAAATATAGAAGATAAATTTAGCTGGATTGTAAAAGCGGTTTAAGGACAATTAATCAATTTATGGTTTTATATTAATCGTATTTTCGGTTTGGGTTTAATTTGCAAAAATCATCAAAATTATCCGAAGTTGAATAGCCATTTTTTTCAATTCCGTCAGATTGTAAAATTTTGAGAATTGTTTTAAAAAATATTTTTAAATCTAAATGGAATGAAATCTTTTCTGAATATTTAATGTCAAATTTCATTTTATCAAACCATGAAATATTATTTCGCCCATTTACAGCTGCAAGTCCTGTAATTCCTGGCTTTATATTGTGTCTTTTTTTCTCGGAATCATTATAATAATTCAAATAATTTGGCAACAATGGTCTTGGTCCAATCAAACTCATATTGCCAATTATGACATTCAAGAGTTGTGGAATTTCGTCTAGCGATGTTTTTCTAATAAATTTTCCGCTTTTTGTTAAACGAATTTCATCGGGTAATAAATTGCCGTTTTTATCTTTTTTATCATTCATGGTTTTGAATTTAATGATTTTAAAAATTTTGCCATTTAGACCAGGACGAAGTTGAAAAAAAAATGGTTTTCCGTTGTTAGCAAAACTCAATAATATTATTAGCAAAATAAAAATTGGCAACAATATTATTATTCCAAGAAATGAAAAAGTAAAATCGAATAATGGTTTTATAATTGATTTATACATTATTTTCATTGTCAATTTTATAATATTCATTTAATAAAGCATTCCAAACCAATTTTTGTTCGAATTTTGAAATTATATTCTGTCTGGAATTTAAAGCATGTTTTTCAACTAAATCATTGTCATTTAAATACAATTGCATTGAGTTGAATAAAGCTTTTTCATTTTTAGAATCAATTATAATTCCGTTGAAATTATCTTGAATAATCTCGTTGCAACCATTAATATTTGTAACAATACTTGGCAAATTCATAGCGCCAGCTTGCAAAACAACATTCGGAAAACCTTCGCGATAACTAGGAAAAACCAATGCATTTGCAATTGCAAAATAAGGTCGAACATCATCTTGAAATCCAATTGAAATTATAGATTTATTGCTTTCTATGACCGCATAAGTTTCTGATAATAATGGGTCTAAATTATTTTCGAATGGACCAACTAACAACAATTTTGCTTCTGAGTTTTGTTTTTGCAGTTTATCAAAATTTTTCACTAATTCGTTGACTCCTTTATCTTTAACCAATCTGCCAACATAAATAAACACAAAATCTGTTTCTGAAATATTAATTTGTTTTCTTAAATTAATTTTATCATTTTCAGAAAATAAATCTGGATTAAAATGTTTT
This sequence comes from Bacteroidota bacterium, assembly GCA_031408435.1. GTDB lineage: Bacteria > Bacteroidota > Bacteroidia > Flavobacteriales > Flavobacteriaceae > Flavobacterium. Next base: position 28,663 of record JANNWM010000007.1, read on the forward strand.
AAATCTATTCCGTTTATGTTGCCGTTGGCAATAATTTTTAATGGTTTATTGGTTATTTTGTATTTTATTAAATCATTTTTCACACCAATTCCTTCGGGTAAAATATGTGTTGCAAATCGGCAAAGAAAACGATCCATAAAAATAAAAAATCTTTTAGAAAACCCATTTTTAGTCGGAAAAATCAACCCTGTAAATGTATGTATTCGAACTGGAACTCTTGCGAAAAAACCAGCAATCATTGATAATAAACCAGCTTTTGGAGTTATAGAATGAATGATAAATGGCTTTTCTTTTTTTAATAATTTGTATAATTTTATTAATGAAATTAAATCTTGAATAAAAGAAATGGGTCTTTGAAAACCAATATCAATGGTTCTAATTTTTTCACGATTTGCAACATTTTCTAAATGAATATCTTGGCCAGAAACTGCAATAACATCGAAATATTCGTTCAAAAAAGCCAATTGACCTTTTAGCAAAATATCTAGCGACGAAGCAACGGTTGCGGTTCTGATTATTTTTTTTTTCAATTTTATTAATTGTGGTTTTTTAGTAATTCTAAATATTTATTTTCAAGTTTTATAGCATTTTCAAGAATATCATATCCAGAATCAAAAATACGTTGATTTAAATTTGATTTTTTAAAACTAGTAAAATTATTGATTTGTTCAGCCCAAAATTTTGAATTTTTTGTCAATGAAATTGTTGTTACATTTTCAGGGATTAAAATTGCTTCTTTTGGAATTCTTTCTGAAATAAAACATTTTAAACCATTGGCTTGAGCCTCGATTAGTGAAACTGGTAAACCCTCAAATAACGATGGCATTATGAAAATATTCATTGCTTGGTTTATAACATTTACATCACTTCTTAAACCAAGAAAAATAACTTTGTTTTGTAAGTTTAACCTTTTGACTTTATTTTCTATTTGTAATTTCAATGGTCCATTTCCAACTAAAAAAAGTTTTACGTTAGGATTAATTTTGCATAAATCATTAAATATATCTATTAAAAACGCATGGTTTTTTTGTTTACTAAATCTAGCCGTAGCAACAATATTTGTTGTGTTTGTTGCATTTAAACTATGTTTAATTTTCGTGCTAATTTGTTCATTATAGATAAAATCATTTGTAACAATTGCATTTTTCATAACGAATGCTTCTTTTGATTTTTCTTTTCCAAAGAGCCAAACACTTGCTTGTTGTCCGCAAGAAAAGTAAGCATTCAGATATTTAATCATATTTTTTTTCCAAAACAGCCTAAACAGCAATTTGAAATCATAATTATCACGCGTATTGTGACTGTGAGCAATAATTACTGGAACTTTTCTATTGAATGCTTCTTGGTAAACATAATAAGCTAACTCTGAGCATTGTCCGTGAATTATTTTATAATTACTGTTATCAAATAAAAGATTTAATTGCTTTTTATAATTTTTTAATTGGAATGGATTTATTGGTGGCAACCTAAAAATTTTCCCGCCAAGATTCAAAATTTCATCTTCGAAAGCACCAATTTCTTGGCGATGAACCAAAAAATCAAATTGAATTTTAGTTCTATCAATTTTTCGATAATAATTCATGATATTAGTTTCGGCACCACCTCTATTCAGAATTGTAAAAACCTGTAAAACTCTAATTGGTTCCATTTAATTAAAATGATTTATAAATTAAATTTTGATTAATTTTTGTATTTTAGTTTTATATTGAATATACAAAAACAAAATTAAACCTAATGGAATTGCAAAAAAAGTCAGAATTTTTAAAGGAGATTCTTTAATAAAATTAATGTTTTTGGACATTATCGAACTCGATACATAATGAATGCATTCTATAAATTTTCTTGAAAATCTATTTTTGTATTGCATATTAATTGTTCTGATAAATGCAAAACCTTTTGGATTTTTGGTGTATTGTTGCAACATGTTTAGGCTTGAGCCATCTTCGAGATATTCGACTACAACTAATGGTTTGTTTAAAGTCACTAAATTATAATCTTGATCAATTAGAATGTATTTATAGGCTAATGATACGTATTTTTCTGATTCGAATATTGGGTATTCTGGATATTTATTTATGATTTCGGTTCTGTAAACTAACTTTTTATCGCCTTTTCCACCTTTTTCATAAAAACCTGTCAAAGTTGTTTGTTTCAAACATTCATCGAATTGTGTACCAATAATGTTGTTGTTTTTATTAATATCTAATCCAATTATTCCTGCATAATTATTTCTGTTTTCTAAATTATTCCAGCAATTTAAAATTTCTTGAATTGCGTTTATAGGCATGTAATCATCAGAATCTATACATGTGTTTAATTCGGTTTTAATGTTGCGATAAGCCAAATTATGTGCGCCATGCATTCCTTGATTTTCTTGATAAATATATTGAATTTCAATTTTATTTTCATTTTTCCAGCATTGAATCAAGTCTTTTGTTTTATCCTTCGATCCATCGTCGATTATCAACCAAATAAAATCTTGACATGACTGATTAACTAGGCTTTCGTATAATTTATTGATACAAAAAGCACGGTTAAAAGTAGCCGTAAAGATTGTAATTTTTTTCATTTAGAAACCAAAATTACATTTAATATAAATGACAGAAAACAATAACACAAAATTACAAAACCTATTACTTGATGTTGGTTTTTATAGAATTTTACTTTTAGTAACGGGTAAATTATTATAATCGCCATAATAAACCACGACAAATAAGCAAATCTGTTCGAATAATTGGCTCGAATGACCAAAATCCAAAATGAGTTTGAAATTAAATAAATATTGACTAATCGAATATAAAAGATATCGTTGTATTTTTTTTTGAAAACATAAAACCATGCTGCAAAAACTGCACTTGAGCTATATATTAAAAAATCCCATCGAAAACCTACTTTAAGTACAACGCCTTCTGACGCTTCATCGAATTGACCAAGATAACCTTCAATATCAACTTTTGGAGCAAAACCTATATCTAAAAAAAAGTTTTCTAGAGCATTACCGAGTATAACCGAAATAGGAATTGCCAATAACCAAACGATAAAATATATTTTATTATTATTAAAAAACAAAGTTATGACATAGGCAGAACAAGGTATAATCATTGATTGATGAATAAAAACAGATATTACAATAAGTAAAATCTTAAAAACATTATTATTTGTGCACATTGCAAATAAAAATATTGATGTTGCAATTCCGTTGCGTATTCCGTTGGTGCCATAACTCCAAAACGATAATGATGCTACCAGAATTAAAAATGAATAAAACCAATATTCTTTAAATACCTTTTTGGAAAATAAATAAAGTGGATAGGTATAAATGAAAGCACAAAAGAAAAAGAAAAAATCAGTATTAGAAATTTTTGCAAATAGGTACATAATGTATTCAAAAAGTACATCTTTTTCAAAAATCGGCAATTCTCCGTTTTGAAACTCAAAAAATCTTTTTGCATAATTGCCCATATCGCCAAATTGACCACTTATTGGTCGCAAACCCATGTATAAAAGTATTGAAAAACACAGAAACAAACCCAACAAATTTATGGTATTTAAATTCGAGGGGCTGTTTAATTTTGAACCAAAACTTTTAAAAAAAACAATTATTACGATTATCAAAATAAAATAATGATAAATCGAATTGTAGCTTTCTATTGGAATAAAGTTCATTTAACGAGTCGGTTTGATTTTTCAAATTTAGAAAAAATTAATTTGAATCTTGATTATTTAAAGTACAATTTAAAATCTTATTTTTAATAATTCTTAAAACAAACATACTAATTTTCTAGAGTTTTAGAATTCTGAAAATTGTTTTATTTTAAAATTTTCGAAGTATAGCAAGTATCTTTCTGAGCATTGAATTTGTTATTTTTAAAAATTAATCGGTTGTTTGTATTAAATTATATTTTAAAAATTTATGATACCCAAAATAATACATTATTGTTGGTTGAGTAACGATAAGTTTCCTTTACAAATACAAAAATGTATTGATACTTGGCAAAAAATTTTGCCAGATTACGAGTTTAAACTTTGGGACACAAACGCACTGAATTTAGAAAACTTCATTTGGGTAAAACAAGCATTTGAAGCCAAAAAATATGCTTTTGCTGCCGATTTTATTCGTTTATATGCAGTATATAATTATGGCGGAATTTATTTGGATTGTGATATAGAAGTTTTAAAAAATTTTAATAACCTATTACATTTGCCTTATTTTGTAGGTTCAGAAGGCAATAACACCATTGAAGCTGGTGTTTTTGGTGCAACCAAAGGAAATTTATGGATAAAAAACTGTTTAGAGTATTATAACGATAAAACTTTTGTTAATCCTGACGGAACATTTAATACAGAAACATTACCATCGATAATGATAGAACAAGTGAGCAAAACCAGAACGATTGCTACAAAATCGAAAGACGAAATTTTACAATTATTAAAAAACGGCGATTCTAAAACTGATTTGTATTTATTTTCTAAAGAATATTTTTGCGCAAAAAATCTTGGTTCTGGTCAATTAGAAAACACACCAGAAACCTATTGTATTCATCACTTTGCAATGTCTTGGATACCGTTTAAGCACAAGTTTTTAGCCAATTTAAAACGGCGATTGATGACAGTTTTTGGCGTAAAAAAAATCACATTTATTATTAATTTTTTTAATCTGAAATTGATTAAAGATAGTTTTTCCAAAAAATGAAAATAATTTTTTCTACCGATCAAATCTATCTTCATGGTGGTTTAGAAAAAGTAATGGCGCTAAAAGCCAATTATTTTGCTGATGTTTTGAAATATGAAGTTTTTATTCTTACAACCGAACAATACAATAAACCCGTTTGTTATCAATTAAGTTCTAAAATACAATTAATCGATATTGCTGTAAATTATAATCGTAAAAAAAGTTTTTTTCATTTTAAAAATCTAAAAAAAATACTACTGCATTATAAAAATTGGCAAAAAACAATAAAAACAATAAATCCAAATGTAGTTATTGTTTGCAATCATGCTTTCGATTTTTATTGGATTCCTTTTTTTAATTCTGAATTCAAATCTATAAAAGAATTTCATTCGTCAAGATATTTTTTAGAACAAGCTAGAAAAAATTCAAGTTTTCTTAATAATATTAAAAATATTTTAAACGATTATTTCGAATCGAAATACAACAATATTATTTTATTGAACAATGATGAGATACCTTTTTATAAAACTAAAAATACATATGTTATTGGCAATCCAATCGAGTTTAGTATCAAAAAAGCAAGTTTAAAAAATAAAAAAGCTATTGCTGCAGGAAGAATTGTTCCAGTAAAAGGATTCGAAAATCTGATAAAAACTTGGGCATTGGTTTTTGAAAACGAACCAACTTGGCAGCTTGATGTTTATGGCGAAGGCGATTTGAACTATATAAATTCTTTACAAATATTAATAAATTCAGAAAATTTGCAAAACAATGTTTTTATAAAACCAGCGTCAAACGATTTAATTGCAACAATGACAGAATATTCAATGTATATAATGACATCGCAAACTGAATGTTTTCCGATGGTTTTGCTTGAAGCCTTATCAGTTGGTTTGCCAATTATAACTTTTGATTGTCCGACTGGACCTAGAAATATTATTACAAATAATGAAGACGGATTTATTGTAGAAAACCAAAATTGTAAACAATTGGCGGATAAAATCGTTTACTTAATTAAAAATGAAAATGAAAGAATTATTTTTGGAGAAAATGCAAAAAAAAATAGTAAAAAATTCAATTTAGAATTTGTTATGAACAAGTGGGTTAAATTATTAAAAAGTTAAACTAAAACCTAAACTTAAATAAATGTATTTAAATTTTACTTCTAATAAAATAAACCAATTGTTCCGAGAAAATTAATTTTATTAAAATTTTATTATTGTTTGTCATTAAATTTGATTTAAAAAGATATTTCAAACCAACAATTCTCTGAAAAACACTTCCTTTGGAACGAATATTCGATAAATTTAAAAAATAATTATTAGTAAAATCGTCTTGTTCTTTTTTAGAAAACAAATTAAAATGCTTTTTCTTGAATTCGAATATTTGTTTGTAAGCTACAGAGATTTTATCAATATTACCCAAAGAAACTCTCTGGTTTTGATGTTCGGAAAATGCAAATAATTGTTCTAGCAAAAGAAAAACTTTGAGATTATTTTCTAAAAATTTACACATAAAAAATTCATCTTGAAACCTATCTATTTCCGAAAAACCATTAATTTTTATAAACGAACTTTTTTTTATTGCAATCATCGATGTGAAACAATTTCCGTTCAATAAAAAATCTTTTAAATTTTGACCATTTGGGAAATTTTCAATTGTAACAATTTCAAAATTATTTTCATCAAAACGTTTCATTGCGCATAGGCAAGCATCAAAACTTGAATTTTCTAAAACATGAACTTGCCTAGATATTTTATTAGGAAAATAATAATCATCGTCGTCAAGAAACATTAAAAACTCGCCCGAAGCCAATGCTGACCCTTGATTTCTCGCTTTGCAAGCTCCAGAATTTAATGGATTTGCAAAATATTTAAAATTTTTGAATTGAGAATATTTTTTTAGATTTTCTAAATTTTGAATTTGATAATTATTACCTAAACCATTGTCATCGACAACTATTATTTCGAAATCATTATAATCAGAATTTAAAACGCTATCTATGGCCCGAACCAAAAAATCGGTTCGTTGATAGGTTGTTATTATTACTGAAACTTTCATTTTATTTAATTATAAATCCAAAAAACAAAATTGTTGTGCTTTAGATAATTCTCTAAATTTGACAATTTCTTTTCTGTTTATTTTAAAAATAGCTTTGAGGTAATATTTGCTTTTGAAATTGTCGTCAATATTGAAAATAATATTTTTAATTAAAGTAACTAAAGTAGCCAATAAAATCTTCAAAACACTCAAATTTAAGTTAGGATCAGACAAAGTCATTTTTAAATCGCGCTCAAGATTTTGATAATTATTAGCATAAAATTTATTTTCGGTTCGAAATTCTCTATCGTGAAAACCTTTTAAATTGGTGACAATACCAATTTTTAATTGATGATAATTTGTTCTTGAAGCATAATTATTGTCTTCGCAATAATGAAAAAAAACAGGACTAAAACCACCCACTTTTTCGATACAATTTTTTGTTAATAGCCAAATTGCAGCATTAACAAATTCGACTTCAATTAATTGATTTTCAGAAAGTTCTAAACATTCAATTTTAATTGCATTTTTAAATCCTAAATCAAAATCTGTACTGTTTCCATTAAAATGCAATGGCGATAAAATGCCGTAATCTAGATTTTTTTGACTTACTTTAATCAATTCTTCAATTGTGTTTTCTTCAATCCAAGCATCTTGATTTAAAAGAAAAAAATAATCAGCATTGTTTTTATAAGCTATTTCTATTCCAATATTATTTGCTTTTCCAAAACCTAAATTTTCTTTATTTTGAATAAAAATTACATCTTTATATTTAGTTTTGATAATTTCTTGAGAACCATCGTTAGAACCATTATCAACAACAATTATTTTTATTGGAATGTTGCTATTATCTAAACTAGAAAAACATTTTTCTATCCATTTTTTTGGATTATACGTTACAATTATTGCAAATATTTTCAAGATTTAAATTAATTAAATTATTGATTGATAGAATGAAGTGGTTTAAACTTTTCCCATTTGCTAAAAAATTTGTCTTTTGCATCCACTTTTAGCCTTTTTTGCGCTCCGTAGACCAACTATGCATCTTAAAAAAGACTTCAATTGGTTCCAAAATCCTAAATTTTCGCTTAAA
>JANNWM010000008.1:0-51938 GCA_031408435.1 Bacteroidota bacterium
GCTTTGGTTGGTGGCGCAACTGGAATGATTGGTGATCCTTCGGGAAAATCGAACGAAAGAAACTTGCTTGACGAAACGACTTTGAACCACAATGTTGCTGGAATTAAAACGGTTTTGTCGAAATTTTTGGACTTTAATTCTGCTGCTGCAAATGCGCCAATTTTGGTCAATAATTATGATTGGATGAAGGATTTATCGTTTATCAATTTTGCTCGTGATGTCGGAAAACGCATTACCGTAAATTATATGATGGCGAAAGATTCTGTCAAAAAACGTTTGATTGGCGACGGTAACGGTATGAGTTTTACGGAGTTTACCTACCAGTTAATTCAAGGATATGATTTTTATCATTTGCATAAAACCCACAATTGCTTGTTGCAAATGGGCGGTAGCGACCAATGGGGAAATATTACCACAGGAACCGAATTGGTGCGCAGAATGAATGTCGATACAGAGGACAACAAAGCCTATGCAATGACTTGTCCATTGGTAACCAAAGCTGATGGTTCTAAATTCGGAAAATCAGAAAACGGAAATGTTTGGTTGACAGCCGACAAAACTTCGGTTTACGAATTTTATCAGTTTTGGTTAAACACAACCGATCTTGATGCCGAAAAATATATTAAAATATTCACTTTTATAGATGCAGAATCTATAAATTCGTTAATACAAGAACATAAAATCGCACCTCATTTGCGAGTTTTGCAAAAACGTTTGGCTCAAGAATTAACAATTTTTGTGCATTCGGAAAAAGAATTAGACGAGGTTGTGTTTGCTTCCCAGAAATTTTTTGAGCCAACAATCGATGGTTTAAAATTACTAGGTAACCAAATGTTAGAGCAAGTTTTTAAAAGTTTGCCATCTGCCAAAATTAGTTTTTCTGAAATTGAAGCTGGTTACTCGATTGTCGATGCTTTTTCTAAAACTGGGTTTTTAGCTTCTAATAACGAAGTAAGACGTGCTTTAAGAGAAAATGCAATTGCTTTAAATAAGGTTAAAGTTGGCGAAGATTTCATGATTACCAAAGACGATTTAATTAATAATCGATTTGTTTTACTTCAAAAAGGAAAAAAAAATCAATACATAATTGAAGTTGAATTTTCTCTTGAGGCGAAATAAATATGCTGTAAAACATTAAATCCGTGAAATTCAATATTTAACGACTAAAAGTTTAAAATAGATTATTTTCAAAAATAATTAACATTTTTAAATTTTGTATTATATATTAGATTACATTTGCATCAATATTAATTATTTATTACAATTACAATGCGCACAGGAACAGTAAAATTTTTTAATGAATCTAAAGGTTACGGATTCATCACAGACGAAGAAACAGGAAAAGACATTTTCGTACACGCTTCAGGTATCAAATCTGAAGAATTGAGAGAAGGAGACAGAGTTTCTTACGAAGAAGAAGAAGGAAGAAAAGGTAAAGTTGCAGCTCAAGTTGTTGCTTTAGAAGACTAAAATATATATATTTAAGTTACCTAATGAACCAAAAACGTTTCGATTAATTTCGAGACGTTTTTTTTTGGAGCCAATCCAACTGTTCGCTTCAATCTTTCGTTTTAAAATCTCTTTTTTCTATAAAATTTCAGGAACTTCCTTTGGTCGTTCTGAAATTTCAAGAAAAAAGGATTTTAAACCTTCAAGGATTTTCACTACCATTTGGGCTAAAAATACAATTCTAAAGCAAAAAGTTATTTATAATCATTAAAAATTACAAAATTCAAACGTTTTAGTGCTTATCATTTTCAGATTTTTAATTGTTATTTAATAATTTGAAACTTATCTTTGTAAGCAAAATTATACAGAGCAATGCAATCAGACCAATTAAGTTACCTTCCAATCCTAATGCAATTCTTGCTAGCAGCAGGTTTTGTTGTAGGCATGATACTTCTTTCGGGGAAACTTGGACCAAGTAGATCATCAAAAATAAAAGATGCAAACTTCGAATGCGGAATCGAATCTATCGGTAATGCTCGTATTCCGTTTTCAGTAAAATATTTCTTAGTAGCCATTCTTTTTGTATTGTTCGATGTTGAGGTAATTTTTCTTTATCCTTGGGCAATTAATTTCAAAGATTTAGGCGTCGAAGGATTAATAAAAATGTTGATTTTTATGGCATTGCTTTTGGTTGGGTTTTTTTATATCATCAAAAAGAAAGCATTAATCTGGGAATAAAAATTTAGATTTTAGATTTTAGAAATTAAATGTTTCAAATCTAAAATAAATTTAAAATTTGATATCTAATATAAAATGAGTAATTCAAACACAAACATAGTAGAAGCACCAGAAGGAGTAGTTGGAGAAGGATTTTTTGCAACAAAACTCAATGATGTTGTAGGTTTAGCAAGAGCCAATTCACTTTGGCCATTGCCATTTGCAACTTCTTGTTGCGGCATCGAGTTTATGGCAACAATGGCATCACATTATGATTTGGCACGTTTTGGTTCCGAAAGAGTTTCCTTCTCGCCACGCCAAGCCGATATGTTGATGGTTATGGGAACTATATCTAAAAAAATGGCACCAATTTTACGTCAAGTTTATGAGCAAATGTCAGAACCAAAATGGGTAATTGCAGTTGGTGCGTGTGCAAGTTCAGGCGGAATTTTTGACACTTATTCAGTACTTCAAGGAATCGATAAAGTAATTCCAGTCGATGTTTATGTTCCAGGTTGTCCGCCAAGACCAGAACAAATTGTTGACGGCGTAATGTTATTGCAAGAAATCGTTAAAAACGAATCAGTTAGAAGACGAAGTTCTCCAGAATATGTTGAATTGTTAGCATCTTACGGAATAAAATAAAAATTAAGAATTTGAGAATAACGATTAATAAATTTTCATAAAAGGTTGTAAATTTTTATAAAAGGTTGTAAATTTTTATCTTAATTTGTGAAAATCCGTGAAATTTGTGTCAAATAAAAAAAATTGAGTCTTTGTGCCCTCGTGGCAAAATTTAAAATATGGCTTTAGAAAATATAGAAATACAAGAAAAATTACAAGAAACATTTGGTTCAGATGTGTTCGATTTTAAACAAGAAAAAGATATTTTTTCGTTCGAAATTAATGCAGACAAAAACACGGCAGTAATTTTATTCTTGAAAAACAGTCCAGAATTGCGTTTTCATTTCCTTACCGATTTGTGCGGCATTCATTATCCAGATAACGAAGAAAATCGACAATTTGCAATAGTTTATCATTTACACAATTGGTACGAAAATAAACGAATCAAAATAAAAGCATACATAAACGGAACAAATCCTGACATCAAAACCACAATTAACATTCACAAATGTGCCAATTGGATGGAACGCGAAACTTGGGATTTTTACGGAATTAAATTCGCTGGGCATCCACAACTAAAACGAATGTTAAATATGGACGAAATGATTTCGCACCCAATGCGAAAAGAATTTCCGATGGAAGATTCAGGACGAACAGACAAAGACGATAGATTTTTCGGAAGAACAATATCAAATAATTAGATAATAAAATAGTAAAAATGTCAGAACTGTTATTATCACCAGAGCATCGATATGCTAAAATAATCGAAACCAGCCGCAACGAAGATGGCAGCGAACTTTCGATTCTAAATTTAGGACCAACGCATCCAGCAACACACGGTATTTTTCAGAATATCTTATTGATGGATGGTGAACGTATTCTTGAAGCCGAACCAACAATTGGTTACATTCACCGTGCGTTTGAAAAAATTGCCGAAAACCGTCCTTTTTATCAAATTACACCACTTACCGATAGAATGAATTATTGCTCATCACCTATAAACAATATGGGTTGGTGGATGACTTTAGAAAAATTACTCGATATCGAAGTGCCAAAAAGAGCACAATATCTAAGAGTAATTGTAATGGAATTGGCTAGAATTACCGATCATATTATCTGTAATTCAATTCTTGGTGTAGATACTGGGGCTTATACAGGATTTTTGTACGTTTTTCAGTTTAGAGAAATAATTTACGAAATCTACGAAGAAATTTGTGGTGCTCGTCTTACAACAAATATGGGAAGAATTGGCGGTTTCGAAAGAGATTGGTCTCCAAAAGCATTTCAATTATTAGAAACATTTTTAGTTGAATTTCCAGTTTGTTGGAGAGAATTTCAAAATCTTTTCGAAAGAAACAGAATATTTATTGACAGAACTGTCAATGTAGGTCCAATAACCGCCGAAATGGCTATGGATTATGGATTTACAGGTCCAAACTTGCGTGCAGCAGGCGTTGATTATGATGTACGCAAATCTCAACCGTATTCTTCATATGAAGATTTTGAATTTTCAATACCAGTAGGAAAATCAGGCGATACCTACGATCGTTTTTGCGTTCGTAACGAAGAAGTTTGGCAAAGTTTGAGCATCATTCGTCAAGCATTAGACAAAATGCCTGCTGGGAATGAGTTTCATGCCGATGTTCCAGATTATTATTTGCCTCCAAAAGAAGATGTTTATAATTCGATGGAATCGTTAATTTATCATTTCAAGATAGTTATGGGCGAAGTTCCAGTTCCAGTTGCCGAGATTTATCATCCAGTCGAAGGCGGAAACGGAGAAGTAGGATTTTATCTTGTAACCGACGGAAGCAGAACGCCTTACAGATTACATTTCAGAAGACCGTGTTTCATCTATTATCAAGCCTATCCAGAAATGATAAAAGGAGCCATGTTGTCTGATGCAATTGTAATCTTGTCGAGTTTGAATGTAATTGCAGGCGAACTTGATGCTTAATGATTTAAGATTAAAAAAATAAAAACTTTGTGACTTTGTGCCTTTGTGGCAAAAAAAATATTAAATGGAGAAAGTTCATCATAAACAAGAAATAAACATAACCGAAGCGTTAATGATTCGCATCGAAGAATTGTGTAGTCATTATCCTGAAGACAAACGAAAATCGGCTTTATTACCAGTTTTACACGAAGTTCAAGATGCTCACAATGACTGGTTAAGTATTGAATTACAAGATAAAGTTGCCGAAATTCTTCGAATCAAACCTGTTGAAGTTTATGAAGTTGTTACGTTTTACACAATGTACAACCAACGGCCAATTGGCAAATATATGTTCGAATTTTGTCAAACTGGACCTTGTGCCTTGAACGGAGTAGAAAATCTAATGGATTATACTTGTTCGAAATTAGGAGTAAAAGTTGGCGAACCAACACAAGACGGACTTTTCGAAGTTAAAGGCGTAGAATGTCTTGGAGCTTGCGGATATGCACCAATGATGCAATTGGGAGATTTCTACCAAGAACATCTCAACGAACAAAAAATTGATCAATTAATTACAGATTGCAAAGAGGGAAAAATAGTTTTACACGATAAATAAAAATGAATAAAGAAATTCCAAAAATAAAAACCGCATTAGCACTAAACGGCTATAAACTTGAATTGACTTTCGAAGACGGTGTTTTTGGTATAATCGATTTAAGTAAAAAAGTTGGTAAAGGAGTTTTTGAATATTGGAATGATGAAAAAAATTTTAAAAATTTTAAAATCGTTTGGAATGCATTAACTTGGAATGAAATTTTAGACATGGATTGTGATTCTTTTTATTTAGAAATTATTAATAAAACATATTTTGAATATGCCAGAAATTAGTAGATTTTACGGGATAATCATATACATGTACATTAATGACCACAATCCGCCACACTTTCATGCACGTTACAATGAATTCGAAGCAACTATTTCAATAAATGATTTTGCTTGATTAAAAGGAAAATTACCCGCCAAAGCTTATACCTTAGTTATTGAATGGGCTTTATTGCATCAAGATGAATTAATTAAAAATTGGGGTTTACTTTCTGACGACGATAATAAATCATTTAATAAAATTGAACCATTGAATTAAAAATATGTCACAAAAAATATTATTAGACAAAATCAATGTTCCAGGTATAAAAACCTACGAAGTATATCGTCGCGAAGGCGGATATGCATCAGTGGAAAAAGCCATAAAAACATTAACACCAGACGAAGTTGTCGAAGAAGTAAAAACTTCTGGACTTCGAGGTCGTGGTGGAGCAGGATTTCCAGCAGGAATGAAATGGAGCTTCATTGACAAAAAATCAGGAAAACCAAGACATTTGGTTTGCAATGCCGATGAGTCAGAACCCGGAACATTCAAAGATCGTTATTTGATGGAATTCATTCCGCATTTATTAATTGAAGGAATGATAACCTCAAGTTATGCACTTGGTGCCAATTTATCATACATATATATACGAGGCGAATATATGTGGGTTTACAAAATCCTAGAACGTGCTATAGCAGAAGCAAAAAATGCTGGTTGGTTAGGAAAAAACATTCTTAATTCGGGTTACGATCTTGAACTTCACGTTCAAATTGGTGGCGGAGCATACATTTGTGGTGAAGAAACCGCTTTGATTGAATCACTTGAAGGAAAACGAGGAAATCCAAGAATTAAGCCACCATTTCCAGCAGTATCAGGACTTTGGAGCAATCCAACAGTTGTCAATAATGTCGAGACCATTGCAGCTGTGCCTTGGATTGTCAATAATTCTGGAGCAGAATATGCCAAAATTGGAATCGGTCGCTCGACAGGAACCAAACTAATTTCAGCATCTGGTCACATCAAAAACCCAGGTGTTTACGAAATAGATTTAGGATTATCGGTTTATGAATTTATGAATTCTGATGAATATTTGGGAGGAATGTCATCTGATCGACCACTAAAAGCATTCGTTCCTGGTGGAAGTTCAGTACCAGTACTACCTGCCAATTTAATATACAAAACCGCAGCAGGCGAAGACCGTTTAATGACCTACGAAAGTTTGTCAGATGGTGGTTTCGCAACAGGTTCAATGCTCGGTTCAGGCGGATTTATAGTTTATAACGACACCGCTTGCATCGTCAGAAACACTTGGAATTTCGCCCGTTTCTATCACCACGAATCTTGCGGACAATGCACACCTTGCCGCGAAGGAACAGGTTGGTTAGAAAAAATATTGAATAGAATAGAAAACGGATTAGGTCGCGAAGAAGACATCGATTTGCTTTGGAACATCCAATCCAAAATCGAAGGAAACACAATTTGCCCATTAGGCGATGCTGCGTCGTGGCCAGTTGCAGCCGCAATTCGTCATTTCCGTGACGAGTTCGAGTACCATGTTCGTTTTCCCGAAAAAATAAAAAACAGAGAACATTTTGTTGCTGAACCTTTCGAAAAAGTAAAACATTTAATTGGTAAACAATTAGCATAATAATAAGGAGCGAAAATTCGGGCATTTCTTCAAGGGCAATTCCCGCTTTTCATTTCAATCTTTTTTAAATTGCCACGGGTTTAAACCCGTGGCAATTTAAAAAAGGATTTCCATTGCAATCGGGGCTAAGCGAATAACATTTCGCATATCGTTAATGGCTTGGAATTTTAAAAAATTAAAAACAAATACTCCGTAGGAGTTAAATATCGGTAGATGAAAGTAACAATAGACGGACAAAGCATCGAAGTCGAACCAGGAACCACAATCTTGCAAGCAGCCCGAATGATTGGTGGCGAAGTTGTGCCACCAGCAATGTGCTATTATTCAAAATTAAAAGGAAGCGGTGGAAAATGCCGTTGTTGCCTTGTTGATGTAACCAAAGGTAGCGAAGCCGACCCACGACCAATGCCAAAACTAATGGCATCGTGTGTAACGGGTTGCCAAGACGGAATGGAAATTGCCAGCAAAGCATCAGCCAGAGTGCAAGAAGCGAGAAAATCGGTAACCGAATTTTTGTTAATAAATCATCCGCTAGATTGCCCAGTTTGCGATCAAGCAGGCGAATGCGATTTGCAAAATTTAAGTTTCGAACACGGAAACCCAAAATCACGTTTCATTGAAGAAAAGCGAACTTTTGAACCTGAAGATATTGGTCCAAACATACAATTGCACATGAATCGTTGCATTTTGTGTCAACGTTGCGTGCAAGTTGCTGACCAATTGTGTGATGATAGAGTTCATGGCGTGATGGATCGTGGCGATCATTCGAATATTTCGACAATGATTTCCAAAGCAATCGACAACGAATTTTCAGGAAATATGATTGACGTTTGTCCAGTTGGCGCATTGACCGATAAAACTTTCCGTTTCAAACAACGAGTTTGGTTCAATAAACCATACAATGCTCACAGAGATTGCGACAAATGTTCAGGAAAAGTTACCGCTTGGATGTTTGGTGGCGAAATCCAGAGAATAACAGGTCGTAAAGACGAATACCACGAAGTAGATGAATTCATTTGCAACGGATGTCGTTTTGATCACAAAAATGTTGCAGATTGGACTATTGAAGGACCAAGAAAAGTTGAAAAAGACTCGGTTATTGGACAAAACAATTATACCCAAAAACTAGAAAAAGTCGAAATCGCAACTGAAGAATTCATTCTCGAAGGTCGAGAACAAGACAGAGATAAAATTAGTATGGCAGCAATTCCATTGGTTAAAAATAAACAATCTTAAGAAATGGAAACTGCATTTATTATAGAAAAAAGTGTTGTTATTTTTGCAGTTTTTGCAATAACAATGCTTATGGCAATGTACTCAACTTGGGCAGAACGTAAAGTAGCCGCTTTTTTACAAGATAGAGTTGGTCCTAACCGTGCTGGATGGGGAGGATTGTTGCAACCACTTGCTGACGGAATGAAATTATTTGCCAAAGAAGAATTTGAACCTAACACACCAAACAAAGTTTTGTTTATGGTTGGTCCAGCAATTGCAATGACCACCGCATTAATGACAAGTGCTGTTATACCTTGGGGTGACAGATTACATCTTTTTGGACAAGACATATTACTTCAGGCAACAGATATTGATGTTGCATTGTTGTATATTTTCGGAGTAGTTTCGGTTGGAGTTTATGGAATTATGATTGGAGGTTGGGCATCTAACAACAAATTTTCGTTGATGGGAGCAGTTCGTGCTGCTTCGCAAATGGTGAGTTATGAAGTCGCAATGGGATTGTCTATGATTGCACTTTTAATGATGACTGGAACATTAAGTTTAAGAGAGATTTCTGCACAACAAGCCGGAATGAACTGGAATGTTTTTTATCAACCGTTATCATTTTTGATTTTCTTGATTTGTGCTTTTGCAGAAACCAACAGAACGCCATTTGATTTGGCGGAATGCGAAACCGAATTAATTGGCGGTTATCACACCGAATATTCATCAATGAAAATGGGATTTTATTTATTTGCTGAATATGCAAATATGTTTATTTCTTCGGCAATATTGGCAGTTTTGTTCTTTGGCGGATACAATTATCCAGGAATGAGTTGGATTGTTGAAAATTGGGGCATAAATATTGGTAATATTCTCGGAATTATTGTTTTATTTGCAAAAATTTGTGGATTCATATTTTTCTTTATGTGGGTACGGTGGACGATTCCACGTTTTCGCTACGATCAATTAATGAATTTGGGTTGGAGAATTCTAATTCCTTTATCAATTGCAAATATTGTTGTTGTTGGATTTGTGTTATTAAGAAGCGAAATTGCTGTTTATTTCGGGTTTTAAAAACTTAAGGAGCCAATTTGGCACGTTAAATAAGTTTAAGGTATCACAAAATGTGATACCTTATGAAATAAAAAGCATTAAAAATATAGTTTTAATTAATATATTTATTTTTTAAATAATTGAAAAACAACATTTTAATTAAAATTATATAAAGTAAAACTAAAGGTATCGCAAAATGCGATACCTTAAAAAAATTTAGAATGAAAGACATTATTATTATTCCAAATGAAATAATTGAAAATAAAATTTATTTAATTAGGAATACTAAAGTGATGTTAGATAGAGATTTAGCAATATTATTCGATGTAAAACCATATAGATTACGAGAACAAATCGCAAGAAATCCTGATAAATTTCCTGAACATTTTATGTTTAGGTTGAATGAAATTGAAACAGAAATTATGGTATCGCAAAATGCGATACCTTCGAAACAAGCACTAGGCGGTTCGTTGCCGTATGTTTTTACAGAACACGGAATTTTGCAATTATCAAATGTTGTAAAAAGCGATAAAGCAACTCAAATGAGCATAAAAATTATTGAAATTTTTGTGAGTATGCGAGAATTTTTATCAAATAATCTGACTTTAAAGGTTGATATTGAAGAAATAAAAAGAAGATTAGATAATAGCGATAAGAATACAGAATTACTTTTCTCATATCTAGATGAAATGATGGAAAAGCAAGAAAACAAAGCCGAAAGAACAAAAATTGGTTATAAAAATTAAAAGTTTAGAATAAAACGGATTGCCCTAGCCCTGATAGTAGTGGAAATCCTTTTTATCAATTGCCACCCGTGGCAATTGATAAAAAGATTGAAACGAATAGCAGGAAATAGCTTCAAAAAAAAATAAAAATAAAGAAATGTCTATACAAACAATTTCACTTTCTGGAAGTAAAAAACAAGTCTCGAACAAAGAGATGACTTTTTTTGAAAGTATGTACTTGATCGCCATTATAAAAGGGCTTTTGATTACTATAAAACACTTTTTTAGAAAAAAAGCAACGATTCATTATCCAGAACAAGTTCGAGAAATGAGTCCAGTTTATCGTGGGCAACACCAATTGAAACGAGATGAACAAGGTCGTGAAAACTGTACGGCTTGTGGTCTTTGTGCACTTTCTTGCCCTGCAGAAGCAATAACAATGACTGCAGCAGAACGCACAAAAGAAGAAAAACATTTATACCGCGAAGAAAAATATGCATCGATTTATGAAATAAATATGTTGCGTTGTATTTTTTGTGGTTTGTGCGAAGAAGCTTGTCCAAAAGATGCGATTTATTTGACAACTTCAAAACTATTGGTGCCATCGAGTGGCAAACGCGAAGATTTTATTTTCGGAAAAGATAGATTAGTAATGCCATTGGACATTGCGATGCAAAATTCTCAATTACAAAACGCTAACTAATGAGTACTTTTTTAATTATATTTTATCTGTTATCGGCAGTAACACTTGGAACTGCTTTTATGACAATTTACAGCAAAAACCCTATTCACAGTGCCATTTATTTAGTAGTTTGTTTTTTTACAATTGCTTTTCACTTCCTTTTATTAAATTCTCAATTTTTGGCAATAGTTCAGATAATTGTCTATTCTGGAGCAATTATGGTTTTGTTTCTGTTCACGATAATGTTGATGAATTTGAACAAAGAAAACGAAGTTCACAAACCCAGAATTACTCGTTTGGGAGCAATTGTTTCGTTCGTTTCGATTTGCGTGATATTGGTTTTGATATTTACAAATGCAGTTCCATTTATAGCAGAATATGATGTTTCAGGAACCGATTATCAATCAATTAAAAAACTAGGAAACGTGTTGTTAGATGACAAAGAAGGTTTTATGGTGCCGTTTGAATATGCTTCGATTTTGTTATTAGTGGCAATGATTGGAACGGTTTTATTATCTAAAAAAGAAGAACTTAAAAAATAAAAATGCAAAATATTTTACAAGAAATTGGCATTCAAAACTACATCTTCCTTGCAGCACTTATGTTCTGTATTGGAATTTTTGGTGTTTTGTACCGCCGAAATGCAATTATCGTATTTATGTCGATAGAAATTATGCTCAATGCCGTGAACCTTTTGTTTGTAGCGTTTTCAACTTATCATCAAGATGCAAACGGACAAGTTTTTGTGTTTTTTTCGATGGCTGTTGCTGCAGCAGAAGTTGCTGTTGGATTAGCAATTCTGGTTTCGGTTTTCAGAAATTTAGGATCGATTGACATTGATAATTTAAAAAACTTAAAAGGATAAACCACAATGGACAACACAATTTTATCACTTATATTATTGCTATCGCCGTTTGTTGGATTTTTATTCAATGTTTTTTTCGGTAAAAGCGTTTCTAAAAATGTTTTGGGATACATCGGAACATTTGCTGTAATTACTTCGTTTATAGTTACTTTAATGCTATTTTTAGATGTAAATAATTCTAAAACAGCAATCGAAATTTCTTTATTTGATTGGATTTCTTTAGAAAAATTCTCAGTGGATTTTGGATTTTTATTCGACCAATTGTCATTGTTATGGTTGTTGTTTGTAACTGGAATTGGTTCGTTGATACATTTATATTCAATTAGTTATATGCACGACGACGAACATTTGAATAAGTTTTTTGCTTATTTAAACTTGTTTATTTTCTTTATGATTACACTAGTTATTGGCAATAATTTACTGGTAATGTTCATTGGTTGGGAAGGCGTTGGATTGTGTTCGTACTTATTAATTGGTTTTTGGCATAAAAATCAAGACTATAACGATGCAGCTAAAAAAGCATTCATAATGAACCGAATTGGCGATTTAGGATTATTAATTGGGATTTTTATTTTAGCAACGTTAAGTAATACCTTGAATTATTCAGGAATAAGCAACATGATTCAAATAAATAACGCTTCTCATAATGAAGTTTGGTATTCAATCGCAGCATTTTGCTTGTTCATTGGAGCTTGCGGAAAATCGGCACAAATTCCATTATATACTTGGTTGCCAGATGCAATGGCTGGACCAACTCCAGTTTCGGCATTGATTCACGCTGCGACAATGGTTACTGCTGGAATTTTTATGATTACTAGATTGAATTACGTTTTTGATTTGGCTTATTCAGTTCAAATTATAATATCAGTTGTTGGGGCAATTACAGCTTTAGTTGCAGCAACCATTGGTTTGGTTCAAAATGACATCAAAAAAGTCTTGGCCTATTCGACAGTTTCACAATTAGGATTAATGTTTTTGGCTCTTGGTCTAGGCGCTTATGAAGTTGCTGTTTTCCACGTAATTACACACGCATTTTTTAAGGCTTGTTTGTTCCTAGGTTCAGGTTCGGTGATTCACGCATTGCACGGCGAACAAGACATGCGAAATATGGGTGGATTGAAAAAAGTAATGCCAATTACGTTTTGGACTATGATGATTTCGACATTGGCAATATCAGGGATTTTTCCATTTGCTGGATTTTGGTCGAAAGACGAAATATTAATGACTGCTTTTCACGGAAATCCAGCACTATGGGTTGTTGGTTCAATTGCTTCAATTTTGACTGCCTTTTATATGTTTAGATTAATGTATTTAACGTTTTTTAAAGAGTTTAGAGGAACAGAAAAACAAAAATCTCATTTGCACGAAAGTCCAGTATTGATAACATTTCCATTAATAATTTTAGCAATTTTAGCAGCAGTTGGCGGATTAATTTCCTTGCCAGGAAACAGTTGGTTGAATCATTATTTAACACCAATTTTACCAAAATTAGGCGAGGAACATCATGTTTTGGGAACAACAGATTATATTTTAATGGGAATTGCAACGATTGGTGCAATGGTAGGAATTTTTATTGCCTACACAAAATACATCAAACAAAATCAAGTTCCATCACAAGATTCAGAAATTACTGGTTTTGCAAATGTTTTATACAACAAATATTATATTGATGAAAGTTACAATGCAATCTTTGTAAAACCAATAAACGCTTTGTCTAAAATATTCAGAAATAATGTTGAACCTGCACTTTCTGAGTTGGTTTTCGGTCTCGGAAAAGGAGCAAATTATTTCGGTAAACAAGGGAAAAAATTACAAAACGGAAACATCGGATTGTATCTTTTTGCATTTGTAATTGGCGTTTCGGCAATATTAATTTATTTATTTTTAGCACAATAATTTCTACATAATGGACATATCTTATTTATTAATTATTCTTTTAGTTGGCGCATTTGCAACTTATTTTTCTGGCGATAAACTGGCTTCGAAAGTGGCTTTATTTTTCGGATTGGTTGCATTTGGAACATCATTAGCATTATTAAACCAATTCAATCAAGGCGAAAACATCAATGTTTTGTTGCAATGGATAGCTAAACCAAACATCCATTTTGCATTAAATGCTGATGGATTATCATTATCGATGGTTTTGTTGACAACAGCTTTGACACCAATAATCATCTTTTCATCGTTTGGAAATGAATTTCAAAATGCAAAAGCAATTTACGGATTAATTCTATTTATGTCGTTTGCAATGGTAGGAACTTTCTTGGCTGGAGATGGATTTTTATACTATATTTTCTGGGAATTGGCTTTAATTCCGATTTATTTTATAGCACTAATTTGGGGAAATGGCGATGCCGACGAACGCAAAAAAGCAGTTTTGAAATTCTTTGTTTATACATTGGCGGGTTCACTTTTTATGTTGGTAGCATTTGTATATTTGTACCAAAAAGCAGGAAGTTTCTTGATTGAAGATTTATACAAACTAGACTTATCAGCAAACGAACAAACTTGGATTTTCTTTGCATTCTTCTTGGCTTATGCAATTAAAATACCGTTAATTCCATTTCATACTTGGCAAGCTAAAGTCTATCAGAAAGCACCAACTTTAGGAACGATGTTGTTGTCTGGAATTATGCTAAAAATGGGATTGTATAGTGTTATTCGTTGGCAATTACCATTAGTTCCAATGGCCGCAAAAACATTTATGCCAATATTATTGGGATTTGGAATTGCAGGTGTAATTTATGGTTCAATCGTTGCGTTGCGTCAAAAAGATTTAAAGAAATTATTGGCGTATTCGTCATTGGCACACGTTGGATTGATTGCAGCTGGAACTTATACATTAACACTTGATGGATTATCAGGTGCAGTTTTGCAAATGATCGCACACGGATTTGTAATAGTAGGATTGTTCTTCGCAGCCGAAATAATATATAGACGTTTCGAAACCAGAACCATTTCAGAAATGGGCGGCATTCGCGAACAAGCACCAAAATTCACATCGATGTTTATGATTTTGGTCTTGGCATCGGTTGCTTTGCCAGGAACATTCAACTTTGTTGGAGAATTCACAGTTTTGTATTCGCTTTCACAAATAAATGTCTGGTATGCTGTTTTAGGCGGAACAACAATTATTTTGGGAGCGTATTATATGTTGAAAATGTTTCAACACGTAATGTTAGGCGAAACAAATGTAAAAGTTTTTAAAGACATAACATTTAACGAAGGAATAGTTTTGGTAGTTATAATTGCATTTTTATTGTTTTTTGGATTGTATCCAAAACCAATTGTCGAGTTTATCAAACCAAGTTTAGAAGTTGTTTTGAATGTGGTGAATAGTCAGTTTTAGATAATGACTGAACATTTAAGAAATCAAATAAACGATTTATATGATGAATGTTTGAATAATTTTGAACCATTTCATAAAAAATTAGATTTATTTGAAATTCCAGAAACATTAGTTTCAAGGATATTAACCGAAACTAATTTAGATTTATCAGGTTTTTGGATATGTATTGACAATTTTGGAATTATGCATACTTTAGAAAAGCACGGAAGTCCAGTTTCTGAAGCAAAAAGAGGGCAAATAGCAGTCGAAAAAGAAGATTTTATTACAATGATTGAAGTATGTTTGAATGCTGATATAATCAAAAATATTGGCGTAAGCAAACATTCCCAAAATCCAATATTACAATTTGAAAAGAGAATTAATGATAGGGTTTTTGTCGTGAAAGAAGTTAGATTGATAACAAGTAAAAAGAAAAATAAACTAAATCGGTTGGTTTTTCATACTATGTATAAAATTAAAGCCACCAATTAATATTGATGGCTTTAAAAAAACTCACGAGTTATGAAGCACGAAGCATACCTACTCAAAACGTCCTAAACGCTTAAGTCAATACAAAAGTAACATTTATTTTAAAAAATAAAGCAGGAATTAAGAATTTTTTATATTAAACAAAAAAATGAACACATTTATAGCAATTATCGGACTAGGCGTTTTATGTCTAGTATTTGAAATTTTCAATGCAAGAAAAGCAATCGTGCCAATATCAATTCTTGGACTTTTAGCAATTCTTGATTTGAATATTTCCGAATTCGATTATCCTTCAAGTTATTACAATTCGATGATTGTTGTTAATAATTTTTCAGTTGCTTTCTCTGGACTTTTTATTATTCTAACCATTTTTTTAGTTGCTTTAGGACAAGATGTTTATAAAGATCATCAAACAAAAATTTCTGATTTTATTGCTATTAAAATATTCTTGCTTTCTGGTGCAGTTGCAATGGTTTCGTTTGGAAATATGGCAATGTTTTTTCTTGGAATCGAAGTTTTATCCATTTCATTATATATTCTTGCAGCCAGTAACAGATTGAGTGTAAAAAGCAACGAAGCAGGAATGAAATATTTCTTGATGGGTTCATTTGCATCGGGAATTATTTTATTTGGAATATGCTTGGTTTATGGCGCAACAGGTTCTTTTAATATTCAAGAAATTTATGATTTATCGCAAGGAATGGGAATTCCGCAATGGTTTTACATTGGTTTAACAATGATAATTATTGGAATGTTTTTCAAAATTGCAGCTGTTCCTTTTCATTTTTGGGCACCAGATGTTTATGAAGGTGCACCAGCATTATCGACCGCGACAATGAGTACTTTGGCCAAAGTCGTGGCCGTTGCAACACTTTACAAATTGGTAAGTTCGCTAGATGCAAATGTTTCTGAAACTTTCAAAATGGTAGTTGCAATTATTTCGGTTTTATCGATGACTGTTGGAAACATTATGGCTTTACGCCAAAACAATGTCAAAAGAATGTTGGCATTTTCAGGAATTTCTCATGCAGGTTTTATGCTAATGACATTATTGAACATTGCAAATTCACAAGGAAGTTTGTTGTATTATACTTGCGCTTATGCGTTAGCAGGAATTGCGTCGTTTGCAGTAATTATATTTGTTACGAGAAATAAAGACAACGAAGATATTTTAAACTTCAACGGATTAGGTAAAACCAATCCGCTAATGGCTGGAATATTGACAGCATCTTTACTTTCGATGGCTGGAATTCCAATATTTGCTGGATTCTTTGCGAAGTTTATGTTGTTTTCTAACACAATCGAATCTGGATACTTGTTGGTTGTAATTGCAGCTGTTATCAATTCGATAATTAGTGTTGGCTATTATTTCAAACTAATTTTGGCAATGTACACACGCGAACCAAACGAAGTTCTTGAGAAAACACCTTTTGTTTATTATTTTGTGGGTGTTACTGCAATTGTATTGAATATCGCAATTGGAATTTTCCCTGATTTTGTGATTGGGTTGTTGAAATAAAATTTAAGTTTATACTACAAAAAAAACCATAATTTGCAAATTATGGTTTTTTTGTAGATTCTAACTCTGCCTTTTTTTCTTCCAGCTTTTCTTTAACAATCTTGTACATTCGTTTGTATTTTGATACATCAGCAGCCCAATATTTATTGCTTTTAGCAAATTGCAAACTGTCAATCTTATATTTCTTGAAGATAAAATCATTAGCCTCAAATTTAGAAATACCGTTTTCATAACTTGCGTTTTTGGCTGCATCAATAATTGCTAAATCATAAAATATGTCAATCATTGTGTCGTCGTCTATCAAATTATCAGGTTTGTCAACAAATGAATTGCCACATCCAATGTTGATTATTAAAAGTGCCAAAAGAATAGAAATTTTTTTCATTTTTATTTTTTTCTAAAAGATTATTCTCTATCAAATAACAAACGCTTTCCAGCACGTATTTCTTTGAAGTTAAAGTTGTTATATATCAATTGACCATTCACAAAAGTGTGTGTAATTCTGGATTTGAAAGTATAACCCTCAAAAGGCGACCAACCACATTTGTATAAAATGTTGTCTTTGGAAACACTCCACGGCATTCCTGTGTTAACAATAACCAAATCAGCAAAATAACCAACTTTTATAAATCCGCGTTTCTCAATTTGAAAAATTTTAGCAGGATTGTGACACATTTTTTCTACGATTTTCTCAATAGAAATTTTTCCTTGATGATAGCCCTCAAGCATTGCCACAACGGCATGTTGCACCATTGGTCCACCAGAGGGTGCCTCTAAATAAGGCATCTGTTTTTCGGCTAAAGCATGTGGAGCATGATCTGTTGCGACAACATCAATTCTGTCATCAAGCAAGGCTTCCCAGAGTGCATCGCGGTCTTTTGGTGTTTTAATGGCTGGATTCCATTTAATAAAATTGCCTTTTTTCTCATAATCTTCATTAGTAAACCATAAATGATGCACGCAGACTTCGGCAGTAATTTTCTTTTCTTCTAACGGAATATTATTTACAAAAAGTTCAGTTTCTAAAGCCGTCGAAACATGAAAAACATGCAATCTTGCACCAGTTTTCTTAGCCAACGCAATTGCTTTTGATGAAGATATAAAACAAGCTTCTTCGCTGCGAATTAAATGATGAAAATCTGGAGTAATCTCTTCGCCCAATTGTTTTTTATAATATTCTAAATTGGTTTTAATAGTATTTTCGTCTTCGCAATGAACAGCAATAAGCATCGATGTACATGAAAATATTTTCTCAAGTACTTCTTCGTCATCGACCAACATATTTCCGGTAGATGATCCAAGAAAAAGTTTTATACCAGCTACATTTTTTGGATTTGTTAAAAGAATTTCAGACAAATTATCATTGGTTCCGCCCATCATGAACGAATAATTAGCCCAAGAATTGTTTTCGGCTAATTTGTATTTTTCTTCGAGTAATTCTTGAGTAACAGCATTTGGAACTGTATTTGGCTGTTCAATAAATGATGTAATTCCGCCAGCAACCGCAGCTTTTGATTCTGATGCTATGTCGCCTTTGTGAGTTAACCCTGGTTCACGAAAATGTACTTGATCATCAATTGCACCTGGAATTAGATAATTGCCTTGTGCATCAATAATCTTGCAATCCGAGGTTTTTAGGCTAATTGTTTCGGCAATTTCGACAATAACATCGTTTTCGATAAGCAAATCGCCTTCGAAAATAATTCCTTCGTTTACTATTTTTGCATTTTTTATTAAAACTCTATTCATATAATTAATATTCTATAAATATTTCTTATTCATTGATTGTACCGAAGCATTACGTTGCTATTATAAACTGGAAACTGTTTTAAAACGATTATTCCGAGACTGTAAACCTTCTCAAAGTCTTCCAAATAATTTTCTTATTCTAAGTGCAATAACTCCAAAAATTGCTTCTTTGAAAATTGCCGAACTCATTTTGGATTGTCCTTTTGTTCTATCTGTAAATATAATTGGAACCTCGATAATATTAAAATTCTTAGCAAAAGTTCTGTATTTCATTTCGATTTGAAAAGCATAACCAATAAATTTTATTTTATTTAAATCTATGTCTTCTAGTACTTTACGTTTATAACAAATGAACCCTGCAGTTGCATCATGAATTTTCATTCCTGTAATAATTTTTACATAAATCGATGCGAAATAAGACATTAAAACCCTGTTTAATGGCCAATTTACAACGTTGACTCCTGTAACATATCGCGAACCAATTGCTAAATCAGCATTGTCAAGATAACATGCTTCGAGCAATTTGACTAAATCGTTTGGATTATGAGAAAAATCGGCATCCATTTCGAAAATATATTCATAATCTCGAGCCAAAGCCCAACGAAAACCCCGCACATAAGCAGTTCCTAAACCAGCTTTTTTTGTTCCTTTATCTAAAAACAATTTGTTTTCGAATTCTTTTTGCAATTCAATAACTTTTTCGGCAGTTTTATCGGGTGAATTGTCATCGACAACCAAAACATGAAAAAGTTTGGGCAAAGAGAATACGGCACGCAAAATGGTTTCGATATTTTCTATCTCGTTATATGTCGGAATGATAACTAATGCTTTTGGCATAAACTGAAATAAATTTTGTACAAAAATAAACTTTTAGATTTGTTAAAATCATAATATAAATATAATAATCTATTTGTTAGAAAATTTGTATTTTTGCAAATATGTTCAAATTAGAATTACACAACCGGATTTTAGAAAATAAAGATTGGATAACTCTGTTATTTGTCTTGTGTTTAATATTGATTGTTATTACAAAATCGACTTTCGAAAATAAGTTTAGCGATTTTAAAAACCTTTTTTTTTCTGAACGATATGTCAAAATGTATAAAGACAACACACATTTAATGACATTTTTTACTTTTCTGTTGTTTATAGTTCAGGTTTTGTCTTTTGCTTTTTTTATACATTATATATTGTATTACTTCGAATTTATACAAAAAACAGATTGGATTGCTTTTGTACAAATTTTTACAGGATTGACATTTTTGATTTTATCTAAATATTTAATAGAAAAAATAGTTGCAACATCGTTTGATATTGAAGATATATCTGAACAATACAACATGTTTAAAGTAAGTTATAGAAACTATATTGCTCTTTTGTTGTTGCCAATAACAATTATTTTAAATTATAATTCGAAACCTGAACTTGTTGTATTGCATGTTATTATTGGGATTGTGTTGTTTTCGAATTTTATTGTATTTATAAAATCAATAAAAATTTTCCAAAAAATAATTATTGGTAAATTGTTTTATTTTATTTTGTATCTTTGCACTCTTGAAATAGCTCCCTATTATTACATGTATTATTGGTTTACAAACAAATAATTAGAATCAGAAAACAATATTTATGAAATCGCTAACAATTAAATTGTTTGTTGTAAATAGACAAAATTATAAAATAGCGACAACATATATGACAATAAACAACAACTTTTACATATATGAAAGTGAAAACAATATTGGTTTCTCAGCCAGAACCTAAAGTAGAAAACTCTCCTTATTTTGATTTGCAAAACAAACACAAGGTTAAAGTAGATTTTAGACCATTTATTCATGTTGAAGGCGTTAGTGCAAAAGATATTCGGGCTCAAAAAATTGACTTGAATAACTTTACTGCAATAATTTTGACCAGCAAAAATGGTGTAGATCATTTTTTTAGAGTTGCCGATGAAATGCGATACAAAGTTCCCGAAGGATTGAAATATTTTTGTCAATCAGAAGCTATTGCATTCTATTTGCAAAAATATATTACTTATCGAAAAAGAAAAATATATGTAGGATTGAAAGATTTTGCAGATATGTCTAATTTGTTGAAAAAATACAAAGAAGAGAAATTCTTATTACCAGCTTCTGACCAACTCAATGCCGATGCGCCAATAACTTTGAATAACTTAAAATTAAACTGGACACAGGCAACTTTTTACAAAACCGTAATGAGCGATTTGTCCGATTTGGCCAATGTTTATTATGATGTTCTAGCGTTTTTTAGCCCAACTGGAATTAAATCTTTGTTCATGAATTTTCCAGATTTTGAACAAAACGAGACTAGAATTGCAGTTTTTGGCAGCACAACCCAAAAAGAAGCTTTAGAACATGGATTGAGAGTAGATATTATGGCACCAACGCCCGAAAGTCCATCAATGACAATGGCTTTAGAGAAATATATTGCTAAGGCAAATAAATAAATTTTCAATCTTAGAAAATATAATATTAAAGATAGGTTTTTAATAATATAACTTCAAATATATAAACCCATTTTAGAATTCTAAAATGGGTTTATATATTTAAAAAACATCATCGCATTTAAAAATTTTTTTTAACCGAATTCCTTTTTCGGTTTGTTCTACAGTAATTATTTGGTTATGAGCATCGTGTTCAAGAAATAAATAATAATTATTGGCAGCAGAAGCTTCAAGAAATTTAGATTTTTCAGGCATTGTTAATAATGGGCGAGTATCGTAACCCATTACATAAGGCAAAGGCAAATGACCAGCTGTCGGAATTAAATCGGCACAAAAAACGATGGTTTTGTCTTGGTATATAATGTGTGGAACCATCATTTTTTCGGTGTGACCATCAACATAAAAAATATCGAAATTTAATTCAGTTGAAAATCCGAAATCAATTTCTGGTTTTGAGATAAAATTCAATTGCCCTGATTCTTGCATTGGCAAAATATTTTCACTCAAAAACGATGCTTTTTCTCGTAGATTAGGTTTTGTTGCCCAGTTCCAATGACTTTCGTTCGTCCAATATTTTGCGTTTTTGAATGCTGGTTCATAGCCAGTTTTGTCTTTATTCCATTGAATCGAACCACCACAATGATCAAAATGCAAATGCGTCATAAAAACATCTGTAATATCGTCACGAGAAAAACCATATTTCGCTAAAGATTTGTCTATAGAATGTGTTCCCCAAAGCGAATAATAGCCAAAAAATTTATCGGATTGTTTATTGCCCATTCCCGTATCAATCAATATTAATCGATTATTGTCTTCGATTAATAAACATCTTGCAGCAATGTCTATGAGGTTATTTTCGTCGGCAGGATTGGTTTTGTTCCAAATGGTTTTTGGTACAACGCCAAACATTGCGCCGCCATCGAGTTTAAAATTTCCAGTTTCTATTGGATAGAGTTTCATTTTTTTTATAATATTAATTCAAAATAGCATGCAAATTAGTGAATTAATTTTATTTAAGTACGCTTAATTGCGTATTTTTGATTTGCTTAATTATGATTATTTTTGTTTTATAAGAATTCAAAAAATGAAAAAAAGAATTGGAATTGTAGAAGACAATCGCGATTTGAGAGAAGCAATGGCAATGATGATTCAATTTACAGATCAATTTGAGTTGGTTGGTACTTTTGAAAACGCTGAAGTTGCAATAGATACGGTGCCAAAAATAGGAATTGATGCCTTGCTAATGGATGTGAATTTGCCTGGTTACAGCGGATTCGAATGTGTTGCTATTTTAAAAGCCAAAAATCCAAAACTTCTTTTTTTAATGTGTACTTCGTACGAAGACGATGAAATTATTTTTAAAAGTTTAAAAGCCGGAGCAAGTGGCTACATACTAAAAACCGAAGGGCCAACAAAAATTATAGATGCGCTAAACGACTTATTTGATGGCGGCAGTCCAATGAGTAGTAGTATTGCCAGAAAAGTAGTTGCTAGTTTTTCTAAGTTTGAATCAGTTGATGAGAGTGTATTGTTATTAACACCGCGCGAAAATGAAATTTTAGATTTATTAGCTACTGGAAAAATGAATAAAGAAGTGGCCGATGATTTGCAGATAAGTAGCGGAACAGTTAGAAAACACATTCAACATATTTATGGAAAATTACATGTAAATACGAGAGTCGAAGCCGTAAACGTATATTTAAAACGATGACGAATAAATGAAACAGAAATTATATTATGTGTTATTTTTAATGTTATACTCGATGTTTGTTTTTTCTCAAGAAACATTATCCGAAAAAAAAGTTGCATTTAATAACTGTAAAAACGGCATTTTTAAAGTTTCTAAATCGATAGCTATTTCGGAATATTATTTAGAAAACGATAAAATAGAAGATTCTCAAAAGTGGTTGGATGTTTCTAAAAAAATGCTTCTAAATTATCCAAACGATACGCTGCAATATTACTCAAACAGCTTGCAATCTGAACTTTTTTATTATATGGGTTTGCACCAATTTGGTCTGCATGAAGCAGAAAAATCTATCGAATTTTCAAAAAAGATTAATGATAGTTTATACATTTCAAACGCTTATCTTTTGAAAGGAATTAATTTGTATGAAATGGAAAAATTATCCAAAGCTGAAGATTTTTTTCATAAAGCTAAAAAATATTTTCCTTTAAAAATTAAGTCTAATTACAAAAGATATTTAATCAATAAAGAATATATTTATAATGATATTGCACAACTAAAAATTAAAACTAATCAATTGGATTCTTGCTATTTTTATAACAAAAAGGCTTATAAATTTGCTAAAAATTTTAAAGATTACAGATGCATAGCTAATGTTGAACGTACTTTTGGAGAATTGTTTATAAAACAAAACAAAAAAGATTCTGCTCAGTTTTATTTTAAAAAAAGTATAGAAACATCATTAAACGCATCAATATATGATACTGCTTTATTAGGATATGGAAATTTAGCAGAATGTTTTTCTGATGACACTCAAAAGATGAAATATTATTTTGAAAAAGGACAAAACCTAATTACAAATCATAATATAAATCCAACTTTTAAGAGACTTTTTTATGATCAATCATTAAAAGTTTTCAAAAAAATGAACAACATTAATTTGCAATTAGCTTTGCAAGAAAAATTATTGTCGATTGACAATGACATTAACAAAAACGGAAATTTTTATATTCAAAACATTATAAATCAATATATTAATAGCGAAAATAAGTTATTGTTATCTAAAATAAATGAACTCGATAAACAAAAAAACATAAAAATATTACAACTTGTTGCAGCGCTATTTATGGCTTTAATTTTGTCTCTTGCAATAATAATAATTAGAAGAAAAAACAAATTGCAAAAACTATTATTAGATCAAAAAAATGAAATAAGCAAAGACCTTCATGACGACATTGGAAGCGAATTGAGTAGTATTTTGATTAACACTAATTTATTAAAAAATTATGTAACCAATGACAAGCAAACTTTATTAATTGATAAAATAAGTTATACAAGTTCAGAAATTTCTCAAAGATTAAACACCTTTATTTGGTCTTTAAATACAGACAACAACAACGTCCAAAATTTTTGTGATTATGTAAAACAATATGCTTTTAAATTTTTAGATGGAACCGAAATTAAATTGTTTTTTTCTGAAGATATTGAAGCAATTTCGAATAAAATATTGAATGGAAATTCTAGAAAAAATTTATTTTTTTGTATTAAAGAAATTCTCAATAATATAGTCAAACATGCTGTTGCCAACCAAGTTCAAATAAACATTTCTTCAACAGACAAAAAAGAACTTTTGATTACAATTCACGATAATGGCATAGGAATTCAAAAAGCCAATAATTTCGGCAATGGATTAACGAACCTAAAAAAGAGAATTACCAACCTAAATGGTATTCTAAAAATGGAAAATAGTAATGGTTTAAAGATCAAAATTAAAGCACCTTTTTAATACAAATAAATAATTTCAAAAAAAATAAAAAAAAAACAGATACGCTAAAGAGCGTATTTTTTTGTGCGTAATAAAAATACAATTATTATTAAAATATTGATTATCAATATTTTATAAAAAATTGTATTTCATTTTAATACTCGCATTTACGTATTGCAAACAGTTTTATTTTACTTCAATTTTACAATCGGTTAATAATTGAAAAAAATATTTTAAAATATAAATAATATGAAAAATCTTAGAAATTACTTTACACTTTTTATTCTCGTGCTTATTGCTTCTTGCTCAAAAGACAGCGATCCATCTGCAACAACCGATGCGCCAATTGTAAATTTAGTAATAACTAACATTAGCCCAACCACAGGACCAAAAAACACACCCGTAACAATTACAGGCACAGGTTTTAGCACTACACTAGCAAACAATACTGTAACTATAAACGGAAAAGTTTGTACAATTATTAGTACTACTGCAACACAAATGAATATTTCCATACCGCCAAGTGCAGGATCAGGAAAAATTAGAATTGTAGTTGGAGACGCCAACGCTGAAAGTAATCCTTTTGATTATATACTAACTGCAACGGTATCTACTTTTGCAGGGAGCACATTAGGTTTTAATGATGGTCAAGGTGTTAGTGCACAATTTAATTCTCCACGCGGTATGACTATTAATGCAGCTGGTGAATTGTTTGTAGTGGAAGAATCAAATCACAGCATACGTAAAATTTCTCCATCAGGTATAGTAACCACTGTAGCTGGTGGTGTTGGAGGTTTTGCAGATGGTCAAGGCACGAATGCAAAGTTTTTAAACCCCCGAGGTATAACTATTGATAACAATGGCAACTTGTTTGTTGTTGATAGAGGAAATAACAGAATTCGTAAAATCACTAATGGGGGAAACGTTACCACGGTTGCAGGGAGCATATCTGGTTTTTTAGATGGAGAAAGTAGTACGGCTAAATTCTCACAACCTACTGGAATTGCAATTGATGCTTTGGGGAATTTATATGTAGTTGACCGAGGTAATGAAAAAATAAGAAAAATTTCAACAACAAGTGTAGTAAGTACAATTGCAGGAAGTGTGGCTGGCTTTGCAAATGGACAAGGCATAAACTCCCAATTTTCTTTCCCTACTGGAATTGTGATTGATTCCCAACAAAACTTATTCATTACAAACAGTAATAATTTTAAAATTCGCAAAATTTTCGCATCAGGTTTAGTATCAACATTTGCTGGGAGTAATAATGGTTTATTGGATGGACAGGGTGTTGTTGCTCAATTCAAAAATCCAATAGGAATTGCAATAGATGCTTTAGGTAATTTATTTGTTACAGAATTTAACGCTCATAAAATTCGTAAAATTTCATCTACTGGTTTTGTAACTACTCTTGCGGGAAAAGGTTTTCAAGGTTTCGCAGACGGAATTGCAAATAATGCACAATTTAATAGCCCAGATAGTATAATATTAGATCCTCAAGGAAATATATTTATTTCAGAAGCTGGAAACCACAGAATCCGTAAAATCACTTTTGATTAATCTCCAACCAACAAACCATAATATCATGATTATTCAAACCTTCATATTGTTCCTAGCATTATTTTCATGCCAAGAACAAAAAATTAAAACCAAAATGGATACTAAACCAAAAATCGCAAAAGTTGTTGTTGCAAAAAGTCCGCTTAGTAATTTTGTAGGCAACTTTTCTGGCACGCAGAACGAAAAGGAAATTTTTGTAACACTAACTGCCATTGCAAGAACCAACAAAATAAAAGGTGTTTTAACCATGGACGGCCGAACGGCACAAATTGCTGCCGCCGAAATAAATTGAGTTTGTACTGGCAAAATTATCGAAGACGATACCCAAAAAAAATACAACATTACAGCCGAAATAGTCAACAGAAAACTGCATTTCAACATTACCTTTCCAGAATATAACAACCAAATTTTGGCATTGGTACTCGACCTAAGCACATTGACAACCAATCAAAGTGGTAATACTATTGCCATAGACAGTGGCGGTGGCACAACTACATCTTCTGGTTCAAGCAGTACTTCATCAAAAAAAAACAATAGAGACCGAGCTTTAGTAGGCAAATGGCGATTTACAGAAGTTATAAGTAGTGGTTCTGGACAATTTTATTCTTCTTTTTCTACTGATTATTTTTTGCAGTTTAACGCCAATGGCGAATGTAGAACCTGGACAGGCAGCAGCGCTGGCGGCACCAACACCATGATTATTGAAGGTGGATATGGTGCCGATTTGGTTAAATGTAGCTGGAACACGTCTGGCAAAAATCTTTTTCTAGTAAACTTAAACACACAGCAGGCTACACCAACCATTTATTATGCCGAACAAAACAGAATTATGCTGACAATTGGCGACACAAAACGAGTTTTCCAACGAATTGAATAAATACTTAACAATAAATTTAAAATTAATTATTATGAAAAAATTTACATTATTACTTGCTATTTTTTTAGGATTTTCTGCCTTTTTTTCAACACAGGCGCAAACCATTACTTCATTTTCGCCAACTTCTGGTTTAGTAGGAACTACAGTCACAATACTTGGTAGTAGTTTTAGTTCAATTACCACAAACAATGTTGTTCAATTTAATGGTCTAGCAACTGTTGTAATTGCTGCTACAGAAACTAGTTTAACGGTTACGGTTCCTGCTGGTGCAACGACTGGTTCAGTTTCAATAACTGTGAATAGTCTTACTTCAAGTAGTTCAAGCGTTTTTACTGTTCTTTCAACATCATCATGCAACGGAATTTCAAAAAATAATGCCAAACATTGGTATTTTGGCAATCAAGCAGC
Organism: Bacteroidota bacterium; assembly: GCA_031408435.1. Taxonomy (GTDB): domain Bacteria; phylum Bacteroidota; class Bacteroidia; order Flavobacteriales; family Flavobacteriaceae; genus Flavobacterium. The sequence continues at coordinate 27,626 of JANNWM010000008.1, forward strand.
TATAAAATTTGAAAACAACATTCCTGTGGCACTCACTAACAGTGCGATGTCACAAGTAGAAGGCGTTGCAACGATGAGTGATGACAATGGGAATCTCTTGTTTTACACCAACGGAATTACAATATTTAATAGATTACATCAAATTATGGAAAATGGTTCTGGTCTTACCTCAAATAGTAGTAATACTCAATCTGCTTTTATAATTCCTTATCCTGGAAATATAAATAAATATTATGTTTTTACACCTGGACCTTATGTGTACTGTATTGTTGATATGACTATGGACAACGGTAATGGTGCGGTGATAGCAACAGAAAAAAACATTTTATTAACCAATAATAATTCCGAAAAAATCGCTGGTTTGCTAGCGTTAAATCAAACCGATATTTGGGTAATTACTTATGGAGCCAATGAAAGTCGTTTTAATGTTTATAAAATTTCGCCAAGTGGTATCGATACAACACCTGTGGTTTCTCAATTTACAACTGCTTCTGGATTTTTTGGTTATATGAAAATTTCGCCTGACGGAACTAAAATTGCAATGGCAAATTTTGGACAAACTTTTCATCTTTATGATTTTGATGTTGCTACGGGAGTTGTAAGTAATAAGAAAGATATACCAATCAGTATTGGTGGGTTTGGAAGTTATGGAATTGAATTTAGTCCCAATAATAATTTAGTTTATGTAGCAGATCATCGTGGTCAAGATCGTGTTTTTCAATACAATATAACACTTGCAACGACTGCTTTAATTTCAAGTTCAGTAGTTCTGCTTGCCGCAAATGGTCCAGCACTTGGTGGCATACAATTAGGTCCAGATAATAAAATTTATGTAGCTAGGGAAGGCGCTGGTTTTCTTGGTGTGATTAACAATCCAGATGTTATAGGTACTGGATGTTTATATGTTGAAGAAGCAGTTTCATTGGCAGGAAGAACTTCAAATCTTGGACTTCCTGGTTTTGTAGCTTCGGCATTGGTGCAAAACCAACCTTATATAAACTCGTTTACGCCCATTTCAGAAAATATTGGAGCTACAATAAAAATTACAGGTACAGATTTTAGTACTGTTATTGCCAATAATATTGTAACTTTTAATGGTGTTGTTGCCACTGTTTTATCTGTTACAGCAACTAGTTTAACTGTTGTAGTTCCTGTAGGTGCAACAACTGGAAAAATCAGCATTGAAATAGGTTGTTCAATTGTTGCTACAACAGATAACTTTACGGTTACAGGTTTATCAACAGAAGTTTTTTCAAAATCATATTTAGTAATTTCCCCAAACCCATCAACAGGCATTTTCACTATCCAAACAGAAAATCCAATTAACAATGCAAACTTAACAGTTGCAGATATGAACGGAAGAATAGTATATCAAACAAATGCCAAAAATTTGGACAGCAAAACTGTAGATTTAAATAATTTATCAAACGGGATTTATATTTTGAATATTTCAAATGCCAATTATAATTATTCACAGAAATTAGTGAAACAATAAAAATTAAATCCACTAAAATGAAAAAAATCACACTATTATTCATCATTTTTTGTTTGCCAAAATTGATGGCACAAAATGCAATTGTTGCTTCTGGCGGAAACGCAACTGGTTCTGGCGGATCATCAAGCTATTCTGTTGGACAAGTGATCTATACCAATGCCGTTGGCACTAATGGTTCAATTAATCAAGGCGTGCAACAACCTGTCGAAATTTTTAATTTGGGAACAAACGACTTTCCAGAAATTACTTTAGCAATGAGAGTTTATCCAAATCCTACAACAGCAATAGTTAATTTATCCATTGCAAATTACAATTCAGAAAACATCAATTACCAACTTTTTGACTTGAACGGACGAGGCATTCAAACCAATAAAATTTCGCAAAAAGAAACTCAAATATCTTTAGAAAATCTAGCAAATGCTATTTATTTTTTGACTGTTTCGGACAATAACAAACCATTAAAAACTTTCAAAATCATTAAAAACTAAAAACTATTATGAAAACATATACAAACAATATCAGAACAATCTTTATTCTTTGCTCTTTTTTCTATTTTCTAAATGCATCAGCACAAGCACCAAACAAAATGAGTTATCAAGCCTTATTGCGAAACAATTCTAATACTTTGATAACTAATCAATCCGTTGGAATGCGTGTCACTATTCTTCGAACTTCAATAACTGGACAAGAAGTTTATAAGGAAATTTTTAATCCAAATCCAGTTACTAATGTCAACGGATTGGTTACAATAGAAATTGGTTCAGGAATTCCGATAATAGGAACTTTTGCATCGATAAACTGGTCTAATGGTCCATTTTTTGTAAAAACAGAAACTGATCCATTGGGCGGAACGAACTATTCAATTTCCGGAACAAGTCAATTATTGAGTGTTCCTTTCGCCTTATTTGCAGCAACTAGCGGTTCAAATTTAAATACTTGGAATACAAATGGTAATTCTTCACTTACAGATATTTTTCTTGGAACAGCAAATGAAAACAATGTTCTATTTATTCAAAATTCACAATGGGCTGGTGCATTATCCCCAGTAAAAACTGCTTTCGGCAGAAATGCACTAGATACCGATTTCGGACAAGGTAATACTGCAATCGGTGTCAATGCTCTTACTACTAGTGTAGGTGGAAATGACAATACAGCAACAGGTCAATCTACCCTTTTTACTAACACAACTGGAAGTAATAATACAGCAGTAGGAGTAAGCGCGTTATTTAAAAATAATGGAACTAACAACACAGCAATTGGAAAAGATGCATTATTTAATAATACTGCAGGAAATACCAACACAGCAATTGGTAAAGATGCATTAATTAATAATATAGAAGGTGATTTTAATACAGCTTTAGGAAATGCAAGTTTATTTGGAGCTAATGGAATTTCTGCAAACAAAAACACTGCGGTAGGAAATACTGCCTTATCTCTGGTTACTTTAGGTTCTAATAATACCGGATTAGGTAATGAAGCACAGGTGGCAGTTGCTAACAATAGTAATCAAGTTTGTATAGGTAACACATCTGTAACTCTAGCAAGCGTGCAAGTTGCTTGGACAACAACATCAGACAATCGCTGGAAATCGAACATTCAAAAATCTAATCTTGGTTTGGAATTTATTAAGCAATTGAACCCTGTTTTTTACACGCGTAAAGATGTTCAAGACAACGGCGGCAAACCAATTATTTTAGAAACTACAACAAACCCAACAACAGAATATGGTTTTATTGCCCAAGAATTAGAAAGCACTTTAAACAAATTTAATGCTAAAGATAATGGCATCATCAGCAAAGACGATGCAGGAATGTTAGGCGTTCGCTACAACGATTTACTAGCGCCAATGGTAAAAGCCATGCAAGAACAACAAGTGATGATTGAAGAGTTGAAAGCAAAAATTATTCAAATAGAAAACAGAAAGTAGTAGCGCAAAATATTTAACTATTAAAGTATAATTTACTATAAAATTTTCAAATATCAGTTTTTCAAAATCCTCTTTCAAGTCATTGGTTGAGGATTTTTTGTTAAATTAGATAAATCTATTCAAACATAAGTTATAAAAATGTTAGTTATTGCATAAAAAACTTATAAATGTAATACATTTGTATATTATTTAGAAAAATTCAAAATAACATGATAAAAGTATCTGAATCTGCAAGCAAAAAAATTGTCGATATGATGAATGACGATGGTTTTGACGCCTCACAAGATTACGTTCGAGTAGGTGTAAAATCTGGTGGTTGCTCAGGATTATCTTATGATTTGAAATTTGATAAAAGTATCGGAGAAAACGATAAAGTTTTTGAGGATAATAACGTAAAAATCGCAGTCGAAAAAAAATCATTTCTTTATCTCGCAGGAACCGTTCTAGAATTTTCGGGCGGATTAAACGGAAAAGGATTTGTTTTTAATAACCCAAACGCAAGCAGAACTTGTGGTTGTGGGGAAAGTTTTTCACTTTAGAAAAGAAATAAAAAGATTTGAACCATTAAGAAATCAAGGTTCATTAAGTCTTAATGAACCTTGATTTCTTAATGGTTTTAAAAAAAATAAAATGTCAAAATATACCGAAGACGATTTAAAAATCGAACTTGAAACCAAAGATTACGAATACGGATTTTATACAGATATAGAATCTGAAACTTTTCCTATTGGATTAAACGAAGACATTGTTCGTGCCATTTCTTTGAAAAAAGAAGAACCACAATGGATGACCGATTGGCGCATCGAAGCTTATCGTGCTTGGGTGCAAATGACCGAGCCAGAATGGGCAAATGTTAATTACGAAAAACCCGATTTTCAGGCTATCGCTTACTATTCTGCACCAAAATCTATAGATCCAAACAAAACCCTTGATGATGTTGATCCAGAATTGCTAGAAATGTACAAAAAACTAGGAATTAATGTCGATGAACAGAAAATGATGAACAATATCGCAATGGATATTGTTGTCGATTCAGTATCAGTTGCCACAACATTCAAGAAAACATTGAACGAAAAAGGAATTATTTTCTGTTCTATTTCCGAAGCGATTCGTGAACATCCAGAATTGGTTCGCAAATATCTTGGAACAGTAATTCCACAAAAAGACAATTTTTATGCAGCTTTAAACTCAGCAGTTTTTTCTGATGGTAGTTTTTGTTACATTCCAAAAGGCGTTCGTTGTCCAATGGAATTATCTACTTATTTCCGAATCAATCAAGCTGGAACTGGTCAATTTGAAAGAACTTTGCTTATTGCTGATGCAGGAAGTTATGTTTCTTATCTCGAAGGTTGCACTGCACCAAGTCGTGACGAGAACCAGTTGCACGCCGCTTGTGTAGAATTAATTGCTCTGGACGATGCCGAAATAAAATATTCGACTGTACAAAACTGGTATCCTGGAAATAAAGAAGGGAAAGGTGGCGTTTTTAATTTTGTAACCAAACGGGGCATTTGCGAGAAAAACGCAAAAATTTCATGGACACAAGTCGAAACTGGTTCTGCAATAACTTGGAAATATCCTTCTGTGGTTTTGAAAGGCGACAATTCGGTTGGTGAATTCTACTCGATTGCCGTTACGAATAATTTCCAGCAAGCTGATACAGGAACCAAGATGATTCATTTGGGTAAAAATACCAAATCGACCATTATTTCTAAAGGAATTTCAGCTGGAAAATCACAAAATAGTTACCGTGGATTGGTTCAAATTTCTCCAAGAGCAGATAATGCTCGAAATTTCTCACAGTGCGATTCGTTGTTGATGGGAAATAATTGCGGAGCGCATACATTTCCGTACATAGAAAGTAAAAACCCATCAGCCAAAATAGAACACGAAGCAACCACAAGTAAAATTGGTGAAGATCAAGTTTTTTATTGCAACCAACGTGGCATTCCAACCGAAAAAGCTATTGCTCTAATTGTAAATGGTTTTAGTAAAGATGTTTTAAACAAACTACCAATGGAATTTGCCGTTGAAGCTCAAAAATTGTTAGAGATTTCTTTGGAAGGTAGTGTTGGGTAACAATAAATTTTAAAAAAATAGTTATGGATATTGTATTAAAAAACGTAAAGAAAAAAGATTTTCCAATATTCAAATCATTATCAAAATCTCTCGGTTTTGAAATAGATATTGATGAGGTTGCAATCGATAAACCTTATAATCCTGAATTTGTTAAAGAAATTTTGGAGGCTTCGCAAAGCATTCGCGATGGAAAAGGTGTAAGAATTAAATTAGAAGATTTGTGGAAGTAGTTTATTCTGAAAAAGCTCAAAAGGATAGAGAATTTTGGAAAAAATCAGGAAATAAAGCAATTATGAATAAAATATCTGCTTTAATCGAAGACATTCAACTGCATCCGTTTGATGGAATAGGCAAACCTGAACCTCTAAAACACCATCTTACTGGAAAATGGTCTAGAAGAATCAACCAAGAACATCGAATAATATACGAAATTACAGACCAAAACACAATCGAAATACTAGATATTTTGTCCTTGAAAGGACATTACGAATAAATAAAAATAAATGTTACAAATAAAAAACCTTCACGCCACAATTGGCGATAAAGAAATCCTTAAAGGAATTAATCTTGAAATAAAAGCTGGAGAAATCCACGCTATAATGGGGCCAAATGGTGCAGGAAAATCAACTCTTGCATCGATAATTGCTGGAAACGAAAACTACGAAGTAACCGATGGCGAAATTTTGCTAGAAAACGAAGATATTTCTGAATTAGCACCAGAAGAACGCGCTCACAAAGGTGTTTTCTTGTCGTTTCAATATCCGGTCGAAATTCCGGGTGTTTCTGTAACCAATTTTATGCGAGCTTCAATCAACGAAAGTCGAAAAGCACAAGGAAAAGACGAAATGCCAGCAAGTGAAATGCTGAAATTGATTCGTGAAAAATCAGAATTACTAGAAATAGATCGCAAGTTTTTGTCGCGTTCACTCAACGAAGGATTTTCTGGTGGCGAGAAAAAACGTAACGAAATTTTCCAGATGGCAATGCTCGAGCCAAAAATCGCAATTCTTGACGAAACCGACTCAGGATTAGATATTGATGCACTTCGAATTGTTGCAAACGGTGTCAATAAACTAAAAAACGAAAACAATGCAGTATTGGTAATCACACATTATCAGAGATTGCTAGATTATATTATTCCAGATTTTGTTCACGTTTTAATGGACGGAAAAATCGTAAAATCAGGTGGAAAAGAGCTTGCTTACGAACTCGAAGAAAAAGGTTACGATTGGATTAAGGGTGAATTGAATTAGTTCACAGTCTCAGTCACAGTTATCTTGACTGCGACTGAAAACTGCGACTGAAAACTAAAAAATAATGTTAAAAGAAAAATTATTATCATCGTTCATGGCTTTCGAAGAAAAAATCGATGTAACATCTGAGTTACACGATATTCGAACAACGGCTTTAAAAAACTTTGAAACTAAAGGCTTTCCGACCAAAAAAGAAGAAGCTTGGAAATATACATCGCTAAATTCAATTTTGAAAAACGATTTTTCGGTTTTCCCAAAAAACGAATCTCATATAGAATTTTCAGATGTAAAAAAATATTTTCTTCACGAAATCGACACCTATAAAGTTGTTTTTATTGATGGTGTTTTCAACTCGTTTTTGTCATCGACAACCCACGACGGATTGGATATTTGCTTGATGTCTTCAGCATTTACAAAACCAAAATACAAAACAGTTATTGAAGAGTATTTCAATAAAATTGCCAATAAAGACGAAAGTTTAACTTCTTTGAACACGGCTTTCGCAAATGAAGGTGCTTATATTCAAGTTCCTAAAAATAAAGTTGTCGATAAACCAATCGAAATTATGTATTTCTCGACTGGATCAGAAGCAGCAATTTTGGTTCAACCTCGAAATTTGATAGTTGTTCAAGAAAACGCTAATGTTCAAATTATCGAACGCCATCAAAGTTTGAACGAAAATGCAACTTTAACCAATTCGGTTACCGAAATTTTTGCTGAAAAACGTGCTATTGTTGATTTTTATAAAATTCAAAATGACAACCTTGAAGCCAATTTGATAGACAATACTTTTGTTTCTCAAAAAGCAGATTCGGTAGTTTCGGTAAACACATTTGCATTTGGCGGAAATCTAACTCGAAATAACCTAAATTTTTATCATTTTGGCGAACATATTGTTAGTAATTTAAACGGAATAACAATAATTGGCGATTCGCAACACGTCGATCATTACACGCTTGTTAATCACGCAGCACCAAATTGTGAAAGTCATCAAGATTACAAAGGCATTTTTTCTGATAAATCAACAGGGGTTTTCAACGGGAAAATATATGTAGAAAAAGAAGCACAAAAAACAAATGCTTTTCAGAAAAGTAATAACATTTTGTTAAGCGACAAAGCCACAATAAACGCCAAACCACAATTAGAAATTTTTGCCGATGATGTAAAGTGTTCACACGGTTGCACGATTGGTCAACTAGACGAAACTGCAATGTTTTATATGCAACAACGAGGCATTCCAAAAAAAGAGGCCAAAGCATTATTGATGTATGCCTTTTCTAATGCAGTTATCGAAAGCATTAAAATTCCTGAATTGAAACAGCGAATTACTAAAATTATTGCGACCAAATTGGGAGTTAAAATTGGATTTGAGTTATAAAATTTCAAATAGAAAACACTAAAAAAACCTGAAAAAATTAAAAGTTTCAGGTTTTTTACTTTTTAAAACTCTCTAAAACGCCTTTTAACAATCCGTTAAAATCAAAACCATCTTTTTCTTCTTTCAAACCCATTCGAACAATAACCATATCGTGCGACGGAATTATAAAAATAATTTGACCCTGAAAACCATTGCAAGAATAAATATCTTTTGGAGCATCAGGATAACGACCACCTGCATTCAACCAAAAATGTGCACCATAAATACCTTTAGAACCATTGGTTGGAGTTGACACATATTTTGCCCAATTTTCGTCAAATATTTGTTCGCCATTCCAATTACCTTTGTGCAAATACAGCAATCCAAATTTAGACCAATCTCTGGTTGTCGCCCAACCGTAAGATGATCCAATGAAATTTCCGGTCATATCTTGCTCGACAATCATCGAATTCATTCCTATTTTGTCAATTAAACTCGAATACCAAAAATCAATATATTCTTGGTGGGTTTTGAATTGATTGCGAATAATTCCTGACAACAAATTGCTTGTTCCAGACGAATAATTCCAAGTTTGATTGGGTTTGCCTACGAATTGCTTGTCTATTTGAGATTTAGTGACATCTTCGGCTTGAAAAAGCATTTTTGTAGCATCAGAAATTGTACCATAATCTTCTTCCCATTCCAAACCAGAATTCATTTGTAATAAATTATTTATTGTAATTTTTTTGCGAGCATCGTTTTTCCATTCGGCAATTGGTGCGGGTTTGTTAATATCAATTTTCCTTTGTTTTTGAAGAATTCCAAAATAAGTTGCAGTTATGCTTTTTGTCATTGACCAACCCAAAATTCTAGAGTTTTTATCGAAGCCTTTATCATATTTTTCGGCAATAATCTTGTCTTTGTAAATTACTAAAACCGAACGACTTCTTTTTAGTTTCTGATTATTGGTGTCAAATGCATTTGCAACTGCAGCATTTAATTTATCATAATCAATATTCGAAAAAACAGTGTCCGTGCCATTCGGCAGGCAGGCTTTTGGTTCTAAATTTCCATAAGGAAAAGGTAAATTATTATTCAAAACCGTTCTTTTTGGAATATTATATGGTTTCGAAACATCAAAATCGTCGTTTATTAAAGTCGCACCCAAACCTTCACGGTAAATTGCTTTTCGTTCTTTTAATCCATAAACAGATGCGGTTGCAAATTTTTCAATATCATTAATTTGATTTTTTGCCAAATCAATTAAATCAATATCATTGTCTGTTTTCTCAATTAAATCTATCGAACGATTGTCCAAAAAATGTCCAGATGCAATACTTTTGGCAGAAAACCCAGAAATCAAATCGAGTTTCGGATAAGTAGTAAATCCGAAATAAACCAAATAAACTAATATTGCTAAACCTAAATATTTAAAAAACTTTTTCATTTATGATAATTTTGATGCAAGTTAATTAAAATTTGAAACATATAAGTCATATTAGTTTTTATGTATTTTTAATTAATACTACGTTATTTAACTTATATGTTTAAAAAAACGTTTAATTTTAAATTAACTAATGTTTCTCAAAAATCAATCTTAATTGTATTACTTTTGTATTTAGAATTTTTCTAAATAACTATGCTAGACATCAATAAAATACGAGCCGATTTCCCGATTTTGACGCAAAAAGTCAACGGAAAACCTTTGGTATATTTCGACAACGGAGCAACATCGCAAAAACCACAAATTGTTATCGATGCTATTTCGAAATACTATCAAGAAATTAACGCCAACATTCATCGTGGAGTGCATACTCTTAGCCAATTAGCTACCGAAGCTTACGAAAATTCACGAGCCAAAATTCAAAATCACATCAACGCAAAATTCGCACACGAAGTGATTTTCACATCAGGCACAACCCACGCAATCAACATTGTTTCCAACGGATTCGCTACTTTATTGCAAAAAGGCGATGAGGTTTTGGTTTCTGCGCTCGAACACCACAGCAACATTGTACCTTGGCAAATGCTTTGCGAACGTACAGGCGCAACGCTAAAAGTCATTCCAATGAATCTCGATGGCGATTTAATTCTCGAAGATTTCGATAAATTATTGTCAGAAAAAACCAAAATCGTGGCGGTTAATCACATTTCGAATGCACTCGGAACCTTAAATCCGATAAAATATATAATCGAAAAAGCACACCAATTTGGAGCAGCCGTTTTAATCGATGGCGCACAAGCAGTGCCACATTTAAAACCCGATGTTCAAGATTTAGATTGTGATTTTTATGTGTTTTCTGGTCACAAAATTTGTGGACCAACTGGCGTTGGAATTTTGTACGGAAAAGAAGACTGGCTCAATAAATTATCACCATATATGGGCGGCGGCGATATGATAAAAGAAGTAACATTCGCCAAAACGACTTACGCTGGATTGCCTCACAAATTCGAAGCAGGAACGCCAAATATTGCCGACGGAATCGTGCTTGGTACAGCTGTCGATTATATGAATTCGATTGGTTTTGAAGCAATTGCAAATCATGAACACGAACTGTTGAAATACGGAACCGAAAAATTACTCGAAATCGAAGGCTTGAAAATCTATGGAACTGCCAAAGAAAAAACATCAGTAATTTCGTTCAATATCGACGGAATTCATCCTTATGATATTGGCACAATCCTAGACAAAATGGGCATCGCCGTTCGAACTGGTCAACATTGCGCACAACCAATTATGGATTTTTTCGAAATTCCAGGCACAATTCGCGCAAGTTTTGCATTCTATAATACCAAAGAAGAAATTGATATATTTGTAGCAGCAATAAAAAAAGCAATAATGATGTTGAGTTAGTTTCATTTGAAGCTATTTCACGTTTTCCGTTACAAGTTTTTTCAAATCTGTTTGGTTTTTTAAAGCTTGAAAAGAACTTCCGCTGGTCGTTTTTTCAACCTCAAAAAACCTAAACATCTTTTTCAAAAAGCTTTCCACTGCAATCGTGGCTAGGGCATAAGATTTCAAACAAAATTATTTTAAAATGAAAAAAATATCTTGCTTAATTCTAGTTTTATTTCTAGGAATAAACTTCAACTCATTAGCGCAAAACAACATCAAAAATGCTCAAATAGAATATACCGCAAACACACGTGGTTTCTATCAAAAAATTTGGATTAACAATCAAAAAATTGCTATTTCAAGCGATAGAAACGATACAGTTATGCCAGCATCAACTAAAATTGCATTAAAAGATTGGAAATTTCTAACATCAGAATTCAAAAAAATTAAACTTTCTGGAATTTCTAAATTAAAACCACCAACATCAAAAAGACAATACGACGGTGCAGCAATTGCCGATTTAAAAATTGTTTTAAACGGAAAAACATACCAAACAGAATCGTTCGACAATGGTTATCCGAATATAAAAATCAAGAAATTTGTCGATAAAATCACATCTTTAGCCAAGAAATAAAATGACAATTCAAGAAATACAAGCCGAAATAATTGACGAATTTTCAATGTTCGATGATTGGGAAGAACGTTATCAATTTATGATTGATCTCGGAAAATCGTTACCATTAATCAAAGAACAATACAAAACCGACGACAACATCATTAAAGGTTGCCAGTCGAAAGTTTGGTTAAAAGGCGAACAAATCGACAATAAAATTGTTTTCACAGCCGACAGCGATGCAATTCTCACAAAAGGAATTATTGCGATTTTGATAAGAACATTTTCTAATCAAAGTCCACAAGAAATATTAAATGCCAACCTAGATTTTATTGACGAAATTGGTCTAAAAGAACATTTATCGGCAACAAGAGCCAACGGTTTGGTTTCGATGATAAAAAACATAAAAATGTACGCATTGGCTTTTTCAAATAATTAAAATTTTTTAGTCATATAACTCATAAATACTTATATGACTTATATGTTTAAAAAAAAGATAGAAAATCTATATCTGATGTAAGTTTAAAAATAAATAATTGTTAAAAATGGAAGAATACAAAGACGAAATAAACCTTGGCGATAACGTTGTCAAGAAATTAAAAGGAATTTACGACCCAGAAATTCCTGTCGATATTTATGAGCTTGGATTAATTTACGATGTGATGATCAACGAAGACAACGACGTGAAAATTTTAATGACATTAACATCGCCAAATTGTCCAGTTGCCGAAAGTTTGCCACGCGAAGTCGAAGACAAAGTCAAAACAATCGAAGAAGTAAAATCGTGCGAAGTCGAAATAACGTTCGATCCACCGTGGAGCAAGGATTTAATGAGCGAAGAAGCAAAATTAGAACTTGGAATGTTATAGTTTTCACTCGCAGTAGAAATTGAAAACTGAGACTGAGACTGAAAACTTAAAAAAATGGAAATAATAAACAAAGTAGCCAATAGCAACCTCGAGGTTTTTGATCTTGAGGATTATTATGTTGCTGGAAATAGAGTTCAAATAGATATTTCGCAATGGTTAACTGAAGGTTTTTTATTGATTGAAAAAGATTTTCGTGAGCATTTAAAAAATTTCGATTTCTCGATTTATCAAGATTGTTTGGTTGCTATTAATTGTTCTACAGATGCAATTGTGCCCGCTTGGGCAAGAATTTTGGTTACTGTTAATGTCTCGCCTTATGCTAAAAAAGTAGTTTCCGGCAATTTTAATGATTTAGAAACGGCACTTTATCAAGAAATTTTGCCAACTTTAGATTATACTATTTATAAAGATAAACCAATTATTTTGAAAGGTTGCTCGAAAAAACCTGTACCAGAAAGTGCTTATGTTTTAGCGGTTCAATTTTTGCAACCTTATGCAAAGAGTATTATGTATGGCGAAGCTTGTTCGGCTGTACCAATGTTTAAAAGAAAATAAATTTTTTTAAAAACAATTTATTTTTATCCAAAAGACAACAAATAATCTTATTATCTGATTTATTGGGGTTTTATCGATTTTATTTGTAAGTTTTTATTCCGTGTTTTGTTAATTTTGATTTTTTATTAACTTTGCAAAAACTTAAAATAAATCAAAAAATGAAAAAATCAATTTTATTAATTGCATTTTTATTGGTTGCGACTATATCAAACGCACAAGTAAACGAAAAAGAATTATTAGAAAAATCTGCAAAAGCAGCTGAAAAAGCTTTGGATACAACCACATTGGGCTGGAAAAAAACAGGATTAATCTCGTTTTTATTCAATCAATCTGCTTTCAATAAAGAATGGTTAGGTGGTGGAACTTCGAGTATTGCTGGAAATTTAAGTTTAAACTACGATTTTAATTACAACTCTAGAACCTCTGTTTGGGACAACAAAATTATTGCTGCTTATGGAATTACCAAGCTTGGCGATTTAGAAGCTACAAAATCTGATGACAGATTAGAATTTACCTCACTTTATGGTAAAAAAGCTGGACAAGGTTATTGGTATTATTCAGGTTTCTTGAACTTTAGAACGCAAATGGATTCTGGTTTTGATGCTAAATCAGGTGTTAAAATTTCTCATTTTATGTCTCCAGCCTATTTGCAAGCTGGTCCAGGTATGTTATGGAAACGCAGTAATAATTTGAAAGTAAACATTGCACCTGCAACTTCAAGATTGATTTTTGTAAACAAACAATTTACAAAACTAGGAACTGCTTTTGGGGTTGAACAAGGAAAAGATATGCGTTTTGAATTTGGTGCTGCCTTAAATGCTTATTACAAAGTTACTTTGATGGAAAATATTTCAATGGAAAATATTTTGAATTTATATTCTAATTATTTAGACAAACCAAGTAATGTTGATCTTGATTATCAAATGAATTTAGTAATGAAAATCAATAAATACATGTCTGCAAATTTATCATTACAAGCAATTTATGACGACAATGCAATTACTAAAGTGCAAGTTAGAGAGGTTTTTGGTCTTGGTGTAAACTACGGATTTTAAGGTAAATCTTTTATAAAAAAAATCCCAATTAAGAAATTTTTTCTAATTGGGATTTTTTATTTTCAGAAATGCCTATTCATCATTCGACTCTTCTTTGTCTACCGCATCTTCATAATCTGGATAAAGAAATTTATTATATGGAAAACGAGTTATATGAATTTGCCTAACAGATTCATAGACACGAGCGCGAAATTCTTCAAAATTCTCTTTTTCGGTAGCCGATATAAAAAGAGCATTCTGTTGACCCACATTATCCATCCATGTTTTTTTCCATTCTTGCAAAGTGTAATGTTTTTTGGTTTTTTCGGTTATCAAATCATCAAAATCGATTGTTAAATGTTTGTAAGTATCAATTTTATTGAAAACCATAATTATTGGTTTGTCATTACTTTTTATATCCAATAACGTTTGGTTTACCGACTCGATATGATCTTCAAAATCTGCATGAGAAATATCGACAACATGCAATAATAAATCGGCCTCACGAACTTCGTCAAGTGTACTTTTAAAGGAATCTATCAATTGAGTAGGCAATTTTCTTATAAAACCTACTGTGTCAGAAAGCAAAAAAGGCAAGTTTTTAATCACAACCTTTCGAACGGTTGTGTCCAAAGTTGCAAATAGTTTATTTTCGACAAATACATCGCATTTGCCAACTGCATTCATCAGAGTCGATTTTCCAACATTTGTATATACAACAAGTGCAACCCGAACCATTGCGCCACGATTGCCACGTTGTACCGACATTTGTTTGTCTATAACTTTGATTTTTTCTTTCAATAATGCTATACGGTCACGCACAATACGACGGTCGGTTTCTATTTCGGTTTCTCCAGGCCCACGCATTCCTATTCCACCTTTTTGGCGTTCTAAGTGTGTCCACATTCCGGATAATCTTGGCAAGATATAAATACATTGTGCCAATTCGACTTGCGTTCTAGCATAAGAAGTTTCGGCACGCTGTGCAAAAATATCTAATATCAAATTGGTTCTATCTAAAACTTTACATTCAATAATTTTAGAAATGTTTTTTTGTTGCGATGGCGATAGTTCATCATCAAAAATAACGGTCGATATGCCAAATTCTTTAACATATTGTGCAATTTCGTCCATTTTTCCTGTTCCTAAAAAAGTTTTCGGATTTGGTCGTTCCATCTTCTGAAAAAATCTTTTAACTACTTGTCCTCCTGCCGTAAATGTCAAAAATTCTAGTTCGTCAAGATATTCTTTTAGCTTGATTTCGTCTTGTTTTTGAGTTATAATTCCAACGATAACTGTATTTTCAAATTTTATTGTTTCTACTTCTAGCATAATTTTTATAAAGTGTAAAAATAGTTATTTAAACCCAGATTACGCATTAACTATCTACACAACTTCATTTTTCTTCAAATTCAGTAGCATGCTATTTATTTAAATTTTTAAATATAAAATATGGCTTCGTTCAAAAAATCCCGTGAGCAGCAGACTTTATTGAAAAATATTGTTTCCTAACGATTCCTAATGCTTAATTTGGGTTAAACACCAAAAGCAATAATAATTAATATATTTAGGCTGTAGTCTAGTCAAAATAGGATTTTTATTCTAGCCACAGATTTCACAGATTATCACATTTTTTTTATTATCAAATATTAAAAATCCTTTAAATATGTGGCAAAAAGTTTTTATATGAATATACTTTTTAGACCAGAGCCCATATTTATTGTATTATAATGTTTTTAGCGAATTTAAAAACCAAAAATTTTTAAATTAATTCTCAATTTTTTTTCTTAATATAATGTTAAACACAATACAAAAGTTGTCATTTTTAATGAATTTTACTTCTGAATTATTCCAAAAATTAAAACATGAAAATTTTTAAAGTTACAATACTTTCTTTTTTTATTGCATCAACGGTTGCAAGTTGCAAAACTCCTGCGGGAATTATAATCACTGATCCAGCAAATATTGATAAAACAATTTTAAAAACCACCAAAATATCTGATAAAGATTTAAAACGATGGTCGCATTTAGACTTAGCAAAAGATACTATTCCAGGAATGAGTATTGATAAAGCTTCAGAGTTTTTAAAATCTAGAAAACCAGTAAAAGTTATTGTTGCAGTTATAGATTCTGGAGTAGATATCGAGCACGAAGATTTAAAAGGTTCTATTTGGGTCAATACCAAAGAAATTGCAGGAAATAAAATCGACGACGATAAAAACGGATTTGTAGATGACATAAATGGTTGGAATTTTCTCGGCGAATCAGATAACGAACAACTAGAATTGACTAGAATTGTCAAAAAAGGTGAAACAAATTCTCCAGAATACCAAAAAGCCAAAATACAATTAGATAAAAAAACAGCAGATTTGGCACCGCAAAAAGAACAATTAGACATGATTCTTGGCGCCGATAAAGCTTGTGCTATACATTTGAAAAAGAAAAATTATTCGCTCGATGAGGTCAAAACCATCAAAACCAGTGATGCAACTTTGGGTCAAGCCAAAATGATTATGTCGCAAGTTTTGGCTAGTTCAACTCGTGAAGCTTTTGATAAAGAAATGTTAGAATATAAAAATTATGTGTATGATCAATTGAATTTTAATTTGAATATAAATTTTGATGGGCGAAAAATATTGGGCAACAATCCAGACGATTTGTCAACCAAAATTTATGGAAACAATATAGTGTGGGGACCTAAAAAAGAAGGTTCGAAACACGGAACACATGTTGCAGGAATAATTGCTCAAATTAAAAACAATGGTTTGGGTGGCGATGGTGTTGCATCTGGAAATGTTCAAATAATGACTATTCGTGCTGTTCCAAATGGCGACGAACATGATAAAGACATTGCAAATGCAATTAGATATGCAGTTGATAATGGAGCCAAAGTAATAAACGGAAGTTTTGGAAAAGATTATTCGCCGCACAAACAATGGGTTTTCGACGCCATTAAATATGCAGCATCTAAAGATGTTTTGTTTGTTCATGCAGCTGGAAACGATGCCAAAAACATAGATATCGAACCAAATTTCCCGAACGATGCCGACGGTTCAGGTCCAGAACTTTCTGATAATATGTTAACAATCGGGGCATTAAATTTTGAATTTGGATCAAAAATGATAGCTGATTTTTCTAATTACGGCAAAACCAATGTAGATATATTTGCTCCTGGCGTAAAAATTTATGCGACTACCCCCAATAATTCTTACGAATTTTTGCAAGGAACATCAATGGCGTCGCCAAATGTTGCTGGAGTTGCATCGTTAATTCGTGCTTATTTTCCTAAATTATCGGCTTCGCAGGTAAAGCATTTAATCATGGATTCTGGAACACCAATTTCTAATTCGGTTACAATTGGCGAATCTACCAAAACGCAAACTACATTGTCTGAAATTTCTAAAACTGGTAAAATTGTAAATGCTTATAATGCAGTTGTACTTGCTATGAAAATCTCTTCAAAATAATAAATTAAAAATTTATATGTTGCTTTAATGTTACATTTAAATTAAAAATTTTTTTTAATGTTTCTTATTTGTTACTAAAAAAAATATTCTTAAATGAAAAAACTTATTTTAATATTTACTTTATTAAATTTAAATATTTCTTTTGCCCAAAACACCTATTGGCAACAACAAGCTGATTACAAAATGACGGTTAATTTTGATGTGTCGAATTATAATTATTCAGGCAAACAAGAAATTGTTTACAGTAATAATTCTAGCGATACTTTGCGAAAAGTTTACTATCACTTGTATCCAAATGCTTTTCAGCCCAATTCGGAAATGGATGCAAGGCTTCAAGCAATTAAAGACCCTGACGGACGAATGGTTACCAAAACTAAAGTTGATGGAAAAGAAGTTAAAGAAAGTAGAATTAAAAATTTAAACCCAGATGAAATTGGGTTCCTAAAAATTACTAATTTCAAGCAAAATGGAGCTGTAGCTAAGACAAAAGAACTAGGAACAATTCTGGAAGTTACATTACCAAAACCAATTTTACCTAATTCAAAAACAACCTTAACACTTGATTTTAATGGTCAAGTACCTATCCAAATTCGCCGTTCTGGACGAAATAATGCCGAAGGAATTGAACTTTCGATGTCGCAATGGTATCCAAAATTAGCCGAATTCGATTTTGAAGGTTGGCATGCTGATCCATATATCGCGAGAGAATTTCACGGAGTTTGGGGCAATTTTGATGTAAAAATTACAATCGATAAAAATTATATTCTTGGAGGAACTGGTTATTTGCAAAACGGAAACGAAATAGGCTATAATTATCAAGATTCCGGGAAAACAGTAAAAATTCCATCTCAAACCAAAATGTTAACTTGGCATTTTATTGCTCCAAATGTACACGATTTTACTTGGGCGGCCGATAAAAACTACATTCATGATAAAATTAAAGGCCCAAACAATGTTGATTTGCATTTTTTGTACAAAAACAATCCTGCAATTATCGAAAATTGGAAAAAATTGCAACCAATTACATCAAATGTTTTAGATTTTTATAACAAAACTGTCGGACAATATCCATACAAACAATATTCTGTCATTCAAGGTGGCGATGGCGGTATGGAATATGCAATGTGCACATTAATAGTCGGTAACGGCGATTTAGATGGATTGATTGGAGTAATGACACACGAGTTTGGACACAGTTGGTTCCAACATATTTTGGCAAGTAACGAGAGTAAATATGGTTGGATGGACGAAGGTTTCACATCGTTTATAGAGGATTTGGCAATGAATGATATGGCAGACAAAAAAACAGAAAATCCTCACGAGAATGCTTACAAAGGTTATTTTGCAATGGCAAATTCTGGCAAAGAACAGCCACAAACTACACATTCTGATCGTTATGACGAAAACAGAGTTTACAGCATAACTTCTTATTCAAAAGGAGCAGTTTTCTTGGCACAATTGGGTTATTTGATTGGGAAAGATAATGTTTTAAAAACTTTAAAAAAATATTATAAAGACTTTAAATTTAAACATCCAACGCCTAACGACATCAAACGAACTGCCGAACGAATTTCTGGAGCCAACCTAGATTGGTATTTGACCGATTGGACAAAAACCACAAATACAATCGATTATGCAATTAAATCGGTTATCGAAAACAAAGTTGTCCTTGAAAGATTAGGTAGAATGCCAATGCCAATTGATGTTTTGGTAGACTATCAAGACGGTTCGAAAGAAGCTTTTTATATTCCGCTTAGAATGATGAATTTCGAGAAAAATAATCCAGATTCATCAATAACCCGAACAGTTATAAAAGATTGGGCTTGGGCTTATCCTACTTATGAATTTTCAATTCCAACAGATAAAAAAATCAAGAAAATTACATTAGATTCAAGTGAATTAATGGCCGATATTAAAAGAGATAATAATATTTTTGAGGTCAAGTAGTTTTGTATTTAGTTCTAAACAATTTCACTAAATTTATATCTGATTGATTATAATATTACTATTTTTGCAAAATTAAAATTAAAAAATGTCACTCAAGAAAGCTTATTTTTTCATATTCATAGTTCTTTTATTGGATCAAATTCTTAAAGTTTATATCAAAACTCATTTTAAACTTGAAGAAGAATTCAAAGTAACCAATTGGTTCAAAATTCTTTTCATAGAAAACGAAGGAATGGCTTGGGGAACCAAAATCCCGGGTGAATATGGCAAAATAATATTGACAATTTTTAGGCTATTTGCAGTAACTGGGATTGCTTATTGGCTTTGGGATGCAGTAAAAAAGCAAAGTTCTAATTTTTTGACCGTTGCCATTTCATTAATATTTGCGGGTGCGTTAGGCAACATTATAGATTCTGTTTTCTATGGCGTTTACTTTAATGATAGTTATGGTCAAATTGCTACTTTATTTTCAGACAAACCCTATGGTACTTGGTTTCAAGGCAAAGTTGTAGATATGTTTTATTTTCCGTTTTGGCATGGGCAATTGCCAAGTTGGTTGCCAATTTGGGGCGGAAAAGATTTTACTTTTTTTAATGCTATTTTTAATCTTGCTGATTTTGCAATCTCAACAGGTGTTGGTATTTTGATCGTTTTTAACAAAAAGGCTTTTGCGGTAAATTAAAATTTATAAATTTTATTTGTTGTAATACAATAATCAAGAACGACATCATTTTCAAAGACATTATTAATTAGATTTTCGGGTTCAAAAAAACTTAGTCCAATTTTAATAGTATCGGGTTTGCAATTCTTTAGAAACCTGTCATAAAAACCTTTGCCGTAACCAATTCGATTACCGTTTGTATCAAATGCCAAAAGCGGTACAAAAACCACATCTATTTTAGAAACAGGAACTTCTAAACCATCAATTGGTTCTGGAATATTATATTTATTTTTCTTGATTTTGGTGTTGTCAGTCAATAAATAATGAGTCATTTCAAGAGTTTCAAAATCCGATTTGGAGATTACAATTTCTTTGTCTTTTCCTTGTAATATGTGAAGTATAAACTCGGTATTGACTTCGTTTTTGGTTTCTATTGGTAAAAAAACGTGAAAATAGGTTTTGTCCCAAATATCAAGTTTAAAAACATTGTTGGCAATTGCCAGCGACATTTCTTGAATATCATTTTCGGATAAATTTTTTCTTAATGCTTTATATTTTATTCGAAGTTCTTTTTTATTCATATATTTAATTGGTGGATTTAATAAAACGAAAATTTATTTATCATCGGTATAAATCAGTTTAATTCGTGTCATCAGCGTTCTATTTTTATTCATTTCCGTCACCTAAAGTATTCGAAATATGATAAATCGCATCGCCTTCATAAACAATCGGCGAATGATTAGCATTAATTACATAGCCATTATTCGGTGCTTTGACTTTTTGTTCAAATTTTCCAAACGGATCGGTAATTGTTCCCAATACAGTTCCTTTTTCGACAAAATGACCAACCAAATTATTATCGTGAAATAAACCAGAACATTTGGCGCGTAACCAACCCGATTTTTCGATATAAATTGTTTTGGTTAATTGATGTACAATGCTGTGTTTTTCGTTTAACATTCCAAGATAATGCAACAATCTTTTGGTTCCATTTACACCTTCTAAAGCAATTTGGTCGTTAATGTCTAATGATTTTCCGCCTTCGAAAAGCAACATTTTTACATTTAATTTATCAGATGAATTCCTGAAAGAACCAGCAATATTTTTAGAATACAACGTAAAAGGCGCATCGAAAATATCTGCTAGTTTTTTTAATTCAAGATAATTAGGTGCAATTCGAATCTGCGGAGCGTTAAAACGACTTGCACCGCCAGCGTGAAAATCGACAGCAAAATCTACCACTGGCATAATTTCTTTAAGAATATGAAAAGCAAATCGACTCGCCAATGAACCATTTTTACTTCCAGGAAAAACCCTGTTCAAATCGCGTCCATCAGGAAATTCACGAGATTTGTTGACAAATCCAAACATATTTACAATCGGAATGCAAATAATAGTTCCGATTTTCGGTTTGTTTATTTTCTGAATAATAATTTGACGTACAATTTCGACTCCATTAATCTCATCGCCATGAATGCCAGCCGAGAGCAAAACAACTGGACCATTAATTTTTGACCGTTCAATAATTACTGGTATTTTCAATTTTGTCGTTGTGTGCAGTCGTGCAATTTCCATATCGATGGTTTTGCTTTCGCCCAACAAAATTGTTTCGCCAAGAATAGTGATTGAATTCGATTTTGCCATTTGATAAAATTAATTTTTTAAATGTAGCAATAATATTTGAAATGATTAAATTTGTAAAAAATAGTTTTGATATTATGAATGGAACAAAAATAATTGAAATTTGGAAATTTATAGAATTTAACCATGTTTGGAAAGATTGCAATACTTCGAAACTGGACGAGATATCTCCATCATGGTTCAGACGAAAAGAAGAACTTGAAAAGACATCAACCGAATATATCGAGTTTATTGACAAACTCAAACGTCAACATGCAATTGAAACTGGTATCGTTGAACGAATGTATGATATTTCTAAAGGTGTTACTGAAACTTTAATTGAAAAAGGATTTGCAGAGACACTTATTAGTCACGGCGACTATAGCGATAATTTAACAAAAGACCAATTAATGAATCATTTAAAAGATCACTTGTCTGCAGTTGATTTTGTATTTGATTTCGTTAAAGACCAAAGAAATCTTACTATTGGATTTATAAAAGAATTGCATCAAGTAGTTACGAATCATCAGGATTATGCAGAAGGAAGAGATCAATTTGGCAACAAACATAAAATTCCGTTATTAAAAGGAAAATTTAAGATTTATGAAAACAATCCATCTCGACAAGATGGAATAGATAAAGTTGTTTTTAAATACTGCCATCCAGATCATGTTGATGCCGAAATGGATAATCTTATTATTATTTACGAAAGATTACTTTTAGAAAATGTTCATCCATTAATTATTGCGGCATGGTTCCATCACGCTTTTAGTATAATTCATCCATTTCAAGATGGTAATGGACGTTTAGCGAGGCTTTTGGCTAGTTTAATTTTCATCAAATTCGGATATTTTCCATTAACAGTGTTAAGAGAAGATTCTAAAATATTTTATATAAATTCATTAGAAAAGGCTGATAATGGAATTCCTCAGCCACTCATAGACTATTTTGCAGATTTACAGCGAATAAATATCGAAAAGGCTCTAAACTTAAAGTCTGTTTCTTCTTCATCGACATTCGCTCAAGTTGCCGATATTTTATCTGCTAAATTAAAAGTTCAAAAAGTCCAAAAAGAAATTGAAAGAAACGTTAGGATAAAAGATAATAGGCTTAAAACCTTTCAAATGTCTGACGAGATTTTAAATGTTTTTTTAAATGAATTACAAATAAAACTTAAAGGGAATGCGACAATTTATATGACGAGTTGTAATCCGGAAAAAATTGAAAAACAACATTATTTTACAAATCAAATTGCAAATTTTGCTAATAAATACAACTATTTTTACAATCGTTCGCTCCCAAAAGCATGGTTTAGATTTGTTTTTGAAATAAATGATAAAAAAACCTATCAATTAATAATTACTCAGCATCATTTTGGTTATGAGGATGATTCTTATGCGATTGGTGGCGTGTTAGAATATATTGAACCCGAAAATTCAAATTCGGATATTAGAAACCTAAAAGATGAAAATTTTAGAAATGATTCAAATGGATTTATAATATCTAATGTCCCATTAGAGCTGAATTCGTATAAGTTTTCACTCGATACCCAGAATATAGAAGATAGAAAAGTTAATATTAATTCTTATTTACAAGATTTAATTACTTTTACTTTAGTTCAAATTGCAGAAGAAATATCTTAAAAAATTGTTTTCAGTCGCAGTTTTCAGTTTTGAATCAGACTGAAAACTGCCAACTACCAACTTAAATATGAACCAAAACCTTCAACTTCAAATACAATCCTTGCCAGACAATCCTGGTGTGTATCAATATTATGACAAAGAAGATAAGATTTTGTATGTCGGAAAAGCAAAAAACTTAAAAAAACGAGTAGCATCGTACTTCAATAAAATTCATGATACTGCCAAAACTAATGTTTTAGTCAAAAAAATTGTAACCATTAAACACATTGTTGTTCCTACTGAAACCGATGCACTTTTGTTGGAAAACAATCTCATAAAAACCTTGCAACCAAGATACAATGTGTTGTTGCGAGACGATAAAAGTTATCCATGGTTGTGCATTAAGAAAGAACCATTTTCACGCATTTTTGCTACCAGGAGAATGGTCAAAGACGGCTCGGAATATTTTGGGCCTTATACCAGTTTCAAGACGGTGAGCACTATTCTGGAACTCATCAAAGAATTGTATCCGCTTAGAACCTGCAATTATGATTTGAGCAAAAGCAATATCGAAAGCGGGAAATTCAAGGTTTGTCTCGAATATCATATTGGGAATTGTATGGGACCTTGTGAAGGTCATGAAACTTTAGAAAATTACCAAAAGCAAGTGGATGCTATTAGAGAAATTCTAAAAGGGAATTTCAAGGAAAGTATGAAAGATTTCAAGCGTGTCATGACGAATCTTGCCGCCGAAATGCATTTTGAAGAAGCGCAAAAAATCAAAGAGAAAATAGAAATACTGGAAAATTACCAATCACGTTCTACGATTGTAAATCCAAAAATCACCAACATTGACGTGTTTTCGATAGTTTCTGATGAAAGTGCGGCCTATGTCAATTTCCTTCAAATTTCTCACGGTTCGATTATTCGTTCGCACACGATGGAAATCAAAAAGAAACTCGACGAAACGGATGAAGA
>JANNWM010000009.1:0-81570 GCA_031408435.1 Bacteroidota bacterium
AAAAATTTGTCTTTTGCATCCACTTTTAGCCTTTTTTGCGCTCCGTAGACCAACTATGCATCTTAAAAAAGACTTCAATTGGTTCCAAAATCCTAAATTTTCGCTTAAATGCTAAAAGTTTAAACCACTTCAATAATAAAATAATTCATAATTCAAAAAAATTACGAATATTGCTTGTCGTAATATTTGGCATATTCGCCAGAAGTTACATTATTCAGCCAAGTTTCGTTGCTCAAAAACCAATCGATTGTTCGTTCTAAACCTTGCTCGAAAGTTACCGATGGTTTCCAACCTAATTCTTGATTGATTTTGGAAGCATCAATTGCATATCGCAAATCGTGTCCAGGTCGGTCTTTTACATAAGTTATTAATTCTGAGGATTTTCCGGCATTTCTACCTAACTTCTCATCCATAATTGTGCATAACAATTTTACTAAATCGATGTTTTGCCATTCGTTAAAACCGCCAATGTTATAGGTTTCGTGGTTTCGACCTTCGTGAAAAACCAAGTCTATAGCAACTGCGTGGTCTTCTACAAACAACCAATCGCGTGTATATTTTCCGTCACCATAAACTGGCAAAGGCTTGTTATTAATGATATTATTTATAAAAAGTGGAATCAATTTTTCAGGAAAATGATTAGGACCATAATTGTTAGAACAATTGGTTATTACATAAGGCAAACCATAAGTTTCGCCATAGGCACGCACAAAATGATCTGAACTTGCTTTTGATGCAGAATAAGGAGAATTCGGGTCATAAGCCGTAGTTTCGGTAAATAATCCTTCGGCACCAAGCGAACCATAAACCTCGTCGGTCGAAACGTGATAAAAACGTTTGCCATCAAAATTATCTTTCCAAGAATTTTTAGCTGCATTTAATAAATTCATTGTTCCAATAACATTTGTTCGTACAAACGAAAGTGGATCGGTTATAGAACGGTCAACGTGAGATTCGGCTGCAAGATGCACAACGCCATCGAATTGATGTTTAGAAAAAAGATTATTAATAAAGGTTTCGTTAACAATATCGCCTTTCACGAAAGTGTAATTTGGCAGTTTTTCTATGTCAGAAATATTCTCTAAATTACCTGCATAAGTCAAAGCATCTAAATTAAAAACATGATAATTAGGATATTTATTTACAAACCTTCTTACTACGTGAGAGCCTATAAAACCAGCTCCGCCTGTGATTAATATTTTTTTCATTATTATATTTTATATTTTTATAAACTTCCGTCTGCTTTTTCTTTTAAAATTCCTTTAACATCATAAATAACAGCATTTTCTTTTTTAAGATTATCAAAATCTAATTCAAGAAATTGTTTGTGAGCAACGCCTAATATTATTGCATCAAATTTTTGATTTGGTAATTTAGTTAAATTCTCTAAATTATATTCTTTTTTAACTTCAAGATTATTTGCCCAAGGATCGAAAATTGAAATATTTATACCGTAATCGGCTAGACATTTTATAACATCGACAATTTTAGTATTGCGAACATCTGGACAATTTTCTTTGAAAGTTATGCCTAACATCAAAAGATTTGAATCTTTAATATTGATATCTTTTTTAATCATTAATTTCACAACTTGGCTTGCTACATATTCTCCCATACTGTCATTCAAACGTCTTCCAGCAAGAATTATTTCGGGATTGTAGCCAATCTCTTGGGCTTTTTGTGCTAAATAATAGGGGTCAACCCCAATGCAATGTCCACCAACTAAACCTGGTTTAAAAGGCAGAAAATTCCATTTTGTTCCCGCAGCTTCTAGAACTGCGTGGGTATCGATTTCTAGTAAATTAAATATTTTTGCTAATTCGTTAACGAATGCGATATTAATGTCACGCTGAGAATTCTCGATTACTTTCGCAGCTTCAGCTACTTTGATATTTGCAGCTAAAAATGTTCCAGCAGTAATTACAGATTTATATAAATCGTTGACTTTTTTGCCGATTTCAGGAGTTGAACCAGAAGTCACTTTCAAGATTTTATCGACAGTATGTTCTTTATCTCCTGGATTTATTCGTTCAGGCGAGTAACCAGCAAAAAAATCTTGATTAAATTTTAATCCACTAATTTTTTCGAGAATTGGAACACATTCGTCTTCGGTTACACCAGGATAAACTGTGGATTCATAAATAACAATATCGCCAATTTTTAATGCTTTACCAACTGTTTCGCTGGCCTTGTACAATGGTGTCAAATCGGCTTTTTTATCGCCATCGACTGGGGTTGGCACAGTAATTATATAATGATTGCAATATTGAATATCGTTAATGTTATTAGTACAAAAAAGTCCATTTTCATCATTTGATTCAGTTTTTAAAACCGATTTTAATAAATCTCCTGAAATTTCTAAAGTATTATCAAATCCTGAATTTAATTCTGAGATTCTTTTTTTGTTAATATCAAATCCAACAACAGAATATTTTGTAGCAAAAAGCCTCGCCAATGGTAAACCGACATATCCAAGACCAATTATTGCAATTTTTATTTTCATTAATTAAAATTAAGAACCAATGCCTTGGTATATAAAACCGATTTTTTCTAATTTACTTTTGTCTAATAAATTTCTGCCATCAAATACAAATGCTGGTTTTTGCATATTGTCATAAATATTTTGCCAATCATAGGTTTTAAATTCGTCCCATTCTGTCAAAATTGCAATTGCATGAGCATCTTTGCAAGCATCTAGTGCATTTTGGTAACTTTGAACATGTTTTTTATTTGATTCAGAAGTTCTAGATTCTAGATAATCCAAATCGGCTAATACTTTTTTCTCTGAAACTTTTGGGTCAAAAACTGCAATATTGGCTTGTTCATTTATTAAATCATCGGCAACATAAATTGCTGCAGATTCTCGAGTATCGTTGGTATCTTTCTTGAAAGCCCAACCTAAAAACGTAATTTTTTTGCCAGAAACTGTATTGTATAGCGTTTGAACAATTTTTTTAGAAAATCTTCGTTTTTGGTGGTCGTTCATAATAATGACTTGCTCCCAATAATCGGCTACTTCATTCAAACCGAAAGATTTGCAGATATAAACCAAATTTAAAATATCTTTCTGGAAACAAGATCCACCAAAACCGACAGAAGCTTTCAAGAATTTTGATCCAATTCGGCTGTCCATTCCAATTGCTTTTGCAACTTCATTAACATTTGCTCCTGTTTTTTCGCAAAGTTCAGAAAGCGCATTTATGGAAGAAACTCTTTGTGCTAAATAAGCATTGGCAGTTAATTTGGACAATTCAGATGACCACAGATTGGTAGTTAAAATATTTTCTTTATTGACCCAATTGGCATAAACCTCGACCAACAAATTTATTGCTGATAATCCTTCTGGAGTTTGCTCACCACCAATTAAAACTCTGTCTGGATTTAATAAATCTTCAACGGCAGTACCTTCGGCAAGAAATTCTGGATTGGACAATATTTGAAATTGAACTCCGTTACCAGTATTGTCCAAAATACTTTTTATTGCTTCGGCTGTTCGAACTGGTAGGGTCGATTTTTCGACAACAATTTTATCTGTTTTAGAAACTGCTGCAATTTGCCTAGCGCAAAGCTCGATATATTTTAAATCGGCAGCCATTCCTTTTCCAGAACCATAAGTTTTGGTTGGTGTGTTTACTGATATAAAAATTACTTGTGCTTCGTCGATTGCTTTTTCTACATTTGTCGAAAAAAATAAATTTCTACCTCTTGCTTGGGCAACAATTTCTGGTAAACCTGGTTCGTAAATTGGAATATTATTTACATTTTCGTCGTTCCATGCTGCAATTCTTTCTGCGTTCAAATCGACAACTGTGACTTGAATGTGTGGACATTTTTGAGCAATTATTGCCATTGTCGGACCGCCAACATAACCTGCGCCGATGCAACATATTTTTGTAATCTTCATCTTTTTATGTTAAATTCTAGTTTGCAAAAATGCAAATTTATTTTTTAAAATACTATTTTATATTGTTCCAATACCAACCTATAGCTTCTTTTAAACCAGATTGCATTGAGAATTTTGGATTATAATTTAATAAGTCTTTTGCTTTTTTGATACTTGCTAACGAATGTGGAATATCTCCAATTCTATTTTCGCCATATATTGTTGGGATTTCAGCAATTTTTGAATCGAATTCAGATAAATAAAGTTTTAAATATTTAACTAAATCATTAAGCGTATTTCTGTCTCCAAATGCTGTATTGTAAACTGTATTTATGGCTTTCGGATTATTTGTCAACATTGCTAATTCATTCATTTCAAGAACATTATCAATATATGTAAAATCTCTAGAGAAATTACCATCACCATTAATAATTGGACTTTCGTGGCTTATTAGTTGCATTACAAATTTTGGGATTACAGCTGCATAACCGCCATTAGGATCTTGTTTGCGTCCAAAAACGTTAAAATATCTTAGTCCAATTGTTTCAAAACCATAAGTTTTATTGAAAATTTCGGCATACAATTCGTTTACATATTTTGTTATTGCATACGGCGAAAGTGGCTTTCCTATTACATTTTCGACTTTGGGTAAACTTTCCGAATCGCCATAAGTGCTTGAACTTGCTGCATAAATAAATCTTTTGACTTTGGCATCTCGGCTAGCTGTTATCATATTCAAAAAACCAGAAACATTAACATCATTGGTTGTTATTGGATCGTTAATTGATCTTGGAACCGAACCTAATGCGGCTTGATGAAGCACATAATCTATGTTTTGTACCGCTTTTTGACAAGTTTCGAAATCTCTGATATCGCCTTCTATTAAAGTGAAATTTTTGTTATCCAAAAATTCATTAATATTTCGTTTATGACCTGTTGCAAAATTATCTAAACAAACAATTTTATAATTTTTATTCAAAAAATATTCACATAAATTAGAACCAATAAAACCTGCACCACCAGTTATTAAAATTGTAATATTGTTATTTTCTGACATTATTTTTTAGAATTTTGTTATAATATTTGGCAAAAATATTTTGTGGTTTATCGCCCTCGTGGTATTCATTAGAATAGTTTCCGTAGCCATAATCAAATCCGTAGCCGTATGCATAACCATATTTGGCTTTGTTTTCGAATCCATTTAAAATGATACTAATATTATTCAATTCGCCACGATTTTCTCTATTATTAAGCAAAGTAATCATGTCTTTTTTTGTATAATTTTGTCTAACTACATAAATTGTAACATCACAAAATTGTGCCAATTCAAAAGCATCGGCAACCAGCCCAACTGGCGGGGTATCCAGAATTATATAATCATATTTTTCTTTCAAATCAATCATTAATTCTGTCATAGCATCACTCATTATTAATTCCGATGGGTTTGGCGGAATTGGCCCCGAGGTTATAACGTCTAAAAATGGAATTTGTGTTTTTTGAATGACTTCGTCAAGTGTTTTTTGACCTATTAAATAATTGACAACCCCGAATTCGTTTTGAATATTGAAATCATCAAATATTTTTGGTCTTCTTAAATCCAGTCCAAGTATTACAGTTTTTTTCTCGCTCAAAGCAAATACAGTTGCAATATTTATGGAGCAAAATGTTTTCCCTTCGCCAGAAACTGTTGATGTTAACATTAAAGTTTTTGTTCCGTCGACATGATTTTTTTTATATATAAATTGCAATGATGATCGTATGGCTCGAAAAGATTCTGACAATGCTGATTTTGGTTTTTCAAAAACTGCTAGATTGCTAATTATATGTTTTTTGCCTATTACACCAATTAATGGTATTTTTGTTAATCTGCTTAAATCATCGATTGTTTGAATCGAGTTATTTATAAAAAATAAAATAAATATTATAAGCAAAGGAAAAAATAAACCTATAAAAAAAGCAATAATATAATTGACACTTGTTTTGGGGCCAATCAAACCTCCACCAACATCTTTTGCAGTATCTAGAAAATGAATGTCTGATAAGTTGGCTGCTTTTACGATTTCTGCTTCGTTTTTTTTAGCTAAAAAGTTCACATAAATATTGTCGCTTAAAGTATATTTTCTTTCAATTCGTGTTAATTCTTGTCTGTCTTCTGGAAATTGTCTTAGCTTCGATTCGGCTTCGTTTATTTTACTATTAACTAAATTCAAATCATAATTCAATGAATTTCGTAGTGAATTTAAATTCTCTAATAATACACTCTTCAATGCTTTCATTTCGTTATCAAAATCATCAAAAAGTTTTTCGTTTTTTACAGAATAGGCCATTTGTGATCTTGCAATCGATAAAGATATCAATTTCGAAACGTTAGCTACAATATTTGGATCTTCGATTCCGGCGACACTCGGTGCTGGCAAACTCGAGAAATCGGAATTGTTTTTCAAATAAGATTTTAATGAATTGCAGTAAACTATTTTACGTTCAATTTGGTCTTTTGATTCATCAAACTTCTCTAATTGCATCGAAAATTCTTTTCCGCCTTCATCTATCGAAACTATATTTTTGCCTACTTGAAAAGATTTTAAATCAGCATTAGAATCTTTTAATTGTTTTTCGGTGACTAGTAAAGTACTATCAATAAATTTTATAGTATTTGTAGCAAATAAATTCTTTTTTTCGAGTTCTAATTTTATTAAAATAGATACGGTAGCGTTTAAATAATCTACCATTTTGGACTTGTTAGTACCTTCTAAAGAAAGCTTTATGATTGAAGCACTTTTTTCGTCATTTGAAATTTTTACATTCCTAAAATCAGAAACTGTTCCGTTAAAATCATTGAATTTCACAAAATATTCTGTTCCGATATATTTTTCGGGAATAGGTTTCAGTTCAAGTTTCCAGCTTAAAAAAGGCAAGTTAACCTGTTGACCAATTTTAAAATTTCTTGTAAAAATTTCTTTATTTACAATGGTTTCTTTGGTTTTATTTTTCGAATAATCAAAAAGCGTTACTGAATTTTGGTCAAATTCAATTTCAATTTTATAATCGGTTGCATTTAAAAATTTTATTTTTATGTTTTTATTTAAAATTTGACCTTTATTTTTATCAATTTTAACAAAAAAAGGTGCTTCGCCGTAAGCGTCTATTTCATAATATTCTCCTTCTTTTAAATATTCGATATAATATTGCATTCTATCGACAACAATCTCGTTGTGCGTTCGAGATTTAAGCATCATTATTACGTTTTGTACTTGGTCAGAGGTGCCGCCCCAATTAAAAACCAAGCTAGTGTTGGCTGTAAAAAAAGGGTTGTTTTCTTCTTTTAATGATAAAAGTGTGTTAATTTCATAAATTTTTTGCTTTCTGATGTTGACTTGATATGCTATTCCAAAAGCAATAAACAAGGACAACAAGATCCACGGCCAATAACTTCCGATTTTAATCAGAAAGCCTTTAAAATCGAATGTGTTTTGGTTTTCAAAAAAGGTAAAATCTTTTATATCGAGCATTTTCGAGAAATATTATTTTTTTAAAAGTAAGAATGTAGTCGTGATCAATGACAATAGTGTTATTATTGTTCCTAGCGATTCGATGCCAGTTTTGCCAGTACCCCAAGTTTTTTGTTTGAGCGGTTTAACATATATATAATCGTTTGGTTGCAAATAATAATAGGGCGATTTTGTTGCATTTATATCAGTTAAATCTATTGTATGAATTTCTGTTCCTTGCGGAAACTGTCTAATAATTTGAACATCTTTTCTATTGCCTGTTATTGTAATGTCGCCAGAATTGGCTATTGCTTCGAGCAAATTTACTTTTTCTTGATATAAAGTCTTGGTTCCAGTCGATCCAACTTCGCCATTTATAGTGTATCGAAAACCTGCTAATTTTACATTAACAAATAGGTTAGATTCTTTATTGAAATATTCTTTTAAAAGTTTTTCTTCTATTTTTATACGAATCTCATCGGCAGTAAAACCCAAAACATTCATTTCACCGAGAACCGGAATTCGTATATTGCCATGATCATCGATAGTAAAACCGTCAAAATACAATCCTTGCTCAGAATTTGTCAGTAAAGTAGTAGTTGTTGAAATAGAAAATATCTGACTCAATTTTGGGTCTAGAGTTTTTATCGAGATACTTAAAACATCATTAGTTTGCATTCTATACGGTTTATTATTAACCAAATTTATAGAAGTACTTGTATCGGAATTTTGCTTTTTTTGCAAATATATTAAATCTTTAATCGGAACACAAGACGAAAATAGTATTAGAATTAATAAAGAAAAGCATATCAAAAATTTATTCATTTTGGTCTTAATTTTAGTAAACAAATATAGGTTTTTCATTTATATAATTAAAATAATGAAAAAATTTAATAATTAATTGTTGTTAAAAGCGTTTTCAAACGGAACTCTTTGCAAAATACTGCGTCCAAGCGTTACTTCATCGGCATATTCTAACTCATCGCCAACCGAAATACCACGTGCAATCGTTGATGTTATGATATTGCAATCTTGAATTTGTTTGTAAATATAAAAATTTGTCGTATCGCCTTCCATAGTCGAACTTAGAGCAAAAATCAATTCTTTAACATTGCCTAATTTTATTTTTTCGACTAACGAAATTATTTTTAATTGACTTGGTCCAACGCCATCTATCGGAGAAATTTTTCCGCCCAAAACATGATAAATTCCTCGAAATTGACCCGTATTTTCTATCGCCATAACATCACGAATATCTTCGACGACACATATTAATTCATGATCACGTTTGGTATTCGAACAAATTTCGCAAATTTCAACGTCAGATATATTGTGACAAATTTCGCAAAATTTTACATCATCACGCATATTTGTTAAAGCTTGACTCAAAAAACTGGTTTGCTCTTTGGGTTGTTTTAGCAAATGCAAAACCAATCGCAATGCCGTTCGTTTGCCAATTCCTGGCAATTGAGACATTTCGTTGACTGCTTTTTCTAATAATTTTGACGAAAATTCCATTTTGTAAAAGTAAACAATTAGACAATTAGATAATGTGAAAATTAGATAATTAGTAATTTTCACATTATCTAATTATCTCATTACATAATTTTTTTCTATTTTAGCCTTCTTTTAAAACCAAAAATCAATGTCTCCATTTGCAATTCTTACTTTAATTATAGTTTACTTCGGATTACTTTTTTTAATTTCGCATGTTGTTAGCGGAAAAGATACAGGAAACGAAGCTTTTTTTAAAGCCAATAAAAATTCTAAATGGTACTTGGTTGCTTTCGGAATGATTGGGACAGCTCTTTCTGGTGTTACTTTTATTTCGGTTCCTGGAGAAGTTGGAAACCCTGAAACGCAATTCAAATATTTTCAATTTGTGCTCGGAAATGCCATAGGTTTTATTGTAATTGCAACTGTTTTATTACCATTATACTACAGAATGAATCTTACCTCGATTTATGGTTACATAGAGCAACGTTTAGGCAAGATAAGTTACAAAACTGCTGCAACAATTTTCTTGATTAGCAGAACAATTGGTTCATCGTTTAGATTATATCTGGTTGTAATTGTTTTGCAACGCTATGTATTTGATTTTTATAATATTCCGTTTGCAGTCACCGTTTTTGCTTCATTGGCATTAATTTTCGCATATACTTATCGAGGCGGTTTAAAAACTATCATTATTACCGATACTTTACAAACATTTTTCTTGGTAACATCGGTTTTTATGACCATTTATTTCATTTGCAACAGCTTGAATCTTGGTGTTGTCGATGCTTTCGAATCCGTAAAAAACAGCAATTATTCTAAAATATTTTTTTTCGAAGATTTCTTAAAAGGAACTTATTTCTGGAAACAAATTCTTGGTGGAATGTTTGTAACAATAGCAATGGTTGGACTAGATCAAGATTTAATGCAAAAAAACCTAAGCTGCAAAAACATTGGCGAAGCACAAAAAAACATGTTTACCTTCACCGGAATATTTATTATAATTAATATATTCTTTTTGAGCGTTGGCGCATTACTTTACATATATGCCGAAAAAAATAATGTTGCAATTCCGCTAGATTTAGTAACTGGCAAGCCCAGAACAGATTTATTATTTCCAGAAATTGCTTTTCATCATTTAAGTTTAATTCCAGCTGTCGTTTTTCTTTTGGGATTGACAGCTGCAACATTTGCAACCACTGATTCAGCTTTGACAGCATTGACAACCTCGTTTTGCGTTGATTTTCTAGGAATGGACAAAACCGAAAATCTCAATAAACCAAACGTAGTCAGAACAAGACATTTTGTTCATATTGCTTTTTCAGGATTGATGTTTTTGGTAATTATTATTTTCAATATAATCAACGATTCGTCGGTAGTAAGTATGATTTTCAAGATTGCATCTTACACTTATGGACCACTTTTAGGGTTGTATGCTTTTGGATTATTCATGAAAAAACTAACCGTTCATGATAAGTTTGTGCCAATTATTTGCGTAATTTCTCCAGCTATTTGTTTTTTAATCAGCAAAAATGCATCTTCGATTTTCGGAAATTATGTTCTTGACGCAGAATTAATTATAATCAACGGAATAATCACTTTTCTTGGATTATTGATAATCAGCAAAAAAGCCAATAATCAAACCCAATTTTAATATTGATTTGTCGCCAATAACACCAAAGTACAAGCAATTTCTGCTTTAATACCATTCAATTCTAATAATTGATAAAATTCAGGGTTTTCGGTTCCTGGATTAAAAATTACGCGTTTTGGTTGCGCCTCGACAATATAATTGTAATAATCTCGTTGTCTAGCAGCATTCAAATATAACGAAACAGTGTTGATTCCCGACAACGGAATTGCTTTAGTATAAATTTTAACGCCAGCAATTTCGCCAGTATTTTGACCTATTGCCAAAACCGAATGACCATTTTCGATTAATTTAGTAATTGCTTTATAAGAATATCTTTCTGGTTTTGTCGATGCACCAAGCACTAATGTCTTTTTATTTTTCATTTGACAAAAGTACAAAAAAATCAATCAATTTATTGAAACGTTAATTTTAAGTTTAACTTTGCATTCTAAAACTAAATTAATTTTACATAAAAAAAATGGAAATTTTTATCTACCTATTTTTTGCGCTATTTTCGGTATTAAACCCAATCGGAACCGTGCCGATTTTTGTCGGATTAACCCAAGATTACTCTTCAAATGAACGAGCAAAAGTTTCACTTTGGACATCAATAGATGTTTTTATAATATTAATAGTTTCTTTTTTCGTCGGGCAATATGTCTTGACTTTTTTTGGAATAACAATCAATGCACTACGAATTTCAGGCGGAATAATCATTGCAACATCAGGTTTTACATTACTTAACGGAAAATTCAATAAAGAAAGAGGCATTAACAAAAAAGTCGAACAAGATATTCAAGAACGCAACGACATTTCACTCACACCACTCGCTATTCCAATGTTGGCTGGACCAGGTTCTATATCACTTTTAATAGCTTATTATCAAGAACATCACGAAACAACACTCGAAATTGTCTCTTCGTCAATTGCGATTTTGGCTGTATCGATTGCAATATACATTATTCTTAGAAGCGCACATTATCTAGCCAAAATCCTTGGCTCATCAGGAATTGTTGCCATTTCTAGAATTGTTGGTTTTTTGACCATAGCCATTGGTGTTCAATACATTATCAGTTCGGTTTTAAGCATTGTTCGAGGAATTTAGATTGTCATTGCGAGAAAACGTGGCAATCTGAAGCCAATCTCGCTGTCCATTTCCTAAAGGTTAAAAAAAAATGTTTCAATCTAAAATTCTCATTAATTTTTAGTAATTTTATTAAAATTTAGATTTAATAAATTTTCTAGAATTAAAATCTGTGAAAATCTGTGAAATCTGTGTCAAATATTAAAATTATCTGATATGAAAATCCTCCTCACAGGCGCCAACGGATATGTCGGAAGACGACTTTTGCCCGAATTACTCGAACAAGGTCACGAAATAGTTTGTTGTGTTCGTGATGCTTTGCGATTAGGTTTAGACAAGCAAACATTAGCCAGAGTCACTATTTGGGAAGTCGATTTCTTGAAAGATCCAACATTACAAAACTATCCGAAAGACATAGATATAGCCTATTTTTTGATTCATTCAATGACAAGTTCTACCAAGAATTTTGACATTATGGAATCATTGGCAGCCAATAATTTCAATATCTATATGGATAAAATGAAAGTCAATCAAGTCATTTATTTATCTGGAATTGTCAATGATCCAAATTTATCCAAACACATGCAATCTCGCAGCAATGTCGAGCAAATTCTGTTAAAAGGAAATTACAACACAACCGTTTTGCGAGCAGGAATTATAGTTGGTTCAGGCAGTTCGTCATTCGAAATTATTCGAGATTTATGCGAAAAATTACCAATTATGATAACTCCTAAATGGGTTTTGACCAAATCGCAACCCATTGCAATTCGTGATGTTATTCACTATTTAACTGGCGTTATTAATCGAGAAGATTGTTACAACCAATCGTTTGATATTGGTGGGCCAAACATCATTACCTACAAACAAATGATGCAATTGTATGCCAAAACTCGTGGCATCAAACTTTCTATATTTACAATTCCGATATTCACGCCAAAACTTTCTTCTTATTGGTTGTATTTTGTAACTTCGACAAGTTTCAAATTAGCATCAAACCTTGTCGATTCTATGAAAATGGAAGTAATTTGTGCCGACAATCGATTACAAAAAATGCTAGAAATTCACCCAATTTCTTATATTGATGCAATTAAATTGGCCTTTAAAAAAATAGAACAAAACCTGGTGATCTCCAGTTGGAAAGATAGTTTGGCAAGTTCAAGATTCAAACAAAATTTATCGAGTTATGTTCAAGTTCCAACTTATGGCTGTTTGAAAGATGTCAAGAAAATTAAAATTCTAAATTCTAATCAAGTTTTAGACAATATTTGGTCGATTGGCGGCGACAAAGGTTGGTATTATGCGACTTGGCTCTGGAAATTGCGTGGTTTTTTTGATAAATTTTTTGGTGGCGTCGGAATGCGTCGTGGCAGAACCAGCCCAACACATCTTGACAACGGCGATGCACTTGATTTTTGGAGGGTTTTATTGGCAGATAAAGACGCAAAACGATTATTGCTTTTTGCAGAAATGCGTGTTCCAGGCGAAGCTTGGCTCGAATTTAGAATCGATGAAAATAATTATTTACATCAAATTGCTACTTTCCGCCCAATCGGGTTATTTGGCAGATTGTATTGGTATGCTATGATTCCATTTCACTTTTTTATATTCGACGGAATGATAAAACGTATTGCTCGAAATAAAAATTAAAAACCCCGTTTTTATTTGCCACATCTTTCAAAATATCCGTAATTTGTTTTGTTTAAAATTTTAGATATTATTAGTTTTTTTAGACAGCTAAAATTTAAAGTTTTTACATTTTCTTTTAAATTATTTTCATCCTATTAAATTAAAAATGAATAGATTAGACAAATCGATTCTTAAAAATGCTTTCTCGACAATGGCTACTGCCAAGGCAATGACCAATTTGTACGAAGATAATTTTAAAATCGTTTCTAAATATGTTCACGCTACTTCGCGTGGACACGAAGCTATCCAAATTGCTGTAGCAATGCAATTATTACCACAAGATTATGCTTTTCCTTATTATCGTGACGACGCAATGTTGTTAGGAATCGGAATGCAACCCTATGATTTAATGTTGCAATTAATGGCAAAAAAAGACGATCCGTTTTCGGGCGGACGAACCTATTATTGTCACCCAAGTTTAAAAGATACTGATAAACCTAAAATCCCGCATCAATCTTCTGCGACTGGAATGCAAGCTATTCCTGCAACTGGAGCAGCTATGGGACTGAAAAGTGCACTAGCCCACAAAGCGAAAACCACAAATTTTGTAAATAACGGCATTGTTCTATGTTCACTCGGCGACGCATCTGTAACCGAAGGCGAAATTGCCGAAGCTTTTCAAATGGCGGCTTTAAAACAACTTCCAATTTTGTATTTAGTACAAGACAACGGTTGGGATATTTCGGCAAACGCTGCCGAAACTCGTGCTCAAAATGCGTTTGAATATGCCAAAGGTTTTCATGGTTTAGAAGCCATAACTATAGATGGGGCAAATTTTGAGGAATGTTATTTGGCAATCGAAAAAGTAATCAAAACCATTCGAGAAGAGCGACGACCATTTTTGGTTCACGCCAAAGTTCCGTTATTAAACCACCATACATCTGGTGTTCGAATGGAATGGTATCGTGACGATTTAGACGAAGCACGTTCTAGAGATCCTTACCCAGTTTTGATAAAACAAATGCTCGATGCAGGTTTTTCTGATGCTGAAATCTCTGAAATTGAGATTGTTGCTGTTGCTAAAGTTCAAGCTGATTTTGATAGTGCGCAACTTGCCGAAGATCCAAAACCCGAGGATTTATTTACACACGATTTCGCTCCAACTCCAATTACCGAAGAAGTTGGCGAACGATGTCCGCCACGAGACGAGAAAGTAGTTATGGTCGATTGTGCCCTTTTTGCAGTCGAAGAATTAATGCGAAAACACTCAGAATGTTTGCTGTATGGTCAAGATGTTGGAGCAAGGTTGGGTGGCGTTTTTCGTGAAGCGGCAACTTTGGCACAAAAATTTGGCAACGAACGTGTTTTTAATACGCCAATTCAAGAAGCTTTTATTGTGGGTTCGACTGTTGGAATGTCGGCTGTTGGACTAAAACCAATTGTTGAGGTGCAGTTTGCCGATTATATTTGGCCTGGATTGAACCAATTGTTTACCGAAGTCAGTCGTTCTTGTTATTTATCGAACGGAAAATGGCCTGTGAGCATGATTTTGCGTGTACCGATTGGTGCTTACGGAAGCGGTGGTCCATATCATTCGTCTTCTGTTGAGAGTGTTTTGACCAATATTCGTGGTATAAAAATCGCTTATCCGAGTAATGGTGCCGATTTAAAAGGTTTGATGAAAGCCGCCTATTACGACCCTAATCCAGTTGTGATTTTGGAACATAAAGGTTTGTATTGGAGCAAAGTAAAAGGAACAGATGCTGCTAGAGTCAACGAACCTTCGGAAGATTATATATTGCCTTTTGGTAAAGCCAACATTGTGCAAGAAATTTGGGAACAAGAAACTGATGAAACTATTTCGATTATCACTTATGGAATGGGAGTTCATTGGGCTTTGAATGCGTCGACTGATTTGAAAAATCAAGTCGAGATTATCGATTTGCGAACTTTATATCCGCTTGATGAAGAGGCAATTATGAAATCTGTACGAAAAACCAAAAAATGTTTGGTCGTTACCGAAGAGCCAACCAATAATTCGTTTGCGAGAAGTTTGGCTGGACTAATTCAAGAAAAATGTTTCCGAAATCTTGATGCGCCGGTCATGGTTATTGGTTCAGAGAATATGCCAGCAATTCCGTTGAACACTATTTTAGAACAAACTATGATTCCAAATGTTGATAAAGTGAAGGTTAAGATATTGGAGTTGTTGGATTATTAGAAGCTTTTTGCTGCTGTCTTGGATGGAAACTGGCAGGCAATTCCAATTTTTTTAAAAATTGATGTTCCAATAGAAAAGACCTTTACTTTTGCGCAATTTATTTCAAAAAATATTGAACTAGTATTATTGCATTTTTTTTTGATAAAATCCTTTATATGCATAATCTAGTAATCGTGAATTTTTAAAAAGT
The DNA here is from genome assembly GCA_031408435.1 of Bacteroidota bacterium. GTDB lineage: Bacteria > Bacteroidota > Bacteroidia > Flavobacteriales > Flavobacteriaceae > Flavobacterium. Next base: position 15,620 of record JANNWM010000009.1, read on the forward strand.
TTAGCTTGTAATTTGTAAAAAATGCTAATTGAATACATATCCAATATTTTTTTGATTATTTATCTATTGATATTGATTTATTTAATTTCATATTTTTTTTCAAATTCAAAATTTACATAGCTTTCAAATATCTTTTGTTATTATATCTTTTGTTTCAAAAAATTAACCTCCAAAAACTTTGGTTTTTCATTTTTTTTTTTTTTTTTCATTTACATCCAATTTAACAATACTTTATTATGAAAAAATTATTATTGGTTTTTAGTGCTTTTGCATTGGTTTTGAGTTCGTGTTCGAAGAGTGAAGATGCACCAATTGTGGTTAATCCAGATCCAGTTGTGGTTGTTCCGCCTGTTGTAGATCCGTCAGGAATTTTTTTGACAAAAACTATTTCTACTGGTACAAATGGAATACCAATTACAAAAAATTATACTTATAACGGAAAAAAATTAGTTTCAATAATTTCAACGAATACAGAAGGATATTCTGCTATATTTACCTACTCAGGAGATTTGATTACTCAAATTGAAGAGTTCATTGGAATGGCACTCTATAAAAAAGAAACTTTTAATTATGATTCTAGCAATAGATTATACAGCTATGTAATTGTTAGTAATGGGTCAGGTTCGAAATCAGATTTCACTTATTTAGCTAATGGAGATATTTCGTCAGTAAATTATAAAGGAACAAATACTTCACAAACAATTAAAGTTTCAACAAGCAAAGTTTTTTTTACAAATGGAACAATAACAAAAAAAGAAACTAATGTTATTGAAAGTGAATTTGGTCCTGCTTATTCATATATTTCTAATTATACTTACGACAATAAAAATTTTCCTTTAATGAATGTTACAGGTTACAATAAAATTGCTTTTGCAAATGATATTAAGGCTTTTACACATAATATTAAAACTTGGGAAGGAAATTCAGCTTTATCTATCTTAAATAATTTTCTTTATGTTTTTAGTTACACGTATAATTCTTCAGATTTTCCTATAACCGAAAGTTCTCGTAAAACAAATGGTAGTGAATCTAGTACAGTCATAACAGAATATTTTTATTAAAATTTACAACTTTAAAAAAATTAAAAATTCCTTTTTCAAAACAATTTTTGAAAAGGGATTTTTTTTAATACATCAATTATTTAAAATTAATTATTAAATTTGTATTTAAATATTTAGTTATGGGAGCATTAGAATTAAAAAACAACATTTTAGAAATTATCAATAATGCTGATGAACAACTATTAAAGGTTTTGAAAAATGTTATAGATAATTATCAAGATGACGAAGTAGTTGCTTTTTTGGTAAATGGAAACGCATTAACAAGAAATCAATACAAATTAGAATTGAAAAATTCAATTGATGAGATAAAACGTGGTGATTTTGTTACTCAAGAAGATTTAGAAACCGAATCTAAAACTTGGTAATGAGTAGTTTGAAAATAATTTGGACAAAAACAGCAAAAGAACAATTAAAATCCATTTTCTATATTCACTCTAATTATTCAGTTCAAAGTGCCAAAAATTTAAAAGATGAAATTCTAAAAACATCAAAAGAGATTCGATTTTTTGAACAATATCAAATTGATGAAATTGAATCAGAATTTAGAAGATTTTTTGTTAAAGATTATAAAATACTTTATTCGCAACTAGATGGTGTTGTTTTTATTGCCAGAATTTTTAATACCAAACAAGAACCAACTAAACAATTATAAAATTAAAAATCCCTTTTCTAAAAAAATTTGAAAAGGGATTTCTAAATTAAAACAATATTTTTCTTATCAATCAGGTTTTTGCGTGAGGGATAGAAGGGAAAATCCTTTTTTAAAATAAAATTTCCAGCTTTTTCGGGCTGGAATTTTGTTTTAAAAAAGATTGGAATGAAAGCCCGACCTCGTCTCGTCTTTTTCTGACGAGACGAGGTCACGCCCAAATGCTATTTCTCACGAATGTAAATATCTATAGGAACACCAGAAAAATCCCATTGTTCACGGATTTTGTTTTCTAAAAAACGTTTGTAAGCTTCTTTGACATATTGCGGCAAGTTGGCAAAAAACACAAATTGTGGCGTTGGTGTTGGCAATTGCATACAATATTTTATTTTTACATATTTACCTTTCAAGGCTGGTGGCGGATAACCTTCGATTACTTTCAACATGTAATCATTGAATTTCGAGGTTGGAATGCGCTGTTTTCTGTTTTCGAAAACTTGAACTGTGGTTTCGAGTGCTTTTAACAATCTTTGTTTTGTAATTGCCGATACGAATAGAATTGGCACATCTGTAAAAGGCATAAGTTCTTCACGAATTTTGGCTTCGTAATCACGGGTTGACATGGTGTCTTTTTCGACCAAATCCCATTTGTTAACAAGGATTACAACTCCTTTTCGGTTTTTTTCTGCTAACCAAAAAATGCTTTGATCTTGACCTTCGAAACCTCTGGTTGCATCGATAATTAAAATACAAATATCGGCGTGTTCAATCGCTCGAACCGATCGCATTACAGAATAGAATTCTAAATCTTCTTTTACTTTGGCCTTTCGGCGAATTCCGGCAGTATCAACAAGATTAAAATCGAAACCAAATTGGTTGAATTTAGTATCAATCGAGTCACGTGTTGTTCCTGCAATATCGGTTACCATAAATCGGTCACGACCAATAAGTGCGTTTATAAAACTTGATTTTCCTGCATTTGGACGACCAACTACAGCAAATCTTGGCAACTCGATATCTTCTTGAGTTGGTAATGGTTTTTCTGGGAAAGCATTAATAACTGCGTCTAGCAAATCGCCAGTTCCTGAACCCGAAATACTTGCAAATGTGTAATATTCTCCTAGTCCAAGATTATAAAATTCCATTGCGTCTTTCTCGCGCATGGCGTTATCGACTTTGTTGACTGCAAGAATTACTGGTTTTTTTACTTTACGTAAAAGCCTTGCAACTGTATCGTCCATTGGTGTAATGCCTTCCTCTACATCGACTACAAAAATTATTACGTCAGATTCGTCTATAGCCAATTCAACTTGTTTGCGGATTTCTCCTTCGAAAACGTCGTCTGAACCTTTTATATATCCGCCAGTGTCGATTACCGAAAATTCTTTTCCGTTCCATTCGCTTTTGCCGTAATTTCGATCACGAGTTACACCCGAAACTGCATCGACAATAGCGTCGCGACGTTTTATTAATCGGTTAAAAAGTGTCGATTTGCCCACGTTTGGTCTTCCGACAATGGCTACAATATTGCTCATTTTAATAATTTTAGATTTCTGATATTAAATATTAAATATCTGATTCTGAATTAATTTATAACTTAATTTTAGATAATCAAGCGTTTTTAATTTTTTGCAAAGGTACGTTTTATTTATTTAGAATTGCGATTTTGTTATTTGGTATTTAGAAGAATTGATATTCAGTGTTTTAAATAGAAAAGGTTGCCAAATGACAACCTTTTTTTTGCTAATTTTACTGATTTTTATGCTAAAATCATATTTTTATTGTCTCCATCAACAACAATTTTGGTTATTCCTTGAGCAGAAAGGTTTTTTGTCGATTTGTCCCATTGTTTACCACTTAAACCGACAGCTAATTTTAAATTAGTAATAGAAATTGGTGACAATTTTTTAATGGTTTCTATAATTAACTTTTCCTCACTGCTTAATTCTATTGCTTTTTTCTCGGCACGCATTTGCGGAAAAAACAAAACTTCTTGAATGGATTGATTGTTAGTTAAATACATAATCAATCTGTCCATTCCGATTCCAAGTCCAGAGGTTGGCGGCATTCCATATTCTAAAGCACGCAAGAAATCTTCGTCTATAAATTGTGTTGCTTCGTCATCGCCTTTTTCTGACAATTTCAATTGGTGTTCAAAACGTTCTCGTTGGTCAATTGGATCGTTCAATTCAGAATAAGCATTGGCAACTTCTTTACCGCAAACCATTAATTCAAAACGCTCGGTCAATTCTGGATTGTCCCGATGTTGTTTGCATAAAGGCGACATTTCTTTAGGATAATCGGTTATAAAAGTAGGCTGAATGTAGTTTCCTTCGCATTTGGCACCAAAAATTTCATCTATTAATTTTCCTTTTCCCATTGTGGTATCAACATCGATTCCCATTCCACGAGCAGCTTCAAAAAGTTCAGCTTCTGATTTTCCAGAAATATCAAAACCTGTAAAATGTTTAATCGAATCGGTCATTGTCACTCTCGCATACGGTGCTTTGAAATTGACTTTGTGTTCGCCAAAAGTCGTTTCGGTAACACCATTCACTTCAAGTGCACAATGCTCCAAAAGGTTTTCGGTAAAAGTCATCATCCAGTTGTAGTCTTTATAGGCAACATAAATTTCCATTGCCGTAAATTCTGGATTATGCGTTCTGTCCATTCCTTCGTTACGAAAGTTTTTAGAAAATTCATAAACACCATCAAAACCACCAACTATTAATCGTTTGAGATACAATTCATTAGCAATTCTCATATACAACGGAATATCCAACGAATTATGATGTGTTACAAACGGTCGAGCCGCTGCGCCACCAGCAATTGGTTGCAAAACAGGCGTTTCGACTTCTAAATATCCTTTCGAATTAAAGAAATTTCGCATAGCATTGAACAATTTCGTGCGTTTAATGAAAGTTTCTTTCACGTGATCGTTCACGGTTAAGTCAACATAACGTCTTCTGTATCTTTGTTCAGGATCCGAAAAAGCATCATAAATTTTGCCGTCAGTATCGGTTTTAACAACTGGCAACGGTTTAAGAGATTTTGCCAAAACCGTCATTCCATAAACATGAATAGAAACTTCGCCAACTTGAGTTTTAAAAACCGTTCCACGAATTCCAATAAAATCTCCAATATCAAGCAATTTCTTGAAAACAACATTGTACATTGTTTTTTCTTCATCTGTGGAAACATCATCACGAGCAATATAAATCTGAATGCGACCTTCGGCATCTTTCAATTCGGCGAACGATGCTTTGCCCATAATTCGTTTTTGCATCAATCGACCAGCCAAAATTACTTCTTTGCCATCGAATTTTTCGAAATCGGCAAGAATCTCGGTTGAATAATTGGTTGTAACAAATTCGGCTGCTGGATAAGGCTCGATTCCTAAATTTCTTAACTCGGTAAGTGCTTCTCTACGAAGAATTTCTTGTTCTGACAATGCCATTTTATGGTTTTTTATTATTGCAAATATATCAAAATTATTTTATTTTTTTGGAACAAAATATTATCTTTTATCACAACAATTGTCCCGCTATTTGCAGTAGTTTTTGGCCCCGATAAAAAACGAAACAAAAAAGCTACTTGCGACTATCTGGGTTAGTTTACGAGAATTTATTTTCTAAAAACTTTTAAAATTCCAGACCCAAAAACATTAAATTATTTTATTATATATTTACAACACAAAAACAATATTCATGAAATTATATTTTTATATCTTAATAATCTTAACCATAACAAGTTGTCATGTTACAGAAACAGTAACTTTAGATGAGAATGGAGCTGGTACTATCGAGATTGAAGAAGTTCGAGACGAAGCAAGTTATATGCAAATTGCTGGCGAAAATTATAACAGAGAAGAAAAATTTGTTGATACTCTATATCATTTCAAAGATATCTTAACAGATTCAAATCCGATATTTTTTAAATTAACAAATTCCGAACAAGAAGTTTTTAAAAGTTACGAAAACGCCGAAGTTATAATTAACAAAAACTCTTACACCAAAGATTTTAGAACCAGAATTTTTCAGAAATTCGATAAAATTGAAGAAGTTCCTGATCTTTACAAAACCGAAGACTATCTTGATGATTTAATTAATAATTATGCTTTATCTTCCGAAGAACATTTTTTTGATGTAAGTTATAGTTTTGATAAATCAATTTTTAAACGAAAAGTAAAAATTACAAACGTTTCTAATTTAGAAAAAAAATCAATAGAAATTGATAATCTAAAATCTCAGTTTAAAAGCCTCTCAATAAATCAAGTTTATAATTTGAATTATAATTTTGCAAACACAATAGTAAGAGTTTCTAACCCAAACGCAAGAATAAGTGCAAACGGCAAATCATTGTTTGTACAATTTTTATTATCAGATTGTTTACAAAACCCAGAAATAACTAATTTAGAAGTCGTTTTAGAAAAAAAATAGTTTCATATATAATGAATAAAAAAATTATAGTCTCGGATTTAGGAAATAAAGATTTCAGAGAAACTTGGGAAAATCAAGAATTAATTTTTAAAGAAATAATAGATTTAAAAATTAAAAATAGGAGGGAAGAAACCACTATCGAAACGCCAAATTATTTTTTATTTGTAGAACATCCCCATGTTTATACTTTAGGAAAAAGTGGCGATTTGAGTAATTTATTATTGACAGAGAAACAACTCGAATCAAAAGGAGCCACTTTTTATAAAATAAATCGTGGTGGCGATATAACCTATCATGGACCAGGACAAATTGTTGGATACCCAATTCTAGATTTAGAAAATTTTTTTACAGACATTCACAAATACTTGCGATTTCTAGAAGAAGCAATAATCCTTACATTAAATGAATATGGACTAGAATGCTCGAGATCCGATGGCGAAACAGGAGTTTGGCTAGGAGTCGGAACACCATTTGCAAGAAAAATTTGCGCAATGGGCGTTCGAGCCAGTCGATGGGTAACCATGCACGGATTTGCGTTAAATGTAAATGTAGATTTAGGCTATTTTGATAATATTATTCCTTGTGGTATTAAAGGTAAGGCTGTGACATCACTAAATGTTGAACTCGGAATCGGTAAAGTTGACGAAACTCAAGTCAAAGAAAAAATATTGAAACATTTTGAAACACTTTTTGAATGTAAATTTATTTAGAAATCTCAATACCATCTATATTTAGGTCAATCGCCTAAGAGTATAACATTAAAAATCTAGTGTCTAAAAGTCAATCTGTGGTATTTTGTTACACCAAACTTTAAAATTGCCTCTCGATGCTCTCTAGTCGGATAACCCTTGTTTTGTTTCCAATTATACATCGGAAACTCTTCGTGAATTCTGTTCATGTATTCATCTCTATAAGTTTTTGCCAAAACCGATGCAGCAGCAATGCTAATATATTTAGAATCACCTTTAATAATGCTTGAACTTGGAATAGAACTTAAAATAAATTTTTCATTGTCGGTAAAATCTTTTTTAAAACCTTTTTTTGAAATAAAAGGAGCATTCCCATCAACTATAACATATAATGGTACAGGATTTAATTTTAAAACAGATTCTTGCATTGCCAAAATAGATGCATTAAGAATATTTATCTCGTCGATAACATCATGAAAAACGTGAGTAACTGCAAAAGAAATTGCAACTTCCTCTATTATTGGTTTCAATTTGTCACGAACTTTTTCGGTTAGTTTCTTAGAATCATTTATTAAGTCAAAAAATAATTTCAAATTCGGATTTTTTTCGATTTCAGTTTCAGAAAATTTCGGACAAATAAATGCAGCAGCCGTAACAGGACCAGCCAAGCAACCACGACCAGCTTCGTCTGTTCCTGCTTCAAGTAAAAAATTAGAATAATTTTTTAATAACATGCGTTTTTTAAACAAAAATATAATAAAAGTTTGTTTTTAGTGTAACAATGCCCACTATTTGTGTACAATAAAAGTATTTGAATATTTTCTAGGATAAAAAATTGAAATATTAAGAAAATATATTTGTTTAATTAAGAAATTATTAAGAAGTTTGCAAACTAACTAACTCAAAAAATTAATATGAGATCAAAGTTCAAATGGATTTATGCGCTTTTGCTAGCGTTATTAATGCAATTTTCGTTTGCTCAAGAAAAAACAATCAAAGGTATTGTTTCTAACGAAAAAGGGCCAGTTTCTGGAGCCAACATAACAATTAAAGGTACTAATAGAGGTACACAATCAGATTTTGACGGAAGCTATTCTATTAAAGCAAAAAGTGGCGATGTATTAGTTTTTTCGTTCATTGGTATGGACGAAGTTACTAGAACGGTAGGAGCCAACAATGTTGTTGATATGAAAATGCGAGTTGCATCAAGCCTAGAAATAGCTGAAGTTGTTGTAACGGGTCAAGGTATTAAGAAGTCTAAAAAGGCACTTGGCTACGCAGTAACAACAATAAAGGCAGAAGATTTTGCATCTAAACCTTCAACCGATGTTGCAAGAGCTTTAACTGGTAAAGCTCCCGGTGTAAATATTCAGCAAACTAGTGGATTGTCAGGTTCTGGTACAAATATTATTATTCGTGGTTATTCTTCTATAACTGGATCAAATCAGCCATTGTTCGTAGTTGATGGTATTCCATTTAATTCAGAAACTAATTCAGATGGTAATTTTGTTGAAGGTGCTACAAATGCATCATCGAGATTTTTGGATTTAGATCCAAATAGTATAGAATCTATAAGTATATTGAAAGGATTAAGTGCTACAACTTTATACGGTTCTTCTGGAAGAAATGGAGTTATTTTGGTTACCACCAAATCGGGTAATACAAAAGGTATTAATAAAAAAATGGAAGTAAGTTTTTCTCAATCTACCTATTTTACTCAAATTGCATCTTTGCCTGATTATCAAAATAATTATGGAAATGGTTTTGATAATAATTTTCAGGAGGCATTTTCAAATTGGGGTCCGAATTTTGATACCAGAGGTACTCAAGGAATTAGTAGTGACGGAACAGTTCCTCATCCATACTCTCAATATGGAGCAGAGGTTTTTCCTCAATTTTTTGATTCTACTGGGGATGCTATAAACATAAAATACGAGCCTAAAAACAATGTTAAGCCTTTTTTTACAACTGGAATTGTTAATACAACTTCAGTTAATATTGGCGGTAGAGGAGATAGCACATCATACAATTTGAATGTAGGAAATACTGATGATAAAGGTTTCATTGAGAATAACTATTACAGAAGGTTAAACTTAAGTACAGGTGGATCTACTAAGCTATCTAATGGTCTTACTTTTAGCTCTGTGGTAAATTATGTACGAACAGATAAGAAATCTCCACCAACAGCTGCTGGTTTTGGTTCTAATGCTGCAGCACCTTCTGTTTTTTCAAATATTTTGTATACTCCAAGGAATATTGACCTTTTCAATTTACCTTTTGAAAATACGCTTGATAAATCCTCTGTCAACTACAGAAATGATATACCTAACCCAAGATGGACTTTAAAAAATTCAAGCGACGATGAGTCAGTTAGAAGATTTTTTGGAAATTTTACTACATCTTTTGAATTAAATAGTTGGTCAAATTTTTCATACAGACTATCAACTGATTATTTTACCCAAGTAAAAAAATATTACATAAACAGAGGGAATGGACAGCCATTTGATAATGAAGGATTTTTAAGAACAAGTACAAATCAAAATACAATTTTTGATCATACGTTTAGTTTTAACTTTGATAAGAAATTAGGTAAATCTGGAGATTGGAATATCGATGGAACAATTGGTTTCAATCCAAGATTAGAAGCATATAATTATCAAAGAGTTCTACTTACGAAACAATTTGTTTATGGTCTTATTGAAGATCAAAATTTTGAAAATTATGAGAACAGCAGAAGTGAGTCTCTAAAGCAAAGTTTCAATATCGTTGGTCTTTATGGTAGCACAACGATTGGATTTAAGAAATATTTATATCTGAATTTACAAGGTAGAAGAGATTCCTATTCTTCTTTACAACCAGAAAATAGAAGCTTATTTTATCCTTCAGCATCTTTATCCTTCGTTCCTACTGATGCATTGGAATTTCTTAAAGGAAGTAAAGTTAATTTTTTAAAATTTAGAATTAGTTATGGTTCTTCTGCAGGTTTTCCTGATGCTTATTCAACGATTAGAGGTTTAAGTACTGGTTCGAAAGTTTTTTTGGCTAACGATGGAACTCCAATTAATACTCTTTCACCTGATCGTGTACTTGGAAATTTAAATTTAAAACCTGAATTAGTTAAAGAATTTGAATTAGGAATTGAGGGTAAATTTTTTAATAACAGAATTGGTCTTGATTTATCACTTTACAACAAAAAATCAACAGATTTAATTGTAGATAGAGATTTAGACCCGTCATCAGGTTACGATGTAACTTCAGATAATGTAGCTCAAGTTTCAAATAAAGGAATAGAATTAGGATTGAATTTAATTGTTTTTAAATCTAAAAATGATGGTTTCGGATGGAATATATCAAACCAATTCACAAAAAACATTAATACTGTAGATGAACTTGGTTTGGGTACTGTAAGAGAATTACCTATTGCAGGATTCACTAATTTAGGTAATTTTGCTGTTCCCGGAAAGAATTATGGAGTTATATATGGTAGCACTATATTGAGAGATCTTAATGGTAATTATGTAGTTGGAAATGATGGAAATTATTTAGAAAAAAATGAACTTTCTCAAATTGGTGATCCTAATCCAGACTTCAGAACAACTGTAATTAACGAATTTTCATATAAAAATATAACTTTCGGTTTCCAGTTAGAATTTCAGAAGGGTGGAGATATTTATTCAACAACTGCGGCCGCATTGCTTTCAAGAGGTTCTACAAAGGATACTGATTTTGACAGGTCTGGAACAGTTATTTTGCCGGGGGTAAAAACAAATGGTCAAATAAATGATATTCAAATTGGTTACACACAATATGGATTTAATAATTCAGGATTTTTTATAAATGAGTCCGCTATTTACGACGCAACTAATTTAAGGCTTAGAGAAATTTCCTTGTCATATAAATTACCAAAGAAATACTTGAAGAATTTACCTTTTGGTACAATTTCGTTTTCAATTGTTGGACAAAATTTATGGTTTAAAGCTTTTAATTTTCCTAAATATTTAAATTTTGACCCTGAAGTTTTGAGTCTAGGTGTTGGTAATGGTCAAGGATTTGATTATCTGACTGGTCCAACCGCAAAAAGATTTGGTATTAATTTTAACTTAACTTTTTAACAAAAATATAAAATTATTGATTCTTTATTGTAAATTTTCAATTATAAAAAAATTATTTTATGAAAAATATTATATATATATTTATTTTGTTTCTATTTGTTTCAAGCTGTGAAACATTAGATTTAGAACAAACTGAAAATAAAAGTGCGACGAGTGCATTGTTGCTTGATCCAGTTTACACTTTTAATTATGTTCAAGTTCAACTACCAGAATTTGTAGATGCAGCTAACAACTTTACACAAAGAGTTACTCGACAGATGGCAATGACAGGTGGGAACACTTATGACAATGCTTTTGCACCTGTAAATTTTAATAATGTTTGGTTTTTAGGTTACAATATTTTAAATGCTGTAAAAGCAATGGAACCCAAGTCAATTGAATTAAAGTATAATTACAGTTATGGTGCAAGCAGAGTAATTAGGGCATATGTCTTATTAACATTAACAGATATGTTTGGTAATATCCCTGTTACGGAAGCTTTGCAAGGAAATAAAAATTTAACTCCAAAATATGATTCTAGTGAATCAGTTTATAAAATAATTTTGCAAGAATTAGATGATGCTATTTTATTATTGAGCACACCTCAAAGTCCCAAATTAAAAAATACGGATTTATATTACAAAAATCAAGCAAGCTGGATAACACTTGCAAATACTTTAAAACTTAAAATGCTTATCAACGCGAAATTATCTGGTAATGAAATAGGTTATCCTAACATTGGTCCAGCAATTAATCAAATTGTATTACAAAATAATATTATTGATACTGTTGATGAGGACTTTATTTTTAGATATGGTAATTCCAGATTTTCTCCCAACACTCGTCACCCATTATATAATGACCAATACGAACTTGGTGGTGGTGCATATATTGGTAACTACATTATGTGGTCAATGACTCTTGAAAAAGGTTTGACTTCAAATTCTGTTGATCTTGTTAAGGATCCAAGGACAGATTTTTATTTTTACAGACAAGATGATCAATTAAATTCTTTAAATGATTTTACTTTACCAAAGCTTACACGACCGCTTCACTTTTCAGATCAACGTTATTCGTCCTTTTTCAATGATACAAGAGCCACTTATAAAGTTTCGAATTGGGTAGGTCAAGTTGCTATTCCAGGTTCAGGTTTTCTTGGCAGAGATCATGGTGATAATTCGGGTATACCGCCTGATAATGATATACGTGCAGTTGGTGGTCTTTACCCAATTGGCGGAAAATTGGGGGGGATTTACGGTAAAGTTCCAAATAGTACTCAAACTAGTGGAGAGGCAGGTAAAAAAGGTCAAGGAATAATGCCAATCTTACTATCTTCTTATGTACATTTCATGATTGCAGAAGCTGTTCTAACTGTTGGCGTTTCTGGAAATGCTAAAAGCGAGTTTTTACTTGGTATAAATCATTCAATCGATAGAGTTTTGACATTGAGTACTGATTACCCTGAAAACAATTTAAAATCTGAAGGTTTAATTCCAGGTATTGCTGAAGGTTTATATCCTATAGGATCACTAATTATAAATGGTTTACCTAACACTGCAGAAATCAAAAACTTTAGCTCATTTTATAAAATAAATACATTAGAAAGAAATGATTACATAGGATATGTTTCTGGAGTTTATGATGGATTATCAAGTGACAAAAAACTTGAATTTATAATTAAAGAATTTTATATTGCTTCTTGGGGTAATGGTATAGAGCCATATAATAATTACAGACGAACTGGTTATCCCTCAAATTTTCAACCTACTTTAGAATTAACAGATGATTCATTTTATAGTACAGCATTATATCCTGGAAGTGCAGTAAACAATAATCCAAATGTTCCAACTAATGTGAGAACAAGAAAGGTATTTTGGGACAAAGCTACATTTACTACTCCATTACATTAATTTTAATTTATAATTTATGAAAAATTTATTTTACTTATTTTTAATATCTTTTTTTACATTTTCTTGTGAAAAAGATGAAAGTTTAGACCCAAGACCACTAGAAGTTCAAGGTCAATTTGTTAGATTGGATATAACTAATAAAGTACTTGATATTCTAAAGTTAAATGAAGTAACTTTTGGAGGACTATTAACTTCACCAGCAAATAATGTTGCTTCTTATGAAATTTTTGTTCGTAGGGAAACTAATGATGTTGTTACTGGGAATTATGTTAAATTATTAACTATTAATTCTTTTCCTTCAAATTTAGAAATAACACCACAGATGTTAGCTGATGCACTTAGTATTGATGTTTCTACTTTTATTCAGGGTGATATTTTTAGATTTCGAGCTTTTTCTTATGATTTTAAAGGAAATAAAATTGATTATAATAATTTATCATCAGTAATAAAAAGTCAAAAAACAATGAAGCAAGGTTATAGATTTACAACACAAATTTTTCAAACTGCGTCTTATTCATTACCTGGTTTTTTGGATAATTACAATAATTACATACCTTAATTTATATATTATGAAATATTTCAAGATTCTTTTTTTTATTTCTTTTTTATTTTTCATTTCTTGTGAAACAAATGAAAAATTTTCTGGTTCTCCTATCGATAATCAAGTTATTGAAACTATAACTGGTGTTGTTTCTTCTGGAGAGATGTATGCCCTACCTGGTCAAGAAGTTGAAGTGAAAGCTGAAGTTCCATCAAGTTTTAGACAAATTACAAATGATACATTGGAGGTTCAAGCTACTTCTTACTCCCTTGCAGGTAGTATTAGAAATACAAAAATAATAATTTTACCAGGCAATTTATCTGGATTGGCCAAGTTGCAAATTCCAGGTGGTGATGGTACTTTTGACTTAACAAGTGATATTAAGTTAACTGCTATTAATTTTAAAAATAAAATACCATCTAAACATTTTTTAATTGATTCCAATACATTAACCATTAATTCGGGTAATTCTAGTGTTCCTTCAACTAAAGATGACAGATTAAAAATATCATTAGATTGGGAAAACAAAACAATTAAAAATAAACTGAAATTTAAAATTGAAAGAATTAAAACTTCTTCCATAACTATTACTGGTTCAAATGGAAGTGGTCGTATAAATGTTGGTGGTTTGCTTTATGATATTATTTTTGATACTGATTTAGAAATAACTGCTCAGAAATTTATCGATACACATGGTATTAGTATTACAAACAATTCTAACGTTATTGTTAGACGTTATAATTCGGATTTATTATTTGATTCACCTAACGACGATGCACCAATTGTTAGTATAGTTAAATTTCCTAATGTTATTTCAAATACTTTTAATGGTTCAGTATTTAAAGAAGTTAATGTAGGTGCCGCTAATGACATTCCAAAAAATTATATTTTGAGTAAATTAAAGTTAGGTGCCACGGCTGAATTGCCTCGCGGAACTACAATATCAAGCTATGCCTACAATGAGGGTTCTTACAAACTAAAAATTGGTGTGACTGGCGTTACTGATTTAGCTACAACACCATTAGATTTAAAGTTTAGAATAATACTACGTTTTTCTGATGGTAAAGTACAAACTTTCAATGGAGTATATAATGGTTTAACTGCTACATCAGGTTTTAAAACTGTTCTTACTATAAAAAAAACAGGTTTTGGAGAAACTTCTTTATTTGAGGCATTAAATTTCAATCCCAATCCTTAATTATTTTTATTTACTAATTTTTTAATCAATTTTTTATTATGAAAAAACTTTTACAAATTTTTATTTTTTTAGGCTTTAGCTCTTTAGCTTCAGCACAAGTGTTTTGGCAGGAGTATGCAACTGGTTTTGCCTCAGCTTCTCGAGGAATTAATCAAATATCGTATGCAAATTCTAATGATGTTTGGGCAACTGCATATGATGGATCTGGTGGTGCTGTTACTGTTAGAGAATTTACAAAATCTACGGATGGTGGTGTTACTTGGACAGCAGGTAGCATAAATGTCGCAAATACTCTTGGTATAGGTTGTATTTCAGCAGTATCAGGTACTACTGCTTTTGTTGCAGTTTTTCCTGATGTACCCGGTGCTTCTGGTGGTGGTGTTTATAAAACAACTGATTCCGGTGTCACTTGGAATAGACAAAACTCTGCCAGCTACAATGCAACAGCCTCATTTGCTGATGTTATCCATTTTTGGGATGAAAATGTTGGTTTTACTGTTGGTGATCCTGATTCACCAACTACTTATGAAGGTTATTCTACTGTTGATGGAGGGTCAACTTGGGTACGAATTCCAGCTGCAAATATTCCTGTTCCAGTAGCTGGTGAATATTTTTACACTAGAGGTATATATGTACAAGGCGATAATGTTTGGTGCGGTACTAACAAAGGTCGTATTTTTAAGTCTAATAACAGAGGACTAAACTGGGTTGTAAATACTGTACCAGGTCCAGTTGCTGATTTTCAGAATGGTCAATATTCGTTCCAAAGTGCAACTGATGGAATTTTAACAGATGACGGAAATAATTTTTGGAGAAGTTCTGATGGTGGAATGACTTGGATACCTGAAATACCGCTTTCACCAATAAGAGATGGGAAGCATTGTTTTGTTCCAGGTGAAAATAATGTTTGGGTTGTTATTGGTCAAGACGCTGATTTAGCTGTACGTGGTTCTTCATATAGTTGTGATAAAGGTGTAAATAATACTGATATTAACGGTTTGGGTGACGATTCTAATGTTGACAACCCTACGGCAGTTTCTTTTTTCAACGGCTCAAATGGTTTAGCTGCTGGATTTAGTACTACTATTACTGAGGGAGGTATTTTTAAATATGTGGGTACTCAATTAGCATCTTGTAACTCTGTATCAACAACAAAATTCTCTACTTCAGGTTACTCAATCGCTCCTAACCCAACAAACGGTTTAGTTGAATTGAAAGGTACAAACATCAACCAAGTCTTAGTTACAGACATGTTAGGAAAAGTTGTTTCAAACAATACTTATTCTTCCTTGTCAAATGTTACTATCGACATGACATCTTACAACACAGGTATCTATTTAGTTAAAGTCACTAATAACGAAGGAACAGTTTCTACTGCTAAAGTTGTTAAGCAATAATTAAATTATATCTTATATTCTAAAAAACCACCAGCGAAAGTTGGTGGTTTTTTTATTAAATATATTTATAAATACTTCCTCAAATATCAAACTTTATATTTTCTATAACAAATCATTTGTGTATTTTTGCAATTGACTTTTTTAACTATGAAGCAATTTATTCTATTAATTCTCTTAACTCTTAATTTATTTTGTTTTTCGCAAAATGACGAAACAAAAACAGATACTATTAAAAATAAATCATTACGCATAGATCGAAGTAAAGACAAACCCAAAGCTAAGTACAATCAATACAGAATTGTTAGCTTGAACAATGACACAACATATGTCGATACCACATTAACGATACATAAACTATACAAATTTAATTATTTGCGAAAAGATATATTTGGATTATTGCCTTTTGCTAATGAAGGTCAAACTTATAATACGCTAAATTACAGCCTAACTAACAATTCAGTATTTCCTGAAATTGGTTTCCGTGCTAAATCATTCAATTTTTCGAGAGCCGATGATATTAATTATTATTCGGTAGCCACACCAATAACCGATTTGTATTATAAATCTGTTATGGAACAAGGTCAAAATCTACAAGCTTTGATAACTGTCAATCTTTCCGAACGGCTTAATTTATCAATTTCATATAAAGGATTGCGTTCTGTTGGTAAGTATATTAACCAACTTTCTAGTACAGGAAATTTTACTTTCACGACAAGTTACAAAACTAAAAATGAAAAGTATAAAGCCAATTTTCATTTCACAAAAGAAGATATTTTAAATGGTGAAAATGGCGGAGTTACGAATATAATCGATTTCGAATCAGGTAACTCGCAATTTGATGATAGACCACGAATTGCAGTAAATCAAAATGATGCAAAATCACTTTTACAAGGTATACGGTTTTTCTTAGACCACAGTTTTCGAATAAATACTAAATCCAAAGACAATTATTTAGATGTTTTTCATCAAATAAATTACGAAGACAAGTTTTTCGAATTCAATCAAGTAACTGTTGCAAACACTTCAAAAGCAAGTTTCAATTCACAATTTGGCGATTCTTATAAGTCGGCAAATATAATAGATTCGACTTTTTACAACAAGCTTTACAACAAAATCGGATTTGCATTTAAAAATAAAAAACTAGGTAAATTTATTTTTTTCGCAGAAGATTACCGCAACAATACCTATTATGACAAAGTGTTGATATTCAATAACAAAACGATACCTCCATTATTATCAAGTATAATTCAAACTTTAGGTGGAAATTACCAATTCAACAAAAATAATTATTCGGGAAATATCACCATTTCAAAAGCCATTTCTGCACAAACAATTTCAGAAATTAACGCTAATTTGAATTATAAATTTAACGAAAATAATAATTTTACGTTTCAATATCTTAACTTGAGCAAACAACCCAATAACAATTTCAACCTTTACCAATCAAGTTACAAAAGTTATAATTGGAGTAATAATTTTAAGAATGAAAAAATCAATACTTTAAAATTAGTTGCCAATACCAAATTCATAAACGCCACAATTCAATATACTAATCTGAATGATTTTTTATATTTTTCTAACGATGATACCATTTTTCAAAAAATCACTCCAAAACAGTTTGCGAGTGCTATAAATTATCTGTCAGTTCAAGCTAATAAAGAATTTAGATTTCGCAAGTTTTCGCTCGACAACACACTACTTTTTCAAGAAGTCAAGCAAGATGCTAAAATTTTGAGTGTTCCTATTATCACAACCAGAAACACACTTTATTACTCCAATTTCTTTTTTAAACGAGCATTATTTTTGCAAACAGGTATAACTTTCAATTTTTTTGCAAAATATTTCGCCAACGATTACAACCCTGTTATCGGAGAGTTTTACATTCAAAAAACAAAGAAAATCGGTGGTTTCCCGATGATTGACCTATTCGTAAACGGTCGAATTCGTCAAACAAGAATTTTTTTCATTGCTGAACATGTCAACACATTATTCACAAAAAGCAATTATTTGACCGCGCCAAATTATCCATATCGCGATTTTATGATTAGATTTGGATTGGTTTGGAACTTCTTTCAATAATACAATTTGGGCGTTACCTCGTTCCGAAAAACGAGGTCGGGCTGTCATTCCAAATCTTTTAAAAATTGCTTAAAAAAAGCAATTTTTAAAAGGATTTTCCCTTCCATCCCTAACGCAACCTAGATTAAATAACAACAATTCCATTTCAAATTAATATCTTTGTAAAAAGAACTCAAAAAAAGAAAAAGTTTTCAATAAAAACTAACCAACTGAAAACTGCGACTGATCACTGAACACTAAATAAAAATGAATTACTCAGAAAACATACTAGGAACAATTGGTAATACACCACTTGTCAAACTCAATAAAGTAGTCGAAGGCATTGATGCTCTTGTTCTTGCCAAAGTAGAAACATTTAATCCTGGTAATTCTACCAAAGATAGAATGGCACTTAAAATGGTCGAAGACGCAGAAGCCGATGGTCGTTTACAACCAGGCGGAACAATAATCGAAGGAACTTCAGGAAATACTGGAATGGGATTGGCACTAGCTGCAATCGTTAAAGGTTACAAATGTATTTTTGTAATAACCGACAAACAATCCAAAGAAAAAATGGATATTTTACGTGCTGTTGGCGCTAAAGTAGTTGTTTGTCCAACAGATGTAGAACCAACAGATCCCAGATCTTATTACTCAGTTTCGAAAAGATTGGGAACCGAAATTCCAAATTCTTGGTATGTCAATCAATACGATAATCCATCGAATGCAATTGCGCATTATGAACAAACTGGTCCTGAAATTTGGGAGCAAACCAACGGAAAAATAACACATTTTATAGTTGGAGTAGGAACAGGCGGTACAATATCTGGAATAGGAAAATATTTGAAAGAAAAAAATCCAAACATCAAAATTTGGGGAATAGATACTTATGGATCTGTTTTCAAAAAATACCACGAAACTGGAATATTTGACGAAAACGAAATTTATTCTTATATAACCGAAGGAATTGGAGAAGATATTCTGCCATTAAATGTAGATTTTTCTATAATTGACGGTTTCACGAAAGTAACCGACAAAGATGCAGCTGTTTACACAAGAAAAATCGCCAAAGAAGAAGGAATTTTTGTAGGTAATTCTGCTGGCTCTTGCATAAAAGGTTTACATCAATTAAAGCATCATTTCACTAAAGATGATGTTGTGGTAGTTTTGTTTCACGATTCAGGAAGTAGATATGTTGGTAAAATTTTCAATGATGATTGGATGCGTGAACGTGGTTTTCTTGATGAAGAAGTTACTAAAGCAGAAGACGTTATCAAGGAACATATCGAAAAACCATTGATTATTGTTCGCACTGAAGAATTGGTTTCGCATGCAATTGACAGAATGCGAAAATACAAAATATCGCAAATTCCAGTTATTGATATTACAGGTTTTGTTGGTTCGGTTGACGAAACAGATTTGTTTCAAAGTTATGTTTCTGATAAAAATGTTGCCGACAAACCAATCCGTGAAATAATGGGAAAACCTTATCCGATCGTCAAAAAAGGAACATCGATTGAGGAAGTATCTAAACTTTTTACCAAAGAAAATCAAGCTGTTTTGCTAGATTTAGAAAACGGAAAACACCATATTATCACTAAATATGATATTATTGGCTCTATAAAATAGTGTTCAGTTATCAGTTTTTAGTGTTCAGTTTTCAGTTTGTTACTAAAAACTGAACGCTGTTTACTAAAAAATATGAAATCAAAAACAATTTATATTATTTCGGGTTGCAACGGCGCTGGCAAAACAACAGCATCGTACACAATTTTACCCGAAATTTTGAATTGTAAAGAATTCGTAAATGCAGATAATATAGCAGCTGGATTATCGCCTTTTCAACCTGAAAAAGTGGCATTCGAAGCTGGAAGAATAATGCTCGAGCGAATAGAATATTTGCTTGAAGCGAACGAAACATTTGCAATAGAAACCACTTTGGCAACCAAAATTTATAAAAGTAAATTGTTGAATGCAATTGCAAATGGTTACAATGTTAAATTGCTCTTTTTCTGGTTGCCAAATGTCGAAATGGCGATTGATAGAGTAGCAATTCGTGTTTCGGACGGTGGACATAATATTCCTGTTGATGTTATAAAACGAAGATATTTGCGTGGAATCGAAAACTTATTCGAAATTTACTTACCTTTGTGCAATGAATGGGCAGTATTTGATAATTCTGATGGCGAACCACTAATGATTGCTCAAGGAATTAAATCGAAAATTGAAATTATTCAATCAGAAAATTGGAATTTATTTAAATCAAATATTCATTAAATATGAAAATTAAAGAAAATAAGCAGTCAGATTTCATGCAAAAAGTTACTAAAGGTTTAGAAATTTGCTATAAAAATTTAGTCGAAACCAAAATTCAAAACAACCAATCAATGGTCATTATGCACAACGGCAAGGTCATTACCATAAAAGCATCTGAACTGAAAAATTTATAAAATAAAATTATTTTCACATTACTATCCTAACAGGTTTTAAAACCTGTTAGGTATTTTTTTTGAATAAATCCCTAGAATTTTTAAATCTCCATAATGACTTTCACCGCAATAGATTTTGAAACCGCCACTGGTCGCCCAGAAAGTGCTTGTGCTGTCGGAATTGTTACCGTCGAAAACGGCATTATTGTCGATGAATATGTAACTTTGATTCAGCCACCAAATAACGAATATTGGTACGGAAACATAATGTGTCACGGCATAAAACCAATAGAAACATTAGACAAACCAATGTTTGACGACTTGTTTCCTGAAATTCAGAAACGATTATTTGGAAGAAAATTAGTAGCACACAACGAACGATTCGATAGAAATGTTTTGCAAAAAACAATGAAATATTATGGATTGTATTATGATGAATTAGAGATTGCCGATATGTGGGAATGTACCTGCAAGATTTATCGTGCCAAAGGTTACAAACCCGCAAACTTGAAATATTGTGCCGATCAAAACAACATTCAACTTAATCATCACGAGGCTTTGAGCGATGCAAGAGCTTGTGCAAAATTGTATTTATTGCAATAAATATTTAGAAATTTATAGATTTAGAACTTTTTTATTTGATTTAATAATGTTTTATTAAATGTGATTTTCATTTGCCGTTGACCTTTAGTCAACGGTTTTTTGTTCAAATCGTGCTGGCTTTAGCCGATTTTTTCTAAAAATCATCTATCTAAAATTAATTTGTTCAAATTTGTGAAATTCGTGTCAAATTGATACATTCGTAAAATAGAATTCGAAGTAAAAAATCTATCCTCTATTAGTCTCAAGTCTAATTGTCTAAAAATATGAAAGAAGATTTTCTCCATTACATCTGGAAATTCAAAAAGTTTGACTTATCGGATTTAAAAACCTACAACGGAGAAAAAATCTCAATTATCAATTCGGGACAATATACTCAATTGGCTGGGCCAGATTTTTTTAATGCACAAATTGAAATCGAAGGTCAAAAATGGGCTGGAAATGTCGAAATTCATATAAAATCTTCAGATTGGTACTTGCACAATCACGAACGAGATGATAATTATGATTCTGTAATTCTGCACGTTGTTTGGGAACACGACACCGAAATTTTTAGAAAAAACAATACCGAAATTCCAGTTTTCGAACTAAAAAAACTCGTTTCGAAAGAGGTTTTAGACAATTATGAAACTTTAATGCAACCAAAATCTTGGATTTTTTGCGAAAAACAAATTCAAAATGTAGATGAATTTTCTCTGAAAAACTGGCAAGAACGTTTGTTTTTCGAACGGTTAGAACGCAAGTCAAAACCAATTCAAGATTTATTGATTGCGACCAATCAAGATTGGGAAGCTGTTTTATTTGTCGCATTAGCCAAAAATTTTGGGTTGAATACCAACGGAGAAATTTTCTTAAAAATTGCCAAATCTATTCCGTTTAATATTGTCAGAAAAGAAAGTTTTGAAGTCGAAAATCTCGAAGCTTTAATTTTCGGAAACGCAGGTTTATTAGATTCAGAAAAAGAAGATAATTATTATAAAGACTTGCAATTCAGATTTTTTTATTTGTTACACAAATACCAAATCGAAAAATCAGTTATCGAACCAGTTCAGTTTTTCAAGCACCGACCAGATAATTTTCCGACTATTCGTTTGTCGCAATTTGCAAATTTATACCACAAACAACAAAATTTATTTTCGAAAATCATTGCAATAACTTCGATAAAAGACATTTATAAGGTTTTTGACATTTCGGTTTCGGATTATTGGCAAGCCCATTATCAATTTGATAAAGAAAGTCCAAAAAAGAAAAAACCATTATCAAAATCGTTTGTTGATTTATTGATAATCAATACAATACTTCCAATTCAGTTTGCTTATGCCAAACATTTAGGTAAAGAAATATCTGAAGATTTAATTGATATTTTGAATGAAGTTACACCTGAAAACAACTCGATTATTGATAAATTTAATTCGTTTGGAATTAAAACCAAAAATGCATTTGATACACAAACATTATTGCAACTCAAAAATGAATATTGTAACAAATCAAGATGTTTGGATTGTGCAATTGGAATGGATTTAATGAAAAGTATTTAGATTTTTTGTCAATTTGATAATTAGAAAATGATTATATTTGTGAATATTCTTTAAATAAATCATTAGCTCCCTGAGCGCAGTCGAAGGGTTTTTGTTATGCGACCAGAAATAAAACTTAAATATTTTTTCGAAAAACACGGTTTTCACGTTTCGTCCAGATTGGCGGATAGATTGGGAATGCGTGCATCGAATGTGCGGTTGTTTTTTATTTATATATCGTTTGTAACGGCTGGATTGTGGTTTGGCGTATATTTAACAATCGCTTTTTGGCTAAAATTAAAAGATTTTATTCGCGCCAAACGAACTTCGGTTTTTGATTTGTAAAATTTGTTTAAAAATTTAATACGTCTAAAAAACTACCTATGCCAATAAAATCATTTCTACAATTCAATAAAAGTCAACGAATTGGCATATTTTCTTTATTTGGAATCATCATCTTACTACAAGTTTTGTATTATTTTATTGATTTTACTCCACCCGAAACTGTCAATCCAGAAGCACAAAAATGGTTGTCATTATCATCAAAAATCGATTCATTACAAGAAGAAAACCCAACCTACAAATACAAAGTTTATCCTTACAACCCAAATTTTATAACCGATTTTAAAGGTTACAAACTCGGAATGACAACTGCTCAAATCGATAAATTATTTGCCTTTAGAAAACTTGGAAAATTTGCCAATTCGCCAAAAGAATTTCAAGCCGTTACTGGAATCTCCGATTCATTATTGAATGTAATGTCACCTAATTTTAAGTTTCCTGATTGGGTCAATAACAAATCCGAAAGTAATTATAAAGAGTATCAAAACAATAAATATCAAAAATTTCCTGAAAAAGAAAAATTGGTTATCAAAGACATTAATCTAGCAACCAAAGAAGATTTAATGAAAATATCAGGAATTGGTGAGGCTATTTCGGATAGAATTTTAGGACAAAAATTAAATTTCAATGCATTTGTTTCAATGGATCAAATGAACGAAATTTATGGTTTATCGCCAGAAGTTGTCCAAAAATTGAATGTTAACTTTCAAGTAATCAATCAGCCAAACATCGAAAAAGTCGATATTAATAATGCAAGCATCAAAGAATTAACAAAATTTCCATACTTTAAATATCAAATTGCCAAAAACATTGTTATTTATAGAAGCATGAATGGAGAAATAAAGAATATTGCGGAATTATCAGAAATAAAGGGTTTTCCTGTTGATAAAATAAAAATAATAGCATTATATTTACAATTCTAAAATTTAGAACAAAAATTAGTCTTATTATTATGAATTCAACATACTTTACCGAAGAGCACGAATTGTTTAGAAAAAGTTTACAAGATTTTTTACAAAAAGAAGTTGTACCACATATCGAAAAATGGGAAAAAACTGGAACAATTGAACGATTTATCTGGAAAAAATTTGGCGAAATGGGTTTTTTTGGTATCACATATCCAGAAGCTTACGGCGGAATGAATCTCGATTTATTTTATACAGTTGTATTACTTGAAGAACTTCAAAAAATCAAATCTGGCGGTTTTGCTGCTGCAATTTGGGCACATGCCTATTTGGCTATGACACATTTGAATGCCGAAGGTGACGAACGGACCAAACAAGATTATTTGGTACCAAGTATTGCTGGCGAGAAAATCGGTGCATTGTGTCTTACGGAACCTTTTGGAGGTAGCGACGTTGCACGAATGCGAACAACGGCTGTCAAAAAAGGAAATAAATACATTATTAATGGCTCAAAAACATTTATAACCAACGGAGTTTATGCTGATTATTATGTAGTGGCTGCCAAAACAGACATCGGTACAGGGAATAAAGCCATAAGTATGTTTTTGATGGATACAAATTTAAAAGGAATATCGGCTACAAAACTCGATAAATTGGGTTGGAGAGCATCTGATACTGCTGAAATTGCTTTTGACAATGTCGAAATTCCCGAAGAAAATTTAATGGGAGAAGAAGGAAAAGGCTTTCCATACATAATGCAACATTTTGCTTTAGAACGATTGATAATGGCAATCAATGCTCATGCAAGTGCTGAATTTGCAATTGATTACACTATCGATTATATGTCGCAACGTGAGGCGTTTGGCAAAACAATTGATAAATTTCAAGCTTTGAGACACACAATGGTTGATAATGCCACTGAAGTTGAACATTGTAAAATTTTTAATTATGCTGCAGTTGCAAGACTCAATAAAGGCGAATATGTAGTTAAAGAAGCTACAATGGCAAAATTAAAATCAACAAAAGTTGCTGATGACGTGATTTATAGTTGCCTGCAAATGTTGGGCGGTTACGGTTATATGGAAGAATATCCATTGGCAAGATTATCTCGCGACAGCCGATTAGGGCCTATTGGTGGCGGAACTTCTGAAATATTGAGAGAAATTGTATCAAAAATGATTATCGATAAGCAAGATTATAAACCTGCTGTTTAAGATTTTTTTAAAATAATTAATAGAGCCAAGATAAATTTTATTTTGGCTTTTTTATTTGAACCTATTTCCAGCTTTCTTTCTAAATTCTTTATTTGATTTTTTTCTAATCAATCTCGTTTTTGACGGGACAGTTGGTCAATCTTTTTCGCCAAGAAAAAAAACAAATTCAAACAAAAGGATTTGTCCTTCTTCCTAGTACAAATGCTTTCATAGCTGCAAAAGTCAATAATTCAGGCATTTTGTGCAGAAATAAAAAAAAGTAAATTTAACTTGATTGATAATAAGATTTAGTTGCTCGTAATTTTCATATCCAAATCTTTCCAAAAATCTAGCTGCAGTTACTTTTTTATAAATATCATTTTTTACGTAAATCTGCTAACTTAAACAAATTAAAAGCAATCGATTCTATGTGACCAATTTGCAAAACTATCGCAGTCCATCCAACAAATAAATTCTCGTTTGAATTGAGAAATAATTGGCAACAAATCAATTTGTTCTTTACTTAAGATTTCAAGATGTATATTTATGTGTTATTAATCTTAAATAGTTATAAATTTCAGGCATATAATTACAAATTTTCCTATCGATTATATCGTCGTAAACACGTTTTAATTCTGGATGACTAATAATTTTTATTAAATCTTTGACATCTTGCCAAGTGCCATAATTAAAAATAAATTCCACCAAAACTTCAATGCCAATATTCGGAATAGCTTCTTTTTTGATGTACCAAAAAAAGATGTTCGTTTTTTCCAATGAATTCGGTTCTTGTCCTTTATTATATATTTTACTGCGATTTTGCAAATAATGTTTTAACGAAAAGAATTAGCGGTCAATTTCCAAAAAATAAATATACAAAAATTACTTCACAAAAGCATTTGCATTTACCAAAACTTCAGAAATTCCAGCAACATTTTTACCTTTTCCTGATGCAAAAAATGGTTGTCCGCCACCGTTTCCATCAATATATTTACCTAATTCACGAATTACTGTTCCCGCATTCAATCCTTTTTCTGCAACCAATTCTTTTGAAATATAACAATGAATATTTGGCAAATTATCTTCGATTGATGCTAAAACTACAAACGAATTTTCAGTTGATATTCCCAATGCTTGAGTCAAATATTTGGTTGAACCAAAATTCAAATCGACTTGTTTTGCTAGAAAATTTATACCATTTATAACCTCAAATTCTGTAATCAAATTGTTTTTTAAACCATCGATTTTTTCTTTCAATAATTGTTCAATTTGCTTTTTCAGTTTTGTGTTATCATCTTGTAAGGAATTGACGGCTTTCAAGACATCTTGTGGGTTTTTCAAAGCATTTTTCAATTCGTCAAGCGTGTTTTCCTGCAATGCAAAATGCGATTTCACAGCATCGCTAGTTATAGCTTCGATTCTGCGAATCCCAGCAGCAACTGCACCCTCGGATACTATTTTGAAATGCCAAATTTCGGCTGTATTCTTGACGTGAATGCCACCACACAATTCTATACTTTCGCCAAATTTTATAGCCCGAACATTGTCACCATATTTTTCGCCAAACAAAGCCATTGCACCCTCTTCTAACGCTTGTTTTATTGGAATGCTGCGTCTTTCGATTAATGGCAATTGTTGTTGAATTCTGGCATTTACAAAATTTTCAACTTCCAATAATTGTTCATCAGTAACTTTTGAGAAATGCGAAAAGTCAAATCGCAAATTATTTGGATTGACCAAACTACCTTTTTGCTCCACGTGCGTTCCAAGAATTGTTCGCAAAGCCAAATGCATTAAGTGTGTTGCCGAGTGATTTCTGGAGGATAAATCCCGCAAATCGGTATTAATTTTAGCTGAAAAACTTGCGTTCACATTTTCTGGCAAACGTTTTGCAAAATGTAAAATCAGGTTATTTTCTTTTTTTGTATCGATAATTTCAATCGTTTCATTCGCTGAAACTAGGCTTCCTTTGTCGCCAACTTGCCCGCCGCCTTCTGGATAAAATGGTGTTGCATCTAGCACAATTTGATATAAAACACCATCTTTCTTGGAATCAATTTTTCGGTAACGAGTAATTTTTACTTCATTTGCCGAAAGGTCATAACCAACAAAACTCTCCGTATTGCCTTCGACCAAAATAGTCCAATCGTCGGTTGACATTTCCGATGCTGCTCTAGAACGTGTTTTTTGTTCCAACATCGATTTATCGAATTCAGATTCGTTGAACGACATTCCTTTTTCTTTCAAAATCAAAGCTGTTAAATCTTTTGGAAAACCAAATGTATCGTATAATTCGAAAGCTTTTGAACCAGAAACTTCGTTTGTTTTGGTTTCTAAAATTACTTTATCTAACAATTGCAATCCTTGATCTAAAGTTCTCAAAAACGATGCTTCTTCCTCGCGAATTACGTTTGTAACTAATTGTTGTTGTGCTTTTATTTCTGGAAAAAATTCGCCCATTTGGTTTGCTAAAACATCAACTAATTTATTAATGAATGGTTCTTTGGTATCTAAAAATGTAAATCCGTAACGAATTGCTCGACGCAAAATCCTACGAATTACATAACCTGCTCCAGTGTTTGATGGCAATTGTCCATCGGCAATGGCAAAAGCAACTGCACGAACGTGATCGACAATTACTCGAATGGCAATGTTGGTTTTATTTTGCTCTTCTGGTATTGACAAGTTGCGACTTGTCATTGCATCATTTGACGTATATTTAAAACCAGTAATTTGTTCAACTTTAGTGATTAATGGTGTAAAAACATCAGTATCATAATTCGATGTTACGTTTTGCAAAGCCATACAAAGTCGCTCGAAACCCATACCAGTATCTACGTGTTGTGCTGGTAATTTTTCTAATGATCCGTCAGCTTTTCGGTTGAATTCCATGAAAACATTGTTCCAAATTTCGACAACTTGCGGATGATCGTTATTGACCAAACTTTTCCCTGAAACCAATGTTTTTTCAGCATCGGATCGAATGTCAACGTGAATTTCGGAACACGGTCCACACGGACCTTGGTCGCCCATTTCCCAGAAATTATCTTTCTTGTTACCAAGAATAATTCGGTCTTCGTCGATTAAAGTTTTCCAAATATCCCATGCTTCTTGGTCGAACGGAACATTGTCATCTTTACTTCCTTCAAAAACAGAAACGTATAAATTTTCTTTTGGAATTTTGTAAACTTCTGTCAATAATTCCCAAGCCCAATTGATGGCTTCTTTCTTGAAATAATCTCCAAAAGACCAGTTTCCAAGCATTTCGAACATCGTGTGATGGTAGGTGTCGAAACCAACATCTTCTAAATCATTGTGTTTTCCAGA
The DNA here is from genome assembly GCA_031408435.1 of Bacteroidota bacterium. Lineage (GTDB taxonomy): Bacteria > Bacteroidota > Bacteroidia > Flavobacteriales > Flavobacteriaceae > Flavobacterium. The sequence goes on from JANNWM010000009.1 coordinate 43,966, forward strand.
AACGCGCAAACATTTTTGAGTATCGGCAATTCTTTGTGATTTGGGTGTTCTGTTTCCAAGAAAAAATTCTTTGAATTGTGCCATTCCTGAGTTGTTGAACATCAAGGTTGGGTCATCTTTCAAGACAATTGGTGCTGACGGAACAATTAAATGTCCTTTTGATTCGAAAAATTCTAGAAACTGTTTACGGATTTGGGTAGAAGTCATTTATGTTTTTTTTGATAATTAATTTTGTAAATGCCCCAGATTGAAGTAAAAAGCCTTTTGAAGTTAAGAGCCAATTTTTGTTTTTTTAAAATAGCGACCAGCGGAAGCTCATTTTAAAAATTACAAAAATGGCTCGAAACGATAAAGCTTGTAACGAAAAGCTGGATTAGGCAACAAATAAACAAAATATAAAATTTTAATGTTTTATTTCGGTTAAATATTTTGTTACTTTGTGAATACGAATGCAAAAATAGGTTTTTTTAAAATATGGCGAAAGTAAAATATTATTACGATTCAGAAAATCTTGCTTACAGAAAAATAAAAACAAAAAAATCTAAAAAGATTGGATATATTGTTTTGTTTTTATTAGCAGCTGCATTGTTTGGGTTTTTAGGATTTTTGGCGTTATTGAATGCACCGTTTTTTGTAACACCAAAAGATAAAATTCAAGCCAGAGAAATCGAAAATTTAAAAACACGCTACTCTATTTTGAATAAAAAAATGGATTTGATTGACGAAGTTGTTGATAATCTAGAGGATAGAGATAATAATTTGTACAGAATTTATTTTAATGCCAACCCAATTGCTGATAATATTCGGAAATCAGGAATTTCTGGAAAAAATCGATACAAAGAACTAGAAGGATTTAATAATTCGGATTTAGTCATAAATACATCAAAAAGAGTTGATATTTTGGTTAAAGAATTGGTCGTTCAATCTAAATCGTTGGATCAAATTTTGGTTTTAGCCAAGACAAAAGAAAAATTATTATCTGCAATTCCAGCAATTCAACCAGTTCGCAATGAAAATTTGAAAAGAATGGCTTCGGGTTTTGGTTTTAGAAGTGATCCATTTACTAAGGTTTCTAAAATGCACAACGGAATGGATTTTACAGCCCCGACTGGTTCGCCTATATTTGCCACAGGCGACGGAATTATTGACCGTGCTGATGCTGCTGCATCTGGTTTTGGCAATCATGTGGTTATTAATCATGGTTTTGGATACGAAAGTTTGTATGCTCATTTAAGCAAATACAATTGTCGACCTGGTCAAGTCGTGAAACGTGGTGACATTATAGGTTATGTAGGCAGCACTGGGCGTTCGCAAGGACCACATTGTCATTATGAGGTTCATAAAGACGGCACAGTTGTTAATCCGTTGAATTTTTATTATGGTAATATTTCGGCAGCAGAATATATTGCGATTTCGAAAATTGCGAATCAAGAAAATCAGTCTTTTGATTGATGATTTTTTATATTTGGAATATTTTTAATATCAATAAAGTAGATATTTATCATTTTACAAAAATACAATTTACAAAATACGAATTATTAATATGCACTTTGATTTACCCGAAAATAAAAGATATTATGGCATTGGCGAATTGGCAAAAGCATTTAATGTTAATGCTTCTTTGATTCGTTTTTGGGATGCCGAATTTGATATTCTAAAACCTAAAAAAAACGCTAAAGGCAACAGAATGTTCACTTTAGAAGATGTCAATAACCTGAAATTAATTTATCATTTGGTCAAAGAACGTGGCTTTACGCTTGACGGAGCAAGAACTCACTTGAAAGAAGGAAAAAAGAAAACCTTAGATAAATATGAAATTATTAACAAATTAGAAGGTGTTAAGGCACAATTATTGAGAATTAAATTAGAATTATAGATTTTAGACTAATAGACTAAAGACTAGAAGATGAAAGATATTTAGAATGAATTAAATAAATAACCAAATTAACAATTAACTTTAAACAAAAACAAAATGGACTTTAAAAAACTTTTACCAATTGGAATCATTATCGGATTAATAGCAATCGTTGCTTTTTGGGTAATAGGCGTAAAAAATACAGCACTTGGATTCAATCAAGCTTCTGAAAAAGAATGGGGAAATGTTCAAACTGCCTACCAACGTCGTAATGATTTGATTGACAACTTAGTGAAAACCGTAAAAGGTGCAGCCGATTTCGAAAAAGGAACATTGACGGCCGTTGTAGAAGCACGAGCAAAAGCTACATCTGTAACAATTGATCCAAAAAATATTACTGCAGAGCAATTGCAACAATTCAATCAAGCTCAAAGTGGCGTGACAAGTTCATTGTCAAAATTATTAGTTTCGGTAGAAGCTTATCCACAACTTCGAGCAACCGAAAGTTTTATGAAACTCCAAGACGAATTGGCAAGTACCGAGAATCAAATCCTTACAGCAAGAACCCGTTTTAATGAATCGGTTCAAAATTATAATAGCTATGTTTTAAAAGTGCCACAAAGCATGTTTTTAGGAAGTTATAAAGAAAAAGCTTATTTTCAAGCAGTTGTTGGTGCAGACAAACCTGTTGAAGTTAAGTTTTAATATTAAGTCTCAGTTTTCAGTCTCAGTTTTCAGTTTTGCATTTGATAAAACTTGTAACTGAAAACTGCGACTGAAAACTGCAAACTAAAAAATATGTCAAAAGTAGAAAACTTTTTAACCCAAGCCGAAGAGCAAGAAATTGTTCAAGCTATTTGCATAGCCGAAAAAAACACTTCGGGTGAAATTCGTGTACATCTTGAAAAAACTACGACAATCTCTGCAGAAAATCGAGCTATTGAAGTTTTTAATGAGCTCGAAATGTACAAAACTAAAGATTTAAATGGTGTTCTCATATATGTAGCTGTCGAAAATAAACTTTTTGCGATTTGTGGCGATTCAGGAATAGACAAGGTTGTACCAAGTGATTTTTGGGATGCAACCAAACGAGTTATTGCTAATGATTTCGCTAGAGGCAAATTCAAAAAAGGATTAATCGACGGAATTTTGCTTGCTGGAGAACAATTGAAACATTATTTCCCTTATGAAAGCGATGATATTAACGAATTACCTAACGAAATATCTAAAGGATAAATGATTTTACTCAAAAAAATTAAATTGGTTTTTGCATTAACAATTGTGAGTTTTTTGTTTGCACAAATAAGTTTTGGGCAATTCGAAATCCCTAAAAAACCAAGCTTTCAAACATCGGTTTATGACTATGCCAATGTTTTATCTAGCAACGAAAAAGCGCAATTAGAACAAAAACTTATTCGATATTCAGATTCTACTACAACCCAAATTGTTGTTATTACTATCGCAAGTTTGCAAGGCGAAGACGTTGCGATATTGGCACCAAAATGGGCGCAAGAATGGGGAATTGGTGGTACAGCACAAAATGATAATGGCGTAATAATTTTATTGGCAAAAGCTGAAAGAAAAATAAATATATCGCCTGGTTATGGTCTCGAAGACAGGTTAACAGCTGGAATTGGCGGACAAATTATCAGAAATGTAATAATACCAGAATTCAAATCAGGAAGTTTTTATAACGGATTAGACAAAGGGACAGATGAGATTTTCAAAGTTTTTACAGGCAAATACACAGGAGAAAGAGTATCAGGAAAACAAGAAATATCACTTTTTAAAATATTTTTCATAATTGCATTATTTATTATTTTTATGATAATTGCTGCCAAAAACAACAATAACAATGGCGGCAATTCTGGTGGTGATGGTTTTGGTTCGAATTTATTGAATGCTATAATTTTGAGTAATCTAGGCAGAAGTTCAGGTGGATTTGGTGGCTCATCAGGCGGGGGGTTCTCTGGCGGCGGCGGATTTGGTGGTGGTTTCGGCGGCGGAGGTTTTTCTGGTGGCGGAAGCAGCGGAAGTTGGTAGATTTTAAATTTCAGTAGCAGCTTTCAGTTTTCAGTTTTCAGTCTTAACTAATTAATAAAAATACATTTATTATTTTAAAAATATTAATTTTAGTAGTTTGTATTCAATAAAAATAAATAAATATGTAAATAAATTGCAGTTTATATTTTATTAATCAAAAATATTTTTTACTTTTGCAATCTAATTTAAAGAAAGGAGGTCCCAAAATGTTAATAATACCAATAAAAGACGGAGAAAACATCGATAGAGCGCTAAAGCGTTACAAACGAAAATTTGATAAAACTGGTACAGTTCGTCAACTTCGTGCAAGAACAGCTTTTATAAAGCCATCGATAATTAATAGAGCTAAATTCCAGAAAGCAGCTTATATTCAAAACATGAGAGACAATCTAGAAAGCTAGTATTAATCTGTCAATAAAATTTAACCGTTAGTCAAAAAGTTTTTTTAACTTTGATTAACGGTTTTTTTTATGAAAAATGATTTGAAATCATTAAAAAACAAAATCAGTTAAAACTTTATCATCTGTGTGCAAATCACAAAATTTGCAATAATCTTGGCGAATAAAATTTATGTCAAATATTCAAGCATTTCAAGATTACCTTCAACTCGAGAAAAAATATTCTCCACACACAATTAAAGCCTATATTAAAGACTTGACTTTTTTTCAAGAATTCATAGAAACTAATTTCGATCAAACCAATCTCGAAGAAATCAATTACAGCTTAATTCGATCGTGGATAGTTTCGATGGTAGATAAAGAAATTTCGAATAGTTCGGTCAATCGAAAAATACAATCCCTAAAAGCATTCTATAAATTTTTATTAAAAACAAAACAAATAATAATTAATCCTTTGTTAAAACACAAAGCTTTAAAAACTCCAAAAATTCTACAAATTCCATTTTCTGAAAAAGAACTAGACAATGTGCTTAATAATATTAAATTTCCAGACGGATTCGAAGGCATTCGCGACAAGCTAATAATTGATTTATTTTACACGACAGGCATTCGTCGAACCGAATTAATCAACCTGAAATTATTCAATATTAGTCTAACTAATAATTCAATAAAGGTTTTAGGCAAGCGAAACAAAGAGAGAATCATTCCGATATTGCCAATTATCGCACAAAACATTAAAGATTATTTAACCGAAAGAACACATTTAGAACACATTGCGGACAATGACTACTTTTTTTTAATGTTAAAAGGAATAAAATTAAACGATTCGTTTGTGTATCGATTAATAAATAACTACTTTAGTTGTGTTTCCGAGAAGGTAAAAAAGAGTCCTCATATATTAAGGCATACATTTGCGACACACTTATTAAACAACGGCGCAGATTTAAATTCGGTCAAAGAATTACTAGGACATTCAAGCTTGGCATCGACACAAATATATACGCACAGTAGTCTGGCGGAATTGAAAAAGGTATACGTAAATGCGCATCCTAGGAACATAAAAAGTAATTTAAAATAATACATATAAAATAGGTATAAAAATGTCTAACCATTAAAAAAAAAGAATTATGAAGGTAAATGTTCACGCAGTTAACTTTACAGTTGACACAAAATTAGTAGATTTCACAGAAGAAAGAATCGGCAAACTCGAAAAATATTATGACAAAATAGTCTCGGCAGATATATTCTTTAAAGTCGAAAAGACAAGTGAGAAAGAAAATAAAATTGCAGAAGTAAAAATTCATGTCCCAGGCGACGAATTTATGGTTAAAAAACAATGCAAAACATTCGAAGAAGCTATCGAACAAGCATCAGAATCTCTAGAAAGAGTATTAGTAAAGAGGAAAGAAAAAGTCAATACACATATTTAATATAAATTTAATTGAAAAAAGTTTTGATTAAATAACTAAATTATATACATTTGCAGTCCGTTAGAAATAGCGGACTTTTTTTATTGAAAATGCCAGCGTAGCTCAGTTGGCTAGAGCAGCTGATTTGTAATCAGCAGGTCGTGGGTTCGAGTCCCTCCGCCGGCTCTAAATTTTATTTCAAATGCGATTTGAAAACGTTCATTTAATTACTGAAAAAAATAATATCAATATTTAAAATTTGATATTAAAAAGGGGAGATACTCAAGCGGCCAACGAGGGCAGACTGTAAATCTGCTGTGTAAACTTCGCAGGTTCGAATCCTGCTCTCCCCACTATAAGTATGCAGATTTTAGACTGCAGATTTCGGCTCAGAATATTCTGAAATCAGAAATCTCATATCTGTAATCTAAAAACTGCCGACTTAGCTCAGGGGTAGAGTGCTTCCTTGGTAAGGAAGAGGTCACGGGTTCAATTCCCGTAGTTGGCTCAATAATATTGAAAATTTGAACACTAATATATTACATAACTAAGATTAAAATTAAGCAAAATGGCAAAAGAAACCTTTAACCGTAACAAACCGCACTTAAATATCGGTACAATCGGTCACGTAGATCACGGAAAAACTACATTAACTGCGGCAATTACTAAAGTATTGTCTGATGCAGGTTACTGTCAAGCAAAATCATTTGATCAAATTGATAATGCTCCAGAAGAAAAAGAAAGAGGTATTACTATCAACACATCACACGTTGAATACGAAACTGCTAACCGTCATTACGCTCACGTTGACTGTCCAGGTCACGCCGATTACGTAAAAAACATGGTTACTGGTGCTGCTCAAATGGATGGTGCAATTCTAGTAGTTGCTGCAACTGATGGTCCTATGCCGCAAACTCGTGAGCACATTCTTTTAGGTCGCCAAGTAGGTATTCCTAGAATGGTAGTTTTCATGAATAAAGTTGACATGGTTGACGATGAAGAATTATTAGAATTAGTAGAAATGGAAATTAGAGATTTGCTTTCTTTCTACGAATATGATGGTGACAATTGTCCAGTTATTCAAGGTTCTGCTTTGGGTGGTTTGAACAATGATCCAGCTTGGACTCCAAAAATTCTTGAATTGATGGAAGCAGTTGATATGTGGATTGAAGAACCAGTTCGTGATATCGCAAAACCATTTTTGATGCCAGTTGAAGATTCATTTACAATCACTGGTCGTGGAACTGTTGCTACAGGTCGTATCGAAACAGGTATCGCAAATACAGGAGATCCAGTTGAAATCATCGGAATGGGTGCTGAGAAATTAACATCTACAATTACTGGAGTCGAAATGTTCCGTAAAATCCTTGATAGAGGAGAAGCTGGAGATAATGTAGGTTTACTTTTAAGAGGTATTGACAAAGCGGATATCAAAAGAGGAATGGTAATTATTAAGCCAGGATCTGTAAAACCACACGCAACTTTCAAAGCAGAAGTTTATATCTTGAAAAAAGAAGAAGGTGGTCGTCACACACCATTCCACAATAACTACCGTCCACAGTTTTACGTTCGTACAACTGACGTAACAGGAGTTATAACTTTACCAGAAGGAGTAGAAATGGTTATGCCAGGAGACAACTTGACTATTAATGTAGCTTTATTAAGCCCAATCGCAATGAGCATTGGTTTACGTTTTGCAATCCGTGAAGGTGGTAGAACAGTAGGTGCAGGACAAGTTACTGAAATCGTAGCGTAATTAGCATTAATATTTAAAAAACCAGTATCGATGAATATTCGGTACTGGTTTTTAACAAACGGGCGTAGTTCAAGGGTAGAATAGCGGTCTCCAAAACCGTTGATGGGGGTTCGAATCCCTCCGCCCGTGCAAAATAAAATTAGTATGTCAAAAGTTGTAAATTACATATCAGAATCATTTGGTGAATTAAAAACCAACGTTACTTGGCCAACTTGGTCAGAGGTTCAGCGTTTAACCATTATTGTTGCAATATTTTCAGTTACTTTCTCTTTGGCAACTTGGGGCGTAGATGAAATATTTTCTAAAACAATAGGTGCATTTTTTACTTGGATAAAATCATAATTTTCACAAATGGCAGATGTTAATGTAAAAAAGTGGTATGTTGTAAGAGCAGTTAGTGGTCAAGAAAATAAAGTCAAAGCCTATATCGATACCGAAGTAGCTAGGCTTGGAATTGAAGATTACATATCTCAAGTTCTTGTGCCTACCGAAAAAGTAGTAACCGTTAAAGATGGTAAAAAAATATCGAAAGATAAAGTTTATTATTCTGGTTACATAATGATTGAAGCCAACTTAACGGGAGAAATTCCTCACATTATTAAATCAATTACTAGTGTAATTGGTTTTCTTGGAGAAACCAAAAATGGTGATCCAGTACCATTGAGAATTGCAGAAGTTAACAGAATGCTAGGTAAAGTTGATGAATTAGCTGTTAGTACAGATAATAATCACACAATACCTTACGTATTTGGCGAAACAGTTAAGGTTATTGATGGTCCTTTCAACGGATTCAATGGAACTGTTGAAAAAATCAACGAAGAAAAGCGTAAGCTTGAAGTAATGGTTAAAATTTTCGGAAGAAAAACACCATTAGAATTAAGCTTTATGCAAGTTGAAAAAGTATAATATTTTTCGTTACATATAATAATTCTTGTTGTCGCTTCCAATGACAATGAGTTAAAAATTTTTTAAGAAATGGCTAAAGAGATTAGTAAAGTAGTTAAACTACAAGTAAAGGGAGGTGCCGCGAATCCATCGCCACCGGTTGGACCTGCTTTAGGAGCTGCTGGTGTTAATATCATGGAATTCTGTAAGCAATTTAATGCTAGAACCCAAGATAAAGCCGGCAAAGTATGCCCAGTGCAAATCACTGTATACAAAGACAAATCATTCGATTTCGTCGTAAAAACTCCACCTGCTGCTGTCCAGTTATTGGAAGCAACAAAATTAAAGTCAGGATCTGGTGAACCAAATCGTAAAAAAGTAGCTAGCGTTACTTGGGATGTTATTAAAGCAATCGCCGAAGACAAAATGGTCGATCTTAACGCATTTACAACAGAAGCTGCAATGAGCATGATTGCTGGAACAGCTAGATCAATGGGTATAACTGTATCAGGAACTGCTCCTTTTTAATTCAAAGACGAAATGGCAAAATTGACAAAAAAGCAAAAAGTAGCTGTAGCTCAAATTGACAAGAACAAATTGTATTCTTTAAAAGATGCTTCTGCATTGATAAAAGTAATTTCTTCTGCTAAATTTGACGAATCAGTAGATATTGCAGTACGTTTGGGTGTAGATCCAAGAAAAGCAAATCAAATGGTAAGAGGTGTGGTTTCATTACCTCACGGAAATGGTAAAAAAATGAGAGTTTTGGCTCTTGTTACTCCAGACAAAGAAGCAGAAGCTAAAGCAGCTGGTGCAGATTTCGTTGGTTTGGACGAATACCTTCAAAAAATAAAAGACGGTTGGACAGATGTTGACGTTATTGTTACAATGCCAGCAGTTATGGGTAAATTAGGTCCATTAGGTCGTATATTAGGACCACGTGGTTTAATGCCAAACCCAAAAACAGGAACTGTAACTATGGAAATCGGTAAAGCAGTAACTGAAATTAAAGCGGGTAAAATTGACTTTAAAGTTGATAAAACAGGTATAGTTCACGCAGGAATCGGAAGAATCTCTTTCGATACTGATAAAATTGTAGAAAACGCTCACGAAATTATTCAAACATTAATCAAACTTAAACCAACTGCGGCTAAAGGAACTTACATCAAAAGTATTTACCTAACTAGCACAATGAGTCCAGCTATTGCGCTTGACCCAAAAGCAGTATAATTGGTAGTTAAAAAATCTTATTATGACTAGAGAAGAAAAATCAGTTGCGATTGAAAATTTAACAGCACAATTAGCAGGTTCTAACATTGTTTATTTGGCTGATATATCAGGTTTAAATGCAGAAACTACATCTAACTTAAGAAGAACTTGTTTCAAAGCAGGTATCAAATTAGAAGTTGTAAAAAATACTTTGCTTGCAAAAGCAATGGAAGCTTCGGCTAATGAATATGGTGATTTGCCATCAACATTATCTGGAAATACTGCTATCTTCCTTGCGGAAGTTGCAAATGCTCCTGCTAAAATCATCAAAGACTTCAGGAAAAAATCTGATAAACCATCTTTAAAAGGTGCTTATATCAATGCTGAAGTGTATATCGGTGACAATCAATTAGATGCTTTGGCAACATTGAAATCTAAAGAAGAGGTTATCGGAGAAATCATCGGTTTACTTCAATCTCCTGCACAAAGAGTTATTTCGGCTCTTATGAACCAATTCAAATCTGAAGAGGTAGAAGCTTAAATTTTATATTTCTGATTCTAAATTTAGAATTCAGATTTTAAATAATAAGCTATGAAATTGCGCACAATAATAAATTATATTTTACAAATTAAATTAAAAATTAGAAAGAATGGCAGATTTGAAACAATTCGCAGAACAATTAGTTAACCTTACAGTTAAAGAAGTTAACGAATTAGCAACAATATTAAAAGACGATTATGGAATCGAACCAGCTGCTGCAGCTGTAGTAGTTTCAGGTGGTGGCGAAGCTGCTGTTGAAGACGTACAAACTGAATTTACAGTTATGTTAAAAGAAGCTGGTGCTTCTAAATTAGCGGTTGTAAAATTAGTTAAAGAATTAACAGGTTTAGGTTTGAAAGAAGCTAAGGATGTTGTAGATAGCGCTCCAAGTGCTGTTAAAGAAGGTGTAACTAAAGAAGAAGCTGAAGGGCTTAAGAAAGCTTTAGAAGAAGCTGGAGCTGTTGTTGAATTAAAATAATTCAACCAGTTTTAGAGAATAGGTTTAAGTCTTGAAAGTCACTTTCAAAGACTTAAACCATTTTTCGTATAATAAAATTTTATAATAAATTAGTTTAAAATACGAAAGTGTTTTTAAATCAATACGATGAAAAAAAATTATTGCAAAAGTTAGCTCTTGCATTGTTTTTAAAGAGGTATTGATTAAAAAAGAAAGTATAGATTAAACAGTGCCTTGCACAAAAAATTACTTTTTTTAATCAAAATTTTGTTCATTGATGATAACAAATCAAACTGAAAGATTGAATTTTGCCTCAACCAAAAACATACCTCAATATCCAGATTTTCTTGATGTTCAGGTTAAATCGTTTAAAGATTTTTTTCAATTAGAAACTAAATCTGATGAAAGAGGCGACGAAGGACTTTACAACACCTTCATGGAAAATTTTCCAATTACAGATACAAGAAATAACTTTGTATTAGAATTTCTTGATTATTTTGTAGATCCACCTAGATATACAATTCAAGAATGTATCGAGCGTGGTCTTACTTATAGTGTGCCTCTAAAAGCACGTTTAAAACTATATTGTACAGATCCAGAACACGAAGATTTCGAAACTATTGTTCAAGATGTATATCTTGGTACAATTCCTTACATGACACCAAGTGGTACTTTTGTAATCAATGGTGCAGAACGTGTTGTTGTTTCTCAATTGCACCGTTCACCAGGGGTTTTCTTCGGACAATCATTCCATGCCAATGGAACCAAACTTTATTCTGCCCGTGTAATTCCTTTTAAAGGTTCTTGGATAGAATTTTCAACTGATATCAATAGCGTAATGTACGCTTATATCGACAGAAAGAAAAAATTACCTGTAACTACTTTATTCCGTGCTATTGGTTTCGAAAGAGACAAGGATATCCTTGAAATATTCGACCTTGCTGAAGAAATTAAAGTATCTAAAACAGGACTTAAAAAATACATCGGGCGTCGTCTCGCAGCACGTGTTCTAAACACTTGGCATGAAGATTTCGTTGATGAAGATACTGGAGAAGTTGTATCTATTGAACGTAACGAGATTATATTAGACCGTGATACAATTATCGACAAAGATAATGTTGAAGAAATAATAGAATCTAATGTTAAGTCAATTTTATTGCATAAAGAAGATGCTAATGCGGGAGATTATGCAATTATTCACAATACTTTACAAAAAGATCCAACAAACTCTGAAAAAGAAGCTGTTGAGCACATTTACAGACAATTGCGTAACGCAGAACCGCCTGATGAAGAAACTGCTCGTGGCATTATAGATAAATTATTCTTCTCTGACCAACGCTATAACCTTGGTGAAGAAGGTCGTTATAGAATAAACAAAAAATTAGGTTTAGATACTCCAATGGAAAAGCAAGTCTTGACCAAAGAAGATATCATCACAATCGTAAAATATTTGATTGAATTAATCAACTCTAAAGCAGAGATTGATGATATTGATCACTTATCTAACCGTCGTGTTCGTACAGTTGGAGAACAATTGTCGCAACAATTTGGTGTAGGTTTGGCTCGTATGGCTAGAACCATTCGTGAGAGAATGAACGTTAGAGATAACGAGGTGTTCACACCAATCGATTTGATTAATGCCAAAACATTATCATCGGTTATCAACTCTTTCTTTGGTACCAACCAGTTGTCTCAGTTTATGGATCAAACCAATCCATTGGCCGAAATAACACACAAGCGTAGGTTATCTGCACTTGGACCAGGTGGACTTTCTCGTGAAAGAGCAGGTTTCGAGGTTCGAGATGTTCACTACACGCATTACGGACGTTTATGTCCAATAGAAACTCCCGAAGGTCCTAACATTGGTTTGATATCTTCACTTGGAGTTTATGCAAAAGTAAACGGAATGGGTTTCATCGAAACACCATATAGAAAAGTAACTAAGGGTGTAGTAGATTTAGTTTCTACACCAGTTTATTTATCTGCCGAAGAAGAAGAAGGACAGTTAATTGCACAAGCAAATATCCAAATGGATGCTACAGGAAAAATCACTGCCGATAACGTAATTGCACGTCAAGAAGGAGATTTTCCAGTTATTTCTCCATTAGATGTACATTATACCGACGTTGCTCCAAATCAGATTGCTTCGATTTCTGCTTCATTAATTCCATTTTTGGAACATGATGATGCGAACAGAGCCTTGATGGGATCTAACATGATGCGTCAAGCAGTACCATTATTACGTCCAGAAGCTCCAATTGTTGGAACAGGTTTAGAGCGCCAAGTTGCCTCTGATTCTAGAGTCTTAATCAATGCTGAAGGAGACGGAATTATAGAATATGTTGATGCTGATATCATTACAATCAAATATGACCGTTCTGAAGAAGAAAGAATGGTAAGTTTCGAATCTGATGAGAAAACATATAATTTAATAAAATTCAGAAAAACCAATCAAGGAACGAGTATCAACCTAAAACCAATTGTTAAAAAAGGCGATAGAGTTGTACTTGGTCAAGTATTGTCAGAAGGTTATGCAACCCAAAATGGTGAACTTGCTTTAGGTCGTAACCTAAAAGTAGCGTTTATGCCCTGGAAAGGTTACAACTTCGAAGATGCGATTGTAATTTCTGAAAAAGTAGTTCGTGACGATATTTTTACTTCTATTCACGTTGATGATTATTCATTAGAAGTTAGAGATACTAAATTAGGTAACGAAGAATTGACAAATGATATTCCTAACGTTTCTGAAGAAGCTACCAAAGATTTGGACGAAAACGGAATGATTAGAATTGGTGCCGAAGTTAAACCAGGCGATATTCTTATCGGAAAAATTACACCAAAAGGAGAATCAGACCCAACTCCAGAAGAGAAATTGCTTCGTGCAATCTTCGGGGACAAAGCTGGTGATGTAAAAGATGCTTCTTTAAAAGCGTCTCCATCACTTCACGGTGTTGTTCTTGACAAAAAATTGTTCGCAAGAGCTGTAAAAGACAAGAGAAAACGTACTCAAGATAAAGATGCTTTAACAGCATTAGAAATGGAATTCGAAACCAAATTTGTTGAATTAAAAGACAAACTAGTTGAGAAATTATTTCTAATTGTAAACGGAAAAACATCTCAAGGTGTAATGAACGATTTGGGTGAAGAAGTTTTACCAAAAGGTAAAAAATATACTCAGAAAATGCTTTACGCAGTCGAAGATTTCGCACATTTATCTAAAGGTACTTGGGTTGCAGACGACGCTACCAATAAAATGGTAAACGACTTGATCCATAATTACAAAATAAAACTGAACGATTTACAAGGTTCATTGCGTCGTGAGAAATTTACAATTACTGTTGGTGATGAGTTACCAGCAGGAATTTTAAAACTTGCAAAAGTATATGTTGCCAAAAAACGTAAATTGAAAGTTGGAGATAAAATGGCGGGACGTCACGGAAACAAAGGAATCGTAGCGAGAATTGTTCGTCACGAAGACATGCCATTCCTTGAAGATGGAACTCCAGTTGATATCGTATTGAATCCACTTGGTGTACCATCTCGTATGAATATCGGACAAATTTACGAAACTGTTTTAGGTTGGGCTGGACAAAAATTAGGACGCAAATATGCAACCCCAATTTTTGACGGTGCATCATTAGATCAAATCAACGAAATTACCGACGAAGCTGGCGTACCACGTTTCGGACACACACACCTTTACGACGGTGGCACAGGAGAACGTTTCCACCAAGCAGCAACAGTTGGAGTAATCTATATGTTGAAACTTGGACACATGGTCGACGACAAAATGCACGCTCGTTCTATCGGACCATACTCGCTAATAACGCAACAACCATTGGGTGGTAAAGCTCAATTTGGAGGTCAACGTTTCGGAGAAATGGAAGTTTGGGCACTCGAAGCTTACGGAGCATCTTCTACTTTAAGAGAAATCTTAACAGTAAAATCAGATGACGTAATCGGAAGAGCCAAAACTTACGAAGCAATCGTAAAAGGAGAATCAATGCCAGAACCAGGATTACCAGAATCATTCAATGTATTAATGCACGAATTGAAAGGTTTAGGTTTAGATATTCGATTAGAAGAATAAATTCAGTTTACAGTCGCAGTCTCAGTGAAAACTGAAAACTGCGACTGAAAACTTTTTTCAAGGTTTTTAAGATTTAGACCCGTAATCCGTTCCGATTTTTTATAATTTATTTATAATTAGCACTTTAAACAGTCGGTTTAAAGTTTAGAGAAGTAAAACGAGGCAGATAATTTAAAATAATGTTTTTTTCAGGAGCCCTGCCCGCCGGCAGGCAATCCCGCTATACGCTACAATCTTTTTTTCAATCGCCGAAAAGGCTCATAAAAAAAGGATTTACGCTTCTATCGGGGCTAAAAAAAAGTCACAGTCACAGTTTCCAGTTTTTAAACTGCAATCAACAACTGAGATTGAAAACCGCGACTGAACACTAATTAAAAAATATCAATAGTAAAAACTATGATCAACAATAGAAATAACAACAGTAATAATAACCAAAAAGATAAAAATCCTGTAAAGAGATTTAACAAAATATCTATTGGATTGGCTTCACCAGAATCTATCTTGGCAGAGTCAAGAGGCGAGGTATTAAAGCCAGAAACTATCAATTACAGAACCCACAAACCAGAACGTGATGGTCTTTTCTGCGAACGAATTTTCGGACCAGTAAAAGATTTTGAATGTGCTTGTGGAAAATACAAACGTATTCGCTACAAAGGAATCATTTGCGACCGTTGTGGAGTAGAAGTAACCGAGAAAAAAGTACGTCGTGATAGAGTAGGACACATCAACCTTGTTGTGCCAATTGCTCATATCTGGTATTTCCGTTCACTTCCAAACAAAATTGGTTACATACTAGGTTTGCCATCTAAGAAATTAGATATGATTATTTACTACGAGCGTTACGTAGTAATTCAAGCTGGTATTGCCAAAACTCCAGACGGAGAATCGGTAAATAGACTTGATTTTTTGACCGAAGAAGAATATTTGAATATTCTTGACACTTTGCCACAAGACAATCAATATCTTGATGATTTTGACCCTAATAAATTTGTTGCCAAAATGGGAGCAGAATGTATTATGGACTTATTAGCACGCATCGATCTTGATGAATTGTCTTATCAATTGCGTCATTCGGCTAATAACGAAACTTCAAAACAACGTAAAACCGAAGCATTAAAAAGACTACAAGTTGTAGAATCTTTCCGTGAGTCTAACTTGAACCGTGAAAACCGTCCAGAATGGATGATTATGAAAGTTGTTCCAGTTATCCCGCCAGAATTGCGTCCGTTAGTACCGCTAGATGGTGGCCGTTTCGCAACTTCAGATTTAAATGATTTGTACCGTCGTGTAATCATACGTAACAACCGTCTAAAAAGATTAATGGAAATCAAAGCTCCAGAAGTAATCTTAAGAAACGAAAAACGTATGTTGCAAGAATCTGTAGATTCACTTTTCGATAATACTCGTAAAGCATCTGCAGTAAAAACAGAATCAAACCGACCATTGAAATCTTTGTCAGATTCACTAAAAGGAAAACAAGGACGTTTCCGTCAAAATTTACTTGGAAAACGTGTCGATTATTCTGCTCGTTCGGTAATTGTTGTTGGACCAGAATTAAAATTATTCGAATGTGGTATCCCAAAAGATATGGCTGCAGAATTATACAAACCATTTGTTATCAGAAAATTGATAGAACGTGGAATTGTAAAAACTGTTAAATCTGCAAAGAAAATAATAGACAAAAAAGAACCAGTAGTTTGGGATATCCTTGAAAATGTAATTAAAGGACACCCAATTTTACTAAACCGTGCACCTACTTTGCACCGACTTGGTATTCAAGCGTTTCAGCCAAAATTAATCGAAGGAAAAGCAATACAATTGCACCCTTTAGTTTGTACGGCATTTAATGCGGATTTCGATGGTGACCAGATGGCAGTTCACTTGCCACTTGGACCAGAAGCAATTCTTGAAGCACAATTATTGATGTTGGCATCGCACAATATCTTGAATCCAGCTAACGGTGCTCCGATAACTGTACCATCTCAGGATATGGTTTTGGGTCTATATTACATGACCAAACAACGATTGACAACTCCAGAATTAACAATTTTAGGTCAAGGTTTAACATTCTATTCTGCCGAAGAAGTGAATATTGCTTTGAATGAAGGACGATTAGAATTGAACGCTCAAGTGAAAATTCGAGCATTAGATTATAACGAAAATGGCGACTTGACTTACCAAATTATTCAAACAACCGCAGGACGTGTTTTGTTTAATGAAGTTGTTCCAGCTGCAGCAGGATATATCAATGATGTATTAACCAAAAAGAACTTGAGAGACATTATCGGACACGTTTTGGCCGTAACTGATGTTCCAACAACAGCAGCCTTTTTGGATAACATGAAAGATATGGGGTACAAATTTGCTTTCAAGGGTGGTTTGTCTTTCTCTCTTGGAGATATTCGTATTCCTGAACAAAAAACTAAATTAATTGCAGATGCTCGTGAGCAAGTTGAAGGAATTTCTGCTAATTATAATATGGGTTTAATAACCAATAACGAACGTTACAACCAAGTTATTGACATCTGGACATCAGCCAATGCGGAGCTTACAGAAGCAGCAATGAAAAATATCCGTGAAGACCAACAAGGTTTCAACTCGGTATTTATGATGCTTGATTCTGGTGCGCGTGGATCGAAAGAACAGATTCGTCAGTTAACTGGAATGCGTGGATTGATGGCGAAACCTAAAAAATCGACCGCTGGTGGTGGAGAAATTATCGAAAACCCGATTTTATCTAACTTTAAAGAAGGATTATCGATTCTAGAATATTTCATTTCCACGCACGGTGCTCGTAAAGGTCTTGCAGATACAGCTTTGAAAACGGCTGATGCTGGTTACTTGACTCGTAGATTGCATGACGTTTCTCAAGACGTTATTGTAAACATCGAAGATTGTGGCACTTTACGTGGAATCGAAGTTTCGGCTTTGAAGAAAAACGAGGAAATCGTAGAAACATTAGGAGAAAGAATTCTTGGACGTGTTGCTTTACAAGATGTCATCAATCCTTTGACTAATGAAGTTATGATTGCTGGAGGTTTACAAATTACAGAGGCAATTATGCGACAAATCGAGGCTTCTCCAATTGAGAGCGTCGAAGTGCGTTCTCCACTTGTTTGTGAGGCTGTTAAAGGAATTTGTGCTAAATGTTACGGTCGTAACTTGGCTACTGGAAAAATGACTCAAAGAGGAGAAGCTGTTGGTGTAATTGCCGCACAATCTATCGGTGAGCCTGGAACTCAGTTAACACTTCGTACGTTCCACGTTGGTGGGGTTGCAGGTGGAATTTCTGAGGAATCTAGCATTTTAGCTAAATTCGCTGGTCGTTTAGAAATCGAAGATTTAAAAACAGTTAAAGGAGAAGACAACGATGGTCAACCAGTTGATATTGTAGTTTCTCGTTCATCTGAAATGAAATTAGTCGATGTTAAAACGGGCATTTTATTAGCAACTAACAACATTCCTTATGGTGCAAGTATTTATGTTAAAGATGGCGATACTATCGAGAAAGGAACAACTATTTGTAAATGGGATCCATATAACGGTGTAATTATTTCGGAATTTACAGGAAAAATTGCTTACGAAGATTTAGAGCAAGGACAATCGTTTATGGTCGAAATCGATGAGCAAACTGGTTTCCAAGAGAAAGTAATTTCCGAAGGTAGAGCCAAGAAATTAATTCCTACTTTATTAGTATATGGTAAAGATGGGGAATTAATTAGAAGCTATAACTTGCCAGTTGGAGCCCACCTTATGGTAGAAGATGGAGAGAAAATTAAAGCAGGTAAGATTTTAGTAAAAATTCCACGTCGTTCTTCTAAATCAGGAGATATCACTGGAGGTTTACCAAGAATTACCGAACTTCTTGAAGCTCGTAATCCATCGAATCCAGCGGTAGTATCAGAAATTGATGGTGTTGTTTCGTTCGGAAAAATAAAACGTGGTAACCGTGAAATCGTAATCGAATCTAAATTCGGAGAAATTAAGAAATATTTAGTTAAACTTTCTTCTCAGATTTTAGTTCAAGAAAATGACTTCGTTCGTGCAGGTGTGCCATTATCAGACGGAGCTATTACTCCAGAAGACATCTTGAGAATTCAAGGACCAGCAGCTGTTCAGCAGTATTTGGTTAACGAAATTCAAGAAGTATATCGTTTGCAAGGTGTAAAAATCAACGACAAACATTTCGAGGTAGTTATTCGTCAAATGATGCGTAAAGTTAGAGTTCAAGATCCAGGAGACACATTATTCCTAGAAGAACAATTAATTCATACTAAAGATTTTATCGTAGAAAACGATAAATTATACGGAATGAAAGTAGTTGAAGATTCTGGAGATTCTGCTAACTTGAAAGCGGGACAAATTATTTCGCCAAGAGAATTGCGTGATGAAAACTCATTATTAAAACGTAATGACCAAAACCAAGTTGTAGCTCGTGATGTAATTACTGCAACTGCAACTCCAGTTTTACAAGGAATTACAAGAGCATCGTTACAAACTAAATCGTTTATATCTGCAGCATCTTTCCAAGAAACTACCAAAGTTTTGAACGAAGCAGCCGTTGCAGGGAAAATAGATTATTTAGAAGGTCTAAAAGAAAATGTTATTGTAGGTCACAGAATTCCAGCCGGAACAGGTATGAGAGAATATGACAATACAATAGTAGGCTCGAAAGAAGACTATAACGAAATGATGGTCAATAAAGAAGAGTATAATTATTAATATTCATTTTTCTTATTATAATTTCTAAAATATCCTAACAGTCACGCATCGGCGGATTGTTAGGTATTTTTATTAAACACTAATTTGTTAGTTTAATAAAAACTTGAAACATTAAACCTTTTTAATTATGGAAAATCAACAACAACAAATTAACATTGAACTCGACGAGCAAACCGCCGAAGGAATTTACTCTAACCTAGCAATAATAAACCATTCTGCATCAGAGTTTGTAGTCGATTTTGTTTGCATTATGCCAGGTGCACCCAAAGCTAAAGTAAAATCTAGAATTGTACTAACACCGCAACACGCCAAAAGATTAATAAAAGCATTAGCCGAAAACGTTCATAGATTTGAGCAGGTAAATGGCGAAATCAAAGATTCTGAGCAACCAGCAATTCCACTAAATTTTGGACCAGCTGGTCAAGCTTAAAATTATTAAATCCTCAAGAATTTGAGGATTTTTTTTGTTTAAGAATTTTATTATGCTTTTTAACAATGAAATTATATTATAAAATCAGAAATTTAATATATAAATATGTTAATAAAAATAATTTTTCATATCATTAGCGTTAAAATTTTTAAGTAAAATTATTATTTATTTCTATTAATAGTTTTTTTATTAATTATTAATTTTAAATAAATTTGTATGTTAAAAATATTAATTCTTAGACAATGTTTAGGAATTTATTAAAATTATGTATTAATTAGCAATCTGAATTATTTTCAGTAACAACAAAATTCAATAATTTTTTTTAAAAACCCTTATTTATGAAAAAAAATTTACCCAATTTCATTTTTGATTTTTCCAAAATGAAAAAAAGTAATTTGGTTTTAGCATTTTTAATGCTATTTACTTTAATTACCCAGGCTCAGGTCACGGTAACCTCAACATCAGGTACTGCAAGTCCGTCTGCAAGTTATGCTTCGCTAGACCTTGCTTTGACCAAAATTAATGATGGATCATCTCACACCGGAACAATAGTTTGTAACGTTGTGGCTGGACACGCTGAGATGGCACCTGTAACTGGTTTTGTAATTACTGCTACAGGAACAGCAGCAAACCCTATTACTTTTCAAAAAAGTGGTACTGGATCAAATCCAAAATTTACAGGAAATGCATTTCCAACAGTAGGAGCTATAAATGATGCTATTTTTAAAATAGTTGGTGCAGATTACATTACAATTGATGGTTTTGATATGATAGAAAATGGCGGCACAACTACGGCAGCTACAACTAACAATATGACAGAATTTGGTGTTGCAATTTTATATGCAACAACTTCAGATGGTTCTCAAAATTGTACTATCAAAAATTGTACTATCGATTTAAATAGAACTTACCAAAATACTTTCGGTATTTATAGCAATTCAACACACGGATCAATTGCTTTTTCAACTTCTGCTCCAGCAATTGCTGGTGGTAGCAACAGCAATTTAACGATTACAGGAAATACAATTACAGATGTTAACCAAGGTATTGTGGTTATAGGTTCTACAACTGCTCCTGAGTTTAATGATGGTTTAACAATTGGTGGAACTCTTGCAAACGGAAATACAATAACCAATTTTGGTACAACAGGTTCTTTTTCTGGTTATGCAAACGTATCTGGATCTGTTAACGGAATTCTGGTTCGAAACACCAAAAACTTCAATGTATCTTACAACACAATAACTAGTTCGGTTGGTGGAGTAACCGCTGGAGGATTACGTGCTGTAAATATTACTGCATTCAGTGCTCAAGCAACTGGAACTTTTTCAAATAAAATTGATTATAACGTTATTGATTTAAAATCGGGTTTAATTGCGGGTGTTGTAACTGGAATTGATTCAGCTGGATTAACTTCTGCAACTGCAACGTCAAGTTTTAGCGTTAGCAACAACAAGTTTGTTGGTTTAGGTCATACAACTGCGACAGCTACGGGTGCATTAGTTTTTATTTTACAATCAGCACCATACTTAAATGTTACAGTATCTAATAATGATTTTAACAGTTTAACAACAAATACGACTGGTGCTGTTACATTTATATCATCAAGTTACGCAATGCCAACTGCGGGTTCACAAACCTATGATTCAAATAAAATTTCTGGCGGATTCGTGAGAACAGTTGCAGGTGCAGCATTGTTTGGTTACGCAAATACATCTGGCACTTCTCCTGCTGGTACTTTTCACACTTTTACAAATAATAATTTTTCTGGAATAACAGTTGTCGGAGCATCAACAGTAACAGGCTACTCAAATTTAGATGGAGTTCCACCGAGTCCTCTAAAAACAATTTCTGGAAATGTATTTAGTAATTGGAGTGGTGGAACATCAACATTATTAGGTTTCTCTCAAAATTTTGGTTCGGATACAACTATTACTAACAATACTTTTAATAACATTACTGGTTTAGGAAATGTAGTAGGAATAGTAATGGGGTCTTCTAACGTTGGCGCATTACAAACTGTTTCAAACAACACAATAACTAATTTAACTGCTGCGGGTAACGCTACTGGAATAAGTATTGCTGCTTTGACAACAACAGTTTTGAATGTTACTAACAACACAATCAATAATTTATTGACAACTGGTGCCTCTGGTCAAGCAATAGGCGTAATATCTTCTGCTGGAGCGGGTGCAACTGTAAATATTTTTGCCAACAAAATTAACGGACTTTCTCTAAGCGGAGTAACTGGTCCTTTAGGAGCTGGAATTGCAGTTATTGGAACATTGGGTACCATTAATGTTTATAAAAATAAAATTTATGATATTGCTGCTACTGGTTTAACAACTACAAGTGGTGTTGTTAACGGTATTGCAATTCAAGGTGCTTTGAATGTTAATTGTTACAATAATATAATAGGTGATTTAAGAAACCCATTAGGTTCGGGAATTAATGCTATAAATGGTATTCAAGTTGGAACATCAACAGTATTATTATCAGAATTTAAAGTTTATGACAATTCAATTTATTTAAATGCTACTTCGACAGGAACTAATTTTGGAACATCTGGAATTTTTCATACTACAAATGCTGTTGCAACCACAGGTGCATTAGATTTAAGAAATAATATTATAATTAATGAATCTGTAGCAGCAGGAACAGGTTTGACAGTTGGTTTTAGACGAACAGGAGCTGGTTTAGATAATTATATTGCAGCATCAAATAGAAATTTATTTTCAGTAGGAACGCCATCGGCAACTAATGTGGTATATAACGATGGAACAACATCGTCTACTTTAGTTACTTTTTTAACAACTGTAACACCAAGAGAAATAAATAGTTTTTCTAAAGAAGCTGCATTTACATATGCTTCTCCGGGATCATTTTTTATTAGTTTAACACCATCAAGTGCAGATTATTTAAAACCAGTTGCAGGAATAACTACTCAAGCCGAAAGCGGTGGAATTGTAATTACAACTCCAGCAATTAATGATGATTATGCTTCGGCAATTCGGGCTGGAAGTGTGGGATATGTAGGCACTGGAACAAGCCCTGATTTAGGTGCTTTTGAATTTGCAGGTGTTACACCATCTCCAATTATTGTTTTTACATCAATAACACCATCAATAACGCCACTTTGCGTTTCAACTTCTAGAGTTGTTGTTGCAGATATTACAACAGTTGCAGGAACAGTTACAAGTGCATCATTGTTATATTCTATAAATGGTGTTCCTCAAACTCCAATTGCAATGACAAATTCTGGAACAAGCTACACAGCAACGATTCCTGTAGTAACGCCAGAAAATGCATCAGTAACTTGGTCAATCTCTGCAACAAATTCTTTACCAATTTCATCATCATATAATGGTTCTGGTTATAAAGATGCTCTTCAATTAGAATATTCAATTGCAACAAGTGCTACTAATTCTTTAGTTTGTCCAAATGGATCGTCTACTTTAAATCTAGTAGTTACTAAACCAACAATTGTGCTATATGCTAATCCAACTGCCGTGGTTAATCCTCTTGATGATGAAGACTTAGGTAATATAACAATTTCTCAAGCTGCAACTGTTATTTTAGACAACACATCGGCAAGAAATACTTTAGTTGGTTCTATTGGAACAGCAACTGGTGTTGCAGGAAGTTATGCAAATTACACCGCATTTGGTCCTTATAATTTATCTTCAGGGCAAACTTATAATTTATCATTAAGTTCACTTCAACAGACATTACCATATACCAATGCCATGGCTGTTTATATTGATTATAATCAAAATGGTTTATTTACTGATGCAGGCGAACAAGCCTATACTTCATCAGTTTTAACTTCGGGTGCTCATACAGAAACAGCAACTTTTACAGTACCTGCAACAGCATTTGGCGGTTTAACAAGAATGAGAGTTATTTGTAATGAAGAAGCTCTTATTTCAAATCCTAATTTATTAGTGTCTTATGGTGAGTTTGAAGATTATTCAATTAATATTGCAGGAACAAATACTGCAATAGGTTTTCCAACTGTTTCATGGTCTGATGGAACAACAGTTGTCGGAACAGGAACAACTTTGGTTGTTAGTCCAATTGTAGCAACTACTTATACGCCAACTATTACTTTAGGTGGTTGTACAATAGCAGCTTCACCTTCATTTGTATTAGCTCTTACTGTTTCTACGTTAGCAGCAGCAGTACCAACAGCAACTAATGTTGTATGTTTTGGCAATGCTACTGGAACAGCAACAACTTTAGGTTCAGGCGGAACAGCACCTTACTCTTATCTTTGGTCAAATGGTCAAACTACTGCAACAGCAACGGGTTTAGCAGCAGGAATATACACTTGTACAATTACTGACGCTGGTTCTTGTTCAGTAACAACAACTTCAGTTTCTGTATCTCAGCCAGTTGCCGCTTTAACAGCAACTGAACCAATCGCGACTAACGTTTCGTGTTTTGGTGGACCGAATGGAACAGCAACAGTAGTTGCTTCTGGTGGAACATCGCCATATTCTTACCTTTGGTCAAATGGTCAAACTAGTGCAACAATAGCTGGTTTGTCAGCAGGAACATATAATTGTACAATTACAGATGCTGGCTCTTGCTCTGTAACAACAACTTCTGTTACTGTATCTCAACCAACTGCCGCCTTAACAGCAACTGCACCAACGGCAACTAACGTTTCTTGTTTTGGAGGATTGAATGGAACAGCAACAGCAGCTGGTTCAGGCGGTACAGCACCTTACTCTTATTTATGGTCAAATGGTCAAGCTACTGCAACAATAACTGGATTGTCAGCAGGAACATATAATTGTACAATTACAGATGCTGGTTCTTGCACTGTAACAACAACTTCTGTTTCTATATCTCAGCCAACATCAGGCTTAACTTCTACAGTAACTGCAACAGATCTTTTATGTTCTAATAGTGATACAGGAACAGCAACTGCAGTAGGTTCGGGTGGCACTTTACCATATACTTTTTTATGGTCAAATGGTCAAACAACTGCAACTGCAACTAACTTAGCAGCAGGATCGTACACTTGTACAATTTCTGATTCTGGTACTTGTTCTGTAACTACAACCTCAGTATCTGTAATGTCGCCAGCGGCTTTGAATAGTGAAGTTACTTTAGCGTCAACAACTTTAACAGCTACTCAATCAGGTGCGACTTACCAGTGGTTTACATGCCCAACCAATACACCAATTAATTTAGCTACAAATCAAACCTATACGCCAACAGCATCAGGTAGTTATGGAGTAATTGTTACTTTGGCAGGTTGTTCTGTAACTTCTAGTTGCACAACAGTTTCTTTACTTGCAAGTAATGATTTTGATTTAACTGCTTTCAGATATTATCCAAATCCTGTTAATAATATTTTAAATATCGGTTATTCTAAAGAATTGTCAAGTATTAAAGTTATTAATATGTTAGGTCAATCGGTTATCAATATTAATGTAAAAAGCACTTCTGCTAAAATTGATATGTCAGAATTGCCAAGTGGTTCTTATTTTATCGAAATAAAATCTTTTGATAACTCTAAAACAATTAAAGTTTTAAAAAATTAAAAAACTATTTTTTTTTAATTAAGCCAGTCTAAATGACTGGCTTTTTTTATTGGTTTTTGGTGATAATTAAGTTTTTAATATTTTTTTAAAACTAAAAATGATAACGTTCGGTAAAGGAGTAAAGATTATTTTGAAATTTTAATCAAAATTAAAAAACATTGAGAATTTTACAACATAATTCGTTTAATGTCTTTTTTTAACAATGTACAAGTGTGTTTAGTCGATAAAACATCATAATAATGTTTTTATTGATAGAAAATTGCAAATATTTGTTTTAAATTTCGTTAATTTGTGGACAATTATTTATTTATAATTTGAAATTATTCAATATGAAAAAATTTATACTCTCCCTACTTACAATTTGTTTTTTTATTTTGAATGCTAATGCTCAGTGCACTTATACAGGAACACCTTTAACCCAAGTTGGTGGAGTAAATTCTTTTTGTATTGATAATATTCAAACAATAACAACCGCAGCTGTTCAATCTGGTCAATATGTTGTGGTAAACGTTGTGCAAGGATTTGGATATACGTTTTCAGTTGGAAATGTATTTCCGGGTCAAAATGAAAATTTAACGATTCTTAATGCTTCTTCAAATGCAAATGTTTCTCCATCAGCATTTAACTCAGGAAACACTGGTACTTCAATTTCTTGGACGGCATCACTATCGGGACAAATAAAAATTTTATTATCTAAAGATACTTGTGTTAATGACGGTACAACAGGTGGTGCATTGACATTAGTTCTGAATTCGGCAACAAATACATTCGATTCTCAAACTGCATTTCTAACCGATCAATGGGTCGGACACATCTATAATTATATTGGTGCTGCTGCTCCTGGTGGTGCCTCTCCAGTATCACCAACTGCAACAGGACCTTTTGCTCCAGCTAATTATGCAGGTTATTATAATGTTGGTTCCGAAACAATTGCAGAAGGTTTTGGGGGTGATTTAGTTTGTTTTCCTGTTTTTTCAAATGGTGCTGTTAGAACAAGTATTTATACCTCTCAATATGCAATTCGTTACAGAATGCGTTCAACAAAAACTGGCTGTTATTTAGCTAGTTTTTCTGGCGATGACGGAATCAGAATATATGTTGATGGCGTATTAGCTTTTAACGAGTGGAAAGATCAAGGCTCGACAACGTACAATAATGTTTTATTAAATCTTACAGGATCAAGCGACATTGTTTTTGATTTTTATGAAAATGCAGGTCAAAACATAGTCAATTTTAGTTTAGTACCATTTTCTGCAAGTTCAAATTCAATTAGTGCTACTACAACTTCGGTTTTAAGTAGTATTGCGCCGGGTGTTATTAATGGTTCTGCTTATACTTACAATGGCGGAATTATCAATCCATCAATTTCTTATCAATGGCAATCTTCGCCCGATAATATTACTTTTACAAACATTCCTAGTGCAACTACCGAAGATTATTCGCCACCAGCAATTGTTGTTCCCTCTGGAAGTGTAATTGTTTATTATCGACGTGTTGTTACTGCAACAGCAAACACTGCAAGTTGTGTTTTTAATAGCAACGTTATTGCAATTGTAACAGGTGCCTTTACACCTTGTTCCAATTCCGGACCAAGCTTTACACAAGTTGGGGCTTTAAACACACTTTGTGTTGACAATTATACAAACATTGTTTCGACAACAGTAAATGCGGGTCAATATGTATTGCTGAATGTCGTGAAAGGTTATACCTATCAATTTTCTATTCCCAATGTTTTTGCTTCAGAAATTGAGGTGTTAACTGTTCTTGATGCAGTTTCTAATGGAAATGTTACACCATCTGCTGTTGCAATTGGAAATTTAGGAGCAACATTAACATGGATGTCATCATTATCAGGGCAAATAAAAATATTACTTTCTAAAGGCAATTGCATAAACGATGGTTCAGCAGGTGGAGCAATAACGATGGCAATAAATAGTGTAGGCAATACGCAAGATTCTCAAACTGCTTTCGGAACAAATAATTGGGTGGGCCATGTTTACAATTGGTCAGGATCATTTCCCCCTGGCGGTGCTTCCCCAGCAACAATTTCAAATGTTGCACCATTTACAACTCCAAATTATGTAGGCTATTACAACGTTCCAACCGAAACTTTTACGGAAGGTTATGGTGGTAATGGTGCTTGTTTTCCTGTTTTATCAGATGGAATTGTTCGAACGAATATTCTTACCGAAAGATTTGTAGTTAGATATCGAATGAAATCAACAAAAACAGGGTGTTATTTTGCAACTTTCAATGCAGATGATGGTATAAGATGTTATGTTGACGGCAATCTTGTTTTCAGCGAATGGAAAGACCAAGGATCGACAACCTACGACAGTGTTTTATTATACCTTAACGGAAACAGTGATATTGTTGTCGATTTTTATGAAAATGGCGGTGGCAATAATGCCAATTTTTCTATGACACCATTTTTGGCAAGTACCAACACGGTTACAGCTCCTGCAAATGTCAATATTTGTTCGGGTAACACAAGTGCAGTAATTAATGGCTCTAGTTATACTTACAACGGCACAACTATCAATCCAACAATATCTTTTCAATGGCAATCCTCTTCGGATAACCTTGTTTTTACAAATATAGCATCAGCAACTTTAGAAGATTTTACACCGCCAGCAAGAACAACTTCTGTGAATATAACCACATATTATCGTCGTATTGTTACTGCCCTTGCCTTTGGTTCTAGTTGTGTTTTCAATAGCAATAGTATTGCCATAAATACTGTCGGATCAGCTATTAACGGAACCGTAATTAACAATCAAACAATTTGTACAGGAACGCAACCAGCTAACTTAACCCTTTCTGGAAGTTTTGGAACAGTCGTTAGATGGGAAAGATCGTTGAATGCCGCATTTACATCGCCAACAAATATTGCCAATACAACTACAACATTGACTGGAGCAGCAATTGGTAATTTATCTGTTGACACCTATTTTAGAGCTATAGTTCAAACACCAAGTTGCCCAACAGTCAATTCCGTTTATGCTCAAATTTCGGTAGTTTCTTCAACTATTCCTGGAACAGTTTCTAGCAACCAAGCTATTTGTACTGGAACTTCTCCCAGCAATTTAACTCTTTCTGGAAATGTCGGAAACGTTGTCAAATGGCAAAAATCAATTGATTTGGCATTTACAACTCCAATAGATATTCTCAATACAACTACTACATTAACTAGTGCTGCAATTGGTAATTTAACTTTAACAACTTATTTTAGAGCAATTGTGCAAGTAAGTGGTTGTTCGACAGCAAGTTCAACAGTTGCAACAATTACAATTGCCGATACAACTTGGGATGGAACTACTTGGTCAAACGGAATTCCAACCATAACAACAACAGCATTTATAACTGGTGATTTTACATCATCAGCCGATTTATTTGCTTGTTCGTTAACTGTTTCTAGTAATGCAGTTGTTAATATTCTTGCTACGCATAATGTAACATTGAATGGAAAATTGACTGTTAATTCTGGTTCGAGTTTTACATTAAACAACAATACAAATTTAATTCAACAAACAAATGTTGCCAATACAGGAGATATTACTGTAAAACGAAATAGCAATGCTTTGTTTAGATTAGATTACACACAATGGTCAACTCCAGTTACTAGTTCCAAAACTTTGTTGCAATTTACACCATTAACGACACAAGCTAGTGCGGGACCACCTGCTGTATCTTCTCGTTTTTATGTGTATAATTCCGTAACAAATACTTACAATAATTCTTTTAACCCTGCAACAACAATTTTTGATGTGGCTAAAGGTTATCATCTTCGTATGCCAAATAATTGGGTGTCCGCACCGACACCACCCGCAATATTTACGGGAGTTTTTACGGGAGTTCCAAACAATGGTCCACAAACATTTACGATGTCTAACACTGGCACAGGTTTAGGATTCAACCTAGTTGGAAACCCATATCCCTCAGATATTTCAATGTCAAGTTTCGTTGCAGCCAATAGCAGTGCGATTACTGGAACATTATATTTCTGGCGAAAAACCAATAATACACTTGAACCATCCTATTCTACTTGGGTTGGTGGTACTTTTAATCAAGGTACGGCGACTGCGACTGATCCAAACGGAATAATTAGTGCAGGGCAAGGTTTTATTGTAAATGCTGCTTCGGGTCAAACAAGTTTGGCTTTTAACAATGCAATGAGAGTTGCTAATAATACAGATCATTTCTTTAGAAATCAATCCAATATAGATTACAACAGAATTTGGCTAAATGCCACAAATACTTCTGGTGCTTTTTGTCAAACAACAGTTGGTTATATTACAGATGCCACAATTGGAATAGATAATTTTGATGGTTTGTTTTTTAATGACGGATTGTTAAATTTAACCTCATTAATTGGTTCAGAGGCTTATGCAATTCAAGGTCGTAAACTTCCTTTTGACAATAGCGATGTTGTACCATTAAGTTTTAAGACTACAAACGCTGGAAATTTCACGATAGCCATAGATCATGTTGATGGATTTTTCTTAGGTAATTCTGAAATTTATTTAAAAGATAACTTAAATAATTCCATTAGCAACCTTACTACATCTGGCTATAGCTTTGCAGCAAATGCAGGAAAAGATAATACTAGATTTGAGTTGATATACCAATCGAACGTTTTATCGACTAATACAATCGAAATGAATGATAAAAACGTAATTGTTTTCAAAATTGATGGTTTAATAAACATTAATTCAGGGATTAACAATATTGATAATGTAAAAATATTCGACATACAAGGTAGATTATTAATCGAAAAAATAAAAATCAACGATACTCAAACCAAAATTGATGCATCTTCGTTTGCCAACCAAGTTTTAATTGTTCAAATTACATCAGCAAACAATACAAAAGTTAGTAAGAAAATTGTGAATTAGTATTTAAAAAACATAAATAAAGTAAACAGGTTTTAGATTTTAATATGTTAAATAAAAAAATTCTTATTCTACTTTAGAATAAGAATTTTTTTATAAATAATATTTACTTTTAAAAAGCTATGCGTTTTTTTGTGAAAATTACTCAAACGAGAGTTTAAAAAAATCACTTAATACTTTGTTTTGTTATAAAATATTTTTTTTTAATTTTTGAATGAATTTAATAACTGTAAAAGTTATATTTTTTTGTTTTGATTTCTAAAAACATAAAAAGAATATACAATACCTATTCCAATTAATAAAATCATTTTTGAATTTATTGGCACGGCTGGCGGATCATTTCCTTCTAAATCGCCATTATCATCTTCATCATTTTGAGCAAACATTAAAACGTTTGACAAAACAAAAAAACAAGTAATGTATAGTCTGAGTAAATTATCTCTCATTGTAAGTAATTAAATAAGTAGCAAATATAATAATCATTTTGTATAACACTAATAAATTACGTCATAATTTTAAATAAAAATCTATATAAATTGATAAAAACGCATCAATTATATTAAATTTAGCTTTTTTAATCAAATTCTGATGTAAAAAACAACTTTACATTAGGGTATTTATTTTGCGTCATTTGAATTGTAAAATCAGAATCTGCCAAAAACACCAATTGTCCATATTTGTCATGTGCCAAAAATTTTTGTTTGATTCGTCTAAATTCCTTGAATTCATCACTTTTTGCATCATCAGGTTTTACCCAACAAGCTTTGTGTACAGGAAAGTTTTCATACGAACATTTTGCACCATATTCGTGTTCTAATCGGTACTGAATAACTTCGTATTGCAAGGCTCCAACAGTTCCTATGATTTTTCTATTATTTAATTCTAATGTAAAAAGTTGGGCAACGCCTTCGTCCATTAATTGGTCAATTCCTTTGTCTAATTGCTTGGCTTTCATTGGGTCGGCATTGTTAATGTATCGAAAATGCTCTGGCGAAAAACTCGGAATTCCTTTGAAACTTGTAATTTCTCCTTCGGTTAATGTATCACCAATTTTAAAATTTCCAGTATCGTGCAAACCCACAATGTCACCAGGATAGGAAATGTCAACTATTTCTTTTTTTTCAGCAAAAAAAGCATTTGGACTCGAAAATTTAAGATTTTTATTTTGTCGAACGTGCAAGTAGGGTTTGTTTCGCTCGAATGTTCCTGAAACTATTTTTATAAAAGCCAAACGATCTCGATGTTTCGGGTCCATATTGGCGTGAATTTTGAAAACAAAACCCGTCATTTTTTCTTCCTTTGGGTCTATTAATCTGGTTTCAGATTCTTTTGACCTTGGCGACGGAGCAATTTCTACAAAACAATCAAGCAATTCTCGAACACCAAAATTATTCAAAGCTGAACCAAAAAATACAGGTTGCAATTTTCCGTCTAAATAATCTTGACGGTCAAATTTTGGATAGACTTCTGTAATCAATTCTAGATTTTCTCTTAAATCGTCGGCTGGTTTTTGACCAATAATTTTTTCAAGTTCAGGACTTAGCACATCAGAAATTTCGACAACATCGTCAATGTTTTTTCGACTGTCGCTGCTAAATAAATTGATGTTTTTCTCCCAAATATTATAAATTCCCTTAAAATCATAACCCATTCCGATTGGGAAACTCATTGGTGTTACATGAAGTCCAAGTTTTTGCTCAACTTCGTCCATTAAATCGAATGCGTCTTTACCTTCACGATCTAGTTTGTTGATAAAAACTAAAATCGGAATTTTTCTCATTCTGCAAACAGCAACCAATTTTTCGGTTTGTTCTTCGACACCTTTTGCAACGTCAATAACAACAATTACACTATCAACGGCAGTTAAAGTTCGGAATGTATCTTCGGCAAAATCTTTATGACCTGGTGTGTCAAGAATATTTATTTTTTTATCTTTATAATTAAATGCCAAGACCGATGTCGAAACCGAAATTCCACGTTGGCGTTCGATTTCCATAAAATCAGAAGTTGCTCCTTTTTTGATTTTGTTGTTTTTTACAGCACCAGCTTCTTGAATTGCACCACCAAAAAGCAACAGTTTTTCGGTCAATGTTGTTTTACCAGCATCTGGGTGCGAAATGATTCCAAAGGTTCTGCGTCGATTTATTTCTTCTAAAAAACTCATAGTATAATTTAATGGATTGCAAAAATACTATTTATTAAATGATTAGACAATTAGAAAATTATATAATTAGAAGGTTTATAAAATTGAATAATTTTAATAAATTGATTTATTTGCGTGAGCGATTGAAGTGGAGCTCTTTTTATTTCGTTTTTTTGGAACGAGATAAAAAAGCGGGAATGTAAAGCGCGACCCCGTCTAGTCTTTTGGGACGAGAACTCGGGGTCACGCCATAATGCTTACTAAAAATTATTTCCGTTAATAATTTTTTGTTAATAGTCAAACCGATACTTGCATAATGCATTGGAATTGTTATTTTTGTTGATTGTTAAAAATATTCAGTTTTTTAGACTGAAAATAAATTCATACCTTAATATATACACTAATAGAAATTTTTTGAAGAATGAAAATTAAACAATTGTTTTTGGCCCTTTTCTTAGTTTTGAATTTTGTGACTTTTGCTCAGAAAAACTCAAAAGAAGTTTTATTCACAATCGGTGATAAACCCTATTATACCGACGAATTTAAAAGAGTTTATAATAAAAATATCGATTTGGTTAAAGACGAATCTCAAAAAGATTTGACGCAATATTTAGAGCTTTTTATAGGTTACAAATTAAAAGTTAACAAAGCAAATGATCTAGGTTTGCAAAAAAACGAAAAATATACTAGTGAATTAAAAGGTTACAGAACACAACTTTCTAAAAACTATTTTACAGATTCTAAAGTTACCGAGGCATTGGTCAACGAGGGTTACAACCGATCATTGAAAGAAGTTCGAGCTTCGCACATTTTGATTAATTGCGATGAAAATGCTAGTCCAGCAGATAGTTTAATTGCTTTTAACAAAGCCAAAGTCATTCGTGAAAGAGCCATTAAAGGTGAAGATTTTGGAAAATTAGCTCAAGAATTTTCTCAAGATCCATCGGCCAAAGATAATAAAGGCGATTTAGGATATTTTTCGGCATTTAGAATGGTTTATGCTTTCGAAAATGCTGCTTTTAAAACATCTAAAGGAAGTGTTTCTAACCCAATTAGAACCCGTTTTGGATACCATTTAATAAAAGTAGTAGACAATCGTGACAATCGTGGCGAAGTTACTGTTGCGCACATTATGGTCATGAAACCAAATACCGACACCAAAGAAACACAAGAAAAAGCAGAATCGACAATCAATGATATTTATAAAAAATTTCAAGCTGGCGAAAAGTTCGAAGATTTAGCAAAATTGTATTCAGAAGACAAAGCATCGGCTCCAAAAGGTGGCGTTTTGAATAAATTTGGCTCAGGCCAATTAAGTTCAATGGAATTTGAAGATGCAGCTTTTTCATTAACCAAAGAAAACCCTGTTTCTAAACCAATAAAAACTGCTTTCGGTTGGCATATTGTTCAATTAATCGAAAAATATTTGCCAAAATCGATGGCAGAATCTAAAACCGAATTAGAAGAGAAAATTGGTAAAGACGAACGTTCTAGATTAGTTACCGCTTCGTTAAACGATAAATTAAGAAAGAAATACACAATTAAAAAAAATGCAAAAGCTTATGCAAATATTCAAAAAACAGTAACTGATGCTTTTTATGATAGCAAATGGGAATTGCCAACAAACATTAAAGATTTTGCAGGAAGTTTAGTCTCAGTTCAAGAAAGTAATATTTCTCAAGAGTCATTTTTGAATTATGTAAAAGACCAACAAAAATCAGGAATAAAATTGAAACCAGTAGCCAAATTGGTTGATAAATTATACAAATCTTTCGAAGATGAAAAAGTTAATAATTATTTTAATGACAATTTAGAAAAAGAATTTCCTGAATTTGCAAATGTAATGGACGAATATCGTGACGGTTTATTGCTATTTGATTTAATGGAAAAAGAAATCTGGGAAAAATCTAAGACAGATACAATTGGTTTAAAAAAATTCTATGATTTGAACAAAGATAAATATACTTGGAAAACCCGTTTAGATATTACCGTTGCATCATCAACCAAAGAAGATGTTGTTAAAGAAGCAATGAAAATGCTTAAAGCAAATGCTACTACAGACGAAATTAAAGCCAAATTAAACACCAAAGAAAAAATCGATGTTATGTCAAGTAAAGGTGTATATGAAGAAGGTAATGATGCCATTCCGAAGGGAACTAAAATGCAAACTGGAGTTTCAGAAATAACTAAACAAGGTGAATATTATTTTGTGTCTTTAGTAAACAAAGTGCTTCCAGCAGGAAATAAAACCCTTGAAGAGTGTAAAGGAAAAGCAATTAACGATTACCAACAAAACCTTGAAGCCAATTGGGTAACTAATTTAAAATCAGAATATGTTGTCAAAGTTAACAAAGATACTTTTGATAATGTTAAAAAAGAAATTACACAAAAAAAATAAAATGACCAATTTAAAAAATACATTTTTTCTAGCTTTTGCCACAATTTTGTTAGCAAATAATATTGCTAACAGCCAAGAAATTATTGTCGAAAAAGATACTGTTAAAATTAAAAAAAACGTCTTAGTTGGACGACAAAAAATAGATGGAATTATTGCGACCCTGGGCGATTTTATAGTGCTAGATTCAGATATTGATAAATCTTTTATTGAAATATCTAGTCAAGGCAATTCGGTTAAAGATATTACACGTTGTCAAATGCTCGGCAAATTACTTGAAGATAAATTGTATGCCCACCAAGCAATTCAAGATAGTATTGTTGTAACCGATTCTGAAATAAAATCAATGATGGACGACCGAATAAACTATATGGTTGGCGAAGTTGGTTCGATGGAAAAAGTTTTGAAATATTACAAAAAAGATAACGAAGAAGATTTTAAATCGTACTTTCTAGAGATTTTGAAAGAAAATAAACTATCGTCCGAAATGCAAAAAAAGATTGTAGACGGAGTTGAAATTACACCCGAGGAGGTTAGAAGTTTTTTTAAAAAAATTCCTGTTGCCGATTTGCCTACTTTTGGTGCAGAAATGGAAATAGCGCAAATTGTTGTTACACCTCAAATTACTCAAGAAGAAAAGCAAAAAGTAATTGACAAATTGCTCGGATTCAAAAAAGAAATTAAAGAAGGAGCAAGTTTTTTTAGCAAAGCTGTACTTTATTCAGAAGATCCAGGTTCTAGACCAAAGGGAGGTTTTTATAACATGACACGAAAAACACCATTCGTAAAAGAGTTTAAAGATGTGGCTTTTTCGTTAGAAGAAGGCGAAATTTCAGATCCTTTTGAAACAGTTTACGGTTATCATATTATTTATTTAGAGAAAATTAAAGGAAATTCAATTGACTTAAGACATATTCTAATAGCTCCCAAAACATCTGAATCATCTCTTACTGAAGCAAAAGAAAAGGCCAATTTAATTAAAAAGAGAATTGATGCTAAAGAAATTTCATTTGCCGACGCCGCAAGAACGATGTCTGATGAAAAAGAAACTCGTGCCAACGGAGGTCAATTGGTCAATCCTAAAACACAGGATATTCGATTTGAATTGACCAAAATGGATCCTACTTTGTATGGTCGTGTTGTGAATTTAAATAATAACGAAGTTTCAAATGCTTTTGTTGACGAAGATGAAAAAAGTAAAAAAACTTATAAACTGATAACAGTAACCAACAAAATTCCTGAGCATACAGCAGATTACGCTAAAGACTATATAAAAATTAAAGAACTTGCACTCAAAGAAAAGCAAATAAATGCTATTGGTAAATGGACTGAAGAGAAGATTAAAGAAACTTATGTTCAAATTAATGACGAATATAAGAAATGTGTATTTGCAAATAAATGGGTAAAATAATAAAATCTTCAGTATTTGGTTTTTATTACTGAGTTTATTTTGGAATATAAAGCCTTATCCTTAAAATTATAAATCGCAATGTCAGACGTAGCAGCAATACAAAATCTAGTTCAAAAAAGACTTGAACTCAAAAAAGAAATATCCAAAGTAATAGTTGGTCAAGAGGCTGTTGTAGATGAAATATTACTAAGTATTTTTTCAGGTGGGCATGCACTTTTAGTAGGTGTTCCAGGACTGGCAAAAACATTAATGGTCAATACAATAGCACAAGCATTGGGTTTGGATTTCAAACGTATTCAATTTACTCCAGATTTAATGCCATCCGATATTTTAGGGAGCGAAATTCTAGATGAGAACCGTCAATTCAAGTTTATAAAAGGACCTATTTTTTCGAATATTATTCTTGCCGATGAGATTAATAGAACACCACCAAAAACCCAAGCGGCTTTGCTTGAAGCGATGCAAGAACGGGCAATTACAATTGCTGGTCATAATTATAAATTAGATTTGCCTTATTTTGTACTTGCGACACAAAACCCGATAGAGCAGGAGGGAACTTATCCTTTGCCAGAAGCCCAATTGGATCGTTTTATGTTTTCTATAAAGCTTGATTATCCTAGTTTTGAAGAAGAAGTAAATGTTGTAAAAAGCACAACTTCGGACAAAAAAGTAACTATAAATTCTTTGTTTACAGCTCAAGAAATAATCGATTTTCAAAACCTTATTCGTCGAATTCCTGTTGCGGATAATGTAATAGAATATGCCGTAGCCTTGGTTAGTAAAACAAGACCAGACAATAAATTATCAAACGAATTTATTAAAAATTATATAGACTGGGGAGCAGGTCCAAGAGCTTCTCAAAACCTTATTTTGGCTGCCAAAGCAAATGCTGCCTTTAACGGAAAATTTTCACCAGATATCGAAGATGTAAAAGCTGTTGCAACCGGAATTTTGCGTCATAGAGTTGTAAAAAACTATAAAGCCGATGCCGAAGGAATTTCAATTGAAGCTATTATTGCAAAGTTGATGTAATATTATTGAATTGATATTTTTTATTAAAGTTTATAAACAGCAAATTTTATCCAAAAATTGGTGACTAAACTAAAAATATATTCATTTTTTGGATTTATTTAAAAATTAGAACAATACAAAATATCCGATAATTTATACAGTGCGCTATATAAATTATCGGATATTTTGCATAAGTATTTATTTAATTATTGGATAATAAATATAAATAAATTTTTGATATTCGATATTTTATTAAATTTTAAATAATGAAGTGGTTTAAACTTTTCCCATTTGCTAAAAAATTTGTCTTTTGCATCCACTTTTAGCCTTTTTTGCGCTCCGTAGACCAACTATGCATCTTAAAAAAGACTTCAATTGGTTCCAAAATCCTAAATTTTCGCTTAAA
>JANNWM010000010.1:0-157852 GCA_031408435.1 Bacteroidota bacterium
AAGAATAGTAGATAGATACTGTATTATAAAAGTATGTAAAGTTTAAAATTTTCGGGAGTCAACGATAGTAATCGGGATTTTATCACCTTTTTTTATAAGAAAATATTATAATATTGAATTACAATTTTTATGAATATAATTCTTTAAATAAACCTTTTCTGTCAAAATGCAACTGTAAATTTAATATAAATCCTTATGAATTCTTGATTTTATTCACTAATAAATATTTTGCTTTGGCAACAGAATCAAAGATTGTTTTTTTGAAAAATAAGCATATGCATTATGTTATTAAAAATTTTCTTAATCCAAATAGCATCATTGAGTATTAATGAACCATAATGTTTTAGGGACGTCAATTTAAACAATTAATTTTATTGCTTGTTGTGTTTTGAATTGCATTGAGATGAAAGAAACTGTTTAGTCAGGAGTGATAATCGAAAACCTTGTTATTTAATTACCTCATTTTTCTTTTTTAGGGACTCATGAAAAATAAAAGTCTCATTGAAATTCAATTAAAATAAAAACAATATAAGATGTCAAATAAACAAAACCATAGATTGATTTTTCTGATTTTGAAAGTTAAAATAGATCAAATCTTATGATTAGATTGCTATTAATGGTTTGTTACCAAAATATTTAGAAATAAAAAATCAAAATTTTTTAAAATTATTTGTAACTATTCGACTATAATTCAAAAAAAACATTGTTATTAATAATTTTTGATTTTAATTTAAAAATCCATGGGTTTTATGAACTGTTGTTGATTATAAAATTACAAAAATGTGTTCTTTTTTGTATTACTTTTTATTACTTATTTTTCTTTGCTTCAAATATTTAATCATTTGATCGTAGACAAAAAACACATTACGTAACTCGAAACCAAAGTAATACAATTGAAGGCAATAATCCTGTAATTTTTCGAGAAATTCGAAACTTTGATGAATTTTAAAAATAGTCGTAAAAGTTCAATTCCGCCATTCAGGGATGAAAATAGACAACTAAAATAATCTAAGTTTAAGTTAAATTTCAGGCAAAAATATAGTTGAATAACCTCGTCAAGTAGGTTTAACGTTAAAAATGATTGACAATTTAGACAAAATAATTATTCACAAATTCGAATTTTGTACTAATTATGGAAATGATTTAAAAACGAATACCTTTGAATACGCAAACCCAGATTACGCATTAGTAATCTACTACAAACAATTTCTAATGCAAAATTTGGCACTTTATTCATGATTTATTAATGTTTTTTTTCGTAATCATCTATTTCAATGTCTTATTTTTTAGAACTTAACGTATAACATATATTTTCATTCTAAAAATTCCGTGAGCCCCAAAATTTTATTGTATAAATCGTTTTTATAATGTATCCTAATGCGCAATCTAGGATAAACAGAACTGAAATTTTGTTAGCACTAAATATTTTATTGCAAACTTCTGTTCCAAAAGATCAAAAAGACTTTTGTGCTTTTGATAAAAGAATGACATAATATAATGATATATTTACATTTCTATTCAATGATTATGTTCAGCCATTCAATAATGGAACGGAACCCACAATTAGAAACGTAAAAGTTAAATAAAAATTCTCAAGATAATTTTTAAATCTAAAAAGCTGCAAATCTTAGCAATCATTCGTTCGGTAACTTATACGTGCAAAAAATGGTCAAAACATCTTGTTTGCTTTTAAAACTATTGCTAAATAGAAAGCATAATAGTACGATTATTTGAAATATGATTATTTTTTTAATTTATTTTATAAAATTACTGAATAATTTTACTAATTATAAAACTTTTGCGAATTACCAAATATTTTAGGGCTTATTTTATTGATTTTAAATTAGTTAATTTAGCTTTTAATAGAATAGTGTAATTTGGTTTCTTTTATTGAACTATAAAAAAATCAAATAATTTTGATTTATTATACATTTGAAATTAAGTAAGATTTTGTGTAAAATTTGAATTTTTTCTAAAATTACTTTTGAACTACAAACTTGAAAATTTTTTTTAAATCATTTTTTTTCAACTCTAGAAAATAAACTCCATTTGATAAATTACTAATATCGATTTTATCTATGCTTAATCTATTTGATGCTAGTAATTGCCCTGAAATATTATAGATTTTATAGTTTTCTATTCCTGAAATTTTATTTAATGACAATGTTGCAGTTGCAGGATTTGGACTGATAATTAGATTCTCGAAAATAAATTTATCGTTTAAAAGATTTAAATCGTTTAAAACTGTTACTTTCATATCATCAAAATAAAAACCATCAGCGTTTTCTAAACCATCAGATTTAAATCTGAATCTTATTAAGATGTTGGAACCCAAATATTCAGATAAATTGATTTTTTCTTGAACCCATTCTGTTTGAATTCCGTCATATATTGGTTTTCCAGCAATTTGATTTATTGATCCAAAACTAGTAAATTTTCCGCATTGTGGCGTCCAAGTTAACCCATTATCATCAGAAATTTCTAGTATTGTGTAATCATATCCTTTTTCGATATTCCATTTTGCATAAAATGAAAGTTCGGCACTTAAAACATTATTTAAATTAATTGGATTTGTAGTTTTAATATTTGAATTTTTATTATTTGAATACAAACCAATCGGCGAATCTGTTATTGATGAATTAGCAGAATTAAAAACTGAAGTTATTGTTCCCCAACCATTTGCAGATGCGGTCCACTGTGAAATATTATCACCTGTTTCGTTAAAAATAATTGTTCTTGTACCGAATTTTTTTGTAATTGAATAGTTTGCTATCGTAGAACCATTATTAACCTCAATTATAAAATTTACTGTTTCACCTTGCGAAATAGTTGGATTTAAATTAATTTGAAAATTACTATTATTTTCTATTCCGTAATCTAAACTGTTAAAAGTTTGTGGAGCAGAAACACTAGAAATATTGAAAGAATTTGGAATAATTGTAACTACAAAATTCTGATTATCAACTAATCCTAAACGTTTTAATGAAAATTCAAAATTAAAATTTGTTGTTGAAATAAGATTTTCTGATTTATCTGAAAAAGAAGCATAATTATGTAAAAATCTTATTGCTGTTAAATTTGTATAAAGCATATTTCGATTATTGATAAGTGTTTGTGCTGGAGAATCCCAAAACGAGCCACCAACTTCTGGAGTAAATGCAAAAATCTTTGGTTTTGTGGTTACGTCGCCATACATCCAATCGTCGGAATCGCCAGATGCCGCATATAAATCGGCTGCTAATTGGTTAACATAGCCGTTGTATTTAACCATTTCTTGAGAAATTCCTTTAAAAATATTATCGTCTACAGTAGGCGAATTAATTTCATTCCCGAAAGGATACAAAACTAAACTACTATATGTATGTGCGTTGATTGCAACCAAGAAATTTTTTTGTTCACAAAACCATTTTACAGCTTGGTTTTCTGGCTCAGAAAAAGCAGCTGTTCCGCAATAAGTATCTCCAGATGTATTAAAAGTTATACCAGTTGTTCCCCAACCATATTTATAATTTCGGTTATTGTCAACGCCGAAATTTCCGTCGCTGTGAACTCGTCTGTTTTTTCGCCAAAGTCCACCTCCAGCAGGCGAAGCAGTTTGATTAAATATATATCCATCAGGATTTACTATCGGAATACAGAAAATTTCTGTATTATCGACCAAATTTTTAATTTCTAAATTTGTTGAATAATTTTCTAGGATATACCACATAAAATAAATCAGTTGTTGCATCGAACCTGGCTCACGAGCATGATGCATAGCGTCGAATAAAATACGTTTTTCAGTTTCGTCAACTTCTGGATTATCGGAGATTTTTACAAATTGTAACGAACGATTTTCAAAAGTCAAAATCGTTCCTACATTGGCTTTTGCAGTTATTAAATTTGGATATAAAGTCCGCATTTCGTCTAATTCTGCCATGCATTCATCAAAAGTCAAAAATCCTGCCATCGATCCAGCATTATAATTTATTGGATCGTTAAATAAAAAAGCTTCATTATCACATTGTGGATTTGAATTTCTAGAATTAATGTTTTGTTGCACAAATGCTTGCATATTATCTACAAGAACATCAACCTTTTTTCCAGAAATTTTGAGGTTTCTTGCAAATGTTTCAGGAATTTCACATTCTATATAAGTATTTTTTTTCTGATGAAAATGATCAATTTCGTTGTCGTGAATAATTTGTTGTAATTCTTGTTTAGAATTGTAATATATTCTTACTTTTTGGTATTTTTCTTGAGCAAAACCTAAAGTTACAAACAATAAAAACAAATATTTTAAACTTTTCATAATAATTAAATTTTTATAGATAATTTACTATTTTTAAACCCGTATATAAAGTAAAAGACCAAACCGATTAGCAACCAAACACCAAACCACATCCAGTTAGAAACGGCCATTCCTGTCAATAAATAACAGCAAGAAACCAATCCAAGTAACGGAATTAATGATAAGTTTTTAGTAAATGACAAGAACATCATAACCGTGCAAACTATTAAAAAAACTAACATTGGCAGGTTGGTAGCCATCTTTCCTTCTGAAAAGTCTAAAATATTTTTGAAAAAATCAGGAATGAAATTAAATGTCAAACCAGTTCCTATTATTACAATCGTAGGGAAAATAAATTTAGAATTAATATAAGGAATTCTAAATTTTCCTTTGGATTGTCTTTCTATTAATTCGGCTTCGCTTTGCGGAGAAAGCATTAAAACACCACCACAAACCAATACAAATGCAAATAAAGTTCCAATAGATGTAAAATCTAAAACAAAATTTTCATCAGTAAAAAATATTGGTATTCCGACTACTAATCCTGTTACTATTGTAGCAAATCCAGGTGTTTTGTATTTTGGATGAATCTCAGCAAATTTCTTAGGCATTAAACCATCTCGAGACATTGTCATCCAGATTCGAGGTTGACCCATTTGAAAAACCAACAGAACACTTGTCATAGCAACAACTGCAGCGATTGAGACAATAAATAGCATCCATTTTACACCTTTAAGAGCAAAAATTTCGGCCAATGGATCGCTAACGCCAAGCAATTCATACGAAACCATTCCGGTGATTACCAATGCCAAAAGTATAAATACTATTGTGCAAATTACCAAAGAATAAATCATTCCTTTAGGCAAATCGCGTTGTGGATTTTTGCTTTCTTCGGCTAATGTCGAAACGGCATCGAAACCAATATAAGCGAAAAAAACAGCCGAAACGCCGCCCATAACGCCACTAAATCCGTTTGGCATAAATGGTGTCCAGTTTTCTATATCAATATAAAATGCCCCGACAACAATAACCAATGCAATTATTGCTAACTTAATGTACACCATTATATTACTAAAGTTTTTAGATTCTTTTGTTCCTCTATAAACTAAATAAGTTATCAAAATATTGATTACCACTGCTGGCAAATCAAAAATAATTTTTAAACCACTAATTTCAGGTGCGTTTTGCCAAGCCAATAAACCTTCGCCAGTTTTGGACTCTAAAAATGCACTATGTGCTGACTTGTAATTAATTGTGAGCCATTCTGGTAAGTGTATACTAAAAGTTTCAAGTAAATTGGTGAAGTAACCACTCCAAGAAAACGCAATATATATGTTTCCTATAGAATATTCCATAATTAATGCCCAACCTATAATCCAAGCAAAAATTTCTCCAAAAGTGACATATGCATAAGTATATGCAGAGCCAGAGACTGGCACACGCGAAGCAAATTCGGCATAACACATAGCAGTAAAACCACAAGCTATGGCACACATTATGTATAAAAGCACAACTGCAGGTCCTCCAGAAAAACAAGCATTTCCGATAGCCGAAAAAGTACCACCGCCAATAATTGCAGCAATTCCAAAAAAAGTTAAATCTTTGACCGTGAGTACTTTGTTTAAACCTGAACTGTCGTGATCTCCGCCTTCTTTAATTATAGATTGTGTAGGTTTCTTTCTGAATAAACTCTTGAAATTCATAAATATATTGGTTAGTTTTTTTGATTTTATAGAAAACAAATATAACATAATATTAATACAAACAATTGGTGTTTTTGAAATTTTAGTTTTTTTGTATTTAGTGTTAATCCTAACTTTTTTGTAGTTTATTTTTTAGATTTATAATTAAATCTAGATAAGCATTAGGATTTGTTTTGAAAACCATTTGAATAATAAAATTTGGGGCTTACCGAGTTTTTTAGAATGAAAACAAATGTTATTGGTTAAGTTCTAAAAAATGAAACATGGAAGATAGATGCATACAAAAAAAACAATAATAAATCATGAATAAAGTGCCAAATTTTACAGTAGAATCAAGCCTGCAAGTGCTAGTGGCGCAACAAAATTTTTGTAGTATATTTCTGATTCTTAATCTAGGTTAAATGATTTTATTTTTTTTAAATTGGAAATGATTATCATTTGAGTTAAATTTGTAAAAAATTAATTTATGGTTGTTTGGATATTATTTTTCGTAATGGTTTTCGCAATTCTAGCACTAGATTTGGGTGTTTTCAATAAAACACCGCACATAATTAGCACCAAAGAAGCAAGCAAATGGACAGCTATTTGGGTTTCGTTTTCATTTGCTTTTTCGGGTGTTATTTATTGGTTATACGGCACAGATTATATTGCAAATGCTGACAATTTGTCGCAATCGGGTGCAGCAATAAAATTCATAACAGGCTATTTAATAGAGCTTTCGCTGAGTGTCGACAATATTTTTGTAATTGCAATTATTTTTGCATCTTTCAAAATTCCACAAAAATACCAACATCGTGTTTTGTTTTGGGGAATACTTGGAGCAATAGTTTTTCGTGGATTAATGATTTCGTTTGGTGTAGTAATCATTCGAGAATTTGCTTGGACAACTTATTTGTTTGGTGCATTTTTATTATTCACGGCTGTGAAAATGTTGTTTAGCAAAGAAGAAGAAGATTTTGAACCAAAAGATTCATTTGTATATAAAACATTGGGCAAAATTATTCCAATAACATCAGAAACAGATAAAGAAAAATTTTTTATTAAAACCAAACATGGCAAAGCCGCGACGCCACTATTTGTTGCATTGATAGTCATTGAAGTCATGGATGTTTTGTTTGCCGTTGATAGTGTTCCAGCAATTTTGGCCATAACATCTGATTCTTTTTTGGTTTTTAGCTCCAATATTTTTGCGATTCTTGGATTGCGTTCTATGTATTTTTTCTTGTCTAATATGCTAGAAAAATTTAGTTATTTAGAATATAGTTTAATTGCTATATTATCATTTGTAGGTTTAAAAATGTTGTTGCACGATTTTGTCGAAATTCCAGAATGGGCATCATTATTATTTA
This sequence comes from Bacteroidota bacterium, assembly GCA_031408435.1. Lineage (GTDB taxonomy): Bacteria > Bacteroidota > Bacteroidia > Flavobacteriales > Flavobacteriaceae > Flavobacterium. The sequence goes on from JANNWM010000010.1 coordinate 7,323, forward strand.
TTGCATTATCATTAGCAATTGGAATTTTTGTTTCACTCCATAAAAGTAAAAATATTAAAATCGAAGAAAAAATATAAAAAAGTTTAATATAATTGTATCAAAAAAGCCATTAATATTAGTTCTTAATGGCTTTTTTGATTGAATATTAATCTTTTTTTAATTCAAAATCTTAACTTTAGAATCATCAATTTTGTATTTTGCAATCGTTTCTTCGTATGATAATGTTTCAGAAACAGCACTTTTATTGGAAAAAGCACCTGGAACGATAACAATTCTGAAAGTTTGGTTGTTTATATATGTAGGAGTCAAATTAAGGTTGTAAGTTCCGCCAGCATAAATTGTAAAATCTTCTTTAGAAAAATCAAAATCATAATCTAACTCGCCTTGTGTTAAAAACAATGTTCTAGGAATAGGTTGCCAAATTGGAGTTGTTGCATTTACAGTCCCGGAAAGTCGATATATTAAAATTACATCTGATGCAAAGATATTTGGTGTTAGTTTTTGATAAATTGTGTAACCATCTTCTACCGAAAATCCAAAATTGATGTTTTTTAATTCAAAAACCTCGCTAATAATGCTTCCTTGACCATCTTGCCCGTCTAACCCATCGCGTCCTGGAATTCCGTCATTGACCGTACAACTTTGTACTGCAAATAATCCGATTGTTGCTAATAATAAAAATATACGTTTCATAATAAATAAATTTAATTGGTTGATTTTTAAAAGTATATTCATTAACTGTGCCAAACTTTCATTTTTATAAAAATTTCTTACATTTACAAAATGAAACTATTTATGATAATGCTTGGTTGCCGTCCAAAAGGCAGATTTACCGAACAACACGACATTTTTTTTGGGATTGCCAATTCTCTAAAAGATTTAATTCCCGAAATGAAAGCTTTCTGGCCAGAAGCCAAAGGAAAAATCCATGTAGATGTTTGGCGAGAAGTAACTTCGGTTGACAATTATTCGATTGAAGTTGTTGCTAAAACAAATGATTCTGTTATTAAAAACCAACTTTTTTTCATTAATCTTGGCGGATACAAAGAAAATGAGTTCGAAGAATTTCATTATAAAATGTTGGCTATTGGTCAAGAAATGTCGCAAGCCGTCAAGCAATCTAAAGAAACAGCTTTTTATAAACACTGCGGTTTTAAAGGTGCAACATCGCACATTGACGATAAATTTGGCGTCGATGTTGACGATATTTATAATGTTCGAGAAATTCTTGAACTGGATTTAAATGAAAAATTCGAGCTAAAAATAACTAAATCCGAAAATGAACTTATTGAAGATAAATTACATATTGGTTATTTGAAATTAGAGAAAATTATTTAAATATCTTTTACAATATCACCATATTCTAAATAAAACATTTCTAATTCATTCATATTTTCATAGAAAAAATCAAAAATTTCTTTCCAATAACTTTTATTACTAACCGAAATATTGCGTTTTTCAATCCAAATTCTGCTAATTTTTTTGCCAGATTCTAAAGTAAAATTTTTGTTGAAAACTAAATTTTTTATGTAATTGTCATTAAGAATTGTCTTAAAAGATTCGAATTTCTCGAAATAAGCAATTCTTTTTTCGTCGTTTCTATGTTCAACATCAATTATTACCTGTGCTTTTGTATTGTCAACAAAAAACTTGAACGACAAATCTTTGATTTTTGTGTCGTACAAAATCCATTTTCTAGGATATTGGTTGGCGAACTCGATCCAAAATTCTTGTTTTAATTGTTGGTTTTCTTGTTTTGAATACATTTTTGGTTAAATTTACAAAAACGAATTTGCACAAATGTGCAAAAACGCAAAGGTTTGAATTATTAATTTGACTCTTTAAAATAATTTTGAATAAAATTCTAAATGCAAAAATAAAAAAAACTTTGTGCCTTGGTGTCTTTGTGGCGATTAAAAGTATAAATAGTTAAAACTTTGTTTAAAAAAAAATATGGATTTTAATTTTTTCATAAAAAGTATTCCTAAAATCACGCAAGAAAAATTGCTTGGCGAATTGTCACACCTAAAAATGTGTCCACCAGAACGAACAGATTTAATGAAAAATATTAATCTAGAAACCATAAAACCCAAAGAAGCTGCAATAATGATGCTTTTTTATCCTAAAAACGATAAAACACATTTGGCATTGATACTTCGCACATCTTATAACGGTGTTCATTCATCGCAAATTGCATTTCCAGGCGGAAAAGTCGAAAAATTCGATAAAAATTATCAAGAAACGGCTTTACGAGAAACCCATGAAGAAATCGGAATCGATCCAAAACAGATTAATGTAATTCGAGATTTTACTCCTATATACATACCACCAAGTAATTTTATGGTCTATCCTTTTTTAGGATTTTCAGAAAAAGAGTTGGTTTTTAATCCAGATCCTAAAGAAGTTGCAGGAATTATTGAATTGCCAATAATGCAATTTCTTGATGAAAAAATAGTTATATCTAATAGAATGTCAACATCTTATAATAATGAAATAGATGTTCCGGCTTTCAAAATCGAAAACCATATTGTTTGGGGTGCAACTGCAATGATGCTTTCTGAACTAAAAGATGTCTTGAAAAACGTGCTATAAATTGGTTTTTTTGTATGTTTGTAAACTTTTAATAAAATATAATTTTATGGGATTTATCAAACGCAATCCTTTTGGACATATACTTTTCATAAAACGCTGGTTGATTCGCATTTTTGGGTCGTTGACCTATCGTCGATACAATGGTTTTAACGAATTGAAAGTCGATGGTTCAGAAATTATCAGAGCATTACCAGACCGAAATGTACTTTTTATATCTAATCATCAAACTTATTTTGCCGATGTTGTTGCAATGTTTCATGTATTTAATGCAAGTTTGTGCGGTCGTGAGGACAATATTGAGAATATGGGTTATTTGTGGAATCCAAAATTGAATATTTATTATGTTGCAGCCAAAGAAACAATGTCTGCTGGCTTATTGCCAAAAATTTTGTCTTATATCGGATCTGTTTCTGTCGAAAGAACTTGGCGTGCACAAGGAAAAGACGTTACCGAAAAACGAGAAGTTAACCCAAACGACACCGAAAATATTGGAATTGCACTCAACGATGGTTGGTTAATTACTTTTCCGCAGGGCACAACAAAATCGTTCAAACCTGTTCGAAAAGGTACTGCTCATATCATAAAAAAATACAAACCCATTGTGGTTCCAATTGTTATTGACGGTTTCAGGCGGTCATTCGACAAAAAAGGTTTACACTTAAAAAAGAAAGGAATTTTGCAATCATTTATTATCAAAGAGCCGTTAGATATTGACTATGATAACGATACAGTTGACGAAATTGTCGAAAAAGTAGAATACGCAATCGAACAACATCAATCTTTCTTGAAAGTTATACCATCAGAAGAAATTCAAGAACAAGAGGAATTGAACAAATTCAGACGTTGGGAGTATTAAGATTTCTGGTTTAGAATTTGTTAGAATTAAAAATCAATTTTCTTTAATTCTTCGTAATTTGAATATAATTTTTTTAGTAAAATACCATATAAAAGTTTATAGAACAGCCAAAAAGCTGTAAGTATAACTGCCAAAACCAAAAACAGTCCAATAATAAATCCGAATAATAATTTTGGATTATTTAAAAACTTTTCTTTTAAAATTACATTATCGGGATTTATAAAAAATACATAACCAAAACATATTATAAACGCCAAAACAATCATTATTAAATTATAAAAAACATAGTAATTGACTATTTTTTTGGTTTTCAAAATATCTGACATTAACTGTTTGGTTGTACCAGTTGTTGATATTTTTTTGTAATTTTTGTACAATAAAAACACAAACAACAAAATCACGCAATATCCAAAATATTCTAAAAGTTCAAAATAAAAGACTTCATCGTTGTTTTTTAAAACTTCACTCGTGTCATATATTAAACTAAAAACTGTCCATAATAAAAACTCCAAAATACTAATAATCAATAACCATTTTACAATCGAAGACGATTTTTTATGCAACATGCCATAGATATCTTGTTCAGATACTTGATTAAAATTATCCAATTTTTGCCAATCTTTTTTTAATAAATCCAAATCATCCATACACTAAGGATTTAATATTTTTTTTAATTTTCCTTTAATTCTATTCATTTTCACTCTTGCATTAACTTCAGAAATACCTAAAGTCTCTGAAATTTCTGAATAATCTTTATCTTCTAGATACAAAAAAACCAATGCTTTCTCAATGTCATTTAACTGATAAACAGCTTGGTACATCAATTTTAATCGTTCCTCTTCTTCATAATTATAATCCTCTTGCGATATAAAATACTGATGTTTCTCATAATCAACCGTTTGCACCGAACGTGTACTTTTTCTGTATAAAGTAATCGCAGTATTCAATGCAACTCGATACGCCCAAGTCGAAAATTTGCTATCGCCACGAAATTTCGGAAAAGCTTTCCATAATTGAATCGTAATTTCCTGAAACAAATCTTTGTGCGCATCGTCGCCAGCAGTATATAATCGACAAATTTTGTGGATAATATTCTGATTTTGTTTTAATTGCCCAACAAATGACTGTTCTAAACTATTGCTCATCTTTTCAATTAGTGTACCAAACTCAAGATTTGTTACAAATATATTTTTATTTTCTTTTGAAGCACAATTTAATCATTTCAAAACAGAATTTGTCCCGCTTTTCATTCCAATCTTTTTGTCTCGTTCCAAAAAACGAGACAAAAAAGGATTTTCCCTTTAATCGGGGCTACTTTGAAACTTTTTTTTCTAAAAACTTTCTAAAAATTTGTCAATTATAAATCTTTTTCTTTTAACCAAAACCATAAAATGTTTGAATAATTAAATCTGTGTGATTTGTGTAATTTGTGTCAAATATAAATCGTAAAAATTCATGAAATTGATGTCTAAATCTTTAAATTTGCATTTCAATAAATCCAAAAAATGAATATTCCAAGTTCAAAAAATCCTAGAATTGTTATTGTTGGGGGCGGATTCGCTGGAATTGCATTAGCCAAGCAACTTCGCAACAAAAATGTACAAGTTGTAATGATAGACAAACACAATTACCACACTTTTCAACCATTGTTGTACCAAGTTGCAACTGGCGGACTAGAAGCTGGTTCGATTGCTTATCCAATCCGAAAAGTCATTCAAGAATACAAAGATTTCTATTTCAGGTTGACACAAGTTGTCGAAATCGATAACGATAAAAAAACAATAGTAACCGAAATTGGCGATTTGACTTATGATTATTTGGTAATTGCAACAGGTTCCAAAACCAATTATTTTGGCAACAAAGAAATCGAGCGCAATTCGATGGCAATGAAGACCATTCCGCAATCATTGAATATCAGGAGTTTGATTCTCGAAAATTTCGAACAAGCAGTACTTACAACCGATGTAGCCGAGAAAAATAGTTTAATAAATTTTGTTTTAGTAGGCGCAGGACCAACGGGAGTAGAGCTTGCAGGAGCTTTGGCCGAAATGAAAAAAGCCATTCTCCAAAAAGATTATCCAGATTTAGATATTGACAAAATGCAGATTAATTTGGTGCAATCTGGCGATAGAATCTTGAATACAATGTCAGAAAAATCATCAATTCATGCCGAAGAATTTCTTGAAAGTTTAGGCGTAAAAATCTGGAAAAACGTACGCGTTACAAATTATGACGGAAAAATAGTAACCACAAATTCCGATTTAATATTCGACACAGCAACTGTAATTTGGACTGCAGGTGTTCAAGGTGCAGCAATTGCTGGATTAAATGCAGATTCGTTAGTCGAACGAGTTGAACGAATTCGTGTCAACGCATTCAATCAAGTAAAAGGTTATGAAAACATTTTTGCCATTGGCGATATTGCATCAATGGAAACCGAAAAATGGCCACAAGGTCACCCAATGGTGGCGCAACCAGCCTTGCAACAAGGCAAATTATTAGGCGAAAATATTATTAAATTTATAAATAATAAAAAACCAAAACCATTCGAATACAAAGATTTAGGTTCAATGGCAACAATTGGTCGTAACAAAGCAGTTGTAGATTTGCCGAAGTATCATTTTTCGGGAGTTTTTGCTTGGTTTGTTTGGATGTTTGTGCATCTTTTCTCGCTCATTGGATTCAAAAACAAAGCCGTTGTTTTCTTGAATTGGGTTTACAATTACATTCGTTTTGATCGCGAAGGTCGATTGATTATTCGTCCATACAAAAAAGCCAGTTTCACAAGTTTTACAAGTGATGAGTATTAGATTTGACAACTTTTAAAAAGTTATCAAATCTGAGTTTTGTGATTCGTTGAGCGAAGTCTCCGACTTAGTGATTGCGTTTGAAGTTCTCCGAACTTAGATTTAAAAAAAGCGGTTGGAAACCGCCAAACACCGCTTCGAAGTCAGAGAATTCGAAGAACTCAGGTTTAACAAACAAAGATTAGATTAAGCAACTTTTAAAAAGTTGTCAAATTTGAAATTCAAAATCACAAATCTCTTGTTTTATAATAATTTACCAACAAATTAACAAACTTGCTGTAACTTTCTAAACCATCTTTTTGTTGGTTTAATTTTAAGAAATTATTATAAAAAATCTTGAAACCAGTTTCGATTGGCGTTTCGTATTGTTGCCAGAAATCTTCGCTTTCTTGGTAGTTTTCTAGAATTCCGACATTGACAGTTTTAAGTAATTGTTCTAAAATTTTTGGATTACGAACTTCCCAATTCGATAAGCAATATCTCAATGCTGATGAATAACCTGAATATTGAAAATACAAATTATCATTTTTTATTGAAGCCAGAAAACCAATAAAATTGCATTCGCTTTCGCTACCAAATCCCATTTGATGTGCCATTTCGTGGTTTGATGTTATTGGCAAATTATAAATTGGCATTAGACTATTAACTTGTGCTTCATTTGTAAAAGGATTCAAATAACCGCCAAAACCCATATAAGTCAAAGGCAAACTAAATAACGATTTTTTGACAGAAAGATTTTCATATTTAAAAAAAGAATATTCTTTTGACAAGTTTTTATAACCATTCAAATCCATTTCGAAAGTTTGACTGTGAGAATATGGAAAAACAACTTTCAAACTATCGTTCTTGGTGATTTGTTTTTGAATTTCATTCGTTTTCACGATGAGTTTTTTTGTAAAAACCAATAAATCATCATCAGAATATTCTCGTTCGATTTTCATTTTTTCGAATAACGGAACACGATAATAATTGAATGCCCAAAGTGTATGAAACAAAAAATAAAACACAGAAAGACAGTTTACAATTCTTAAAAAATTATTTTTCCAGTTGGTTTTCCAAGTTTTTCTAATTTTCCAAAACCATCGAATTATCAATAAAATTAACATTCCGTAAATACAATCTCCAACCGAAAATGGAATTTTACCAATACAAATTCTGGAAAAATTCGATATTTTTTGATAAATAGAATTGCTGTAAAAATTCTCTACAAATTCTGGAAAAAATTTCAAGATTTGCAAAAAAATTATTTGTATTATTAAAAAGAAAGCTAAATTATATTTTCGATTCATTTTTTATTTTTTTTCAAATAATCTTCACAAATTACTTTTAGAATTTCTTCTTCGAATTTATAAAACGAAGTTGATTTTCCTTTTTCGAATGGAATAAAACAACCATTCGTTATCAAGACAATTCCAAAATTTAATTTTTTAGAAAAATAAGCATCACTAATTAATCCATAAGCGTCGCCAGCATGACCAATAAAATCTCCAAAAATTGATGAATCAGACATTTTATCTGTCGAATTGGTATTCGTTAAATGCAAACCCAAACCATATCGCTTGAAAAATCCGTTGTAATTGTCGCCGTTTCCCTCTTGAAATGTCCATCGCGTCGTTTTCATTAATTGCAATGTTTTGGCAGAAATAATTTTAGGGTTTGATTTTCCATCTGATTTTAGAAACCTCAAAAATTTTGCTAAATCTTGCGCCGAAGCACGCAATCCGCCTTGTGGACTAAAATAGGAACCGTTATTTCCAATTTCAAAAGCAGATAAATCTGTAGCCTTCGGTTTTATGCCGTTATAATCATCTTTAGTTGGTTTCCAAGAGTTATTTTCAGTTCTGTATAATGTTGCAACATTTTCAATATCAGCAATGTCTTGTATGCTGAATCCAGAATTAATGCCCAAAGGTTTTAAGATCTCTTTTTTGATATAAACATCAAATCTTTGTTTAGAGATTTTCTCGATTAAAGTTCCAATTATACCAAAATTCAAATTACAATAAGTAAAAAAAGTTCCAGGTTTGTGATTCAACCACATATCTTTTGTAAAATATTTTCCAGTTTCTAAAAAAGAATTGTTAATGTTTGGAATAGGGTTTTCATTATAAGTTGCAACCAAAAAGGTGTCATAACCTTCACCATCATTCAAACTTGAAGTATGACTTAAAAGCATTTTGAAAGTTATTTTATCATTTGGAAAATTTGGATTTACGATTTTATATCCTAAATATTTAGAAATATCATTATCGAGTTTGAATAATTTTTTATCGTATAATTTCATTAATCCCAAAGCAGCAAATGCTTTAGAAATCGATGCAATTCTGAACTTTGTATCATTTGTAATTGGCAATTTATTAGCTTGATTCCTGAATCCAAAATTGAAAGTTTTTTCGGTTTTTCCAGAAAAAGTATGAACCGTCAAACCCATTAATTGGTTTTGCTCAAAGATGGTTTGAAGTTTAGATTGCAAGTTTTGTGCAGTTAAATTATTCATTAATAATAACAAAAATAGATAGATTGGTTTTTTCATTATCAGTTTACAAGTTCGATATAAAAATAGACAATTATATTTAAGTTGTGATAATTGTTTTGTAAATTTGTTTAAAATTTTGAGTATGAAAAAAACATATAATTTATTATCAAATATAGAACCAAGCGAAATAGAATTGAGAACGATAATGATTGCTGTTTTGGAAGATGTAAATATTCGTGCTCAAATAGGTAAAGAAAAATTTGATTTATTACAAAAAAATCAAATAAAAGATGTTTTTGAAAAATATAAAAACAATAATTTTCAAAATGCAAAAAAATAGACCTACTTTAATTGTAATTGCTGGACCAAATGGTTCAGGAAAAACATCTATTACATCACAAATATTAAAGCACGAATGGCTATCAAATTGTGTTTATATAAATCCAGATAATATTGCACAAGAAGAATTTGGTAGTTGGAATGATTTAAATAACGTAATTAAAGCTGCTGATTTAGCAACCCAAAGACGATTAGAATGTATTGAAAATAATGAAAGTCTAATTTTCGAAACTGTATTTTCTGCTATGGATAAAATTGATTTTCTTATGAATGCCAAAGAAAAAGGATATTTTATTAGATTTTTTTTTGTTGGAACAAATCATCCTTCTATAAATGCAAGTCGAATTGCAATGAGAGTTATTGAAGGTGGTCACGATGTTCCAATATCAAAAATAATAAGCCGATTTACAAAATCAATTTCAAATTGTTGTTTAACAGCAACCTTTGTTGACAGAATTTATGTTTATGACAATTCAGAAGATTTTTCAATCGCTAAGTTACTTTTTAGAGCAAATAATGGCGTTTTAGAAAAATCATACCAAAAAATCAATAATTGGGCTTTACCAATTTTAAATTCATTAAAAATAAACAAACCTATATAAATGAGCCAAGAAATTAGAACATTAGAACCAAAAAATCTTTGGAATAAATTTGCCGATTTAAACGCTGTGCCAAGACCTTCAAAAAAAGAAGATCGTGTCATTCAGTTTATGAAAGATTTCGGAAACAATCTCGGATTAGAAACATTCGAAGACGAAATTCGAAACGTAATTATCAGAAAACCTGCAACTTCTGGAATGGAAAACCGTAAAACTGTTGTTTTGCAAGGACATTTAGATATGGTGCATCAAAAAAACAACGATACCAATTTCGATTTCGACAAACAAGGAATTGATATGTATGTCGATGGCGATTGGGTTCGTGCTCGTGGCACAACACTTGGCGCAGATAATGGACTTGGTGTAGCAATGATTATGGCGATTTTAGAATCGACAACAATCAAACATCCTGCAATCGAGGCACTTTTTACAATTGATGAAGAAACTGGAATGACTGGCGCGTTGAACTTGAAAGGTGGCGTTTTAACTGGTGAAATTCTTTTGAATATGGACACCGAAGAAGATGACGAAATTGATATTGGTTGCGCTGGCGGAATCGATGTTACTGCAAATCGAACATACGAACAAGAAGAAACACCCGAAGGTTCGGTTGGTTACACAATCACTGTAAAAGGTTTGAATGGCGGACATTCTGGAATGGATATTCACAAAGGTTTGGGCAATGCCAACAAAATTATGAACCGACTTTTGTTCGACGGTTTTGAGAATTTCGGACTACAAGTTGCAGAAATTTCTGGTGGAAGCTTACGCAATGCAATTCCTAGAGAAAGTGTTGCAAAATTTATTGTTGCGCAAATGTACGACGAAGCCTATGTCTTTGATATGCAAGAAATTATATCGGATATTAAAACCGAATTCAAAGCTACAGAACCAAATTTGACAATCGAAATCGAAAAATCAGATTTACCAACGAAAGTTATGGATTTAGGTGTTCAAGAAGGTTTGTTACGTTCGATTTATGCAGCTCATAATGGCGTTTACAGAATGTCTGCCGATATGGCCGACTTGGTAGAAACTTCGAACAATATTGCTAGAGTTATCGTGAAAGATGGAGAAATTACAATTCAGAATTTAACGCGTTCGTCAGTAGAAACGTCTAAAATGGATTTGGCTAATGCCTTGCGTTCGGCTTATGAATTGTTTGGTTGCGAAGTTACTTTTGGCGGATCGTATCCAGGTTGGACACCAAATGTAAAATCAGAAATTCTTGATATATTGGTTTCTATTTACGAAAAACAAAATTCAGAAAAACCAAAAGTTGTAGCTTGTCACGCTGGTTTAGAATGCGGAATTCTAGGAACAAATTATCCAAATATGGACATGATTTCGTTTGGACCAACCATTCACGGAGCACATTCGCCAGACGAAAGAGCTTCGATTAAATCATCGCAGAAATTTTATAAATTTGTTTTAGAAATTTTAGAAAATATTCCAGCAAAGATATAATTTGGTTTTTAATTAATAAAAAACGGTATCAGTATAATAATTGGTATCGTTTTTTTTTAATAATATGTTGTCTCAAAAAAGAAAGTTAAAATTTCTTAGTATGCTTGTTTACCAATCCTAATATGGCATCTTTGTCTAAAGGTTTTGAAATATAATCATCGAAACCTGTTTTGACGATTTTGTCAATTTCTTCAGGAAAAGAATAAGATGTTTGAGCCACAATCGGAATCTTTGGATTAAATTCTCGAATGCTTTCAAAAGCTTCGTGACCGTTTTTGTTGGGCATTCTAATGTCCATAAAAATCATATCGAAATTGGTATTTTCTTTACAAATAGTAACAGCTTCAAGTCCATCAATAGCACGAATGACTTGAATTTTTTCTGATTTCAACATTTGTTTTATCAACATAAAATTGATATTGTCATCTTCGGCTACTAATATTTTGATAGAATCATCAAGAATTAACGCAACTGTTTTTGGATTTTCTAATGTTTTATTTCTCTCCAAAGTTTCATATTGCAACGGAATCCAAAACTTGAATGTAGTACCAATTCCTTGTTGAGATTGAACTGAAATTTCTCCGCCAAGCATGTTAATGTATGCTTTAGAAATTGCCAATCCAAGACCCAAACCTTCATTTGCAGAAATAGAATGTGTACTGGTCTTGCTGAATCTTTTGAAAATTTGGGTTTTAAACTCATCTGAAATTCCTATTCCTGAATCTTTAACCTCAAAATTAATTTTTTTGTTAATTTCGTCAAAATCATAATCTAGAATCACGAAACCTTCATCGGTAAATTTGAGTGCATTGTCTAGTATATTAACCAAAATTTGACTCAATTTGGTCACATCGGTTGTAATATTTTTGTTTAAATGAGCAATAGGTTTAATTAATTTGAAATCAAGATTTTCTTTTTTATTTGTTACCGAAATGGTATCAAACGTGGATTGAATCATGTTTTCTATGTTGATACTGCTTAATGTTGGTGCTACCAAATTTGTATCAATTCTTGACATTTCGACCAAATCATCAATAATATCAATCAGATTTTTGCCGCTAGATTTAATAATATTAATGTATTCGTTTTTATCTTTTTCGGTAATTTCAGTATTAGACAATAAATCCGAAAAACCAATTATTGCATTCATTGGTGTTCTAATTTCGTGAGACAAATTCATCAAAAAAGCCGACTTCAAGTTGTCACTTTCTTCGATTTTTGCTTTCGATTTTTGAAGCTGTAATTTTTGATTCTGATTTTCTTCGAATAATTTTCCAATGTGTCTAAATTCTCCCGGGATTTTCTTGAGTGATTGTATTGCAGATACATCGCCACTTAAAACATCTTTTATTAAATTTATTGGCGATTTTGCCCATTTTCTAGCATAATAAAAAAATACAGTAAAAATTATTATAGATGCTAGAAATATAATTCCGATTACAATTTTTGTGGTAGAAAAATTTAAATTAGTTAACCTTTTAAACACCAACGATGTCATTTTTTTTCCACCAATATCTTTTATTATTTTGGTTGTATAAATGTATTTTGAATTTAAAATTTTGTTTGGATCATAAAAATCAATTTGTGAACTGCTTATTTTTTCTAAATTGTTAAAATATTTAGAATCAATTAGTTTTACCAAAAAAATATATCCTTGAGGTTTGGTTTTGTTCTTAAATGGATCTTGCGAAGGGTGAACTGTTGCACCATAAACCTGAACAAATCCTTCTGGAATTTTTAAATTAAATTTAATTATTTTATTTTTATATAATATAGGAAAAATTTCTTTTGGGATAAAATTTTCCGAAGTGATTTTGGTGGTAGAAACTTTAGCAACTATTTTATTTTCAATATTATAAGTATCAAGATAATCTACTCTATTGGTATCTACTAAATAGGACAAAGAGTTGTTAAACCATTTTAAATCTTTTGTATTAATAAAATGTACCAACTCATCCCAAAAACTAATATCTTGCAACAAAGAAACATACGATTCGGAATTTAATTCCATTAATGCATTAATTTCTCTATCAAATTGCTCGTTTACATTTGCCGATATTTGTTTTTGTTGCTGATAAGTGTAATAAAACAAAACAGCATAAAGGGCTAAAAAACTAATTCCAGCAACCGTTAACAAGAAAACTACTTTTGAGTAAGTAGTTATTTTTGTGGTTTTTCGTGAATCGGCAAATGACATATTTTGTATTATTTAGGGAAATATTCCATAAAAATATAAAATATTTTTATAACTAAACAAATAATATGTTAAATTAACAAAATTAAAACTAAACAAAAATTGTCTATTTGTTAAAATAAATAAATTTTTAACGGTTATTACTAAAATAAAAATTCCAAAGTTGCATAAAATGTTCTATTGTCTGATGGAATAATTCCTGGTCCAGGATAACCAGTTGCACGTCTTGTGAAATAACTATTATTTGTAAAATTTGTAATTCCAGATTCGATTTTAAAATGATTAAATTTATAAGATATTGAAATATCTGCTACATAATATGCTGGTATTTGTCCAGAAATTCCATTGTTTACATTGTTTCTTTCGGTCAAATTTGCACTAGAAAATTGACTTGATAAATAGGTAAACTGTAAACTTGTCATAAAATTACTATAACCAATTCCTGTTCCTGTTTTTATATTAAAAAGTGGTACAAATTCTACTTTATTTCCTTTGATTTTTGCGATTTCTGATGTAAGATATTCTGAATCTGTTACCGCAATATTCGAGAAAATATTCCAATTAAAATTTTCATTTTCTTTAAAAAATGTTTTACTCAAACTCCAATCGAACATTGTTTCGAAACCATAAGTTACTGCTGTACCTAGATTTCCTCGGCGTCTAAATTCTTGATTTTTTGCATTTGAAGTTGCATATTCTCCAATTTTATCATCATAATACAATCCAAAAACATTAGCATCAAATGTAACTTTATCATTAATTTGTCCACGAATTCCAATATCTGATGTATAACCTTTTTCGTCAGTAATATTATCATCAATCTCGAAACTTGGGCTTGCAGTTCGAATATCATTAAAAGTTACTGAACGATAATTTTGAGAGATATTTCCGTAAAATTCTATTCTGTTTTTTGGCTTGTAACTCAAACCAATTCCTAATAAAATCAAATTTCTGTTTTTAGTGATTTGTTCGGGAATATTTTGGTCTAAAAGAATATTTCCTGCTAAATCTTGGTTTATTCGTCTGTAAAAACCATTGGCTTGAGTTTTTATATTTTCAAATCGAAATCCTGGTGTTAAAGAAAATTTTTGTGACAATCTAAAAATATTTTCTCCAAAAACAGCAAAATTCAAATTCGGGTATTTATAGTTTGATTGATTTTTATACAATGGAAATTCATTAGAGGCAATTTCAAAATCGGCATCGCTAGTAGAACTTCCAGCATTTTGTAATCCCGAATTTTGTGATTGATAGTATTTTGAGCCAATTAAAAAAGCACAAGAATTATCTCTAAATTTATATTTTTTTAAAAATCTTGCTTCTGCTCCCCAATTTCTAAATTCGCCAATGATTAAATCTCGTTCAAGTCCAATTTTATCTGGATCGGTTATTCGATTAGAGCGCAAACCAATTGCTTTTCTTGAAGCATCTAACCCAAATAATTGTAATGAAAAATCGGCATTTTGGGTAAATTTATGTTTGAATCTTAAAGCAAATAAATTCCAGTTTACTGCAAACCAATTTCGAGTTCGATTACTTTGCAACGGATTTTCTTTGAACATTTCATCTGTTAATCCGCCTGCTTGTTGTGCCAAATAACTGTAGTGTGTGTAATCAAAATGCAATGAATTATTGTTGTTAAATTGATAATTCATGTTAGCAAAATAATTTTTACTTTCGAATTTTGAATTCGGTCGAAAACCATCACCTTTTTTGAAGTTGTAAAAAACATAATAACTCAGCTTGTTATTTGTTCCAGATATTGATGTGAAATTGGTAAACAATTTGAAAGATCCAATCGAGTTTCTAGTAATAATTTCGAATGGTTTCGTAGTCGGTTTTTTGATTTTAAAATTTACCAAACCGCCAAATTGTGTTCCGTATTGCAATGATGCTGCACCACGAACAACTTGAATCTCTTCTAAAGCTTCGGTTGGTGTGGCATAATAACTTTCGGGATAACCCAAAACATCGGCAGAAATGTCATAATCGTTTTGGCGCGTATTAAAATTAGAAGTACGATTTGGGTCTAATCCGCGACCACCAATGCTTAGTTGCAATCCGCCATCGGAACTTTCGTTGATGGTCAAACCAACAACTTGGGCAAAAATTTGTCTGGCGTTATTGATTGCTTTATTGGCAGTAAGTTTTTCTATTGAAATTACTTCGGTTTTTTTGCCTGCATAAATAGCAGTTTCCTCGATATCACGTAATTTGTTTAATGCAAATATTTTTTGTTTTTGGTTTTGAATCACAACTTCCGACAAGTTGTTTATTTTGTCAAGAATAATATTTTTGTTGATTTCTGTGGTTGAAATCTTGATTTCCAGAACAGAAAAATTTTCTTTATAAAAAGTAAATTCATAATTTCCTGATTTTTCAATTTCTATTGAAAATGCTCCATTTTTATCTGATAAATGTTTTGTTCCATTGGATTTATTATAAATTTCGACCAATTCTAATTTTGTTCCGGTACTCGAGGTTATTGTTCCTGAAATATTATTTTGAGAAAAAATATTCATTGAAACAAGCAACAATATTAATAATTTAAAATCCGATAATTTCATCGTTAAAAGGCAAAATCCAGGTTTTTGGTTGGAATGATTCATATTCGTTGGCAAGATTTATTTTTGGATTAATGTATTTTTGACTCAATCGACCGTTCAGGGCAATATAACTTTCTACATAAACTTCTGGATTTTTTAATCCTTGTTTTTTATAAAATTCACAAAGATAATGCGCATATTCTAAAATAAAATCTGGTTGATACGACATTTGTTTTTCTTGAAAAGTAGTCAGAAAAATTCCATTGTTGATTCGAATAGACTTTTTAGCATTTGAATCTTTTACTATAAATTGACAATAACCAGCTTTTTCCATAATCATCACGCGCCATGAAAACCGAAAACCTTCTTCTGTCCAAAAAAGTTCGTCTTTATATAAGAAATATCGAAACGGAAATAAAATCTGAAATGCCAAAAATAATGTTAAGACTGTAATTTTTAGTCTGTAATTGGAACTTTTATTTTCAATAAATTGCTTAGTGTTTTCATATATTTCGAAATTAATTTTAAATAATTTAGCAATTATATTCAATACTTTTTTATGAAAATCAGCATCAAAAAATATTAAAGTACTAATTATCATTATATATGGAAAAACGCCAATCGGAAATAAAATTCGAGTCAAAACGTGAAAAATAACTACCAAAACAAATGCAAAAATTCGAGTTCGTTTATATAATAATAGGAAAACAATCGATAAATCATAAACCATTCCTGTCCAAGAAAATGCATAATGAACCCAATTTTCATTCAATAAAGAACCAATAATTGGTAAATTTGAATTGTTTGGCAACCATATTTTTAATGGCATTGCACTTAGTAACCAATCAGAATTGAGTTTTGCTAACCCAGCATATAAATAAACAATTGCTAATAATATTTTGATAATATCAATATTCCAACTCGGAATTTTCTGGAAAGCAATTTTTGGATTTTTGAAAGCATCGACCGAAAAAAAACAATTTGCAGGCAAAAAAATCATTATAAAACTTATTACCGAAACAAAATAATAATGGTTCAAATAAGTAGTTTTATCTATTAATTCTATGTAAGTAAATGTCAAGAAAAATGTAATTATTGCAATTTTATATTTGTATCCTATTGCAACAAAAAAAGCAGCAATTCCGCTTAATACAAATAATAAATAAGTATAAACACCTAAAGTCTTTACCCAAGAAAAACCATAATAAGTGAAATGAAATTGTGGTATTATGTAGAACTCTTCAATCCAATTGTAACTAGCAAATCGAATCAAACTAAATACCATCATTAAACCAAACGCTAGCCTAAAAAAAGCTAGCGTTGCGGCTTGTGAATAAGAATTGAGATATTTTATTAAGCCAAAATTCATTGTTAATCTCCGTCTCCATCGACATAATCAATAGTAATACTCAAAGCTTGCATCATATCTATTTTGGTGTAAATTACGTTTTGTTGCAATGCGTCAAAAGCCAATATCATTTTTGCATTATCAGTAGTTACTTGTGTCGAAAAACTGTTGTTAAGTGTATTATTTACTAAAAAAATTGTTGCATATTGATTGTTAATTATCTCGCTTAAATTTTGACCATTTCTAACTGAATTAAAAAAATCTAAATAGGTTTTTAATCCAGAACCTTTTGTCGTGGAATTGAAATGTTTTCCATTAAAAAAATCTTGTGATGCTTTTAAAGATTCGTACAATAAGATTTTGGAAATATCGTTTTTGTAGTATGCTTCTACTATGTAAGGCGACAAAACATTATTTGAAAACAAACCGGCTGGATAACCAATTTTTGCTGTTCGAATATCTTTTTCTAAATTTTTAATATATTCGTTTGTTGTTATATTTACTGCACTTGTTACTTTAGTTCCGTTGTTGGCAACATATGCGTTTCTGTAAGTTGAATTCCAATCTGCAACGATTAAATCAATGTTTGATTTGATTTTACTTGAAAGATCATTCAAATATTTTTTATAGTTTACAGCATTCGAATTTATTGAATAAAATGCAATTATTTCATTATCATTTGTACCCAAACCATTAATTAAATAATCCAAAGCTGGTAAACCTTGATTTTTGAATTGAGACAACAAACCCAAATTATAAGTTCCAGAGTTTATGTTCGCATTTATGCCGTTTATATCTGTTGGATAAGTGTTGGTGGCTTGACTGAAACTAATCTCTTCGGCTTTTCCAAAATTGTACATTGATACATATTGAAAAGCTTTGTAAGCTTCAATCCAAGAAGTTCTCAAGGTTAACAAATTTGTTTCATTTGGTGTTGTTGTAAATATGTTAGAATTCGCAACAACTATTTGCATTTTAGATTGAAAATTAATGTAACTAGGCACAATTATATTATCTGCCCAATTGGTCAAAATTTCTGTACGATAATAATTATTGTCGTCTTTTGCAGGTTCATCTTCACTTTTTGAACAACCTATGATTATTAAAAACAAAAAACATATTGAAACTATTTTTTTCATGTTGAGAATTATTATTTTGCAAAAATACAAAAGCTTTTTATTTATCTATATTTATTCTAAATTAATTTTAGCAAATGTCGGAAATTTTTTAAAACTTAATATTTGAACAAAAGTTAATAATTTATTTAATTTACAATTGCAGCTTGTGCAACAGTAAATCCAAATTTTGTTGCTATTTGATTCGAAATCACATCAAGTTTAGATCCTAAATTATCAATATCCCAAAATCCATTTGTGCCACTTGTTAAAGAATTTAGCATTGCATCTATTTCATTTTTTGTAAAATATGGACTATTTGTTCCAGGCTTGTTGGTGTATCGTAAAGACATAATAAAACCATAACCTTCGGACAAATCATGAAAAGCTTTGGCACCATTATCTGTTATTAATTTTGCTTTTCCAGCTTGAAGATAAAATACAGCTCTAACTGCTGGAACCATTGCAAGTTTTTCTTTTATAATTGCAATTTGAGCATCTCTAACTTCGTAATCGTTAGCGACAATTGCTGCTCTTCCAGTCCGAAAAGCCAAATTAATAGCTGTTTTTAATGTATTAAAATCAGAATCGGCATTTACTTGATTAATGTAACTGCTCCAAAATTTGAAAACATTTGGCGTTATTGTTGTGTTGTCTGCACCATATATGTAACCGTAGGCTTCGTCCCAAGTATGTTCCATCGTTGTGTAAGATTTACCTGTAACCAATACTTTATTAGTATTATCTATTCTATTTGTTGCTTCGTCAAGTTTATTTAAACTCAAATAATTGTTTGCTACTTGATCCATCATGCAAGCGCCCATCATACCTTTAAGGAAAACTTGCTGCGGCTCTAATCCGTTTGTCGCAAATAATCGTTTGCTAGTTCCATCAAGATATACACCTGCAATTCCGTTGGAAGCTGTTGCGCCTTGGCTGGCTGCATCTGCATTGTCAAATTGTGTTTCAAATAAAGCTCGAACATTGGTTTGTTCGGTTACAGAACCTCCGCCTAAATACAACGAAAAAAAATCTTTAGAAGATGCTGTTTTGTCTTTTAATTGTTTTCCTGAACCATTTAATCCTGTGCCTACATATCTGTTATTAGTATTTAAATACATTTCAGACAAAAAAATATCGTCTGCAACAGTTCCGTTTGTAGCAGCTGTTCTAAAATAAGTTCCCATTTCGTCAAGCATTAATAATCGACTTGTTTGTCCTGAAAAATCTATAGTTGTTGTTGCGTTTCTGTCGAAAGTGTAATTTTCAGGGATAGAATAATTAAATTGTTGTTTTGTATCAACAATTGTTTCGTCGTCTTTTGAACAAGAGGTTATTGCCGTTGCTAATAAAACTGCGGTTGAAAATATTATACTTTGAATTCTCATTTTATATTTATTTAGATTGATTAAAAATAATTTTTGCAAATATAACTCACAATATCTTTTCAATCCAAATTTATTTAGATTTAATATAAATAATTATCAGATTTTAACTTTTGTTAATTTTAATTTTTCAATTTGTAACAATTTTTCAAGTTTATATTCAATTTTTAGAAATAATTATTGAACAAACATTAATTATTTAAAATTATTCTAATTTTTTTTTTTTTGTTAAAATAAATAACATACTTTTGCTTAAATTTAATCAATCTAAATAAGAATAAAATGAAAAATACATTTTTGAAATTAAGTTTCATAACAATTGCAGGAGTTTTAATATTTTCTTGTGAAAAAGATGAAATCCAAAATCCAGCACCGGAAAATAAAGTCACAAAAAAACAAGTTATCGAAAATTACGCAAATATTGCTTTTGCAAATTATACTAAAGCCTATGAAGATGCTGTTGTTTTAGAAACAGCAATAGCAACATTTACGGCAACTCCAACTCTTGCAAATTTTAATAACGCTAAAGACAAATGGAAATTATCTCGCGAAAGTTATGGTACAACCGAAGCTTTTCGATTTGCCAATGGACCAATTGATGATGCAAATGGACCAGAAGGTTTAATGAATTCTTGGCCAATGGACGAAAATTTTGTTGATTATGTTGATGGTTCTGCAAATGCAGGCATAATTAATGATGCAGTTGCTTATCCTACAATTACAAAAGAAATTCTTGCTGGTATTAATGCTGTCGATGAGGCTAATGAAACCAATGTTTCTGTTGGTTATCATGCAATAGAATTTTTACTTTGGGGTCAAGATTTAACTGCTCCATCAATCAACAAACCTGGACAAAGACCATATACTGATTATTTGACAACGGGCGGAACTGCAAGCAATCAAGTTCGCAGAGCAATTTATTTGAAAGCATGTGCTGATTTATTGACAGATAATTTGCAATATATGGTTAATGAATGGAAAGTTGGTGGCGCATATAGAACTACTTTTTTAGCTTTGAATGAAGATGTTGCTATAAAAAATATTTATTTGGGTTTAACCACATTAATTTCTGCTGAATTACCTACAGAAAGAATGGATGTTGCTTTAGGAAACGCCAATCAAGAAGACGAACATTCTTGTTTTAGTGACAATACGCACCGTGATATAATATTGAATTTGCAAGGTGTAATAAACGTTTACCAAGGTTACTATAATGTTAGTGCAAATGGTGCTTCTTTGGAAGATTTGGTTGCGCAAGCTAATAATGAATCTGCATTTAATACAAATAATTCTGTAAATTTAGCTTTAGCGAAAGTAAATGCAATTTTAAATCCATTTGACTTAGCAATTTCAGGCGGTTTAAGTTCTCCTGAAGGAGCAAAAGTAAGAGCAGCTGTTTTAGAATTAAAGGCATTTGGAGCAAATTTAATTAATGGGGCGTCTAAAATTGGAATTACAGTAAACTAATGAACAAATTATAATTTTAATTAAAGTGTTCTTAATTATTAAGGACACTTTTCTATTTTTGCAAAATGAAATATTTTTTCAAAATTTTAATTGTCGTTTTGTGTCTTCAACTTTTTGGTTGTCAAGACAATGATCCTGAATATATTCCCGTTTCTGAATTGTTAAAACCAGAAGAAGGCGAAGAATATTCTGGTGGTCAAGCAACAGTATTTAATGCATCGCAAGAGTCATTTGGCTTTTTTGCAAAAAATTTGACTTTCGATGAACAATCAGATTTTGGAATTGGGAATTCTTTTTTTAGACAAAGTTGGGTTTCTTCGCCATCATCGACAACCGCTCGCGATGGTCTTGGACCTTTTTTTAATGCTAATAATTGTTCGAGTTGTCATTTCAAAGATGGTCGAGGTCGTCCACCAGCGTTTGATGGACAATTAGGTCGTGGTTTGTTATTGCGATTAAATTTGCCAGGAAATCATCCAAACGGAAGTTCTTTCTCTGACCCAATTTATGGTAATCAATTGCAAGATAATGCTATTTTGGGGCAAACTGTAAAAGGAAAATATAATATTACTTTTCAAGATATTATAGAAACTTTTGATGATGGAAAAGATGTTGTTCTTAAAAAACCAATTTATCAAATCAATTCTCTGGGTTATGGTGCTTTAGCAAATGGCATTCTGGTTTCTCCAAGAATAGCCAATCAGATTATTGGTTTGGGTTTACTCGAAGCAGTTCCAGAAAGCACAATTTTAGGTTTTGCAACTGCAAATTCCAGTAATGGAATTTCAGGTAAAGCCAATTATGTTTATGATGTAGAATCGAATTCTCAAAAATTAGGGCGATTTGGTTGGAAAGCCAATCAACCGAGTTTACGACAACAAGTTGCTGGTGCTTTTTCTGGCGATATGGGAATAACGTCTAGTATTTTTCCAAATGAAAATGTTCCTTTTGGTGTTGATGCAAGTTTGATTCCAAATGGAGGAAGCCCAGAAATAAGCAATTCGAATTTCGACAAAGTGGTTTTGTATTCTAGTTCGCTAGCTGTTCCAGTTAGAAGAAATTTTGATAACCAAAATGTGCTTAAAGGCAAGCGAATTTTTAATCAAATTGAATGTGCAAGTTGCCACATTCCAAAAATGCAAACTGGAAATACTTATTCGATAACTGCTTTTAGAAATCAAACAATCAGACCATATACAGATTTGTTGTTACACGATATGGGCGACGAATTATCAGATAATGCTCCAGATTTTCTTTCTAATGGCAACGAATGGCGCACCCAACCGCTTTGGGGAATTGGTTTGATAAATATTGTTAACAATCATACAAAATTGTTGCACGATGGTCGTGCCAATAACGTCGAAGAAGCAATATTATGGCACGGTGGCGAAGCATTAAATGCTAAAAATAAATACAAGCAATTGCCAATAGAACAAAGAGATTTTTTGTTAGAATTTATAAACTCGCTTTAATTTTAACCATTTTAAAAGTTTCTGAACTTGGTTTGTCCAGTTGTTTGCCTGAAATTGAGATTTCAAGATTCAAAGTGTCTTTTAGTTTATAAAAAATTTTGCTTGGATAATCGTGTTTTGGATTTTCGAATTGTAATTCGTTCTCTTCGGTTTCTTTGAAATTAAAAGTTGTTGGTAGGTTTTGGTTTTCGCCTTTTATGGTTGTTATGTATAACAAAATACCTTTGTCTTCGACTAAATCAATAGTTTCGTTGTGAATTGTATCTTTTTTGTTGATAAAATAAGATTGTCCTAAGAAAGTAGAATCGTTTTTGACCGTCCATATTTCTTGAAGTTTTCCGTTTTCTGTTTCGTTTTCCCAATTGCCAAGTAGCCAATTAGCTTTTTCGAGTTCGTCGTAATCTTTTATTTCGCGACCATTTTTGTCGTATTTTTTACAAGAAAAAATTGACGTTATAATAATGATTACTAAAATATATTTTTTCATTGAAATGTTTTTTTTTGATAACAAATTTAGTTAAAAATTCTAGATTATAGCCCAGATAGCAATGGAAAACAAAACGCTTTAAAATCTTTGGTTTTTTCTTTTTTGCAAGAACGACCAGTCGAAGTTCCTTGCAAAAATTAGAAAAACCGATTTTTAAAGCGTTTTTTTGGAATGCCTGCCTGTCGGCAGACAAGAAAGCTGGAAACAGCTCCAGAAAAAATTATTTAAAATAAGAAAAGTCGTGGTTATTTTCTATCTTTAACAATGTTTCGTAAATTAATTTAATAACATTTTCGACATCTTCACGGTGAACCATTTCGACGGTTGTGTGCATGTAACGCAATGACAATGATATTAATGCAGATGCAACACCACCATTGCTGTACGCAAAAGCATCAGTATCTGTGCCTGTCGCTCTTGAAGTTGCATGTCGCTGAAATGGTATTTTTTTTTCTAGAGCAGTATCGACAATTAATTCGCGTAAAACATTTTGAGTCGCTGGTGCATAGGCAATTACTGGTCCTTTGCCCATTTTTAGGTCGCCTTCGATTTTTTTGTCGATCATTGGCGTGGTTGTGTCGTGGCAAACATCGGTAATTATTGCAACATTGGGTTTGATGGTTTGAGCAATCATTTCGGCACCTCGCAAGCCAATCTCTTCTTGAACCGAGTTGACGATGTATAATCCAAAAGGCAATTCGACATTGTTTTCTTTTAATAATCGGGCAACTTCGGCAATCATAAATCCGCCCATTCGGTTGTCGATGGCACGACAAACAAATTTATTTTCGTTAAGAATCATAAATTCATCTGGATAAGTAATAACACAACCCACGTGAACGCCCAATTTTTCGACCTCATCTTTGGTTTCGCAACCGCAATCAATAAAAATATTGTGCAAAGTTGCAGCTTCTTCTTTTGCTCGATTTCGGGTGTGAATTGCTGGCCAGCCGAAAACGCCTTTTACGATTCCATTTTTTGTATGAATATTTACTCGTTTAGATGGTGCAATTTGGTGGTCAGAACCGCCATTTCTTATTACATATATTAATCCGTCGTCGGTAATATAATTGACATACCACGAAATTTCGTCGGCATGACCTTCTATTACAACTTTGAATTTTGCATCTGGATTGATAATCGCAACGGCTGTTCCATAAATATCTGTGGTAAATTTATCAGCATATGGTTTCAAATAATCCATCCAGATTTTTTGACCTTCGGCTTCGAAGCCAGTTGGTGAGGCGTTGTTTAAATAATTTTCGAGAAATTCTAGTGATGATTTTTTTAGTATTGATTCCGTGGTCATAAAAATATTTTTTTGCTAAATTATAAAATTGGCATTAGAGTTGTACATAAATTAATTAATTTTGAACAAAAATAAATTACAGATGAGGTTTTTAAATATTTTAGTGTTTTTATTGTCGGTTTCGTATGGTGCTTTTTCACAAAGTCAAGTGCAAGACAGCACAAATTTAATTAATTTGCAAAAAGAAAACGACAGTGTTTTTAGCGAACCTGTTTTGCTAGAGGAAGTTACAATAAGTCGGCAAAAGCTTGATCCAGAGGCAAAAAAACAATATTTAACACTTCAGAATCGGGTTTGGCGTACTTATCCGTATGCTAAAGTAGCTTCGGATAGATTGTTGGCATTGAATAAAAACATGAATTTGTTAAAAACAGATCGTGAGAAAAAAAAGTATTTTAAGATTATAGAAAACTATATGGAAAATGAGTTTTCGGGTCAATTAAAAAAATTATCGAGAAAGCAAGGTCAGATTTTGGTAAAATTAATTCACCGTCAAACTGGTTTTACAACATTCGATTTGATTAAAGATTATAAAAGCGGTTGGAAAGCTTTTTGGTCGAATAACACCGCCAAATTGTTCGATATAAATTTAAAAACAACTTATCAACCAACCGAAAATAATGAAGATTATTTGATAGAATGCATTTTGAATCGTTCTTTTGATAATGGCAGATTGCAAAATCAAAATGCGGCAAACCCTGTCGATTATAATGAATTATCAAATTTATGGCATAAAAAAGCAATTAATCAAAATAAGTAAATTGATTTAAAGTAATGTGAATGTATTGCTTAAAACCAATTTTGATTTGTCGAATAAATTAATGGTATAATTGCCTTCTTTTAGATCACTAACTTTAATTTCTGATTGTCCAAGTAAAGTTTTATTTTCGTAATTAAGAAATATAATATGGCTAAAAGTTAAGATGTCTTTTCCGAAAAGGCGTTGTTCTTTATTACCTAATATATTATTTTTGCTGTCTATAATTTGAACGAAAAATTCTTTATGAAAAGTTTTTGCAATTTTGTTTTCTGCAACCATAAAACTAAATTTTATCAAGTCAACTTTACCAGCCGAGTTAGTTTGAATTTGTTTTCCAGAACTTTTTACTTTAAAGAACGAGGTTTGCAAATTATGAAAATACAAAGCAGACGCATCTTTGACTTTACTTACTAATTTTTTGTTGTCGTTGGTTAAAGTATCATTTTTATTTTTTTCAATTTTTAATACTACGTTTGTACTATCGATTTTGTTTTTATATGAGTCAATTTGAGTCAATAACAGTTTAATTTTATTATCAATTCCCGTTGCGTTTTGTTTCACTTTGCCCAATGATTTATTATCGAAAGTACCAGCTTTAATTTCTTGTATTAATTTAGAAACTTTTTCTTTTTCTATAAACAATTGCGCTTCCAAGTCTTTGTTGGTAGTTACGATTTGTTTTAAAAAAAGTTCTGATTTTTCTAAATCTTTTAGAACATTTGATTTTTCTTGGCGCAGCAAAATAATAGCATTTCTGTTTCTGTCTGATGATTTAAAAACATAAAACAAACAGCCAAGAACTGTAAAAGCCAAAACAATTATTACAACTTTAAAACTTTTAACACTTTGAATATTCGACATTTTTTATTATTTATCTATTTTTTTTAATTTTTTTTCTAAACTTTCAATTTCAATGTTTTTATGTAGCTTATAGTACAAATAAATTCCTATAATTCCTATAAAAGCCATTAATAACCAATTATAAAAATAATTATAATTTTCTATTATCGTGAATCCTACTTTTGGACTAATTATTTGGGCTGCACTAAAACTCATTGCATAAAAAGCCATATATTTTCCTTCTTGACCAGAAACTGCTCTTGTAAAAGCAAATGTATTTGAAAACGAAAATAATAAAATTTGTCCAATTGTAATAAAAATTATACTTAAAATTAAAATCAATACCGATTTATAAATTAATAAAGTTAAAAATCCAGAGGTCATAAAAATAGAACCAATAAAAATAATTTTTGTTGCTTTTGTTACTTTTTTTTCTAAATAACTAATAAGTGGCATTTCTAGCAAAAAAATCAATAATCCGTTGAGTGCCAATAACATTCCGATTTGTAAATCGGTTAGATTTAATTTACTTGAATTGTATAACGGTATTGTTGTAAATAGTTGAAAAAATAAAAATGCTGTCAAAAAACTTGCAAATATAAACAGAACATAATTTTTATCAATATTGAAACTTTTATCAGGATTTATTTTGCTTCTTTGTCTTCTAATAATTATTTTAGATTTGTAGATTTTGCTCTCTTCTATCATTATAATAAAAATCGAAATCGCAAAAATACAAGTCAATCCATCTATCCAGAATAGCATGTCATAATTATTATTACTAACCAACAATCCTGCTAGTAATGGTCCAGTTACAATTCCTAGATTAACAGCTAATCGAACTAATGTCAATGCGCGTGTTCTGTTTTTCGAATCGGTAAAATTAGATACAGCTACATACATAGCTGGTTTATAAGCATCTGCGAAAGCAGTAACAATAAATAGACCAATACAAATTTCTAAATAATTATATAAAAACATTAAAGAAATTATACCAAAACCAGTTAAAAAAAGACTCGATATCATAACGGTATAATAGCCTAATTTGTCAGTAAGTTTTCCGCCTATCCAATTACCAAACAATGCTCCCGCACCAATAAAAACAAGCATCCAACCTATTTCTGTAAGCGAAAAAAACATTTCTTCGTGCAGGTATCTTGTCAAAAACAGCATGACCATTGCGCCAGCACGATTAATATAGGTTACTAAAGTTAGTACCCAGATTTCTTTTGAAAAGCCTTTAAAATTGCTTAAGTAATCAACAAATAATTTTTTCATATAATAGTAATTGTAAATTAATTTGAATAATGATTTTATCAATATTCATTAATATTTTTTTGATTGAAAAAAATAGAATTACTAATATATTTTCTTTATTTTTTTTGATTTGTCGGCTATATATGATATTAACCAAGCAATTTGCCCTTCTTTTGCAAAAAATAATTTTTTGTCATTTACTCCAGGAACTGCTTCTAAACAAACTTGCAGAATGTTACTTCCTGAAATAAGATATTTTTGGGAATAGGTTTTTAGGACCGTTTCTACATCTTTATTAATTTTGGCAAGTTTTTCGTATTTCGAAAAGTTGTTTTTTATAATAGCATCATAATTCAAAACATCTTCAATTTTAAACTCATTAAATGTTTGACTTGCTTTTCCTTCATTATACAATGTGTAGAAAGCCCAAACTGCACCGCCTGACATGAATAATTTTTCTTTTTCGAGCGCAATTGGACTTTTGCCATACATTGCATTTATTTGTTCGCGAAGCATTGGCAAAAAACCAAAAGATTTTTCATTATATTCGTTAACATTTTCTGTTTTGGTTTTTTTGTTTACTGCTTCGGTCAAAGTAACCGTTCCGTAATTTAAGGTTAATGGAAAAAAAACAAAATTATCGTCATTTCTTACATCAATATAACCGCCTTTTGTGTTGCCACCACCAATGTCCAAAACCATAGAATCTTTGTAATCGTTGGGCGGTACACAACCTTTTAGTAGCATTTTGCCTTCGGTTTGTGCGTCTATAAATTCAAGATCTTTATTAATTGCTGTTTTGATAACTACTGTTAAATCTGCTGTGTTTTTTGCCATTGCCACTCCAGATGAACCAACAATAAAAATATTTTCGTTCGCAATATGAAGTTCATCTTTCATTTTTAGAAAGTTTGCAGTAACAACTGTGCCTGCTTTATCTATATCTTCTTTAGCAAGATTTCCATCAATTGCAATTCCTTTTGCAATGCCTATATTTTCTGTCCAATAAGATATTACCTTAAAATCACCTTTTTTGATGTTAATTATTTCAATTACAGACATTTTAATGCCTTTACTGCCAATTTCAATTCCAGCATAAAGGTTGTTGTTTTGAGCAAATGATACATTAATTATTATTAAAAATAAAAAAATAGATAGTAGTAGTTTTTTAAAATTCATTGCCTTAAAATTAATATTTAGTAGTTTAAAAGTGGTTTGCAAGATTACAAAAAATAAATTATGTTTTTGTTAAAATTCTACAAAATATTGTATTTTAACGATATAAAATGTTTTTTAACGACAAATAAATAATTAAATATAAGAATTTTACTTTTGTAAACCAATAAACCAAAGGCTTTGTTTGTTAGGGTTAATAATAATTTGGTACAAAAATATTTTATTTAAAAAAAAATAAATCAACCTAAATCTTCGTAATCAGAATTGTCTATTTTTTTTAATTTTTTTGTTTTTTTTACCTTTTTTTCTAATTTTTCTTTCTCTTTTGCTTCTTTTATTTTAGATATGGTTTCAATATTCGATTTTAAAGTCAAAATAGTTTCATCACACTCTTTAATTTTTAAATTTAGTTTCTCGATTTTCTGTTCGGTATTTATTATATTTTTTTTTGTTTTTTTGACTTCTTTTTCTTCTAAAATCAAATTCTTAACTTCAAATTCGGTTATTTTACTTTTCAATAAATTCAATTCTATTAATTCTGTATCAGATTTAAATTTAAATTTTTCTAATTTTTCATATTCTATTTCAAGTAATTTGTCTGCGGATTGTGTATAATTTTGAAGCATCATCAAATTCATCAACTGCATTTGTTGAGAATTCATCATTTGATTAATTGGAAAATTCATCTGTGGAATTGTTGGTGCTTGAGGAAAATTTTGTCCTTTAACAAATATTGAAAATAAAATAAAGTATATTATTGTTAAAATGCGTTTTAAAATCATTATTATTTAGTTATAAAATTTTCAACCCAAACTCTTGCATTTACAAAAGCTTCTAACCAAGGCGAAACTTCGTCTTTTCTATCTTTTGGATAATAAGCCCAATTCCACGCAAAAGTCGAACGTTCAATATGTGGCATCATTACCAAGTGACGACCAGTTTTATCGCACATCATTGCAGTGTTATAATCAGAACCATTTGGGTTGGCAGGATAGGTTTCGTATGCATATTTAGACACTATATTATAATTTTCTTCGTGCATTGGCAAGTTAAACTTTCCTTCGCCATGCGAAACCCAAACGCCTAAAGTTGTTCCTTCAAAAGAGGTCAACATCACTGAATTGTTTTTTTGAACGGTTACCGAAGTAAAAATGCTTTCATGCTTTTGACTGTCATTGTGTAACAATTTTCCATGAATTTCGTGTTCCGGATTAATGAGTTCTAATTCCATAAACAACTGGCAGCCATTACAAATCCCGACAGACAAAGTATCATCACGTTTCAAGAAATTGTCTAAAGCCATTTTAGCTTTTTCGTTATATAAAAATGCTCCAGCCCAACCTTTGGCAGATCCTAAAACATCCGAATTCGAAAAACCTCCAACGGCACCAATAAATTGGATATCTTCGAGAGTTTCTCTACCCGAAATCAAGTCGGTCATGTGAACATCTTTCACATCAAAACCTGCTAAATACATTGCATTTGCCATTTCTCGCTCAGAATTGCTACCTTTTTCACGAATAATTGCTGCTTTTGGACGTTGTTTAGTATTGTCGATTATTGGTTTCAAACCTGAAAAATGTTTTGGGAAATTATAATTCAAATTTTGGTTTGCAAAATTTTCATAACGTTCCAACGATTTTCCGTTTTTGGTTTGTTTTTGATCGAGTAGGAAAGAGGTTTCAAACCAAATTTCTCTCAAGTTAGAAACTTGAAACTTGAAACTTGACCCGATTTTTTGAGAACTGTTTAAGCAAACTTCTAAAATTCCTGAATCATTAACATTTCCTAATTTGAAAATTTCAATGTTTTTTTCTTTCAATTTGTTTTCAAAAACCGAATCGTTTTTTGCTTGAAAAACAACGCCAATATTTTCAGAAAATAAAATTTTAACTAGGTCTTTTTCTTTAAAATTATCAAACGATAGTTTTGCACCAAGATTATTATCAGCGAAACACATTTCTAACAAAGTCGTAATCAATCCGCCGCTTCCAATATCGTGACCAGCTAATATTTGATTGTCTAATATCAATTTTTGAATCGTGTTGAAAGCGTTTTTAAAGAAATTTGAATCTTTAATAGTTGGGGTTTCGTTGCCAATTTTATTCTGAATTTGTGCAAACGAACTTCCGCCTAATTTATATTCGTCTTGCGACAAATTAATATAATAAATCGAACCGCCATTTTTTTGAAGAACTGGCTCCACAACTTTGGTAATATCTGTACAATTTCCACCAGCCGAAATAATTACAGTTCCTGGAGCAACCACTTCGTCATTTGGGTATTTTTGTTTCATCGATAACGAATCTTTTCCTGTCGGAATATTGATTCCAAGTTCGATTGCAAATTCCGAACAAGCTTGAACGGCTTCATATAATCTGGCATCTTCGCCTTCATTTTTACACGCCCACATCCAATTTGCCGATAACGAAATTCCTTTTATTCCATCTTTTATTGGTGCAAAAATAATATTCGATAAGGCTTCTCCAATCGCATTTCGGCTTCCTGATTTTGGGTTGATCAATGCCGAAATAGGAGCGTGCCCAATTGAGGTTGCAACACCTTCTTTACCTTGAAAATCTAGTGCCATCACGCCAACATTATTCAATGGCAATTGCAATGGCCCAACACATTGCTGTTTGGCAACTTTTCCGCCAACGCAACGATCTACTTTATTAGTCAACCAATCTTTGCAGGCTACGGCTTCAAGTCGAAGCATTTGCTCTAAAACTGGAATTTCGGTATATCCAAATTCATTGGTCAAAATCTTGATATTTGTATCAATTTCTGTATAATTTCTTTGAATTGTTTTGTCGCTCATAACCACTTTTGGCGAACTTCCAAACATATCTTCAAGTGCAAAATCCATGGGTTTTTGGCCAGTTTTCTCACTTTTGAATGTAAATCTATGATTATTTGTTACTTCTCCAACTTGATACATTGGTGAACGTTCACGATCGGCAATTTTTCGTAACAAATCGATATTCTCTTGACCAATTACCAATCCCATTCGTTCTTGGCTTTCGTTCCCGATGATTTCTTTGGCAGATAATGTTGGGTCGCCCACTGGCAATTTGTCTAAATTTATTAAACCACCAGTTTCTTCGACCAATTCAGATAAACAATTCAAATGACCACCCGCACCGTGATCGTGAATTGAAACTATTGGGTTGATGTCGCTTTCGACAAATGCACGAATGGCGTTTGCGGCACGTTTTTGCATTTCAGGATTCGATCGTTGAATCGCGTTTAGCTCGATTCCTGAACCAAAAGCACCTGTATCTGCTGACGAAACTGCTGCTCCACCCATTCCAATGCGGTAATTTTCGCCACCAAGAATTACAATTTTATCGCCTTCTTGTGGTTTCTTTTTTATGGCTTGATCGAGTTTTCCATATCCAACTCCGCCTGCTTGCATGATTACTTTGTCATAACCTAACTTTCGAGGTTTTGGTCCTCCTTCTTCGGAGGTTTTAGAGTAGGTTTCTGAATGTTCAAACGTTAAAATAGAACCTGTAATCAAGGGTTGACCAAATTTATTTCCAAAATCAGATGCACCGTTAGATGCTTTTATCAAAATATCCATTGGTGTTTGGTACAACCATTTGCGTTCTGGAAAAGAATTTTCCCAAGTTCTGTCGGAATTTTCTCCGAGTAATCTTGAATACGAAGTCATATAAACCGCTGTTCCAGCCAATGGCAACGAACCTTGACCACCAGCCAAACGGTCTCGAATTTCTCCGCCAGAACCTGTTGCTGCACCATTAAATGGCTCGACTGTTGTCGGAAAATTGTGGGTTTCGGCTTTTAATGAAATTACAGATTCAAATTCTTTAATTTCATAAAAATCAGGTTTGTCGGCAGATTTTGGGGCAAATTGTTGCACTTTTGGTCCTTTGACAAATGCTACATTATCTTTATAAGCCGAAACTATATCGTTTGGATTTTCAGACGATGTTTTTTTTATCATTTTGAATAATGATGAATCTTTTTCGATACCATCAATAACGAATGTTCCATTAAAAATTTTGTGGCGACAATGTTCTGAATTGACTTGCGAGAATCCAAAAACTTCAGAATCGGTTAGTTTACGATTTAGTTTTTTAGATAAATTTTCTAAATATTCTACTTCTTCTTGGCTTAAAGCCAAACCTTCTTTTTTATTGTATTCAGAAATATTGTCAATCTCTAGAATAGATTCTGGGTTTGTATTTATTGTGAAAATATCTTGATTCAATTCTGAATATTTTTGCGAAAGCATTGGGTCAAAATCTTCGAAGTTTTCTTGAACTTGATAAAACTCTTCTATTCTGATTATGCCCGAAACTCCCATATTCTGAGTAATTTCGACTGCATTGGTGCTCCAAGGTGTTATCATTGTGTTGCGTGGACCAATAAAAAAATCCGTCCCAAGATTGTCTAGAACGGATTTTTCTATGTGATGTGCATCTGCAAAAAGCCAGTTTAATTTAGAAATTGTTTCTGCCGATAAACTTTCTTGCGTGTGAACCGCAAATATTGTGTTGGTTTTGTTTTCGAAAAACGAAATCATAGTGTTGTTGTTTATTCCGTTGCAATTCATCTAATGTTTTGTCACGGTTTGGTTGTCTTGCAAATTTAAGATTTTATACACAATTTTCAAAGAATAATTTTAAATGAGTTTTAAACAAAAAAAATCCCGAATTATTAGTTCGGGATTTTGATATTATTAATTTTAAAAACTTATTCTTTAACAATTTTGATAGTTTTAACTTCGTTATCTGAAGTTAATTTTACTAAATAATTTCCAGTTGCTAGTGCTGACATGTCAATTTTAGCTTGAACATCGTTATTAGATTTGTTTATTAATTCTTGACCTAACAAGTTAATAACAGATACGTTTGTGATGTTTTTGTTATAAGATACTGTAAAAATATATTTAACTGGGTTTGGATAGGATGAGAATTTGGCGTTATCAAATGTATTTGTTGCAACAGATGGTGCAGTAACAGTAACATTGTAATCATGAACTTCTCCATAACCTGATCCTAAACAAGGATTAGCAGGGTTGATTGTACCAAATTGTTTCTTAATTCTCATTCTTGTGTTTCCAACTGTTGCTCCAGCAGGAACAACAATACTTCCTGTTGCCGTAACCGCATCTAATCCAGTTGAATTTAAAATTGTCAACGCTGTTACGCCAAAATAAACTTCTCCAGCATCACTTAAAACACCATTCTGGTTCCAATCTATAAAAACTACAAATCTATTTGTGAAGTCACCATTTGTATTTCCTTTTAAATCAATCGGATAAGTACCACCTTGAGCTACTGTTGCTACATCGGTAAAAATTTTGTGGTGTACAGCAGTTGCAACTGGTACAACTGTATTAGCATAAGTTTTAACTATTCCTGCAAAAGAAACCCCTGTTATTGGTTCCAATGTGTTTGAAAAAGTAACAGGACCACAATATGGTGAAAATGCGTTTGGTGCAGTTGTAAAACTATAAATAGAAGTACACCCAACAGCAGATCCAGCTGCGTTTTTAGCAACAACTCTCCAATAGTAAGTTGTCAAAGCCAATGCACCCGTTTTGTTGTAAAT
Organism: Bacteroidota bacterium; assembly: GCA_031408435.1. Classification (GTDB taxonomy): domain Bacteria; phylum Bacteroidota; class Bacteroidia; order Flavobacteriales; family Flavobacteriaceae; genus Flavobacterium. The sequence continues at coordinate 41,398 of JANNWM010000010.1, forward strand.
TGTTGTGGTTACATTTCCAGCTAAAGCAGTTGCTGCAGGAGTTGTATCTAAATAAACATCATAAGAAGTTGCTGCGACACCAGTTGCTGCAGCAGTCCAAGTTAATGGAATAGCAGCAGAACCGTTAATTGCTGTTGCTAAATTTGCTGGCGAAACTAAAGAAGCACAATTAGGTACAGCGTTGGTATTGAATAAGTAAGGTCCAGACCAAGAACTAAAAACAAGACCATCTGTACATTCGTCACGAACCCAAAACTCGTAGTTTGTTTCTGCTGTTAACGGCATAGTTGTGTAAGTATTTGCAGAAAGGTTTACACCAGAATCGTTAGTTGTTGCTGGTGTACCAGCTCCAGCAGCCTGAACTTTAATTTCAGAATTTAATGCGCCACCAGCAGTCCAAGAAAGAACAGCAGTTAGTGTTGTTGCGTTAACTACAGATGTACCAGCAGATGGAGCACCGCAAGCTACAGTTCCAGTTACTTTGAAATCGTCAATTAAAAAACCAAATTGATCATCAGAAACACATTGAATTGCAACATATGCAGATGAATTATCATAAGTTGTTGGAATTGTGAAAGTATATTCTATCCAAACTGCACCCGGAGGAGGCATTAAAGTTGACAAACCAGCACTAATTTTAACAAAACTAGATACTGCTGTTGTAGTATTAGAAACATAAACATTAAACTTTTCAGCGTTGTATAGAGTTGATCCAGCTTTAGCCCAAAATTTTACTGTGTTTGATATTCCCAATGTCATTTGTGGTGATATTAGCCAGTCATTAGTGTCCGTAATAATTGGTGGTCCTGGGTCAGGAATTGCATTAAAACTTACCATACTTTGAGTTCCAGTGCGTGCTGCCCAACTTGCTCCAAGTGCAGGTGTTGTTAGTGCAGCGTTTAATACTTGAAATGATTTTATTACTCCTGAATTTTGAAAAACAACTTGAGTCCCGCCCAGACTAACGTTATAAGTATTACCTCCATCAACATCTGTTAATGTCCAGTTTCCAACATTTGCAATTGCAAAATTAGTGTAATTTTCAAAGCTATCTTCGAAAATTGTTGATTGCGCATTAGCATTAAAGCCAGCAACCAACATAAGTAAAAATAATGTAATTTTTTTCATAGTTTTATTATAAGATTAATAATTAATAACAAACATAGTAATAATTATTTAAAATTGATACTTAAATATTAAAAACTTTATTGGTTTTTTTAATTTGTATGATTTAACGAATTTAGTTAGATTCAACGACAAAAAATCTTTATCATGAAATTTAATGACACAAAATTTGTTAAATAATTAAAAAATATAAATAATCTAGATTGTTTAAAATATCAAATAATTATCTTTTGAAATACTAGTTTTTCGATTTAAAAGAGACAATCAGCCTATATTTGTATTATTAAAAAACCACGTATAAATACCTGTTTTTTGTATAAAACTTGTTTACAATATTATTTATACATAGTTTTACTATTATAACTAATAGAATGCAACAAAAAATATGGCAATAAATACAATTCCTTTCGAAACGGCTAAAAATTGGGCAGCCAAATGGCAATCTGACCCTGCAAATAAAATAAAAGCATTCTTGATTCCTAAAGAAGACATTACACAATTATTCGAATTTGAAGGCGTTTGCGATGTTCGAACTTATTTTGGAATCGACAAAACAGGTGCCCAAAAATTAATGATTGTTGGTGTCGATGAAAATGGTGTCGATTTAATAGATTATGCTAAAAATCAATTTGTTTATGATTTTGCAAAAGCTTGTCCGTCAACTTGTGATATTTCAAGTCCTTTATATAATCCAAAACCTTAATGATTTTTTAATTGATAATATGAACATAGAAAACATATCTTACATTCTACATTTTATTAATGTAATAATATTCTTTGTAGGTTTTTCTAAAAATCAAAAAGCCTATAAAATTTTTACCATTTATTTAGCAATAATTTTTGTTGGTGAAATGATTTCTAAAATACTGATTTACAATAAATATGAAAATATTTGTATGTCGCATTACTATTTTATTTTGCAGTTTATTTTTTTAAGCTTTTTTTACTTAGAAATTTTAACATTAACATTTCAAAAGAAAATTATAAAAATTGGGTTGGTTATTGTTCCATTAATTTTATTAATTCAGTATATTTTACAACCAAATTTAATATTTATTTTTAATTTATTTGAAGTTTTTGTTTGCTCATTTACAATAGTAATTTATGCTACTTTTCACTTTTATAATATGTTAAGCGAAAAAAGATTATTTTATTATGTCAATTCTGGAATATTTATATATTTATTTGGAAGTTCAATAATTTTCTTATCGGGCAATGTGTTAATAATGAGAGCAGGAATTGTTGGGCAATATTTAATAAATATTAATGTTTATTTATACATTTTCTATTTGATTATGTTTATTATCGAATGGAAAAAAAATTATTCAAAAATTAAATAAAATGGCTTTAGTCTAAAAATGTATTTATTTTTCTAAGTTCAAAATCTTGTTAATCATTTAAAATATTTGGCAAAAAAATTAAAAATCAATATAAATTTAAAATCAAATCTAATAAAAATAATAAAAAACAATAAAAACTCCAGCCATGAAAATTTTAGAAATTTCGATAAACGATTTATATAAAGTCATCATATTTATGATTGTGTTTTTTGTTGCAATGGCAATTTTAATGATTTGTGATTTTAATTATTCTAGAAACAAAATCAAGAACATTCAAATTAATCGATTTTAATAAAATACATGAAACCTAATCTTCAAGATACTTCCGATTTAACCCAACTGGTTATTGCAATTTTTCTTGCAATGGTCTTAATGGCAATGGTTTTAATTTTATTTTTCTATTTCTCTAGAAAAAAAATCATTGAAAAAGAACTCGAGAAACGCGACTTAGAAATTGCTTACCAAAAAGATTTATTAAAATCGGTTATAATTACTCAAGAAGACGAGCGAAAACGCATTGCACAAGATTTGCACGATGACATTAGTTCTAAACTAAATATTGTTTCGTTAAACTCGCAATTACTAAAAACCCCAAACTTATCAGAAGCCGAAATTCTTGAAATTTCAGATAATATTATAGATTTAACCAAAAAAGCATTAGACAATTCCAGACGAATTGCCCACGACTTGTTGCCGCCAGTTTTCGAAAAATTTGGTCTCGAAGCCGGAATTCAAGAATTGTGTCTTGAAATTTCGACAACCAAATTGGTCAAAATTGATTTTGTAAATAACATAAATTTCGATTTCTCGGATAATGACAAACATTTGCACGTTTTTAGGATTTTGCAAGAATTGATAAACAACTCTATTCGTCACGGAAATGCCAAAAATATTTCGATTTTAATGAATGAAATTGACAATATTAAAACCTTAAAATACAACGACGATGGCATTGGTTTTGATATAAATAATCCAGAAAACAAAAAAGGTTTAGGAATGAAAAACATAGCCTCGAGAATTAATTTCTTGAACGGTAAACTTGACATTAAATCTGAGATTAACAAAGGAAGTGAGTTTTTGTTTAGTTTTTAGAGTTTAACATATAATTCGAATAAGTTTATTTATGTTTATTATTTTACAAATAAAAAGGTATTTTTACAAAGTTCAATTTATTTGCTTATTTGACTTGTATGCTAAAAAAAATGTTTAGAATTTTTAATTTATGAAAAAACTAATTAAAATATTACTAGCCGACGACGAACTGTTATTCAGAAAAGGAATCGCTTTTTTGTTAGAACGAGAGAAAAACATAGAAATTGTTTTTGAAGCCTCTGATGGTTCAGAGATTTTAGATTATTTGAAAAACAATCAAAATCATCCAGATATTATTCTTATGGATCTAAAAATGCCAAATCTTAATGGCGTCGAAGCTACCAAAATTATCCAAAAAGAATATCCAGAAATCAAAATTATTGCTTTGACAAGTTATGATTCTAAATCATTTATAAATAATATGATACAAGTTGGCGCATCGTCTTATTTAATAAAAAATGCAACGCCAGCCGAAATGATTTTCACAATAAACGAGGTTGCCAATAACGGATTTTATTATAATGATGCAGTATTGCAAGTCATAAATGAATGTGCAACACAAATGCCAAAATATAACAATTTATCACTCGAAGAGAATTTTTTGACAAGTCGTGAAAAAGAAGTTTTAGAACTGATTTGCAAACAATTCAACACGCAAGAAATTGCAGATAAAATATTCATAAGTCCAAGAACCGTCGAAGGTCATCGAACCAATTTATTATTAAAAACTGAATGTAAAAACATAGCTGGTTTGGTGGTTTATGCCATTCAAAACAAAATTATCGATATTGGCGGATTGATTGTTTAATCCAGATTACGTATTAGGAACCGTTGGGAAACAACATTTTTTCAATAAAGTCAAGTGCTCACGGAATTTTTTGAATGAAGACATATGTTATATTTCAAAATTTAAAAAATGAGTAAGTGCTTGAATCCGCCGCGGCTTATGAAGTTGAGTAGATTGTTAATTCGTAATCTGGGTTTAATAAATTATCTGCAAAGTTGAGTAACTGCCAAAGTATAAAAAACAACCAGCAAAATTATTAACATAACAACTCCGATTTTTTTAGTAAGGCACAAGTTTTTCATTTTAATTGTTTGTAAACAAAACATATAATTTTCTGTATTATTTGTTTTTACAAATATAAAACCTTAATTATTTTAGGATATACGTATATACACGTGTTTTTTTATTTTTTTTCGGCAATAATTTATATTGATTTCTAATTTTTTTGACACTAATTAAAATGATTAGCAAGAATTTGAACTTAAATAAATAAAAAATCTGCGTTAATCTGATTTATTAGTTTTTGTAAAAAAACAAATACATTTTTTTACTTATACTATTTATTTAAAATATTTATTGTAATATTGCAATATAATAATAAAGATTATGGGAGTTTCTAAAACCGAGCAATTTACAGACCGCCAAAACGAACTGGCAATTTTATTCAAAGCACTTTCGCACCCAGCAAGAATTGCAATAATAGAATATTTATTGACCGTCGATTCTTGTATTTGTGGCGATATTGTCAATGAATTGCCATTGGCACAACCAACAGTTTCTCAGCATCTTAAAGAGTTAAAAAACGCAAAAATCATTCAAGGAAATATCGAAGGAACTGCAATTTGTTATTGTTTGAATGCAGCAACTTTATCAAAATTCGAAAATTATTTTCAATTAATAAAAAACAAACTAGAATTAAAATGTTGCTGATTATAAAGTCTAAAATTAATAACCAATTGTATTAAATCTAATATTGTTATGAAACTATCACAATTCAAAAACCAGCTAGAAAATCTAGAAACAGTAGGTTTTTATTTGCCAAATGGTCAAAAAGTGCCACAACATTTTCATATTACCGAAGTCGGAATGACCACCAAAAATTTTACTGATTGTGGCAACACTTTCCGAATTCAGAAAACCGCAACCTTGCAATTATGGACGTCTGTTGATTATTGGCACCGATTAGATCCGAAAATGATTGTAAAAATTATTGATTCTACCCAAAAAATGTTCGATGGCGAAGATTTAGAAATCGAAATAGAATACCAACAAGAGACAATTGGCAAATTTGGTTTGGATTTAATTGACAATAAATTTCAATTGACCAATAAACAAACCGATTGTTTAGCCAAAGATTCTTGTGCATTTCCTATCGAAAAAGTAAAAATAAAAATGAGCGATTTGCAAACTCAAATTGCCGAATGTTGTGCACCAAATTCAGGTTGTTGTTAATTATGAAAAATATTATCTTAAAATACCGAAAACCTATAATAATCGCTTTGTCGGTAACAATTTTGCAAATTATTTGGGGGTTTGACCCTAAGTTTTGTATTATTAATATTATATGGTTGTTAGTTTAAAAAAAATAAAATATGAAAAATATATTAATACTTTGTACTGGTAACAGTTGCCGAAGTCAAATTGCTCATGGATTTTTAGAAGATTTTACCAATAAAACAGCTGTAAAAATTTTTTCGGCTGGTGTCGAAACGCATGGTGTCAATCCAAAAGCAATTGCAATAATGCAAGAAATTGGGATAGATATTTCTAAAAACACTTCTAATAATATCGATGAATATTTTGATATTGATTTCGATTTTATAATCACTGTTTGTGATAATGCCAAAGAGCGTTGTCCGTTTTTTCCATCAAAAGCATTAAAATTACATTATAATTTTCCGGATCCCGCTAAAGCTATCGGAACTGAAAATGAAATTCTGAACGAGTTTAGATCGGTTAGAGAAATGATCAAAAATTATTGCGAAAATTTTATTAAAGAAAATAATTTAATTTAATTTTATAGTTATTTTGTTTGTGAATTTATTTTTATTGGACTAATTATTTTGCTATTGTCTAAATAGTATTTTTATTTTAAATCTGTTTTACTACAGACTCAAAGGATTTAAAATTTTTTTCTTTATTAAGGTTATGATCTATTCAATATATGATAATTTTTTTAGCCACAGATTACAAAGATTATCACAGATTTTTTTATTTTTGAATAGTAAAAATACTTTAAATCTTCTAAATCTGTGACAGAATTTTTTTATTTAAATATACTTTCTAGAACAGAGCCTTAATTAATAATAAAAAAATCTTTACAAGTTTGTACAATCTGTCTCTAAAACAAGCATAGTTTTATTAGACTAAAGCCATTATTTTATATTAGTATTTGTTAATTAGTAATTAAAAACACCTATATATTTAATCAAAAAAAAAATCCCATTTAGTAAAATGGGATTTTATATATATAAATCTGAAAATTAAAATTGCTCTCTTCCAGCAAAGTGAAAAGCACTTTCGATTGCAGCATTTTCATCAGAATCTGAACCGTGAACTGCATTTTCGCCAATCGATTTTGCATATTTTTTACGAATTGTTCCTTCTGCAGCATCAGCTGGGTTGGTTGCACCGATAAGATTTCTAAAATCTTCGATTGCATTTTCTTTTTCAAGAATTGCAGCAACAATTGGACCACGAGACATAAATTCTACTAATTCGCCATAAAACGGTCTTGCAGCATGAACGGCATAAAAAGCTTTAGCATCAGCGATTGTAAGTTGCGTTAATTTCAAAGAAACGATTTTGAAACCACCTTCGGTAATCATATTTAATATTCCGCCAATGTGTCCGTTTTCGACACCATCTGGTTTAATCATTGTAAAAGTTCTATTCGAAGCCATTTTTTATTTTTTTTATTTTGTGCAAAAATAAGTAAAATAATTTGATAATTTGGCATTTTTTTTAAATTAGATAATTAGATAACTTGTAATTAGATTTTTTATATTTAGGAATTTTAAAATTTAGACTCGATTATAAAAAGTTTTAAAAAATGAACCAAAAATGATTTGATACTAGCGAAAAAAAATTCCTTAAATCTTTTATAGAAATAAGGGATTTATAAATTTTAGTTAATGAAGTGGTTTAAACTTTTCCCATTTGCTAAAAATTTGTCTTTTGCATCCACTTTTTGCCTTTTTTGCGCTCCGTAGTCCAACTAGGCATCTTAAAAAAGACTTCAATTGGTTCCAAAATCCTAAATTTCGCTTAAATGCTAAAAGTTTAAACCACTTCAATTACAAGACAAAAAATTCAATAAACTTTTCAAAACACAATCAAAAGGTGACAGAATATTATATAAATTATGATAAACCATAACTTTCTGAAACAAACCCTTGTTTTTTGCTGAATTTTATGTTTTTTTGTTAATGTTGTTTTCAATTAGGTAATTTTATTTTGATTAAATATGTCGTGTTTTTCTATTTAAAATGAACTTTTACTTAATCAAATAATCCAAGGCAAATCGACCTTCATTAAAAATCAAATCCAAAACGCTTAAATTATTCAAGAAACCGTATTTTTCATCAAAAACTTGTTTGTAATTTTCGAATATAGAATTATCTTTCTTGCCATCGGCCAGTTTTCTGAAATCTAAAGTATTTATTGGTTCACGAAAGTATTCTTGATTTTTAATGTAAGTCTTGTTCAATCTCAAAAATTTCAGACACAATTCGATAGATTCAAAATTCAAATCCATCAAGAAAGTATGTTTTTTAGAGAAAATAGGATGCAATTCGGCTTCGAAATATTCAAAAAAAGGCGAACTTCTATAAGCAGCTTCCAAAGATTTTAGATGTTGTTTTTGCCAATCAAAATCGTTTTCTATTTTTACGTCTTTGGTTTTTTGATGTAAAATATTGGTATGCTTAACTGGAATATTCAAAATTTGAATTCCGTTTGGGCTGTAAATATAAGCGCGGGTTCGATTGGTTTGTTTCTGAAAATTATCTTCAACCTCAAAAACTAATTCGCTAGCATTTGCAAGAGCAACCATATTGCTTATTGATGGGAAATAGGAGGGAAGGATTAGTGTTTTCATTTTGTTTAAAGTTTAAATAGTTTAAAATGGTTTAATAGTTTAAACTTATAAACGACTTTAAACTATTTTTTTAAACCATTTTAAACTTTGTTTGATTTTCTTTTCTTCCAAAAATATTCTCCTACAAAATACAAAGCTAAAAGTCCCAAGAAAATCTTGAAAAAAGATTGTGGTTCACCTTCCCCAGAAACTGTTGTAAACAGTCGACTCCAACGAATTTTGTTGATTCCTTTTCCGTTTGGATCCAAACTCATCCATATAAAAACTGGCTTACCAACAACGTGATTTTCTGGAGTGTAACCAAAATATCTTGCGTCAAGCGAATTGTGGCGGTTGTCTCCCATCATCCAATAATAATCTTGTTTGAAGGTATAACTTGTAGCAACTTGACCGTTTATTCTGATTTCGTTTCCTGTAACTTTCAAATCGTTTCCTTCGTATTCTTTGATAATAGTTTTATAAAAAGGCAATGATTTTGAGTCTAATTTAACCGTTTTTCCGGCTTGAGGAATATAAATTGGTCCAAAATTATCATTATTCCAATTTCTATCAGGTGATACTTTTCCGTCCTGAAAATCAGGAAAAATGCCATCTTCTGAACCTTGATGAATAATTCTTTTTACAGATGTTATGCCTGGAACATTTTTCAATCTTGCTGCTCCGTCAAATGTCATGGCTCGAATCATCAATGTATCTTGGGTTTCACTAATAAAACCAGCGCCATCGGTTACATCTAATTCTTTTAATAAATATTCAAAATCTATAGGCGTTTTTCTATCATAACTCGCTTTGTATGAATATTGTGGCTTGGCTCTATCGCCAAGTTTCAATTCTTTTCCGTTAATAAATACAATTCCATCTTTTATTTGCAAACTATCACCAGCAATACCAACACATCGTTTTACATAATTGGTTTTTTTGTCGATTGGTTTGTCGTAACGTTTATCTGCTTCAATATACATATTAAATAGTGTATCTGATGGCCAGTTGAAAACAACAATGTCATTATTTTTGATTTTCTGGAAACCTGGCAATCTGTAGTATGGATATTGCGGAAAACTGGTATAGGATTTTACATTCAATAATGGCAAAGTATCGTGCAACATTGGTGCAGCAACAGCCGTCATTTGCGGACGCGCACCATAATGGAATTTACTTACAAATAAGAAATCGCCTACTAACAATGATTTTTCTAATGACGAAGTCGGAATTTGAAATGGCTGAATCACATAAGTATGCACAATTGTTGCAACAACCAATGCAAATGCTACTGAACTTAAAGTATCGGCGGCGAAATTGGTAGGTTTCAAACTTCTATCTGATATGTAATTCAGTTTTTGAGTATAGTTGATATAATAGATGTAAAATCCAAAAGTCGCAATTCCTAGAAATGTATCTAAAGTTGTGTTTTTACCAAAACTTCTCAAAGTTTCAACCCAAACAACAGCAAACATTATCAAGTTGACAACTGGTACGAATAATAAAATCGTGTACCAAGTCGGACGATTGATAATTTTCATTAAAACAATTGCGTTGTACACTGGTATGGCAGCTTCCCAAGATTTTCTTCCTGCTGCGACATACATTTTCCAAGTTCCTAAATAATGAACTAATTGAATTATTAAGAAAAAAACGAACCATTGGTATATAGACATAGAATTTTAGATTTTAGACGAAAGACTTTGAGACTTTAGACTTTTAGATATAAGATTAAATTGAAACTTTTTTTATTTATTAATTTGATATTGCAATTGTCATTGCAATTGCAATACTTCTTTCATTGTGAAAATCCCTTTTTTGTTATAAATATATTCTGCTGCAATTACGGCTCCAAGTGCAAAACCTTCACGGCTTTTTGCTTCGTGTTTGATTTCTATAAAATCAACATCAGAATTATAAAAAACCGAATGTGTTCCAGGTACATTTTCTTCACGAATGGCATTAATTTTTAACTCGTTTAGTTTTGGATTTTCTAATGTCCAACTTGTTAAATTCGAATTTTCGATTATTCTATTAGCCAATGATAGCGCTGTTCCACTTGGAGCATCGAGTTTTTGAGTATGATGAATTTCTTCTATCGAAACTTTATAATCTTTGAATTTGGACATTATTTTTGACAAATAATCATTCATTTCAAAAAATATATTTACGCCCAAACTAAAATTAGATGCGTATATAAAACTTCCGTTTTTTTCAATACACAAATCGACCATTTCTTGGTAATTATCTAACCAACCAGTCGTGCCACAAACTACAGGAATGTTAGTCTGCAAACATTCCGAAATGTTACAAACAGCAACTTCTGGCAAACTAAAATCTATGGCTACATCGGCATTTTGCAAACCATCAAAAGAGTTTTCAGCATCTTTTTTCAAGACAATTTGGTGTCCACGAGAAACGGCAATCTTTTCGATTACTTTTCCCATTTTTCCGTATCCTAATAAAGCTATATTCATTAAAATTGATAGTTTAAAGTGAAAGCGATATTTCTTTGAGAATTAATATCATTAGTCTGAATGTCAGGTCGGAATGATAATTTATCATTAACATTAAATTGTTTTAAATGCGCATCTACATTGGCATCGATAATGTTTAAAACATAAACTCCAATGATAAAAAACGTCGATAAATCTCGGTTTCTTTCATAAGATTTTTGAGCCGAAACCAACCTGGAATCATCTGTTATGTACGAAAATTCGTCATTTTTGTATCCTTCCAATCTACGTTTATAAGCATCTCGGACTTTATTGTAATTAATGTCGTTGAATCTATAAGTATATATTGCAGTTCCTAAAAGTCCATAAACCAACGGAATTTTCCAATATTTTTTGTTATATGCTTGACCTAATCCTGGCAAAATTGCCGAAAAAAAAGCTGCTTTTGCTGGTCTTAACGGGTCTATTGTCATGAATTGAGTTGAATCTTTTACAATCAATACTTCTTTTTCTTTCGCTTGTGCAAATGATTGAAAACTTCCGAAAACGAAAATATAAATATATATGTAAAAAAATCTTTTCACTATTTTTTTAATAACTGAATAATTCTATTTAAATCGGCTTCTGAATTAAATGGAATTGTAATTTTTCCTTTTCCATTCGAAGCAATTTTAACATCAACTTTTGCGTCGAAATATTCATTCAATTCTCTAGATTTCTCCGAGGTATTTGCTGTCGAAGTTATTGTTTTTTGTTTAGTTGTTGGTGCTAATAAATTTTCTTGATAATTTTTAACTAAAGCTTCTGTTTCACGAACAGAAAGGTTTTGAGAAACTATTTTTTGGTATATATTCGTCTGATCGTCGAGATTTTCTACATTAATAATTGCACGACCGTGACCCATAGAAATAAACCCATCGCGAATTCCAGTTTGAATAATTGGGTCTAACTTCAATAAACGCAAATAATTGGCAATTGTCGAACGTTTTTTACCAACTCGGTCGCTCATTTGTTCTTGCGTTAATTGAATTTCGTCCATCAATCGTTGGTACGATATTGCAATTTCGATTGGGTCTAAGTCGTGGCGTTGAATATTTTCGACCAATGCCATTGTTAACGATTCGTTATCGTTTGCGATTCTGACATAGGCTGGAATTGTACTTAAGCCAGCAATTTTAGAGGCACGCAAACGGCGTTCGCCAGAAATTAATTGAAATTTATTGAATTCTAATTTACGAACCGTAATTGGCTGTATAACACCAAGTTCCTTGATAGAACGTGCCAATTCATTCAAAGATTCTTCGTTGAAACTTGTTCTAGGCTGAAAAGGATTAATTTCTATTAATTCCAGTTCTAATTCAATAATATTTCCAACAACTTTGTCTGCATTTTTGTCTGAAACCGATTTTATATCGTTTTCTGGATCTTTCAATAATGCTGATAATCCGCGACCTAATGCTTGTTTTTTAACTGCTTGTGCCATAAAAATTTTAGTTGTTTTTTGTGATAATTTCGTTAGCCAAACTCAAGTAATTAGCTGCACCTTTGCTAGTTGCATCAAAATTAATAATACTTTCGCCAAAACTTGGTGCTTCGCTTAATTTTGTATTTCTTTGAATGATTGTTGTAAAAACCATATCATTGAAATGTTTTTGAACCTCTTCTACAACTTGGTTCGACAAGCGCAAACGAGAATCGAACATTGTTAGTAGCAAACCTTCGATGTCTAATTCAGGATTATGAATTTTTTGAACGCTTTTTATAGTATTCAATAATTTGCCTAAACCTTCAAGAGCAAAATATTCGCATTGAATTGGAATTACTACCGAGTTGGCTGCAGTTAAAGCATTTAAAGTTAATAGTCCTAATGATGGTGCGCAATCTATAATAATATAATCGTATTTATCGATAACGGTTTCTAATGCTTTTTTAAGCATGTATTCGCGATTTTCTTTGTCAACCAACTCTATTTCGATGGCAACAAGGTCTATATGGGCTGGAATTAAATCTACATTTGGAGCAGAACATTTAATAATTGCTTGTTCGGGCGAACATTCGTGAATCAAAACTTGGTAGGTTCCAAATTCGACAGCATCGACGTCGATACCAAGTCCAGAGCTTGCATTTGCTTGAGGATCGGCATCAATAAGAAGTACTTTTTTTTCTAAAACACCTAACGATGCTGCTAGATTTATCGAGGTTGTAGTTTTACCAACGCCGCCTTTTTGATTTGCAATTGCAATTATTTTGCCCATTTTGTTTCTTAAATTTTGAGCCGTAAAAATACAATTTTTTATGGTTTTAGAAAATGTTATATGTTAACATATTTAGAAAATTTCAGATTTTTGGATTCTGATTTCAGATTTTGAATGTAATTATTTCTTTTTGAAGCTATTCCAGCGGTTTTGGTTAAGTTATAGTTTTGTTATCAAAAATTTTAATTATTAACTATTTCGTTTTTATTTGTATGACATTGTCAAAAAATTTTAGCCGTCGTCGTGACTATAGTTTTTCTATTTTAATTTGGTCTTGAATAGCTAAAATTTCATAAGATTATTGAGTTTATAAAAAGCCTAAACATTTCTAAAAATTCAAAAAACTTTATCGAATAACCCCGACCAGCCTTGCCGGCGGGCAGGTAGCCTCAAATAGCTTTTTGGTCTCGTTTTTTTTACGAGACCAAAAACTATTGCAAATAGCGGGAAATGCCATTCCAAAAAATTCTTTATCATTCGTTTTTAAAAAAAAACTGAAATTTAAAATTATTTTGTTTTTTTAGCTTTTATCATTGCTTCTAATTGGTCCCAAAGTTCTTCTGGAATTGCAGATAAATCGTTGAATTGACCTGCACCTTGCAACCATTCGCCACCATCGATTGTTACGACTTCGCCATTAATATATGCTGAAAAATCAGAAACCAAATAGGCTGCTAGATTGGCCAATTCTTGGTGTTCTCCGTTTCGTCGCAATGGAACTCTTTTGGAAGTGTCGAATTTTTTGGCTAAATCGCCTGGCAACAATCGGTCCCAAGCTCCTTTTGTTGGAAAAGGACCTGGAGCGATGGCGTTCATTCTGATTCCGTATTTTGCCCATTCGACAGCTAAACTTCTTGTCATTGCTAAGACTCCAGCTTTGGCGGTTGCGCTAGGTACTACATAGGCCGAACCTGTCCAAGCATAGGTTGTAACAATATTGAGCACACTACAATTGGTTTGTTTTGTCTCAATCCAGTGTTTTCCGAATGCTAGCGTACAGTTTTTTGAACCTTTTAGTACAATATCGATAACGGTATCGAATGCATTGGCAGAAAGTCTTTCGGTTGGCGAAATGAAGTTTCCTGCGGCATTGTTGAGTAAAACATCTACTTTTCCGAAAGTTTTAATAACTTCGGCTAGCATGTTTTCTACTTCTTGATAATGCCTTACATCGCATTGAATTGGCAAACAAGTACCACCAGTTTCAGCTTCTAGTTCTTTGCAAGTGTTTTGTAATTTTTCTAAATCTCTAGAAGTTATTGCTACTTTGGCTCCTAATTCCATGAAATATTGGGTCATTGCTTTTCCTAAACCGCTTCCGCCGCCAGTTACTACTATTACTTTGTCTTCTAGTGCGTTGTCGCGAAGCATTTTTTCTGAAAAATTCATAGGTTTTGTTTTATTGGTTAATTTTAGTAAATAATTTTTTTGTTTTTGGTATAACAATTCAATTTAGAATTTCTAATCGAGAAATAATTGGAGTATGGTCTGAATATTTGAAATCTGAAAAATTATCAAAGCTTTTAACTTTTAGTTTTTTATCTGTAAAAATATAATCAATTCTGGCTGGATAATATTTGAATTTGTAAGTAGCACCAAATTGTTCACCAGCTTCTTCGAAAGCGTCGTTTAGTTTACCTCGAATGCTTCTGTAAACATATGAATAAGCACTATTGTTCATGTCGCCACAAATTAGAATGGGAAATTTACAACTTTCTTTATGAGTTTTAATTAATTCAGATTGAATTTGTTGCGCTTTAAATGCTTGGCTAATTTGTTTGATTATTTTTTCGGTTTTAGATTGGTCAATTTCATTTACGTCATCATTTATTTCGGTAACATCTGGCGAAATTTTTAAAGATTCTAAATGCATATTATAAACTCGAATTGTGTCTTTTCCTTTTTTTATGTCTGCAAAAATAGCGTTGTTATTAGAATTTGGAAACAAAATATCGCCTTTATTGATTATTGGAAATTTAGAGAAAATTGCTTGTGCTGTCTTAATTTTATTTCCCGATTTCAATAAATATTTATGTTTGTAAACCCTCAAATCAATTTCGTTTGATGATGATGAAAATTCTTGAATGCACAAAATATCTGGATTTTGGCTGTTTATGAAATCTTGAATTTTTGCTGGAACATCTTGGACATCAATCCATTTAAAAAGATTAAAGAGTCGCACATTGTAACTCATTACTTTAAAATCGTTTTCGGATTCAGGCAAATTTGTAGCAGAAAATTTATAAAATTTATTTATGAATGTAATACCGATTAATAAAACTAGACCTGAAAGCATCATTTGTTTTTTGAATTGAAAAAACCAATAAATAAAAAATAATCCATTCATTATTAAAAACAATGGCATAATCAAAGTTAAAACGGATAAAAAAGGAAAAATTTTTGGAGCCAAAAACGGTAAAACATAAGCAAGAAAAGTCAATACAGTCAAGACTATATTGAAAAAAAACATTACTTTATTGAACCTTGACAGGTTTTTCATTCTTTTTTATTTGGTTTGAAATTGTTTAATGTTGTTTAAAATTGTTTAATCTTATTTGATTGCGCAAAGGGAAAACTTACAATTGCGACTGCAAACTGAAATTTGCTATCTGAAATCTAAGAACCTGCTTTAAACAAAAATTCTTTTTCATTTTTAGACAAACTATCATAACCAGATTTACTTATTTTATCTAAAATTTCGTCTATTTGTTGCTGGTTTTTGTCTTTTGTAACAATTTTCGATTCTGTTTTTTCTTTAATTACTGGATTTGGATTGCGGTGAATTTTTTTGAATGAATTTTTATTTGACGAAAATAAATTAGTTACAAAATCCATTAATGCAGTAAACCAACTGGTTATATCTGATCCGTTTTGAATTTGTTTTACATATATATAACCAAACAATGCGCCACCTAAATGAGCTATATGTCCACCAGTATTTTCTAGCGGTAATTGTATTAAATCTAAAATTAAATAAACAAATGCTATATGCCAAATTTTTACATTGCCTATAAACATTAATCTAATTTCCATTAATGGATTATAAGTTGCAACAGCAAAAAAAATAGCCATTATTGTTCCCGATGCACCAACCAAAGTTACATTGAATTTGGCCAATGACGGAAACAAAAAATAACACAATATATAAATTATTCCCGAAAAAATTATTCCCGAAAAATACAGACTTAATAATTGTTTTTGTTTAAAATAAGTCAAAAATAGTCGACTAGAAAAATTAAAAACCAACATGTTAAACAAAATATGAAAAAACCCAGAATGAAAAAAACCATACGAAATCAAGCTCCAAGGTTTCCAAAGTAATTCTGAGGGATTTGATGCTAAACTGAAAAAATCGAAAGCATTTATATTAATATTTGTTAACGAAAAAATGCCATTCAATAAAAACGGAACAGCAAACAAACCTACATTCCAATAAATGAGCTTGTTTGCAACGCCACCAATTTTGTATTGTAATTTTAAATCTTCTATTATTTTACTCATTCTTTAATAGTATATTTATAATTTTATATTTTTTAAATTAATTCCATCTGTTTTGTTCGAATTTATTATTTCTCCATAACAACATCAAAATAACTCCTGCCAATGCACCACCAACATGAGCAAAATGTGCGATTCCGGTTCCGAAAAGAGAATATCCAGTTACACCAGAAAACAAATCTAATCCGACAATTATTGGTATAAAATATTTTGCTTTTACTGGTACTGGTATAAACATTAAACCCAAAGTAGCGTTTGGAAACATAAATCCATAAGCAACCAAAAGACCATAAATTGCTCCAGATGCACCTACTGCACTTGACATAATATCATTAAAAACGAAATAGTTTATCAAATTATTAGTCAATCCAGCAACTAATCCGCAAGTTATATAAAAAAAAAGAAATCTTTTATTTCCCCAATGATGTTCTAATGCTGATCCAAATGAATATAAGGCAAACATATTGAATGCAATGTGAGACAAATTGGGCATTGGCGCATGCATGAACATGTGTGTGAAAAATTGGTAAGGTCTATATAATTCATTTCCAAATCCATACAAAGCCAAATAACTGTAATTTTGTTCAATATTACCAATATAATTTGTACCTAAAAAAACTAATACATTAATAATTATTAAATGTTTAACTGTGTCTGTAATCTGCATCATAAGGCGAATTTTTTATCTAAATCTTCCACACGTAATGTAATGAAAGTTGGTTTTTGAAATGGAGAAACATTGGGATCTTTGCAAGCAAACAAATTGTTTATTAAATTTTCTTGAGCAGATTCGGTCAAATAATTTCCTGATTTGACAGCTAAACTTTTTGCCATCGATTTAGCTATTGTATCATTTTGACTGAAACTGGTTTCTGGAATTCCGTCTTGTAAGTCGCTCAATAATTGTTCCAAAAGTAACGAAATTTCGCTTTCGGTCACATTGACTGGTATACCAGATATTACAACGTTATCAACATTTGTCTCTTCGAATACAAATCCTGTATTTTTTAACGACAATTGCAGTTCGGTAATAAGTTTTATTTCGCTTGACGAAAAATATAAATTCAAAGGAAACAATAATTGTTGACTCGAGGCTTGTTTTACGGTCATATTTGACAAAAATTCTTCATATAAAACTCTTTGGTGCGCTCTGTTCTGATCAATAATTACCAATCCAGTTTTTAGTGGAGAAACTATGTATTTTTTATGAATTTGGTATGTTTTAGATTTTGATTGTTCTATCTCTTCATCATTAAATAAAGACGAAGTTACTACATCATTTTCGAAAGTCATCGATTCGACTTCTAGTGTATCTTGTTTTAAATCAGCATACAAACTTTGCCAATTGGCTGTAAATTCAGGTTTTTTATAATTCGAATAATTATTTGATTGAGAAATTGAACTATTATTTTGGTTATCGTTTTTCTCATCAACCGAAAACGGATTATAACTGCCATTAAACTCAATTGTTGGTGTCGAGGCTAATGTATTTTTAAAATTATATGGCGTATCTAGATTAGAATCGCGATCAAAATCTAAAATCGGAGCCACATTAAACTGACCTAAACTGTGTTTAATTGTCGATCGCAAAATGGCATAAAGTGCCGATTCGTCATCAAATTTTATTTCGGTTTTGGTCGGATGAATGTTAATATCGATTGTATTTGGTGGAACATCAAGGTAAACAAAATAGCTAGGTTGTGCACCTTGTGGCAATAAACCTTCATAAGCAGACATAATGGCGTGGTGCAAATAACCACTTTTTATGTAGCGATCATTTACAAAAAAGAATTGTTCTCCACGATTTTTTTTGGCAAATTCGGGTTTGCTAACAAATCCTTGAATTTTGACAATTTCGGTATCTTCAGCTATAGGTACTAATTTTTCGTTGGTTTTTCCAGCAAAAATATTAACTATTCGTTGACGTAAATTCGATTGTGGCAAATTATAATTTTCGCTTCCGTTGTGATAAAAAGTAAAATGTATGTTTGGATGTGCCATTGCAACACGATGAAACTCGTCAAGAATATGTCGGTATTCAATATTTTCTGATTTTAAGAAATTACGTCTTGCAGGAATATTAAAAAACAAATTTTTAACCGAAAACGAAGTTCCTTTAGGCAAAACAGCCACATCTTGCGAAACAAATTTGCTGCCTTCTATAATAATATGAGTTCCTAATTCTTCTTGGTCTTGTTTGGTTTTCATTTCGACATGCGCAATTGCCGCAATCGATGCTAATGCTTCACCACGAAAACCCTTAGTGTGAAGCGAAAATAAATCTTCGACCAACCTGATTTTAGAAGTTGCGTGACGCTCGAAACACAATCTTGCATCGGTAACACTCATTCCGAGCCCATTGTCAATGACTTGAACCAATGATTTTCCAGCATCTTTAATTATTAATTTTATATCTGTTGCTTTGGCATCGACTGCGTTTTCAAGAAGTTCTTTTACAACCGATGCTGGTCTTTGTACAACTTCGCCTGCCGCAATTTGGTTGGCAACATGATCGGGAAGTAATTGAATTATGCTTGACATTTATTATTTTTTTGATGCTGGACTAACAGATGTTAGACTTGAAACTAGAGGATTGCAAATTTTAAGTCTTTAAATTTCTAATTTACAAATTTAATGAAATTTTTGTTTAGAAATTGTGTTTCGGAATTCATAATTAAATGTAAAAAAGTAAAATTAAATTAAAAAATGAATTTAAATGTTACTTTAGTTTTTAACTTTAAAATTTAGTTTCTTGTAATCTTCAAGAGTAAAGACTTTATATTCGATTCCAATATTTTTCGAATTTTCTTCGACAGTTGTTTTAAAACCAGCTTTTTTCCGTAATTCATTAACTTGGTTTACATCTTTTATTGGCCAAATAAAATTGAAAAACTCTTCTATGCCAGCAGTGTTTATTATCAATCTTCCAGCACCTTGTGTGCCATAAACTTGTTCTTTTTCTTGATGCATTAACAATCTATCTTCCATCATTGCGACATTGGTTTTTGGAATTTCTTTCAAATCGCCGGCTTTTTTTATAATTGGAAAGTATTTATCTATTTTATTAGAATGCTGAATAACGTACCAACAAGCAATATTTGTTGGAGAACCAACAATAGAATTTCCTGGATAACCATATTTTTTTATAATTTTTTCAACTTTTTTAAGATTTATAGAATCAGTTTCGCTGATAATATCCCAAATGTGTTCTTCTAAGTTTTGTTTAGTAAAACCGGTAAATTGTTCGATTTCTAATTTTCGGTTTTCTGGAGTTTCAGAATCTGCATATTCTCTAAAAATTTGATCATTTTTTAAAATTTCGTCTAATTCCATTTTTAAATCAAAATTCAATTTTGAAGTAACTTGTCCAAAACTTATTGATATTATAAATAAAAAAATTAAATTCCATTTCATATTATTTCAATTACGTATTAACATAAATCATTAAATTTAATTTTCAATCAATTTGCTGATTGACAACCAATAATTTAGAGATTTGGATTTTTATCAAGCTTATCTAATTAATGAAATTATTTTTTATAAAATTCATTAATCAATTCTTAATGTTTAAAATTAATGAATTAACTTATTATTCAATAAATTTATATACCGATAAAAAATCTATAATTCTAATTTTATCAATCTCTTTGTCAAAGTCGATTCTGTTTTCTTTTACAAAATTTTCTATCGCTTCTTTTTTTGAAGGCAAAATTTTAGTTAATTTTTTTTTATTGTCAGGAAATTCAATTATTATTTTATTGAGTTTGAGAAAAAAAACTGTTGAAGAATTATGATATTTTGCAGGCATATTTTTTTCCATAGATGTTCTTGATATTTTTTCTTCGGAAAGATAAATGTTTTCTTTTTTGAATAACCCGACATCTCCTTTTTGATAAATGTGTATCAAATAACCATTACAATACTCATCAAGAATGTTAATATAATTAAATAGTTTATAAATAGTATTTGTTGTAATAAAAGTGATATTATCAAAATTTTCGTTTTTATCAAGTATTATAGTATCGTTTGAAGGTGAAATAAACTCAAATTCATCTTTATAAATATTGTATCGCATTTTTTGATTTATAAACTTTTGGTTTACATTTGCAAAAGTAAAATTTTTATCTAAATAAGGTGAACCTTCTGGTGGGGAAGGATTAATTGATTTATTTCTATAGTTCCCTTTAGTTATAGAGCCTTTCATAAATCCCTCGTTGGTTGATCTTGCATCTGTTTGACTCAATACAGGTAGGATTACAAATAAATTTAAAATAATAATTATACTTTTCATAAACAAAAAAACTTTATTTATTGTTTTTGGTTTTGGTTTAATTTCAAACTTCCATCAATTTGTAATTGTTTAGATTCTAACAAATTATCAGATTGATGCTGATGACTAGCATTGGCTTGTTGACGTAAAAACGCCATTTTAATTGCTGCAATTGCGGCTTCGGTTCCTTTATTACCATGAATTCCGCCCGATCTGTCTATTGATTGTTGTTCGTTATTATCAGTAAGAACACAAAAAATAACTGGAATATCGCTTAAAACATTCAAATCTTTAATTCCTTGGGTTACGCCATCGCAAACAAAATCGAAATGTTGTGTTTCGCCTTTTATGACACTTCCGATTGTAATAACAACATCTGGTTTTTGGGTTTCAATCATTTTTTTGGCACCATATACCAACTCAAAACTGCCAGGAACATTCCAACGAATTATGTTTTTGTGCAATGCACCACAATCTGTTAGTGCTTCGACTGTTCCATTATACAAACCTTCGGTTATGTGCTCGTTCCATTCTGAAACAAGAATCCCAAACCGAAAATTTTTCGCGTTTGGGATTGAATTTTTATCGTAATTTGATAAATTTTTGTTAGCTGTAGCCATTTGATTTTAGATTTTAGATTTTAGATTTCAGAATCTTAAAAACTGCAATCTGCAACCTTTGTTATTGTGCCATTCCGATATAACCATCAATGCCTTGTGCATCTGGTGTCGATTCGTATTTTTCTTTTATTTCAGTAAAATACTTCAACGCATCTTCTTTCATATTCAAACTCATTGCTGTTTGTCCGGCTTTCATCAAGAAACGTGGCGTTGTCAATTCGTTTTTGTTAGTTTCTGAGGCTTTAATATAAAATTCTAATGCTTCTTTTGGTTTGTTTAATTCTGCATTTGCATCACCAATAGCACCAATTGCAAGCGGTTTTAACATTTGATCGTCAGAATTAAAATCTTCTAGATATTTTATAGCATCAGCAAATTTACCAGTATTCAATAAAGACATTCCAGCATAATAATTAGCTAAATTACCAGCATCAGTTCCTGAGAAATCAGCTGCAATTTTAATAAAACCTAGTTTTTTATCTTTTCCGTTCAATGCCAATTTATACAAAGAATCATTAGCTTCTGGCGTTGTTGCCTCAGTAGCTTGTTTGAAATACTGTTGTGCATCAAACATTTCGTTGGCTGCTGTGTCTTGTTTTGGCTCGGCTACATACTTATTATATAATAAATATCCAACTGTAATTAATGCAACCGCAGCAAGTACTCCGAAAATATATTTTTGGTTTTTTTCAACCCAAGCTTCTGTTTTTGATGCACCTTCATCTAATTTTGAGAAAACACCAGCCGTTGTACTATCAGCTTCATTTACATTAACTGTTTCTTCAACTAAGTTATTTGTATCAACTTTTTCTTCTTTTTCTTTTGGTGTTTTGTAACCTCTTTTATTGTACGTTGCCATTTCAATTAAATTTGTGAGGTGCAAAAATAAAATTTTTATTGAAATTACAACAAAAAAAATGATTTAATATTCAAATTTATTTAGTAACAAATTTCTTTTTCCAAATTTAGTTTTTAAATATTTTAAAATTAAGTTTATTATTTGCATAATTCTGTCTTTATTTTAGCTTTTTACGGTTTAATTTTGATAATTTGCATTCAGAAATAAATAACCATAAATATTGATTAACTTCAATATTATTAACCGTTTAAATGCAATTAAAAAAACTTTGTTTATTCAATTATAAAAATTTTTCGGAAGCAAATTTCGATTTTGACGACAAAATAAATTGTTTTGTTGGCAAAAATGGCATTGGCAAAACTAATATTCTAGATGCAATTTATCATTTGGCAATTGGCAAAAGTTATTTTAATCCGTTGGCAGTTCAGAATATTAAACACAACGAGGAGTTTTTTGTGATTGATGGTCAATTCGAAAAGCAACAACGAGCCGAACAAATTGTTTGTAGTCTAAAAAAAGGAAGTAAAAAAATCTTGAAACGCAATGGTAAAGTTTACGATAAATTTTCGGATCATATAGGATTTATTCCATTGGTAATTATTTCGCCAGCTGATAACGATTTGATTATTGAAGGCAGCGAAACCAGACGAAAATTTATTGATTCTGTTATTTCTCAATTAGACCCGAATTATTTAACACAACTCATTCAATATCAAAAAATTATATCGCAACGAAATGCTTTATTGAAATATTTTGCACTGAATCAGGTTTTCGAAACTGATACATTATATATATACAACGAACAACTGAATGTTTTGGGTCAAAATATTTTCGAGAAAAGAAAATCTTTTTTAGAAGAGTTTGTTCCAATTTTTAACAAACACCATCAGAATATTACCAATTCGGAAGAAATGGTTCAAATAAAATACGAAAGTCATTTGTTTGATAAAAATATAAAATCACTTTTAGAAGAAAATATCAATAAAGACAGAATGTTGCATTACACATCGGTTGGCATTCATAAAGACGATTTGATGTTTGAAATTGATAATTTTCCAATAAAAAAATTTGGTTCACAAGGTCAACAAAAATCTTTTTTGATAGCTTTGAAGTTGGCTCAATTCGAATTTGTAAAAAAACAATCTGGCGAAAACCCAATTTTATTGTTCGATGATATTTTTGATAAATTAGATGAATTTAGAGTTCAAAAAATAGTTTCGATGGTTGATAATGACGATTTTGGTCAAATATTTATTTCGGATACACATTTAGAGAGAACCGAAAATATTGTAAAATCAACACATCAGAGTTATAAGGTTTTTAATTTGTAGTTTTAATTTTTTAGAAAATGGATTATCACAATTTAATATCTCAAATAGATCAGACCCATCAAACTTTACAGCAAAACGCAGTAAGAGCAATCAACACACACCTAACTTTGCGCAATTGGTTGATTGGTTATTATATTGTTGAATTTGAACAAAATGGAGAAGATCGAGCCAAATATGGTCTGAAATTGTTGAAAGAATTATCTAAAAGTCTAAAAATAAAAGGCTTAGGGGAAACGAATTTGAAACAATGTAGAAAATTTTTTTACACATATCCATTAATAAGTCAGACAGTGTCTGACTTATTAGAAACCAATGTGATAAAATTAGAATTTGAAAAAAGTCAGACACTGTCTGCCAAATCCTTAATTTCAGTTCAAAATAAAAATTTGGACATTAAATTTGATGATTTGGAGTCTCAAAATCATTATTACAAAAATATATTTAAAAAAATATCGTTTTCGCATTTTATAGAATTAATTAAAATTGAGAATAATATAAAACGAAAATTCTACGAATTATCAACCATCAAAAAAACACTTTCTGTTCGTGAGCTAGAAAACCAAATTGCGACTTTGACATACGAAAGAGTTGGATTGTCAGAAAATATCGAATTGGCATTCAATGAATTAGAAAATAAAATAAATCCAAAAACAGTTGCTGATGCTGTAAAATCAATTTATGTATTTGATTTTTTGGAATTACCTAACGCGCATTTAATCCAAGAAAATCAATTAGAAGAAGCATTGCTGAATCATCTTGAAAAATTTATTATCGAACTTGGTAACGGTTTTTGCTTCGAAGCACGACAAAAACGACTATTGATTGACGATGAATATTATTTTGTAGATTTGGTTTTTTATCATCGATTGCTCAAATGTCATATTCTAATTGAACTGAAAGTCGACAAATTCAAACACGAACATTTGTCTCAACTCAATAGTTATGTGGCTTGTTATAATGATACCACAAAACAAATTGATGATAATCCGACAATTGGTATTTTACTTTGTACCGAAAAAGGCACCAAAATGGTCGAATATGCACTGGCAGGAATGGAAGAAAAATTATTTGTAAGCAAATATCTAGTAGCTTTGCCAAAAAAAGAACAACTTATAGCATTTTTAGAAAACGAAATGAAAAACAGAAAAATTTAAACCAATGAGAAAATTATTATTACTAATTATCAGTTTATTATCAATTTCTTGTAATTCTCAGAATTTCGAATCCTTAACGGCAAATGTATTCCAAGAAAAATTAAAAACTGAAAAAAAACCTCAAATTCTTGATGTACGTTCGCCAGAAGAATTTTCGACTGGTCATATCCAAAATGCCATAAACATCAATTGGAATGGAGATAATTTCGAAGAAAAAGTCAAAATATTTGACAAAACAAAACCAGTTTTTGTAAATTGTCAAGGTGGCGGTCGAAGCAAAAAAGCTGCTGACAGATTGTTTTCATTAGGATTCAAAACTATTTATGAATTGAATGGTGGAATGAATGATTGGATTTCTAATAATTTGCCAACTAAAAAATAATAACATGATTACTAAAGAAGCTTTGCAGTTTATGGCAGATTTACAAGCCAATAATAATACAGAATGGATGCACGCTAACAAAAAACGGTACGAAAATTTCAAGAATGATTATCATGCAATGATTGCAAGTTTATTGTCCGAAATGAAACCTTTAGATGCCAATTTAGAACTTTTAGAAATCAAAAATTGCACTTTTAGAATCAATCGTGACATTCGTTTTTCTAAAGATAAATCGCCCTATAAAACCAATATCGGAATGTGGTTGAGTACCAATAGAAACAGAAAAAATAGTCCAGGATATTACATTCATTATGAAAAAGGAGCAAGTTTTATTGCTGGTGGCGTTTGGTGCCCTGAAGTTGAAGAGTTAAAAAAAATCAGAAAAGAAATTGAATTTTTTCACGAAGATTTAAATGCGATTGTTAATAATGAAAATTTTAAATCTGGTTTTGAAGCTTTAAGTCGTGAAGAAAATAATGTCTTGAAAAAAGCACCAAAAGGCTTTGATCCAACACACGAAGCAATTGAATTTTTGAAGCTAAAAAGTTTTACTGCAAGCCAAAAAATCGATGATAAAATTTTTCTGGATAAAGATTTTTCTAAAAAAATCGCTCAAAAATTAATTGCTTTAAAACCCTTAAACGAATTTTTAAATCGTGCTTTAGAAACCGAAGACTAATATTATGAACAAAAGAAAAATTCTTTTTTTAGGTGAAACCAATCGTGCCGACGCCATTACTTGGATGAACGGTTTGAAAGAGTTTGGCGATTTCGAAATTGTAACTTGGGAATTAAAAAGCAGTAATAATTCTTTTTTTAAAATAAAACGAATTTTAGAATTTTTCTTATGTTATTTTAAACTCAAAACCTTAATAAAAAGAGAAAATCCCGATATGATTATTGCAGAAAGGACAACAAGTTACGGCTTTTTGGCAGCAGTATCTGGAGTCAAACCAATTGCAATTGCACAACAAGGAATTACGGATTTGTGGCCAGTTGGATCTATTTTAATTCCATTTAAAAGGATTTTGCAAAAATATGCATTCAAAAAAGCTAATTTAATTCATGCTTGGGGCAATGCAATGGCAGAATCGATGAAAAAATGTAATGTCGATATGGATAAAGTTTTGGTTTTGCCAAAAGGTATAAATTTAGAGAAATTTCATAATATAAAGTTGCATAATGACGATAAAATTTATGCAATTGTAACCCGATCATTAACGCCCGATTACCGCCATGAAATAATTTTAAAAGCTTTTTCTGAACTCAATAACAAAGGAATTGATTTTGAACTGAACATTGTTGGCGATGGAATCAATTTAGAGAAATTGAAAAATTTAGCGAAAAATCTTAAAATTGAAGCCAAAGTCAATTTTTCAGGAAGAATATCAAACGATAAATTGCCAATACTTTTACAAAAAGCTAATTTTTACATCAGTATGCCAATAACCGAAGGAGTTTCCGCATCTTTGTTCGAAGCAATGGCAACAAGCTGTTACCCGATTGTAACCAATATTATTGCAAATAAACATTGGATAAAACATCGAGAAAACGGACAATTAATTGATGCTGATGATTATAAAATGTTGGCAAATGAAATTGTTTGGGCATTTGAAAACAAAAAATACAGAAAATCTGCAATTGACCAAAACAGAATTTTTATTGAGGAAAATGTAGATTACAAAAAAAATATGCAAATTATTGCAAACAAATACCACGATTTAATAAACAATCACCAAAAAGATTAATTATGTGCGGAATAAACGGAATGTTACATTTGCAATCCACAAAAGAAATTGACGAACGTGTTTTGACTACAATGCGAGATATTCTTGAGCATCGTGGTCCAGATGATAAAGGTTTATTTATAGAAAATAATGTTGGATTAGGTCACAGAAGATTATCAATCATTGATGTATCGTCGGCAGGACATCAACCCTTTTTTTCTGATGACAATCGGTTTGTTATGGTTTTTAATGGAGAAATTTATAATTATAAAGATTTTTATCAAGAATTAAAAACCAATGGTTTTGAAATAAAAACAGGTTCTGATTCTGAGGTTTTATTAAAATTATTCCAACTTTATGGAACCAAAATGCTTAGCCGATTAAACGGAATGTTTGCATTAGCAATTTGGGATAAATTTGAAAAAAAATTAACATTAATCCGAGATAGAATGGGCGTTAAACCATTGTATTTCTCGTTTTTTAATGAAACTTTATATTTTGGTTCAGAACAAAAAGCATTGTTTGCAGCTGGTGTTCCATTAAAAATTGATGACAACGGAATGCAAGAATATATTTTTAACAGATTTGTCGCTGGAGAAAATACAATGTATCAAAATGTCAATAAAATATTACCTGGACATTTTATGTGTATTTACGAAAGTGGAAAAATAACCAATGAAAAATGGTGGGATTTAAAATCTGAAATCCAAAACCAAGAAAAAATTAAAAATCCAATCGAATGGTTCAAAAATACTTTCGATAATTCGGTCAAATTAAGAATGGTTAGTGATGTACCTGTTGGGGTTTTATTGAGTGGTGGATTGGATTCATCTTCGATTGTTGCTTCTCTAAAAAGTCAAAATTTCAATGATGTTAATACTTTTAATATCGGTTTCAAAGAAAACCAACACAACGAATCGCATCTTGCAAAAAGGTTTTCGGAACAATTAGGTTATAAATTTCACACAATGCAATTAAACGATAAACAGCTGTTTAATAATTTGTTGCAATCCGCCTATTTTCAAGATGAACCATTAACTCATTTAAGTGAACCCCATTTATTGGCAGTTTCTCAGTTAGCGCAACCAGATGTAAAAGTATTACTTTCTGGCGAAGGTGCAGACGAATTAATGGGCGGTTATGTACGTTATAAAGCATTGAAAAATCCAAGCCTATTGAATGTAATTTCTAAAATTGGCAGTTTAGGAAACTTCAGTAAAAATCCGAGATACGAAAAACTAATCCGTTATTCTAACTTAAATTCTAAAGATGATTTAGTTATGTTTAATGGTTCGAATATTTATCCGAATGATATTTCAAGTAAATTTGATTTAAACGAAAATCCAAGTAATAACTACAGAAAGCAAATTCTTGACGAAGCCAAACTTCTTTTTCCAAATAATTTGCAAAGACAAGCACTTTATTTTGACCAACATACTTATTTATGCTCGCTTTTGGACCGAAATGATCGTTGTACAATGGGCGCATCTGTAGAATGTCGTGAACCATTTTTAGATCCAAAACTGATTGTCGGACTAGGTTCGTTAGAAGATAAATGGCTTTTTTCGGGTAAAAAAGGAAAATTTGTATTAAAAACTGCAATGCAAGAAAGATTACCTAATGAAATTTTGAATTTCAAAAAAATTGGATTAAGTGTTCCTTGGGGCGATTATTTAATTCAAAACGAAAGTTTTAAAGACGAAATGAGTGTATTTGCCAAAAGCGATATTTTTGAAATTCCGTATCTTCAAAATATAAAAATTGATAATCTTTTAGAAAAATTTATGAAAGGCGAAAAACAATTGACACAATTTATTTTACCTTTGTTTATGATGCATATTTGGAAAAAAAAATATGTTGATAAATTTTCTCAATAAAAATTTCTAAGTTTTATGACTATAATTCCAAATTTCTCTCTTAAAAATTACAATACGTTTGGAATCGAAGCCAAAGCAAAACAATTTGTTGCAGTGCATTCTATCGAAGATTTAAAAGCAATTTTAATAAATAACAAAACCGAGAAAAAATTTATTTTAGGAGGCGGAAGCAATATGTTATTGACTAAAGATATTGATGCTTTGGTTATTCATGTTGATTTAAAAGGAAAGAAAATCATCAGTCAAGACCAAAATTTTGCTTTAGTTGAATGTCAAGCAGGCGAAAATTGGCACGAATTTGTTCTTTGGACAATTAATCAAGATTTTGGAGGATTAGAAAATATGTCTCTAATTCCTGGAAACGTTGGCACAACTCCAGTCCAAAATATTGGAGCATATGGAACCGAAATCAAAGATACTTTTGTTTCTTGCGAAGCTATAAATATTGAAAATCAAGAAATTATAAATTTTTTAAATGCTGAATGCAATTTTGGATACCGAGAAAGTGTTTTCAAAAATGAATTAAAAGACCAATTTATTATAACATCTGTAATTTTTAAATTGACTAAACAAAACCATAAAATAAATATTTCTTATGGTGATATAAAATCAGAATTAGACAAAAACAATATTGAAATTCCAAGTTTAATCGATGTATCGAATGCAGTAATTGCAATTCGTCAAAGTAAATTACCCGATCCGAAAATTCTTGGAAACAGTGGGAGTTTTTTTAAAAACCCGATTTTGTTAAAGTCAGAATTTGAGCTAATTCACAAAAAATTCCCTGAAATAAAATTTTATGAAATTTCAGAAACCAAAGTGAAAGTTCCTGCGGGTTGGCTTATTGAGCAAGCTGGTTTTAAAGGAAAACGTTTTGGCGATGCAGGAATTCATAAAAATCAAGCGTTGGTTTTGGTCAATTACGGCAATGCTACTGGTCAAGAAATTTTGAATGTTTCTAAAAATGTTCAAAAAACTGTTTTCGAAATGTTTGGCATCTGTATTGAAGCTGAGGTAAATGTCATTTAGAGAATAACCAACAGATTTTGTATAAAAAAACCAATTTCGAAAGAAATTGGTTTTTTTGTACAAAATCTGAAATCTATCTTGCTGCCAAATATCTTTCGGCATCAAGAGCAGCCATACAACCCGTTCCAGCGGCAGTAATTGCTTGTCGGTAAACGTGGTCGGCTGCATCGCCACCAACGAAAACTCCTGCAATATTGGTTTTTGATGTTCCTGGTGTGTTGATAATATAACCAGTTTCATCTAGATTCAAATAATCTTTAAAAATATCAGTGTTTGGTTTATGTCCAATTGCAACAAAAAAACCAGTTGACGGAATGTCGAATGTTTCGTTTGTTGTTTTGTTCAAAGCTTTTACACCAGTTACAACTTGACCATCACCAAGAACTTCGACAGTATCATGGTTCATCAATATAGTGATATTCTCAGTTTTCTTAACTCTTTCTTCCATAATTTTCGAAGCTCTGAATTTTTCACTACGAACCAACATGGTTACTTTTTTACACAATTTAGACAAATAATGTGCCTCTTCGCACGCAGAATCTCCTGCACCAACAATTACAACTTCTTGATTTCTATAGAAAAAACCATCGCAAATTGCACAAGCCGAAACGCCACCACCAGTTTTTAGGTAATGTTGTTCAGAATCAATACCTAAATATTTTGCTGTTGCACCAGTCGATATAATTACTGTTTCGCAATGCAATTCTTTAGTATCATTGATCCAAACTTTATGAATTGGACCAGAAAAATCGACTTTTGTAGCCCAACCATCACGAACGTCGGTTCCAAAACGTTCGGCTTGTTTTTGCAAACCAATCATCATTTCTGGACCTGTAATTCCTTCTGGATTTCCTGGCCAATTTTCAACTTCGTTTGTAGTTGTTAATTGTCCGCCTGGTTGTGTTCCTTGGTATAAAACAGGATTCATATTGGCTCTAGCGGCATAAATTGCAGCAGTATATCCAGCTGGACCAGAACCTATTATCAGGCATTTAATTTTTTCGATTGTATCAGACATTTTTATGTTTTTAGAATTGCAAATGTAGTTTTTATTCTAAAAAAAATCTAGCCAAATAAATGCTAAATATCTATGCTGAAATAAATTTTAATTATTTTGCATTTTGACTTTGAATAACAATATTTATTTATATATTTGCATCCGCTTTCGGGGTGTAGCGTAGCTCGGTTATCGCGCCTGCTTTGGGAGCAGGAGGCCGCAGGTTCGAATCCTGCCACCCCGACAAAAGTCTTTTCATTTTTTTTGAAAAGACTTTTTTTGTTTAATACAATCTATTTTAAAGTTATTTAACAAATTTAATTACATTTACATTTCAAAAATTAAATTTAATGGAAGAATTTGGCTTGTATTTGTATATCGGGATTTTAGTTATTCTATTTATAACATTAAAATCTAGATTTGATAAAATTGATGGCAATTTATCGGTTTTAAATAAAAAATTAGACCAATTAAATAAAATAGGAATTATAACTGGAACAAAAATTCCTGAAAATAAAACTGAAACTGTACAAGAATACAAACCTGCAATTCCGATTATTCCAAATATTCCAATCGTTGAACAAACTGAAGGAAATATATCCAATGAACCCGAAATTATTCCTCCAACAATCATACCTATATATAACGAAGAAGGAATTGATAAAAATAAAATTGAGAAAGTAGCTTTTTCTACTGATGCAAAGACAGCATCAAAACCAATTAAATTTCATGTTGAACCAAAACCATATGTTCATGAGAATAGTTTTTGGGAAAAATTCAAAGAGAACAATCCAGATTTAGAGAAATTTATTGGCGAAAACTTAATTAACAAAATCGGAATCTTGATTTTGGTACTCGGAATAGGATATTTCGTGAGTTATTCTATCGACAAAGGCTGGATACCAACACCTGCAAGAGTTGGAATTGGAATTCTTGCGGGAGCCTTGGTATTAGGAGTTGCTCATAAACTTCGAAATCTTTATGCAGCATTCAGTTCGGTTTTTGTTGCCGGAGCAATTGCAATTTTCTATTTCACAATAGCAATTGCATTCCACGAATACAAACTTTTCGGGCAAGAAGTTGCTTTTGCAATTATGGTATTAATTACAGGTTTTGCATCGCTTATTACAGTTTCTTACAACCGACTAGAACTCGGGATTTTAACTTTAATTGGTGGTTTTGCAGTGCCGTTTATGATTAGTACTGGTTCAGGTAATTACTTGGTTTTGTTTACTTATATTCTGATTTTAGATACAGGAATTCTTGCTATTGCTTATAATAAAAAGTGGCATGCTGTTAATGTTTTGGCTTTTGTTTTCTCTTGGATTTTATTCATGGGTTGGTACAATTCAGACCAATTTGCAATACCGCATCATTATATTGGTGGTTTTGCTTTTGCATTTGCATTTTATTTATTGTTCACTGCCATTAATATAATCAATAATTTAAAAAATAAAGGCGAAGTCACAAAAACTCAAATGGCGTTGCTAACAGCAAATACATTTGTATTTTATGGCATTGGAATATGGATTTTATCTGATTTTCATCCAGAATTCAAAGGTTTATTTACTACTTTAATTGGAATATTTAATTTGGTTTATGCTTGGTTTTTATATAAAAAATTCGGAATCGACAAAAACACTATTTATTTGCTAATTGGTTTGACTTTGACATTTATTACATTGGCAATTCCGATTCAGTTTGCAGGACATTACATTACATTATTTTGGGCTGGCGAGGCAGTTTTGTTGCTTTGGTTGTCTCAAAAATCAAATACTACAAGTTACAAATTTGGTGCAATTATCGTTCATTTATTAATGTTTGTGAGTCTATTGTTGGATTGGAATAACTTTTATGCAGGAGATTCAATTTTACAAATAGCAATTAATCCGATTTTTATTACTGGAATCGTTGCAATTGCATGTTGTTTTAGCGTTTATTATTTGTTGAAAAACGAAACCGAAAACTTATTTAAATTCGGTATTACATTCAATCCTACGAATTATCGAAAATTAGTTTTTATTGTTGGGGTAGTACTTGCTTTTTTTGTCGGAATTCTCGAAGTTGCTTATCAAGCTGCAGATTATTTTCCGAATTCTCAAGCAATGGTGGCTATTCCTGTGGTTTATCATTTGCTTTTTAGCGCAATTTTATGTCATTTTTTATTGAAGAAAGCTACAGATTTTAGCGTTCAAGTAACAACAATATTGTCTGTTGCAAATATATTAATGTTTACATTTTTATTTTCGAAATTAGCATTCGACGAACATTTCAAATATATTTTTAGTGGAATCAATGACAATATTGCTTTTTGTTTACATTATATAATGTTGTCCTTGACAATTTATTTTGGCTATTTGTTGTATAAAATGAACCGAGAAAACGAAATTTCGAAATTCTTCAAAAAGCCAATATTCATTTGGATAGCATCATTTTTAATTATCTATATTGCAAGTACAGAGTTGATGTTGCACGGATTAATTTTGAATAATTCGCCAATTTCATTACAAGAAATCTTGAAAGTTAATCCAGCAATTTCAAAAGATAAATATGCAATTCTAAGCGAAAAAAGTTTCATGGCAGAATTAAGAATTGATAATATGCGAGAAACTATTTTGAAAACAAGTTTTCCGATATTATGGGGAATTCTAGCTTTTGTTTTCTTGATATTTGGTGTCAGAAAACCATCGAAAACAATGCGAATTATTGCATTAACATTGTTAGGTTTGACTATTCTAAAATTATTTGCATATGATATTAGCAACGTTTCCGAAACTGGAAAAATCATCGCATTCATATTACTAGGCGTTTTAATTTTGATAATTTCGTTTGTATATCAAAAATTAAAAGTTTTGGTTACAGACGATGTAAAACCCGAAATTCGTACTATTGATTCCATTCAAGAAGAAAACTCAAATAACGAAAACAATGAAGAAAATAAATAATATTATTGCTTTTTTGCTTATTGCAAATATTGGAATGGCACAAAATTCGACTTTTGCAAAAATTACTAAAGTCACAGAAAATGGTTTACACAAAATTATTTTGCCAACCGCAGTTAGGTCAATTTCTAGAGAAGATTTATCAGATTTTAGAATTTTTGATTCCAAAGGAAATGAAGTTCCATATTTTTATAAAAACACAAATCAAGCTCTGTCAACAACAGAATATGTTGAATATAAAATAATTTCCGAAACTATAATTCCCAAAAAACAAACCACAATAATTTTCGAGAATCCAGAGAAAAATATTAGTTCATTAATGTTGTCTATAGCCAATTATGAAGGCGAAAAAACCTATAATCTTTCGGGAAGCAACGACCAAAAACAATGGTACGGTCTGGCAAATAACAATGTTTTATATGATTTGAATGATCCAGAAGAATTGAATATTGTTAAAATAATTTCATTCCCAAAAAACAATTATAAGTTCTTAAAAATCGAGTTAAATGACAAAAAATCATTACCAATTAGCATTAAACGTATCGGAAATGACAATTCCAGAACCACTTTTGCAAAATTATTGCAAGTAGATTATGCCAATATAAAAACAGAAGATTTTAAAGTAGAAAAGAAAACCAAAATTCATGTTTTGTTTGATAGTTCGCAATTTTTGAATCAAATAAATTTTAAAATTAATGCACCAAAATTATACAAACGAACCGCTAGGATATACAAACTCGAAACCAGAAAAGTCAAGCATAAATTCGAAACAATCGAGCAAGAAATCACTAATTTCGAATTGAGTTCAGATTCTAATAATGAATTTAATTTATCTAATATTTACGAAAAAGATTTTTATGTAGAAATAGAAAACCAAGACAATCAACCGCTTTCAATTTCAGAAATCAAGTTTTTTCAAATTCCAGTTACTATATTTGCTGATTTAAATCCAAAAGAAAATTACATTATAAAAACCGGAAATCCAGATGCAATAGCACCAGTTTATGATCTAGAAAACTTCGAAAACTCTATTTCAGAAAAGCTTCCAATAGCCGAAATAATAGAAATTGTATTACCAAAATTAAGTGCAAATATCGTTCATGAAATACAATTTTGGGAACAACCTTGGTTCATGTGGATTTGTATTTGTGTTGGCGGAATCGCAGTTTTATATTTCTCGATTAGTTTACTAAAAGATTTGAATAAAAATAATTAGTCTAAAAGAAAATTCATAAACATGTTAGAATTACAAAATTCAGAAAAAAATCATATCAAAATTAGAATTTTAATTCCTATAATTTTATTTATTTTTTTATGCATTAGTAAGTTAATTTCAAGCACGCAAGACGGTTTTGGATTTTTATTAGTTTTTGGATTTTTAATATTAATATCATTTGTATATTTATTTCTCGAAACAATTTTTTTTTTATAAAACAAAAAAACAATTATGCTAAAGAAAATTTAAAAGTTTTTTCATTTTTTATTTTAATGCTAATTGTATTTTGGGTTATTTATATAATTTACTGGAATAATTTCTAAATAAATCATTATTTTTGCATCAATTACAACACCAAAATTATGCTAATTATAGGAATTGCAGGCGGAACAGGCTCAGGAAAAACGACAGTAGTCCATCAGATAATGAACGAATTACCCGAGACGGAAGTCGGAATAATCGCACAAGATTCGTATTACAAACAAACCGATAATCTAGGTTATGACGAGCGAAAATTAATTAATTTTGATCATCCAAGAGCTATAGATTTCGAACTATTGGTTGCACATCTCAAAGAACTGAAGGCTGGTAATATTATTAATCAACCCGTTTATTCATTTGTAACACACAACCGCACCGACGATACAATCACAACACATCCAAGAAAGGTTATGATTGTCGAAGGAATTTTAATATTGACAAATCCCGAATTAAGAGATTTATTTGACATTAAAATCTTCGTTCATGCCGATTCGGACGAAAGATTAATAAGAAGATTAAAACGAGATATTGCCGAACGTGGACGCGATATGGAAGAAGTCTTGAATCGTTATCAATCGACATTAAAACCTATGCATCAGCAGTTTATAGAACCGACCAAAGCATTTGCAGATATAATAATTCCAAACGATAAGTTCAACACGGTAGCAATTGATATAGTAAGAGCCGTTATTAATCAGCGAATTTTATAATGAAATGGCATATTTATACATTAAGTAAGCATAAAAGAAATTAAAAAAAATGGAATCTCTAAAAGACAAAACTTGGTTTAAATTTGCAAGCAATAAATATGTTTGGGTTTTGTTAGTTTTTGTGACTTGGATGTTGTTTTTGGATAATTATTCTTATTTAGACCACAGACTTTTGGATAATCAAATTAACGAACTCAACCGACAAAAAGATTATTATAAAGAAGAAATAATTAACGATAAAAAGTACATAAAACAACTCAAAGATCCTGCACAAATAGAGAAATACGCAAGAGAAAAATATTTTATGAAAAAAGATTCAGAAGATGTTTATATAATAGAATTTGAAGGCGATACTATTAAAAAATAATTACTGATTAACGATTTTAGACTAAACATGAGTTTTAATTTAAAATTATTTTTTATTCGCCCAAACGAAGTCTAACCATCATATAATTTCTGAATAATTATAAAATAAAATATTCCAATCAAAATACGATTTTTTGTCCGCTTGAGTGCATTAGAAAGCTCAATAATATAATAAAAATGGAAAATAAAAATTCATTAAGTTTCGCAGAAGAATGGAATTCCGTTTCATCAAAACAATGGAAACAACAAATTCAATTTGAATTAAAAGGTTCAGATTACAACGAAACCTTGGTTTGGAATTCGCCCGAAGACATTCAAGTAAAACCGTTTTATCATATTGACGAATCAACTTCGAGTTTCAATATCGAAACCAAAGCCAGCGAATTTAAAATTTGTCAGAATATTTTTGTTTATGATGTTGACAAATCAATTTTCCGAGCCAACGAATCGATTAATCGTGGTGCAGAAAGTTTGCGTTTCACTATCGAAGACGAAACTATTGACGTAGAAAAATTATTAAACTCTATTAATCTAGAAAACATTTCGGTTTATTTTAATTTGAATTTTATTTCAATCGATTTCGTTAAAAAAATTGATGCGTTTGCAAAACAAAAATCAGTAAAAATTTATTGCAATCTAGATCCAATAGGCAATCTAGCCAAAGATGGAAATTGGTTTAAAACCTCAGAAAAAACAAATTTTGATACTTTAAATCTAATTGCAAATCAATTTACTAACAATAGTTTTTTGAGTATTGATGCTGGTTTTTATCAAAATGCTGGTGCCAATATGGTGCAACAAATTGCTTATGCAATTGCTCACGCCAACGAATATTTTAACAGAATTGATAAAATAAATCAACCAATAGTGTTTCAGGTTTCTGTTGGAACCAATTATTTTTTCGAAATTGCAAAATTAAGAGCATTAAGAATTGTTTTCAAAGCAGTTGCACAAGAATACAATCATAATTTTGATTGTAACTTGTTGGTTTCGCCAACCAAACGCAATAAAACAATTTACGATTATAACACTAATTTATTAAGAACAACAACCGAATGCATGTCTGCAATCTTGGGCGGTGCAGATGCTATTGCCAATTTGCCTTATGACAGTTTGTACCATAAAGACAACGAATTCGGTGACCGAATTGCAAGAAATCAGTTGTTGATTCTCAAAAACGAGTCTTATTTCGACAAAGTCAATAATCCATCTGACGGAAGTTATTACATTGAAAGTTTGACCCAACAATTAGCCGAAAAGGCATTAATTTTATTCAAAGATATCGAGGAAAATGGAGGTTTTTTGAGACAATTAAACGACGGAATTATCAAACGAAAAATTCAAGAAAGTGCTGTTTCAGAGCAAGAATTATTCGATTCAGGAAAAGAAATTTTGCTTGGCACAAATAAATACCCAAACAAAAACGACAAAATGAAATACGATTTAGAATTGTTTCCATTCGTTAAAGTCAAACCTCGAAAAACATTAATAACACCAATCATCGAAAAACGTTTGGCTGAAAAAATGGAGCAAGAAAGGCTTTTGGAAGAGTAATCAGTTTTTAGTTTTCAGTCGCAGTTTTCAATTCAAAAATTAGTATATTTACAAATAAAATTATATCTTATGGAAGCAATTAGACAAACCGTTAAAGTTAAAAATCATTCTTTCAAAATAACTTTGCCTGACGATTTTGTTGCTGATGAAGTTGATGTTATAATTTTAGCAAAAGAACCAAAAGAATATGAAATTCCGCAATGGCAAATAAATCAAGTTCGAGAACGTCACGAAAATATTTAAAAAATTCAGAAAGTGCAACTGATATCGATTATTTTTTAAAAGAATTTGACAATAAAATATAAAATAGTAATTGTTGACGAAGCAAAAAATTGAATTTAGAAAATCATTTTAATGGTATAAAGACATAGATCCAATTTTATCCAAAAGATTTAGAAATTCTTTCAAACAAAGTCTTACAATTATCAAAAAAAATCCACATTTATTTCAAATAAGATATGATGAAGTTAGAATAAAAACTTTTGAAATTTTTCCTTATTTAATTCATTACAGAATAATTGAGGATTTAATTATAGTTCAAGCCATTTGTCATTCCTCAAGAGAAAGTGAATTGAATTTATTTTAATAATAAATAAATTAAAAAATTGAGAAAAAATCTTCAACATATTAAACTAGAAAATTCTGAATTCAAAATTCAGACTTCAGAGGAAAAAAATTTTGAAACTGCCGAAGGCATTCAAATAAAAAAAACTTACTCAAAAAAAGACATCGAAAATCTCGAACATCTTGATTTTGGAGCAGGATTTGCACCTAATCTTCGTGGTCCTTATGCCACAATGTATGTTCGCAGACCTTGGACAATCAGGCAATATGCTGGTTTTTCTACTGCCGAAGAAAGCAACGCTTTTTATCGTAGAAATCTTGCAGCAGGACAAAAAGGATTGTCAATAGCGTTTGACTTGCCAACACATCGTGGTTACGATTCTGACCACGAACGGGTAGTTGGCGATGTAGGAAAAGCTGGAGTTGCAATAGATTCTGTTGAAGATATGAAAGTATTATTCGACCAAATTCCGCTTGACGAAATGTCTGTCTCTATGACTATGAATGGTGCAGTATTGCCAATCATGGCTTTTTATATAGTTGCGGCAGAAGAGCAAGGCGTTGCACCAGTCTTACTTTCGGGAACTATTCAAAACGATATTCTCAAAGAATTTATGGTTCGTAATACCTATATTTATCCGCCAACACCATCAATGAAAATTATTGCAGATATTTTTGAATTCACGAGCAAAAAAATGCCAAAATTCAATTCGATTTCTATATCTGGTTATCACATGCAAGAAGCCGGCGCAACAGCAGATATTGAATTGGCTTACACATTAGCCGATGGTTTAGAATACATTCGAACGGGATTATCAACAGGAATGAAAATAGATGAATTTGCTCCAAGATTATCTTTTTTCTGGGCAATCGGCATGAACCATTTTATGGAAATAGCCAAAATGCGTGCCGCAAGAATGATCTGGGCAAAACTGGTCAAGCAATTCAATCCAAAAGACGATAAATCATTGGCACTCAGAACACATTGCCAGACTTCGGGTTGGAGTTTAACAGAACAAGATCCGTTTAATAATGTAGCAAGAACAACCATCGAAGGTTTGGCGGCAGCTTTTGGTGGCACACAATCTTTGCACACAAACGCACTTGATGAAGCAATTGCGTTGCCAACCGATTTTTCGGCTCGAATTGCCAGAAATACTCAGATATTTCTGCAAGAAGAAACCAAAATTACCAAAACTGTCGATCCGTGGGCTGGAAGTTTTTATGTAGAAAACTTAACCAATGAAATTGCCGAAAAGGCTTGGCAATTAATCGAAGAAGTCGAAGAATTAGGTGGAATGACAAAAGCTATCGAAGCAGGAATTCCGAAACTTCGCATCGAAGAAGCAGCGGCCAGAAAACAAGCAAGAATTGACTCTAGCCAAGACATTATTGTAGGTGTAAACAAATTTAGACTTGAAAAAGAAGATCCATTGCATATTCTTGATGTTGATAACCTAATGGTTAGAAAACAGCAACTCGAACAATTAGATAAAATAAAAGCATCTCGTGATAACGAAAAAGTTCAAGAATCTTTAAATAAATTAATAGATTGTGCCAAAACTGGAACTGGAAACTTACTTGAAATTGCAGTTGAAGCAGCAAGATACAGAACCACACTTGGCGAAATATCCGATGCCTTGGAAACGGTTTTTGGGCGTTACAAAGCACAAATAAAATCATTTAGTGGCGTGTACAGCAAAGAAATAAAAGACGACAAAAGTTTCGAAAAAGCCAAACAATTGGCCGACGAATTTGCCAAACAAGAGGGCAGAAGACCAAGAATAATGATTGCAAAAATGGGGCAAGACGGTCACGATCGTGGTGCCAAAGTAGTAGCCACAGGTTATGCGGATGTTGGTTTTGATGTAGATATTGGTCCACTTTTTCAAACGCCAGCCGAAGCTGCAAAACAAGCAATCGAAAATGATGTTCACGTTTTGGGAGTTTCGTCATTGGCCGCTGGTCACAAAACTTTGGTCCCGCAAGTTATTGAGGAATTAAAAAAATATAGTCGTCAAGACATTATGGTCGTAGTTGGCGGCGTAATTCCGGCTCAAGATTACCAGTTTTTATTCGATGCTGGTGCTGTTGCGGTATTCGGACCTGGAAC
Organism: Bacteroidota bacterium; assembly: GCA_031408435.1. Classification (GTDB taxonomy): domain Bacteria; phylum Bacteroidota; class Bacteroidia; order Flavobacteriales; family Flavobacteriaceae; genus Flavobacterium. The sequence continues at coordinate 82,001 of JANNWM010000010.1, forward strand.
AAAAATTAGTGATGCCGCAATTAAAATTTTGGAAGTTTTGATTGGATAGCAATTTTTATTATTTCAAAGTAATTTTTTAATTTACTTATTTTTTTAAAATTATTTTTAAAATTAAAAAATTTAACACCAATTGTAGTCTATAATCATGGCAATGTATTGATATTTAAGAAAAAAAACATTTATAAAAAATCACAAATTTTAATTTTTCTTGAAAAAAAAAGGTTTTTTTTAAACGGATTATGACAAATTGTTAATATATCCAAAGTTTAATTTATTTTTATAACAAATAAAAAAGATTTAGTCAAAAAAATGTATTTCTTTTATTCAATCACTAATTCTCATATTATTACAATTTTTTTTAGATTTTTGAGGTTTAAAAACTTAATAACCATTTAAATCTTTGCAAAAAAATAGAAATCATCATAAATTATAGACCATAGCTCTAAAATTTAAAACGAATAACTTGTATTTTTAAGAATAAAATATTCGAATTTAAATCAATTAAATTTCACCAATGAAGAAGATTATCATGAATAATTAAAATGTTTTTTAGAATTCGATTTGAGTTTAATTAATCACATTAAATAACCAAGATTTATCCAAAAAAAACATTAGTTTAAAACTAAATTTCCAACAAAAAACATGATTTCCTTTAATAAAATCCTTTGCTATTTTATATTGTTTAATTTATTTATCAATAATACAAATGCGCAAGTCTCAACGAGTCCAAAAAACGAATTTCGTGCCGTATGGATAGCTACAGTTGCCAATATTGACTGGCCAAAACAAAGAACAGATGCTGTCGCTAAACAACAAAAAGATTTTATTGAAATTCTTGATAATTACAAAAAACTAAATTTTAACACAGTAATTGTTCAAATTCGAAGTGTTGGCGATGCTTTTTATCCCTCTAAACTAGCACCTTGGTCTCGATTTTTAACTGGCAAAGAAGGTCAATCTCCAAAAACTGATATTGATATTTTGGCTTGGATGATAGCAGAATCGCACAATCGTGGTTTCGAATTTCATGCATGGTTCAACCCTTATCGGGCGACTTCTGATTTGAATTTGAAAAATTTATCAAAAAATCACGATTTTAATTTACATCGAGATTGGATGATTAAATATGGCGATAAATATTATTACAATCCAGGTTTGCCAGAAGTAGAATCGCATTTGATTAAAATTGTCGAAGAGGTCGTACGAAATTACGATATCGATGCCGTTCATTTCGATGATTATTTTTATCCATATAGAATAAATAAAGTCAATTTTAATGATAATGCGGCTTTCGAAAAATATGGCAATGGTCTTTTGCAAGACGATTGGCGCCGTTCGAATGTTAATAATTTAGTTCAAAAATTAAATATTACAATCAAAAACATTAAGCCTTGGGTTCAGTTTGGCATTAGTCCTTTTGGAGTTTGGCGCAACCAATCATCAGATCCAAAAGGTTCAGAAACCCAAGCTGGACAGACCAATTATGACGATTTGTTTGCCGATACAATGCTTTGGGACACAAATAAATGGATAGATTATATTATTCCGCAATTGTATTGGAGTTTAGATCATCCAAAAGCATCGCATTCTAAACTATTGAAATGGTGGTCAGAAAATGCTACGAATGTTGCCTTGTATATAGGTAACGGTTCCTATAAAATTAAGACAGATTCTGACAAACGTTGGAATGACGAAAACGAAATCCCGAATCAAGTAAATGCTGCTCGAAGTTTCACAAACATATATGGAAATGCCTATTTTAGTGCGAAATCTTTAATGAATCAAAATCAAAATGTCAAAGATATTTTATCTTCAAATCAATACAAATATCCCGCAATTCCTTGTGTTGTGCCTAATTTCAAGAAATCAATAACTGTATCACCATTTATTGATTCTGTTACCAAAACCGAAAATTGGTTTATAATAAAATTACCGATGTATAACATTAGAAGTATCGTTTTATATGGCATAAAAAACGATTCAGAAATCAATATTAATGATGCTTCACAAATTATTAATAAATTTTTCGTCAAAGAAATTGATGGTTTTATGCAAATTGAAATTCCATTTACGAATGTTGTTGAAAATAATAAATATGCAATCACTTTTATTGATTTGTACGGAAATGAAAGTAACTTTCTTGAAATCAAATTAAATCAAACAAAGTGATTTTTAGAAACAATATTTACTTACGTTTTCAAGTTTTTTCATAAATAATTTCGACTTGTAAGCAAAGTTCAAAACTTCTGCAGACCTGATAGCTTTGATAATTTAAATAACAAAAACTTATTGTATCATAAGAAATGATAATTAAAACTGATATAACAGTTTGTTAATTTAATTAAATTTGTTATTAAACTAAATCGAAATCATTTGCATTATGGAAAATATGAAAAATTTAAACGAACAAGGAAAATGTCCTTTTTCAAGCGGAACAGTTAAGCAAGCTGCAGGTGCAAGCCCAATAAATAGAGATTGGTGGCCAAATCAATTAAAATTGAATATTTTACGTCAGCATTCGTCATTATCTAACCCAATGGATAAAGATTTTAATTATGCAGAAGCTTTTAAAAGCATTAATTTTAGCGAATTAAAAAAAGATATTAACGAATTAATGACAACTTCACAAGATTGGTGGCCAGCAGATTATGGCCATTATGGACCATTTATGATCAGAATGGCTTGGCACGCAGCAGGAACTTACAGAATTGGAGATGGTCGTGGTGGTGCAGGTTCTGGCATGCAGCGGTTTGCACCTCTAAACAGTTGGCCAGATAACGGAAATCTTGACAAAGCCAGACTTTTACTTTGGTCAATAAAGCAAAAATATGGCAAGAAACTTTCTTGGGCAGATTTAATGGTTTTAGCTGGAAATTGCGCCCTTGAAACCATGGATTTCAAAACATTTGGTTTTGGTGGCGGTCGTGAAGACCAATGGGAACCTCAAGAAGATATTTATTGGGGACCAGAAAAAGAATGGTTGGGCGACGAACGTTACACAGGCGATCGTGAACTTGAAAATCCACTAGGTGCAGTTCAAATGGGATTAATTTATGTGAATCCGCAAGGTCCAAACGGCAATCCTGATATTTTAGGTTCGGCTCGTGACATTCGCGAAACTTTTGGCAGAATGGCAATGAACGACGAAGAGACTGTTGCATTGATTGCTGGTGGACATACATTCGGAAAAATGCACGGCGCTGCAGATCCAGATGTATATGTTGGACCAGAACCAGAAGGCGCACCAATTGAACAGCAAAGTTTGGGTTGGAAAAATACATTCGAATCTGGAAAAGGCGAACATACAATTACCAGCGGTTTAGAGGGTGCTTGGACAACAACTCCCACAAAATGGAGCAATAATTATTTTGAAAACTTGTTTGGTTTCGAATGGGAATTGTCCAAAAGTCCAGCTGGAGCACACCAATGGAAACCTAAAAATGATGGTGGGGCAGGAACAGTTCCAGATGCGCACAATCCTGCAAAAAGTCACGCTCCAGTTATGACAACTGCTGATTTAGCTTTGCGTTTTGATCCAGAATACGAAAAAATCTCAAGACGTTTCCACGAAAATCCCGAACAATTAAAAGATGCTTTTGGTCGCGCTTGGTTCAAATTGACTCACCGAGATATGGGACCAATAGAAAGATATTTAGGTCCAGAAGTTCCAACAGAAGAATTGATTTGGCAAGATCCAATTTCAAATCCAAGCTACAATAAAATCGATGAAAATGATGTTATTTTATTAAAATCAAGAATCTCAGAATCAGGAATATCAATTTCTGAAATGGTAGTAACCGCTTGGTCGTCAGCATCGACTTTTAGAAATTCTGACAAACGTGGTGGAGCAAACGGAGCAAGAATAGCATTGGAACCACAAAAAAATTGGGAAGCGAATAATCCAAAACAATTGACCAAAGTTTTAGATATTTTAAAATTAATTCAAACATCATTTAATAATTTACAAATTTCTGGGAAACAAGTTTCGTTGGCAGATTTAATAGTTTTGGCTGGCAATGTTGGAATTGAAAAAGCTTCTGCAAATGCTGGAAATTCGATAAATGTTGCTTTCTCAGCAGGAAGAGCCGATGCAACACAAGAACAAACAGACGTAGATTCGTTTATGGTTTTGGAACCAAAAGCAGATGGATTTATCAATTATAAAAAATCTAAACATGCTGTTTCGGCAGAAGAAATGTTGGTAGATAAAGCACAATTAATGACTCTGACTGTCCCAGAAATGACTGTTTTGGTCGGTGGAATGAGAATGTTGAATACTAATTTCGAGCAATCAAAAAATGGTGTTTTTACAAAAAATTCAGAATGTTTGACCAACGATTTCTTTTTAAACCTTCTAGATATGAATACAACTTGGAAATCGACGTCAGATTATCAAGATGTTTTTGAAGGTCGAGATCGCAATACAGGCGAATTAAAATGGACTGGTTCTAGAGTAGATTTGATTTTTGGATCAAATTCAGAATTAAGAGCAATTGCCGAAGTTTATGGTTGTCAAGATTCTAAAGAACAATTTACTAATGATTTTGTTGCTGCCTGGACTAAAGTGATGAATTTGGGTAGATATTAAATTTTAAATATTAATTTTAGTATCAATAAATTTTTAAAATAAACCGTATTAAATCTTTTTTTAATACGGTTTATTGTTTAAATAATTTAAAATAAGATTAAACTATGCTTAAATAGAGTAATAATATTTTAATTGTTTCATTTGGGTATGAATTAATCATAATTTTGCAAAAAATTTAAAATCAAATATTATGTCATTAGTAGGAAAAAAATTTCCAAGTATTTCAGTAGATGCAATTTCAGAAATGGGAGACAATTTAAAAATTAATATTTTTGATGAAGCAACATTAAAAAACAAAAAAGTGCTTTTGTTTTGGTATCCTAAAGACTTTACTTTCGTTTGTCCGACCGAATTGCATGCTTTTCAAGCCGCTTTACCAGAATTTGAAAAAAGAAATACAATTGTCATTGGTGCATCTTGTGATACTAACGAGGTTCATTTTGCTTGGTTGAATACTCCAAAAAATAATGGAGGAATTGAGGGTGTAACTTATCCAATAATTGCAGATACAAATAGAAATTTATCTAATATTCTTGGTATTTTGGATATTGATTCAACTACTTATAGCGAAGAAACCGACTCTGTAATCGTTGAAGGTTCTAATGTAACTTTTAGAGCTACTTATTTAATCGACGAAACAGGAAAAATATTCCATGAAAGTGTAAACGATATGCCGCTTGGTCGTAATGTGAACGAATATTTAAGAATGGTAGATGCTTACACGCACATTCAAGAAAAGGGCGAAGTTTGTCCTGCAAATTGGGAAGCTGGGAAAGATGCTATGAGTGCAGATAGAAAAAGCACAGCCGAATATTTATCATTAAATTAATAAGAATTGTTTCATAAATACAACATCAAGTTTAATTATTTGATGTTGTATTTTATTTTAAAATTTAAACTAAAAAATATGTTAATAGAATTAAACGAAGACACATTAAATAATTTGGTTGAAAATAATGAAAAAGTTGTAGTTCAATTTTCGGCATCGTGGTGCGGAAATTGTAGAATAATGAAACCAAAATTCAAAAAATTAGCCTCAGAAAATGAAAATATAACTTTTGTTATTGTCGATGCTGAAAATTCGCCTGAATCAAGAAAATTGGCAGATGTTTCGAATTTACCAACTTTTGCAACGTTCGTAAACGGAAAATTAGTGAATGAAGTTCAAACCAATAAATCAGAAATATTGACCGATTTAGTCAACAAAATTTTATAGTCATGAAATTGCCAATTATTAAACATTTATCTCAATTTATTGATGATAATGACCAAGATTATTTGATAGAAACTATTGAGGTTTTAGAATCTTTGTGTGACGTATCATCGCTAAAAGACGAAGAACTAGACGTGCTTGGAGAGCTCATATCAAATATGTATGGTGCGCTTGAAGTACACAAAATGACAAAAAACGGAATGGATAAAAAGGAAGCACTTAATACTTTTATGAAACGAGTTTTAGGTTCTATTGATCAATAAAATTATTCTGAAAGTTTTATAAACCGCAATAAAATTATAGATTTGTTGCGGTTTTTTAATTTAATAATTTATGGAGATTTTAATCATTTCAATCGTTGCGTTTTTAACCGCAATTCTAACTTTTTTCTCAGGATTCGGATTAGGAACTATTCTTACGCCAGTAATGATGTTGTTTTTTCCAGTCGAAATTGCAATTGCGTTGACTGGTGTTGTTCATTTTTCGAACAATATTTTCAAATTATTTTTAGTTGGCAAGAATTTTGACAAAGATATCCTAAAGCGATTTGGAATTACCGCAGTTATTTTTGCATTTATCGGAGCATTTTTACTACTAAGAATTCCAAATTTAGAGCCAATTTATGATTACGAATTGTTTGGTAAAACTTTTGACATTTATCCATTAAAATTAACTGTGGCAGTTTTAATGATGTTTTTTGCAGTTGTAGATTTGATTCCGTTTTTCAATAATTTACAATTCAATAAAAACAAACTACCAATTGGTGGTGCAATTAGTGGTTTTTTCGGAGGTCTAACTGGAGCGCAAGGCGCATTGAGAAGTGCATTTTTAATACGCTCGGGAATGTCAAAAGAAGCATTTATAGCCACAACCGTTGTTATTTCTTGTTTTGTAGATATAACTCGATTAAGTGTTTATTCAACCCGATTGATGCAAATTGACTTGAAACAAAATTTGTATTTGCTAATAATTGTGACATTTTCTGCAATCTCGGGAGCATTTATCGGAAACAAATTATTAAAGAAAGTTACTTTAAAATTATTACAAAAAATTATAGCTATTGCGTTGTTAATGATTTCGTTAGCATTGGGTTTAGGGTTAATTTAAATAGCAAACAAACTTTTATAATTTTTCCAGTTAGCATAAATTAAAAAAACATTTCCTAAGAAAATAAAAATTGCTATTGGTAAACTTTCAGGCATTAAAAAGTAATTTATCATCAAAATATTGAAGGTTACTGGCAGAATTACAATATTTGCCAATGTTACAAATTTGTTAGTTACAAACGCCAAACCACATATAAGTTCTATTGCTTTTGCTAACGGCATTAAATAACTTGAAGCAACAATTCCGACTTGAAATGCTTTGAATGCAGCCGTTGATTCGGTTTCGGGAGCCATCTTAAGAAAAAACATCATCGATGCATAAATAAAAATCAAACCAATTAATGTGCGAATAATAATAGTTGCTATTTTCATATTTATAAAATTTAATTGTTTCGAATTGAATATTGTATCGCTACAAACATAATAGGTTTTGTTATCATTATATAATTTTATGCTAATTTACAGATTACGAATATATCTTTTCTACATTCAAAGTTAGTGAATAATTTTAATTTTAAGTTTTATTTTTGGGTATTATTTCACTGTAATTCAATTATTTAAGTAATTACTTATTAATTCGAAAATAATTTTTTCAATATAAATAATAGCCCATAGATTAAAATTTTAAATTTGATTTATTGTGAAATTTTACAATAAATTTCTAAATTCAACGTTTTAGTAACATCAATCAAATCAAATCGAATCAAAAAAAATGAAAATTTTCAAATACAAAAAAAAATGCAAAAAAGTTAACACATCAATCTTTAAGTACCAAGTAATTACAATTTTACTGCTATTGTCATTCAGTTCTTTTGCGCAAAACTCTTATAAACAGAGTTTTAGATTGGGTATCGGAATCAATTCTGGATATGTTTTGAATAAACCTTTTGGGTTTGGTCTAGGTGTCGATGCAAGATTGCAATATGATTTATCTAAAAGATATTCGTTGGCTTTAACAACTGGTTTTACTAATTTTTTTGTTGCCGGCGTTGAAAATGATCTCGGGTTTGTTCCAGTAAAATTGGGTTTTAAAGCATTTATTTGGAACGACCAATTTTATGTTCTTGGCGAAGGTGGTGCAGCATTTGCGGTAACAAATAACTTAAAAAAAAATTCTGCAATTGTTGCTCCTGGTTTTGGTTATGCAACTAAATATATTGATTTAAGTGTTCGATATGAGCATTATCCTGCTTTTCCTGTCGTAAATCAAGACCAAACAATTGGCGAAGGAAATGGACAATTGACTTTGCGATTGGCATATGGATTTAGGCTTTAAATTTTTTAAAATCTAATTAAATAAGGTCTTTTTTTTTAAATTTTTGTTAAATAAATTTGGCAGAATTTTGTCATTCAGATTAACGAGAAATTATATTGGTTCCTTATGTTATGCGATTCCTCCTTCGTCGGAATGACAAAACCTAGGTATTTATCTAAAAAATTAATGATTTTTAAAACCAACAATTTTCTAAAACCAAACCAAAAAAAAGTACATGAATCTGCACAATCTGTGTATAATTGTTTATTTTTGAAAAATACATCAAATATAACAATGACTGACTTTACACTTAGAATTTTTGCAAGTATTTCTGGACTTGGTGCTGCCTCTGGAATAATTTACCTTAACGAAAACTTATATTTAATTGGCGATAATTCTGGGTTTTTATACAAATATGAAATTTCAACTAAAAACTTATCTAAATTTCCGATTCTAGAAAATCCTGAGGAAAATATTGCAAAGAAAGAAAAACCTGATTTCGAATCGATAACTCTGCGTGACAATAAATTTTATATTTTTGGTTCTGGTTCGACCAAAAAGCGAGAAATTAGAGTTAAATTTGATTTAGAAAATAACGAAACTTCAATCAAAGATGTTTCTGATTTGTATGAAAAACTAAAACAAAAAGCCAATTTTACTAATGACGATTTAAATATTGAAGGATCGTTTTATTATAACGAAAATTTATATTTGATAAATCGTGGAAATGGAGAATTTTCTAAAAACGGTATATTTATTTTCAACAAAGAATTTGATAATGTAATTTACAAACCTTTTAAGTTACCAATTATCAATAATCTAGAAACCAGTTTTACAGATGCAATTGTGATAGAGAACAAAATTTATTTCTTGGCTTGTGCCGAAAACACTTCAAATACTTATGATGATGGCGAAATTTATGGAAGTGTAATCGGTAAAATTGATTTTGAAACTTTCGAAATCGAGCAAACAATACAAATCACCAATAATCAAAAATTTGAAGGTTTAACATTGTATTCTAAACACGAAAACCAAATTAATTTCTTACTTTGCGAAGATAATGATACTGAGGAATTGGTGTCGAAAATTTACAAATTACAAATTAATCTAAATATATAAATGAATCCAATTTTCAGCAAAAACGTCTTTTTAATCAAAGAACATTTAGGTATTTTTAAAGCAGCCAATAAATATGATATTTATGATGCTACAAACAATCAGACGATTTTGAAATGTGATGAACCAGTTTTGGGTTTTTTTACAAAAATGTTTCGATTTACAGATTACAAACGAATGACACCATTTGATGTTCAGATTACTACAACCGATGGAAAGCCATTATTATCTATAAAACGTGGCATTTCAATCTTTAGATCTGAAGTTGAGGTTCTTGATGATGAAAACCAACTTATTGGTTCGTTCAAACAACAATTTTGGTCTATTGGAGGTAAATTTGAGTTGTTGGACAAACACGATAAACCACTTTGTACTTTGCAAGGAAAATGGACTGGTTGGGATTTTAAATTCACAAAAGACAATCAAGAATTGGCACACGTTAGCAAAAAATGGGCCGGAATTGGCAAAGAATTTTTTACATCAGCAGATAATTATGTTTTAGAAATCAACAATTCCGTTCCTGCCGAAAGTCCAGTTCGACAAATGATTTTGGCAGCAGTTATGTGCATTGATATGGTTTTGAAGGAGTAGTTTAAAAAATTTTACTTTTGTTTAAAAGTTTAAAAAGTTTAAAAATTTAAAATGGAGCAAACTCAAAAAACTAATATAATTATTGGTATTTTCTTTTCGATTATTGTGCTTGTTGCTGCGTTAACTTTTTTGCCTTTGCTTTACAAAACATTTTTTGAAAAAGAAACTATTTTTTGGATTGGTCGTATTGCTATTTGGGTTTGCTTGTTGCTTGTTTTTTTGTATGTAAACCAAATAGAAAAACAAAAATTTTTACTTTGGAACGAGCAAAAACTGCCTTTTCAAGAATATATTATTTCGTTTTTTAGAATTTTTTTTGCGATAATAATCGGTGCAATCTTTATAAATTTAACTCTAAAGTTTTTAGGATTTCCGCAATCTGAAAACTCAAAATTGAAAGAAATTGTTGGCGTTTTGAAACACAATTTCCCATTATTGGTTTTTACTTGTTTGACTGCTGGTTTTACCGAAGAGTTAATTTTCAGAGGCTATTTAATGCCAAGATTGCAATTGTTTTTCAATAATAATTACGTTTCGATATTGATATCAAGCGTTTTGTTTGGATTAATGCACATTAGCTACGGAACTGTTTTTCAAGTTCTTGGTCCAATAATGATTGGTTTGGTTTTTGCAATTCATTATCATAAGTTTAGGAATATTAAGATTTTAATTTTTTGTCATTTCTTTTGGGATTTTATGTCGTTAATGGTGGCTTCTTATTTAAAATAGGTTTTTGTGTTAGGGATAGAAGGGAATCTCGTTTTTTGGAACGAGAGGAATGATAGCCCGACCCCGATTTTTCTTCGGGGCAACACCCAAAAAAAATTTAAATAATTTAAATTAATATTTCCAGCATTTACAGCACCTAACACTCGAAATCTGTTATTTAATATCTAATATCTAATATTGCCTCCCAACCTTTTGCAACTTTTTGCACTCTATATATAAAACAGCCAGATTGTGATAAATGAAACCTTAATATTAGACTGCAAAAAAATGCAACGTGAAGCCCAGCGGCAGTTGTATGAGCTTATGGCTCCGAAATTGTATCGAACTTGCAAACGATATTTGAAGAAAGAAGAAGAAGTTGATGAAGCTTTGGCGGATACTTTTTATACGATTTTCACGAAACTCAATCAACTCAAAGAATTTGGAGCATTTGAAGGTTGGGCGCGCAAAATTGCTGTGAATAATTGTTTGGCAATGATTAAGAAAAACACCAATTTTAATATTTATTTAGACGATGTGAAAACGCTAGTGCAACCATTTTCTGCCGAAGTGACTGATCTTGAAGAAGAAGATTTATTGAATTTACTGAATTTTATTCCTGCTGGTTGCAAAACAATTTTTAATTTATTTGCAATAGAAGGTTACAGCCATAAAGAAATTGCAGCAATGTTAAGTATTTCTGAAGGCACATCGAAATCGCAATTGAATGTTGCCAAAACCAAATTAAAAGATTTAGTAAACAATTTGTATTACCAAAAAGCAAACTCATAATGGAAAATAGAGATAAAATATTTGACCAATTCAAGAACGCTGCCGAAAATGTTGCACCAAAAGAATTTGCTTCGATGGACAATGTCTGGTCTCGTGTCGAAGAAAAGTTAGACAATAAAGTCTTGAAAAATGAAACGAAAATTTGGAAAAAAATTGCCGTGGCTGCTTCGATATTGTTATTTGTTTCGGTTGGTTATCATTTTTTTAAGAATAATAATGAAATAGTAATTCCTGAAAATAAAGTTGTTGCAATTGACAAAAACAATGACGTTTTAGAAAATGACACAAACGAAAAAAGAATTGAAAAATATCCAAATATTACTCAAGAAGCCAAACAAAAACTAGAAAAAATTATTAAAATAAATAACGGTTTAACCTATAATGACACTCCTATTAATGCAGATTCAAGTCCGTCGGCAGTTATGGTTGACCCAGTTGTGACTGTAGCAAGTGCACCTATAAAATCTGAATCTGAAAAGGAAATTTCTGAAGAATATTTAAAACAAGATGAGACAAACGGAATTTTAAAAACCAAAATTTATGATGCTCGTAGCGTGAAATATTCCGAAGTGGTTGATGCTAAAAATGAAGCCAAAGAAAGCACATTTATAAAAAAAAATCCCTTGATTGTTATTGATGGAGAAGCTGTTACTGATAATAAAAATGTGGCTAAACAAGCAAATTTAAATTCAATAGAAATTGATAATATCGAAATTCTAAAACAACCACTTTATATCATAAATGGTGTGCAGTATTCTGAAGATGAACTATTTGGAGAAAAACCAACCAGCCCGTATGCGCCACTAGAAAAGCAAGACATTATAAAAACCAAAGTTTACCAAGGCGAAGAAGCCGTGGAATTGTATGGCGAAAAAGGCAAAAAAGGCGTTGTTGTTATTACGACTAAATTTGGAAAACCTGTCAAGAATTAGGGGTTTTATGTTTTATTTCACTTATTAAGACGAGTATAGTGATTTTGATGTTTTATTAAAATGTGGATTTATTTTTACAAATATTATTGTCAAGTTCAAAATTTTGACAAAGATTCTGTGTTTTATAATAAAGTGTAAATTTTGAATGATTGTTTTTTGGTTTGTTAATACAAATTCAAAAAATATTAACAAATTCAATTTTTGTTACTTGAGTTTGATTTTTTTTAAACTTGTTACAAATGAATTTATCTGTAATTTAAATTTAATTTTTTTAAACTACTTATTGCAAATTTTGATTGATAAATTTGTTTATTTGCAAATAAAAACTTTTTTGAACAAAAATAGGTTTTATCACAACATTGTAAAATAAAACAAATGATTTCATTTTTTAAAAAATTTACCAAATTTGAAAAAATTATTCTTGCTGTTATATTTATAATTTATTGTAACAATCTATTCATTGATATAATGCAAGTTGATGCGGCACAATATGCAGGAATTTCCTCTCAAATGGCCCATACAAATTCATATTTAGAAATTAAAGAATTTCAAAATGATTATCTAGACAAGCCACCATTGTTATTTTGGTTTTCTAGTGTCGGAATCAAAATATTTGGAATTACTAATTTTGGTTACAAAATAGCTTCGTTTTTATTATTACTTTTATCATTATTTGCTGTTTATCGTTTTGCATTATTGTATTATAAAGAAAATGTAGCAAAAAATGCATTAATTATTTTGGCATCTACACAAGCTTTTTTTTTAATTACAAATGATGTCAGAACAGACTCATTTCTAACTTCTTGTGTGATTATTTCGGTGTGGCTGTTTTCTGAGTTTTTTGAAAACAGAAAATTAATAAATCTAATTTTTGGATCAGTTTTTGTTGCATTAGCAATGATGGCAAAAGGACCAATTGGTATGATTGCGGTGCTACTTCCAATCGGAATTAATTTAATGTATAAACAAAAATGGAAAGACGTTTTTGCTTTTCGTTGGATTCTAGTTTTTTTAATAATTGCGGTTTTATTAATCCCAATGTCTTATGGATTGTACATGCAATTTGATATGCATCCAGAAAAAATTACAAATGGAGTAAAGGGACAAAGCGGTTTGTATTTCTATTATTGGCTTCAAAGTTTTGGCAGAATAACTGGCGAAAATGTTTGGAACAATGGCCATCCTTGGCACTTTTTTTTAGGATCCATTTTTTGGGATTATTTTCCTTGGATTATTCCATTGTATTTTGCCGTTTTTTTTACATTCAAAAACTTTATTTCTTCTAAAATAAAGTTACCCGAAATAACAAGTTTGATTGGTTTTGTTTCTGTTTTTGCAATGTTGTCACTTTCTAAATACAAATTACCACATTATGTATTTGTAACATTTCCGTTTGCTTCGGTAATAACGGCTGTTTATTTGACTAATCTAGAAATTAAAATTATCAGGAGATGGAAGTTTTTTAATTATTTTTTATCAATAATTATTCTTTCGATATTTATAATTTACCCAATTCTCTTTTTTAAAGAATTTAACTTTTGGATTTTATTATGTGTTATTTTGCAAATTTTTGTTATATTTAAGGTTACAAAATCTACAGAAAGCAATGTTTCAATATTATTAAGTCTAGTTTTAACATTAAATATATTTTTGAGTTTTGTTTTATATCCAAAATTATTAACTTTTCAAGCAGATTCTATGGCTGGCAAATGGGCATACAATAATCTAAAACAAGAAAATGTTTATCTTTATAATTCATTTTCGAATTCTTTTAGTTTTTATAATAAAAAACCATTTATTAGAGTAATTAAAAAAGAAGAATTAAATAATATTAAAAAGCCATTTTGGATTTATATTAACAAAGAAAATCTAAATGAAATTAAAGAATCTAATCTTAAAATTACTACCAAAAAAAGTTTTGATAATTATTCAATCTCGCAATTAAAACTAAAATTTTTGCTGTCAGATTCTAGAAAAAATCAATTAAACTATAAATTTTTAATTAAAATTGAAAAATAAATTACAGTGAAAAAATTATCAATAATTATTCCAGCTTACAACGAAGCAGCAACCATACATTTTATTCTCGATAAAGTAAAAAAAGTAAAACTTTTGAACGAAATAGAAAAAGAAATTATTATAGTTAACGATTGTTCGAAAGACAATACCGATCAAGCAATAGCTAATTACATGTCGCAAAACACCGATTTGAATATTCAATATTACAAACACGAAGTCAATAAAGGCAAAGGGGCAGCATTGCATACAGGAATTCTAAAAGCGAAAGGTGACTATTTGATAATTCAAGATGCAGATTTAGAATATGATCCTGAAGAATATAATTTACTTATAAAACCAATAATTGATGGTTTTGCAGATGTAGTTTATGGATCAAGATTTATGGGAGGAAATGCGCATCGAATTTTGTTTTTTTGGCACACAATTGGCAATAAATTCTTAACACTTTTATCAAATATGTTTACAAATCTAAATCTGACAGATATGGAAACATGCTATAAAATATTCAAAACAGATTTAATACAAAATATTAAACTAAACGAAAACAGATTCGGATTTGAGCCCGAAATTACTGCAAAAATATCTAGAATACCCAAAATTAGAATATACGAAGTTGGCATTTCTTATTACGGTAGAACTTATGAAGAAGGAAAAAAAATAGGTTGGAAAGATGGAGTTAGGGCGTTATATTGCATTGTAAAATACGGTCTTTTTAAAATTAATTAATTTGGCTGTAGTCTAATTAATATATGATTTTAATTCTAGCTACAGATTTAAAAGATTATAACAGATTTTTTTATTATCGAATCACTATTGTCCGATTAAATTATATATAATCCCTAGAGGACAAAAAGCATTGGTTATAAGTATTTGATTACCAACACATAGTCTCTAAGAGATTTACTCCGTTAGGAGTTTTATCTAGGTAACTTAAAAATTAGATTATCCTATCATAATGTCTCGTAGAGACTATATTTACTAGCAATTATTTTAACAGTATGTTTTTTGTCGGACAACAATGTTATCGAATATTAAAAAATTCTTTAAATCTTTTAAATCTGTGCAAAAAGTTTATACATGAATATACTTTTTAGACCAAAACCATTTCCTTCGATTCATTTATTTGATTAAAAAATAAATTTCTTTTGAATATTTTTAATTTTAAGACAAAATTTAATAAAAATTCAGGGGGTAATTGTTTGTATTTATATAATTTTAATATATTTGCATAAAAATAATAGGGGTCAAACTTTAAAAATAATTTTTATGTCAACATTTCGTTTCCAAGCATTAATAGAAGCATCAAACAGAAAACCAGTCAAATTTGAAGAAGCCGACAGAAAATCGAGTATTTTCGGGGCAAACGTATTTAATGATAAAGCAATGAAGCAATTTTTGACTTCAGATGCTCACAAAGGCGTTAAAGATGCAGTACAACACGGCACAAAAATTGACAGAAAACTAGCCGATTATATCGCAATGGGAATGAAAGAATGGGCTTTGTCGAAAGGTGTAACTCATTATACACACTGGTTTCAACCATTAACAGGATCTACTGCCGAGAAACACGATGCTTTTTTCGAAACTTCGTATGATGGTTCAGATGCTGTTGAAAAATTTGGCGGTGCACAACTCGTGCAACAAGAACCAGATGCATCATCTTTCCCGAATGGAGGAATAAGAAATACCTTCGAAGCCAGAGGATATACAGCTTGGGATCCAACATCGCCTGCATTTATTTTTGGAACAACTCTTTGTATTCCTACGGTTTTTATATCCTATACAGGAGAAGCTTTAGATTATAAAACGCCTTTATTGAGAGCATTAAACGCAATTGACGATGCTGCAACCGATGTTTGCAAATATTTTGATAAAAATGTAAAAAAAGTTACTGCAACTTTGGGCTGGGAACAAGAATATTTTTTGATTGACACGGCTTTGGCAAATTCTCGTCCAGATATTGTCATGACTGGAAGAACTTTACTGGGTCATACTTCTGCAAAAGGACAACAACTTGACGATCATTATTTTGGTTCAATTCCGACTCGTGCCTTGAACTATATGCGAGAATTAGAACAAGAATGTATGTATTTAGGCATTCCTGTAAAAACACGTCACAATGAAGTTGCACCTAATCAGTTTGAATTGGCTCCGATTTTCGAAGAAACAAATTTGGCGGTTGACCACAATTCATTGTTAATGGATGTTATGCAAAAAGTAGGCGAACGTCACGATTTTAAAGTTCTTTTTCACGAAAAACCTTTCAAAGGAATTAATGGTTCTGGAAAACACAACAACTGGTCAATGGCTACAGATACTGGTGTGAACTTGTTATCGCCAAGCAAAACACCAATGAGCAATTTGCAATTTTTATCGTTTTTTATCAATACTATAAAAGCGGTAAACGATTACGAAGAATTGCTTCGTGCTGCGATTGCAACTGCAACAAACGATCATAGATTGGGTGCAAATGAAGCGCCACCAGCAATAATTTCGGTATTTATTGGCGAACAATTAACCAAAGTTTTAGCAGAACTTGAAGGTGTAACTGACGGGAAATTATCTCCAGAAGAAAAAACCGATTTAAAACTGAATGTTGTTGGCAAAATTCCAGATGTTTTGTTGGATAATACTGACAGAAATAGAACTTCGCCATTTGCATTTACGGGAAATAAATTTGAATTCAGAGCAGTTGGATCATCGGCGAATTGTGCTAATGCTATGACAACTTTGAATACTATTGTTGCCAAACAATTAAAAGATTTCAAAAAAGAAGTTGATGCTTTAATTCTTGAAAAAGATTTGAAAAAAGACGAGGCAATTTTTAATGTTTTAAGAGAATACATCAAAAAATCAAAGAAAATTCTTTTCGAAGGCGATGGTTACAGTGATGCTTGGGAACAAGAAGCTGCAAAACGTGGTTTGAGTAATTTCAAAACTACACCTTTGGCCTTAAAAGCAAAAGTTTCTGAAAAAGCATTATCTTTATTCCAAGAAATGAACGTTATGAACCACGTTGAAGTAGAAGCAAGATATGAAATTGAACTGGAAGAATATACAAAGAAAATTCAAATTGAAGGTCGAGTTTTGGGCGATATCGCTAGAAATCACGTTATTCCAACGGCGATACAATATCAGAATACTTTAATAAATAATGTTAAAGGTTTGAAAGATATTTTTGGTGACGAGTTTACCAAAATAGGGAAGGAGCAAATCGTTTTAATTCGAGAAATTTCTGAACATATTGAAGGAATCAATACCAAAGTTGAAGCCATGACCGAAGCAAGAAAAACCGCTAATGTTATTGCAGATGCACAAAAAATGGCAGAATCTTATTGCGATTTAGTAAAACCATATTTCGAACAAATTCGTGAGCATTGCGACAAATTAGAACTTTTGGTAGACAACGAAAGTTGGACTTTGGTTAAATATCGTGAATTGTTGTTTACTAAATAAATTTAGAATACAAATAATAAAATAAAACCTGCTTGAAATTAAATTCTTGCAGGTTTTTTGTTTAAATAATTTTCACTAAATTCGTATTATCAAATCATTAAATGAAAAAATTATTTTTAATATTATTTGTTTTATTTTTTTTAAATGTTTTTTCGCAAGAAAAATTTTCGTTATTTTTTGATAGTAATAAATACGAATTAAATAAAACAGAATTTGCAAAACTAAACAATTGGATTTCAAAAAACAATCAAGTAAAAGTAATTGGTGTTTATGGTTTTTGTGATGAAGATGGTTCGAATGAATATAATGACACTTTAGCAAAAAAAAGAATTGACTATATTTTTAATTTCATAAACAATAAAATCAAATTTCGTGAAGATTATAAAACCCGAAGTTTTGGTGAACTTAATAATTTAACTAAAATAAAAGCCGAAAACCGAAAAGTAACTTTGTTTTTTATTCAACCAAAAGATTTTGCTCGAGAAAATGAAATTATTGGCATAAAAAAAACTGAAATAAAACCAAATTTAAACAACATAAAAATAAATAAGTTTCCTGAAAAACTAATTTTCGAAAATCCAGATGGAACCAAAACCGAAATAAAAATGGATACTGTTTTTATGAAACAAATTAATTTTGCAAAAAAAGGCGAAAAATTAAAATTAGACAATCTCAATTTTATTATTAATACATTTGCAATTGTCAGTGAATCCAGAGTAAAATTATTTGAATTATTGTTTGTAATGCGAGATAACTCAAATTTGAAAATTGAAATTCAAGGACATTTATGTTGTGCCAAAAATGACAAGCAAGACTTGTCTAACAAAAGAGCAAAAGCAATTTATAATTTTTTGGTAAACCAAGGAATTGATAAATTAAGATTAGCTTACAAAGGATTTGGAGTTTCCGAACCAATTTACTCAATTCCTGAAAAAAACGAATCTGAAAGAGCTAATAATCGTAGAGTAGAAATTTTAATTTTAGATAATTAGAATTTACTTCAATGTATTTCAGGCTAAATTTATTATCATAATTTAATAATTTTCAATGAACAAGTTTGCAATTTTATTTTTATTAATTCAAATTAATGTTTTTTCCCAAAAAAAACTTGAAATTTATTTTGATTTCAATAAATCGGATATCAATATTTTGTCAAAAATCAAGTTAGATTCATTGTTAAAAATTAATAATTCAATTGAAATTATTAAAATTGATGGTTTTTGCGATAAAATAGATACTCATAAATACAACGATTCTTTATCGTTGGCGAGAGCAAAAATGGTTATGAATTATTTTAAAAGTTTAGATATAAATTTTGCGAATAATTTTAAAATTAATGCTTTTGGCAAAAAGTTTAATCATGATATTGAACAGTACAAAAACAGAAAAGTAAACATTTATTTTACGGAACTTAATATTTTAAATTCCAAAAATAAAAAAGAGTTTACTTCTTTATCTCAAAATGATATTGAAAAATCTAAAAATGAAAAAACTAATATTTCTTTGTTAGAAAATGATATTGATAAGTCTAAAAATGAAAAAACAAATATTTCTTTATCAGAAAATGATATTGAAAAATCTAAAAATGAAAAAACAAATATTTCTTTGTTAGAAAATGATATTGATAAATCTAAAAATGAAAAAACAAATATTTCTTTGTTAGAAAATGATATTGAAAAATCTAAAAATAAAAAAGCAAATATTATTTCTCCTGAAAATGATTTAAAAGACAAAATTAATAATGCAAAAAAAGGAGATTTTATAAAACTTAAAAACATTAATTTTGTAAACAATTCTGATGAAATTTTGCCAAAATCAATGCGAACATTAATAGAATTGTTTAAAATTCTCCAAGAAAACGAATATTTATCTATTGAAATTCAAGGTCATATTTGTTGTAAAACACCAACAGAAGAAGATTTAATATCCGAGGCAAGAGCCAAAGCAATTTATGATTTTTTGGTTAAAAATAAGATAGATAAAAACAGATTGAAATATAAAGGTTTTGGTGTCTCAAGACCAATTTTTGAAATTCCCGAAAAAAATGAATTAGAGCAAGAACAAAACCGTCGTGTAGAAATATTAATATTAGATAATTAGTAAACTTTATCTCTATTCATAAATTATCGATTTATCTAATTGTACAATTATCTAATTAAACTACATTTGCAAAACACAACAAATACTAAAAAATGAGTTCAGAAACTTCAAAACGCTATGCACTTCGAGGCGTTTCTTCAGGTAAAGAAGATGT
The DNA here is from genome assembly GCA_031408435.1 of Bacteroidota bacterium. Lineage (GTDB taxonomy): Bacteria > Bacteroidota > Bacteroidia > Flavobacteriales > Flavobacteriaceae > Flavobacterium. The sequence continues at coordinate 102,031 of JANNWM010000010.1, forward strand.
TCATAAAGCAATACAAAATATTGATAAAGGTTTGTTTCCTAAAGCATTTTGCAAAATTGTTCCCGATTATTTAACCAATGACGATGATTATTGTTTGATAATGCATGCTGACGGAGCTGGAACAAAATCATCATTAGCCTATACTTACTGGAAAGAAACAGGCGATATATCTGTTTGGAAAGGCATTGCTCAAGATGCATTAATTATGAATATTGATGACTTGATTTGCGTGGGAGCTGTTGATAATATAATGCTTTCATCTACAATTGGTCGAAATAAAAATTTGATTCCTGGCGAAGTTATAAAAGCAATTATTGAAGGTTCAGAATCAATTATCGAAGAATTAAAAACTCATGGTGTAACAATTCATTCTACAGGCGGCGAAACTGCCGATGTTGGCGATTTGGTACGCACAATTATTGTAGATTCGACTGTAACAGCAAGAATTAAACGTTCGAAAGTAATTAACAATGCAAATATAAAAGCTGGAGATGTTATTGTTGGATTGGCATCTTTTGGTCAAGCAACTTACGAAAAATCGTATAATGGTGGAATGGGAAGCAACGGTTTGACATCTGCCAGACATGATGTTTTTGACAAATATCTTGCCGATAAATACCCTGAAAGTTTCGATTCGCAAGTTCCTAAAGATTTGGTTTATTCAGGTAAAATTAAATTAACTGACAATGTCGAAAATTCTCCAATCAATGCAGGAAAATTGGTTTTGTCGCCAACAAGAACTTATGCGCCAATTATCAAAAAGATACTAGAGAAATATTCGTCAAACGAAATTCATGGAATGGTGCATTGTAGCGGCGGAGCACAAACTAAAATTTTGCATTTCTTGCCTGACGAAGGTCAAGAAATTGATAATCTCCATATTATAAAAAACAATATGTTTGATGTTCCACCTTTATTCAAATTAATTCAAGAACAATCTGCAACCGATTGGAAAGAAATGTATCAAGTTTTTAATTGTGGACATCGAATGGAATTGTATGTTCCAGAATCGATTGCAAACGATATTATTGAAATTTCGAAATCATTTAATGTCGATGCTAAAATAATTGGAAAAGTTGAAGATTCGGATACTAAAAAACTTACAATCACTAGCCAATACGGAGTTTTTGAATATTAAAATCTACAAACTTCAACTTTTAAATTTAAACAAATTAAACTTTTTTAAAAATGTACGAACTACTTTTCTGGAATTATAAAGAAGGAATTTATTTGAACCATCACGAGGTTTATGAATCAATTCTGGACAACAAAATCATTGATGGTTTAGAAGAAATTCCAAGACAAGTTATTTTGAACAGAATAGCAACAATTTTTAAAAATTGGGACAAAATTGATCTAAATAGCTGGAAAAACCCTTTAGGAAAAGGTGCTTTTCAAATTTTATCGACTGACAATTACATCAAAATCGATTGTTACGGAACCGAAGGAAAAACTATGGATTTATTAGCAAATACGCTAGAAGAATTCAAATTACCACTTTATGATCCGCAAATTCCTGTAAGATATGACGAATTTAACGAATAGATATTTTATAATAAAAAACTCCAAATTTTAATAAATTTGGAGTTTTTTATTATTTAGGAAAAATGAAAAATTAAACTTTCAGTTTAGTTCTTAATTCTTTTGTTAATGAATTTTTGTTCAACATCAAAGCAGTAGTTTTTAGTTGTACAAAAGTTTTTGTTACATACAAATAACCTTTGTAATCATTTGTTTCGCCCCAAGAATTTTTAACTTTATAATATTCTTTTCCGTTTTGGTCTTTTGCTTTACCTACAATATGCATTCCGTGGTCGTCTGTAGTGTACATTGTGTACAAGCCTTCAAGTCGCAAATCTTCTGAGATTTCCTTTTCTTTGGCAGGACCATCAAAAAAAGTTTTCTTTTGATCGTCAGAAATACTGTATAAATCGGTTACATTAGGAACAATTGCTACTCCATTTTTCCAAGAAAAATAAGGTTCAGATACATCTGTCGCCCAACCAACAGTATAACCTTTTGACAAAGCATTATCAACAGCATCTGTTAAAGTTGTCATCGGAACGTTGTATAATGAATCGCCGCTCCAATTGTCTGTAACGGGTTGCACCATTTTTTCGTAATATGGATTGTCTTTATAATTAGAAATCTCGATATAATCGTTAGGATTTATACCAATTACTTCATTTGCAAAAGTTTTTGGTGTATGAGATTTTCCAGCATAATCAAAGGTTTCTGGGATTTTGCCCATTTGCGAATCCATATAATCGCTAATGTCTTTGACCCAAGTGGCACTTTTATTATTTGGGTTTTTTAAGAAAGCATCTAGAATTTCTTTGATTTTTTTTTGCATATCACCAGATTTTACAGTTCCTTTTCCGTAATCGTCAAGCATATAAGCTGTTTGTGGCATTGCTCCGTTTTTGCGTAAAATGTTCATAACATCGTGCAATTCTGCACCATCGCCAAGATTTCCGTTGCCCCCTAGTAGAATATAATTTCTTGCTTTGGCCAAATAAACTTGTCTAGCTGTAAAAATTTCTGCAATATCGACTGGTTTTTTTTTCATTCTAATCATTTCTGATTCAATGAATGAATTCCCAGAGAAACTCCAACAAGTTCCCGCCGAACCTTGATTTTTTACTGATGTATCTTCAAGATCTATAACATCTTTAAAAATAAATTTTGATTGAATCGATGCATTTCCGATTACTTTTTTTATTAAATCGTCTTGTGCAAAAATACTTGTTGTTGCAAATATTCCAGCAATAATTAAATTTTTTCTCATTTTTTGGTCAATTAATTTTAATGTAAATGTAATTATTTAATAGAAAAATCATCATTATTTAACAAATAATTCAAACTTTGGATTTTTAGATGCTGATTTCGTAATTTTATTATCTTGTAAAAACCAAATTGTTTCCAGTTGATAAATTAGCATCAAATTTATAATTTTCATAATCGAATGCTTTTAAGTCGTCGATTGTTTCGGCGTTTGTATCCAAAATAAAACGAACCATCAAACCTCGGGCTCGTTTGGCAAAAAAACTAATTATTTTGAGTTTTCCGTCTTTATAATCTTTAAATTCTGGGGTTATAACATTGATTTTGAGTTTCTTGACATCAATAGCCGAGAAATATTCATTACTTGCAAGATTTAAAAAAAGTTCGTCTTTAGATAATTCTTTATTCAAAGAATTGGTAATTTTGGTTTTCCAAAATTCATACAAATTTTGGTTTTCGCCAATGGCAATTTTGGTTCCCATTTCTAAGCGATAGGCTTGCATTAAATCTAAAGGTTTTAACAATCCATACAATCCTGAAAGAATTCTTAGTTTGTTTTGCAAAGTTTCGATTTTTTCGATTGGCAAACTATAAACATTTAAACCGCCATAAACATCGCCATCAAAAGTATAAACTGCTGGTCGGGCATTTTCTTGATTAAAAGGCAATTTCCAGGATTGATTGCGTTGCCAATTCAAATTTGCCAAATTATCTGAAATATCCATCAAAGTTGATAATTCTGACGGTTTTACTTTTTTTAAAACCGAATGTATTTTTTTGGATTCTTTCAAAAAAATACTTTCTGTATAAAGATTTGTTGGTAATTCTTTATCGAAATTTAAAGATTTTGCAGGCGATATAACGATTTTCATTTTTAAAATATATGATTTCAAAAATACGAATTCCGATTTGAAATAATACTTTTTAGGAATATTATTTACATAAAAAAACCATCAGAAATCGTTAAATTCTAATGGTTTTTTTATTGGACAAATATATTTTATTTCAAAATAGTTTGTTTCCTATCAGGACCAACCGAAACTATTTTTATTGGAACTTGTACTTCTTTTTCAATAAATTCTATATAATTTTTAAGTTCGGTTGGTAATTGTTCGTAAGTTGTCATTCCAGTTAAATCTGCCTGCCAACCTTTGAATTCTGTATAAACTGGCGAAACGTTTTCTTCTTCAATATTATAAGGCAAATGATCAATTTCTGAACCTTTATAATTGTATGAAGTTGCAACTTTTAATGTTTGAAAACCTGATAATACATCGCCTTTCATCATCATTAATTGTGTAACACCGTTAACTTGAATTGCATATTTCAAGGCAACTAAATCTAGCCAACCACAACGTCGTTTTCTGCCAGTTACACTGCCAAATTCGTTACCAACTTTTGCCATTACATCTCCAGCTTCTTCGAAGTCTTCGGTCGGAAATGGACCAGAACCTACACGAGTTGTATAGGCTTTGAAAATTCCGTAAACTTCTTTTATTTTATTGGGTGCAATTCCAAGTCCGGTACAAGCACCTGCAGCTGTTGTGTTAGATGAGGTTACGAACGGATAAGTTCCAAAATCGACATCAAGTAATGAACCTTGTGCACCTTCGCAAAGAATAGATTTTCCTGCTTTTTGTGCTTGATGCAAATATTCTTCTGAATCGATGAAATCTAATTTTTTTAAATCTTCGATAGCATCAAAAAATTCTGTTTCAAGTTCTGGTAAATTATATTGAATAGATACATCATAAAATTTTATCATTTCTTCGTGTTTGTTTGCCAAAGCACGGTATTTTTCTTTGAAATCTGGCATTTCGATATCGCCAATGCGAATACCATTTCTGCCAGTTTTGTCCATATAAGTTGGTCCTATTCCTTTAAGAGTCGAACCAATTTTGGCTTTTCCTTTAGATGCTTCTGATGCTGCATCAAGCAAGCGATGTGTTGGAAGAATTAAATGTGCTTTTCGAGAGATTATTAATTTGGATTTTAAATCCAAGTTAAATTTTGCCAATCCATCGACTTCTGATTTAAAAACAACAGGATCAATTACAACTCCGTTTCCAATAACATTAATATTATTATCATGAAAAATTCCTGATGGAATAGTTCTCAAAACGTGTTTTATTCCGTCAAATTCTAGTGTGTGTCCAGCATTTGGACCACCTTGAAAACGAGCAATAATATCGTATTTTGAGGTTAATACATCGACAATTTTGCCTTTTCCTTCGTCGCCCCATTGTAATCCTAGTAATAAATCTACGGTCATTTTTTGTAAGTTGTAAGTTGTGGTTGTGTGTTGTAAGTTGTATGTTTATTTTAAAAAGTCTTGAGTCTTTTGGTCTGTTTTCTTGGTTCCATAAAAATAAAGTGAATGGTTGTGAATATCAATATCAAAAATCTCTTCGATTGTTTTCTTGATATTCTGAATTCTTGGATCACAAAATTCTATTACATCGCCAGAATCGGTCATTATTATATGGTCGTGATTTTTATCGAAATAAGATTTTTCGTAATGTGCTTGATTGTGTCCAAATTGATGTTTTCGAACTAAAGCACAATCCAAAAGTAATTCGATTGTATTGTATAATGTGGCTCGAGAAACCCTGTAATTTTTGTTTTTCATTTTGATATACAATTCCTCTATATCAAAATGTTCTTGACTTGCATAAATTTCCTGAAGTATAGCATAGCGTTCAGGTGTTTTTCTGTGTCCTTTGGTTTCAAGATAGGTTGTAAAAACATTTTTTACAATTTCTTGATTTTTATTGTTATCAACTGATATTAGTGTCATATTTTGCAAAGATAAAAAATTTATTTGTTTAGATGGTTTAAAAGTTTAAATCGTTTAAATTGTTTAAGGGTTTGAATATTTATCAAATCATTTTAAACTTTTTTTAAACAATTTAAACAATCTCAAACATTTTTTTAACTATAAACTCTTGAAACTTTTTCTACTCCATCAATTTGCTTGATATTGTCCATTAGTTTTTTTAATACAATATTATTTTGAACAATTACTGCAACTTGACCTTCAAAAATTCCTGCATCTCCAGAAAGTGAAATACTTTGAATATTAACGTGCATATTATTCGAAATAACTTTTGTCAACTCGTTGGTTAGTCCCAGGGTGTCCATTCCCATAATTTTCAGAATGGCTTTGAATTCTTGTTGCGAAGAATCTATCCATTTTGCCAACATTATTCTGTAAGCATAGTTAGATTGCATTGCAAGTGCGTTTGGACAATCTCGTTTGTGAACCTTAATTCCTTCATTAATAGTGACAAAACCAAATACTTCGTCGCCAGGAATTGGGTTACAACAAGTCGATAGTTTGTAATCTAACTTGTCTTGTTCGGCTCCAAAAACCAACATATCAAAATTGCTACTAATAACTTGTTTGTGAATATCTGGATCGGCTGTCGATGGCGAACGTTTGATTTTATTTTTAAAAAAATTCATCAAAGTATTGCTTTTTTGTGAAGCATATTCTTTGAGTTGTTGGTTTTCAATGGCTCCGACACCGACACGGTAAAATAAATCTAAGCTTGTTTTTAGCTTAAAAAAATTAACCATTTCGTTAACCGAAGTTTCATTTAAAGTTATTTTTAGTTGTTTTAACTTCCTGGTTAACAATTCTTTTCCGTCTTCGGCAATTTTTTTGGTGTTTTCGTTAAGAACATTTCTAATTTTGGTTTTGGCTCTTGAAGTTGTAACATAATCTAACCAATGCAGAGTTGGTTTTTGATTGGTTGCCGTAATAATTTCGACTTGATCGCCACTTTTTAATTCATAATTTAGTGGTACCAATTTTCCGTTTACTCTAGTTCCTCGTGTTCTAATGCCAATATCAGAATGGATACTAAAAGCAAAATCTAGCGATGTTGCGCCTTTGGGCAAAGATTTTATTTCGCCTTTTGGAGTAAAAATATAAATTTCTTTGGCATACAAATTCATTTTGAAATCTTCGACAAAGTCTACTGCATTGATTTCTGAATTTTCTAGGGCTTCTTTCAATAAATTTAGCCAAACATCCAATCCATTTTCTTCGGTTGCACCATTTTTGTATTTGTAATGTGCTGCATAACCTTTTTCGGCAATTTCGTCCATTCGTTCGCTACGAACTTGAATTTCTACCCATCGCCCTTTTGGTCCCATAACTGTTATGTGCAAAGCTTCGTAACCAGTCGATTTTGGAGAAGATATCCAGTCTCGCAATCGGCTTGGACTAGGTCTGTAATGGTCTGTAACAATAGAATATATTTTCCAGGCAACAAATTTTTCGTCGTGAGGATTAGCTTTATAAACAATTCTTAATGCAAATTTGTCATAAACTTCGTCAAAACTAACATTTTGTGCTAGCATTTTTCTTCGAATTGAATATATAGATTTTGGTCTTCCTTTTATAATATAGTCTATACCTTCAAGATTTAAAGAAGCTTTTAGTACATCTGAGATATCTTTAATATAAGTATCTTGCTGTTCTTTTGTTTCTTTAATTTTGCTAACAATATCTTTATAGACCTCTGGTTCTGTGTATTTCAGTCCTAAATCTTCGAGTTTGGTTTTTATATTGTACAATCCCAAACGGTGGGCGAGTGGTGCATATATATATAAAGTTTCAGATGCAATTTTGGTTTGTTTATATTCAACCATAGAATCCATAGTTTGCATATTGTGCAATCTATCGGCAAGTTTTATCAAGATTACCCGAACATCATCATTTAATGTTAACAACATTTTTCTGAAGTTTTCGGCTTGCATCGAGATATTCATATCCTTTTGGACTTGCGAAATTTTAGTCAAACCTTCGACCAATTGTGCCACTTTAGGATTGAACATTCGCTCGATATCATGAACCGTAATAGCGGTATCTTCGACAACATCGTGCATTAATGCTGCTGCAATTCCTGTTGCTCCAAGTCCAATTTCAGATGCTACAATTTTGGCAACAGCAATTGGGTGAAATATATAAGCTTCGCCAGATTTACGGCGTTGCTCTTTATGAGCATCTACTGCAACATCAAACGCTTTTCGAATCATTTTTTTATCATCAGTGGTAAGTGTCTGATAACTTATTCGTAAAAGTTCTTTGTATTCATGGGCAATTGCCTTATTTTCTTTTTCAATATCGATTTCAATCATAATCAAGTAGGTTCAATTTCTAAAATTAAGAAATTGATTTGATTTAACAATGATTTTATATCTTGAAATTAAATTTATTTCGTCTTGTTACTTTTGAATATAATTAATTGAATTATTTTTAATGAACATTTGATAAATCTACTTTTTTATTTCCTGTTTTTAGTATCAATACAATTGGAATACACAATAAAAAAACAATACCCAAATATAAAAAAATATCCATAAACGATAAAACGCTGGCTTGTTTCATAACTTTTACCTCCAAAACTTGATTGGCTTTGTCCATGGCTTGATTAAAAGTATACCCTTTGGCCATAAATCCTTTTTGGAGCATTGCAATTTGATTTTGAACTATAAATTTTGTATTATCCAATTTCGAAACCAAATCTACACGGTGCTGTTGGTTGAATCGTGCTATAAATGTAGTGATAATTGCAATTCCAAACGAACCTCCTAGCTGTCTCATCATTCCTGTAAATGCCGCTCCATCGCCAATTTCTTTGCCTTTTAATGTAAATAATGACAAACTCGTTATTGGTACAAAAAGTAATCCCAGACCGACACCACGTAAAACCAAGGGCCAAAACATATTACTCTCGCCAGTATCTGGAGTAAGAATTCGGCTCATCCAATAAGTAAAAAGGAAAAAAGCCAAAAATCCTGCGGTTATCATATATTTTTGATTGACACCTTTCTGAATCATTTTTCCAACCATTGGCATCATAAAACCTGTCATTAATGAACTTGGTATTAGTAATAATCCAGCATCGGTTGCAGACCAACGCAAAACTGATTGTGTATAAATTGGTATCAAAAATGTCGAAGCATACAATCCAAAACCCAGAATAAAAGACATAATTGTCCCAACACGCAAATTTGTATCTTGAAATACTCTTAAATTTACAATTGGGTATTTATAATTTAATTGTCTTTGAATGAATAAAACAAATCCAAAAACTGTCATTATACTTAGTGTCAAAATTGTCTTATCATTAAACCAATCGTCTTGTTGACCATGTTCTAAAACAAATTGCAACGAGCCAATACAAACTGTTAAATATAAAATTCCGAGCCAATCGACTTGCGATGCTTTTAGTTTTTCGCCATATTTTGGACTTTTTACATACATAATTGTCAAAATTGCTGCAAATATTCCCAACGGAACATTAATATAAAAAATATATGGCCATGAAAAATGATCAGTAATATATCCTCCTAATGGCGGCCCGAGAGTTGGTCCCATAATAACGCCCATTCCATAAAATGCTTGTGCCATTCCACGTTTTGCGATTGGATAACTTTCGGTCAACATAGTTTGTGCAGTCACCAAAAGTGCACCGCCACCCAAACCTTGAATGAATCTAAAAATGACCAATTCCCAAATATTAGTTGCATTGCCGCACATAAAAGAAGCAACTGTAAAAATAATTATTGATGCTGTAAAATAATTGCGCCGCCCAAATTGTTGCGACAACCAACTGGTCATCGGGATTATGATTACATTAGCAATTGCATAAGCAGTAATTACCCAGGCTATATCTGTTAAAGTCGCACCCAAACTGCCACGCATATTGTTTAATGCCACGTTTACTATTGTAGTATCAACAATTTCTAAAAGTGAGCATAGTATAGCAATAACTGTTATTATTACACGGCGAATGCCATATTCCACCAACTCGTCTGGGTCTTGATTTACCATAATTTTTATTTACAAAGTTTCTAAAAGCTATCCGTTTGGGATGGTTTGGCAGTACTTTTTATTGTGCTACTGTTACATCAACTTCGGCGTTCATTCCTGATCGTAAAAGTTGCAGTTTGTCTTTGTTATTTTTATCAGAAAAAGTAATTTTTACAGGAATTCTTTGTACCGTTTTTACGAAATTTCCAGTAGCATTATCCGGAGGTAAAATCGAGAATTGTGAACCAGTTGCTGGCGAAAACGATGCCAATTTTCCTGTAAATTCTTCACCATCAAAAGCATCGATTTTAATGCTTACCTCTTGACCAATTTTCATTTTGTTGAGTTGCGTTTCTTTGAAATTTCCAATTACCCAAACTTCAGCATTGTTGATCAAAAAGAATAATGATTGCCCTTGTTGCACCAATTGTCCTGGCTGAATATCGATTCTAGAAACTTGACCGTTAACTTGTGCTGTAACGATTGTGTATTCTACATTTAGTTTTGCAGCGTCTAAAATAGCCTTGGCTTTCGAGATATTTGCCGATGCCACTTTGGTCTGATTTCCAGAAACTACAGTTCTGGTTTTCAAAACATTTTTTTGATATTCGCTTGCTCTTTGTTGGTCTTTCAAGATGTTCAATTGGCTTTCGGCTTCTTGTTTTGTTGCTAACGATTGCTCGAATTGTTGTTTGGTTATCGAATGGTTTTTGTACAAATTATTGTATCTTTCAAAATCTGCCAATGCGCGACCTAAACGAATTTTTGCTGTTTCGATATTTCCATTTGCTGTCGAAATATTAGCATCAGAAACATATACATTGGCATTTGCAGTTCCAATTTCGGATTTTGAAACCTCGTAACCGCTTTCGGCAACTGCCAAACCTGCTTTTGCATCTTCGACTTTTATTAAATAATCTTTATTGTCGATGATAAAAAGCGTGTCGCCTTTTTTGACAAAATCGTTGTCCTTGACAAATACTTTCGAAATATATCCCGAAACTTTTGGAATAATCGGGTTCATGTTTTTTTGAACCTGAGCATCATCAGTCGTTTCATGAGATTGCGAATGCAAATATCTCATAATTCCGTATCCCAAACCTAATAAGATTATTATCGGAAGAATAATTTTAATTTTGTTGCTTTTTGGTTTTGTTTCTTCTGTATTTTCCATTTTGATTATTTAAAAGATTGAGTTAATGTTCCCGAAGCCGATTGCATTTCGTAGTATTTCAAGAACGAATTGGCTCGAGAAAGTGCATAATTTAGTTTAGAATTCAGTTGTTCTACATCTGCTTCTAGCAAATCGTTGGTGGTCGAAAGTCCGTTGTCGTATTTGTCTTTTACTATTCGATAATTTTCGTTTGATTGACCAACGGCTTGCTCGTAAACCATATTTTGTTTCAACGTTAAATTATAATTTTCTGAAGCATTCTGAACCTGAATTTTTATATTTTCCGATAAAATTTCTTGATTTTGTTTCGTTTCTTGCAATTTATTTTTGGCTAGTTTGATGTCTTTTCCAACTTTAAAAATCGAACTTAAATCGTAATTAAAACCCAGTCCAAAACTCAAAGCATTGGTAATTGTTGCTACATTTTGAAGTTGCAATGATGTATATCCAGCTTTCAAAGCAATTTGCGGATAATAACCACTTTTGGCAATCGCAATATTATTTTCTCCTGCTTTTTTTATAAAACTAAAAACTTCTAGATCCTTCCTGTTTTTTAAAGCATCTTCAAATGTTCTATTTGTTATTTCTGATTTTCTGTTATCAAATTGGTGTTCGTCGATACTAATTTTATAATCTTCTGGAAGTTTCATTAATGTTATTAAATAAAAATTCAAAACCGAAACATTTTTCTTCATTTCGTCGAGCGATAATTGAACTCTAGATTGTTGCAATTGTGCTTTTAACAAATCATTACGAGCAATTACACCGTTTTTTTCTAAATCGGTAAAATCTTTAACTCGCTGTTCCGAAGATTTTAAATTTTCCGAAATTAATTTGACCGATTTTTGAGCCCGATACAAATTGGCATAATATTCGACTACCTTCATCGCAATCTCTTCTTTGGTTTGAATCGATTTGGATTGTTCTGCTTTGTATAAATTTTCGTTGGCTTTAATCGAATTTTGAATTTTAAAACCCGAGAACAATGGCATATTTATATTGGCTTGTCCAATGATTAATTCATTTACCGATGGTGAAGCAGCATTAGGATTCGAACTTTTCAAATCTAAGGTTGCACCAACCAAACGCAAATATTGTCCAGAAATTTTAAAATCAGGATATTGAATATTTTTAAGAACCTCGAATTCTAATTTTTTAGTTTCAATTTTTGTATCCGATAAAATGGCTTCATTACTTTTGGTAATTGCCAAATCGATTGCTTGTTTGAGATTCAAAATTGTTTCTTGCGAATACATATTTGTGAATCCAAATAACAAAATCAGCAGTAATATTTTGTTTTTAATTCGCATATAATAATAAAGATTTAATGGTTTGTTGAATGTGATTTGTTAAATCGTTTTTGATATATTGGTTATAATTCTCATCGGTATTTAATGATAAAATATCGCCCAAAAAAGTTTTGTGCATTTGAAAATAGAAGTAAGTGCCCAAAATTGTTGGAATTATCAAATGAATATTAATATCTTTTCTAAAAATATTTAAAGATTGACCTTCAATAATAATTTTTTCTAAAGAATTAATATTTGCTTTTTTGATCTCATTAAAAGATTCGAAATCCATTGCTCTTTTTTTAGATGATATCTCGAATAAAAGTATGTGATGAAAATTGCGATTATTGTTAATTCGCTCTATATATAATTGAATGAATTTTTCAATTTTTTGAATTGGATTTAAATTTTCAGAACTTATATCTTTCAAGACATTTTTTAAATCCGAGGTTCTATGCACAATTAAACTTTCGAGTAATTTTTCTTTCGATCCAAAATAATAAGAAACCATTGCAACGTTTACATTCGATTCTTTTGAGATTTCACGAATCGAAGTTCCATCGAAACCTTTTTCAGCGAAAAGTTTTTCGGCAACTTGAAGAATTTGGATTTGTTTTTCGTTAAAAGTTTCCATTAATTGCAAAATTAAACATTTGTTTAAATTAAACGTTTGTTTAATTTAAATTAACATATAATTAACACAAATTTATAGCAAAAAAAAACTGCCCAAGTAGAGCAGTTTTAATATTTGTAAAAAAAATAATTAGTCAGCCAATTGCTTGTATTCTTCAAGAGACATTTCGCCAGAATTTATTTTTCTTAATTCAGCCATGTGCGAACCAATGTATTGATCCATTTCATCAGAAATATTTTCTGGACGAGCTCTTTTATACGAACCATTTAAAACACCTGAATAATAATAAACAAAATTAGAATCAAATACTATTGGAGTTAAATTTCCGTTTCCTGGTGCTGCAAGTAAAAAACCTAACCGAACTGCTGAACGTCTTTGTGGTGGTGTTCCGTGGTGTCCTGCACTTGTTGTTCCATAATCTCCGATTGCAAACGCAAAATCAGATGCCGTTGCAATTGCAGTAAAACTTGTAGCGTTAAAACCAGCAGGTTTTCTTAAATAATATCCAGCAAACCCGTCTGCCTCAAGTTCATTTGGTCTCGCCGTACTTTCTGGATTTGTTGGCAAACCATAAGTATATTGCAATTGGTGTCCAAATTCGTGAGCCAGAATCATTGCGTTAACAATTCCATTTGAGTTTTTTGATTTAGCATCTTTGTAGATTGCTTCTCCATAATAAATTTTTCTTGGGCTACCACCATAAGAAATTGCGTTGTAGGTAGAACCTGGATTTGAGGGGTCTTTTACAAATTTTAAAGGCGTTAATGGTTGTCCCCAAACTGCAGAAATTTTAGAGTTCTGAGAATTCATAAATGTAGTTTCGGCAGTTGTTGTTCCGATTGTTGAACTTAAAACAGCTGTCGAACTCCAGTTTCCGTCTACATAACTACAAGATGCAATTAAACCTTGAGGTTGATCTAAATTAGATGAAGCTGTCTCTTCATTTTTGTTACATGCAAATAGCATACCTAGTGCTAATGCAGACAATAATAATCCTTTTTTTGTTGTTTTCATTTTAATTGGTTTGGTTGGTTTATTGTTAATAATTATGTAAAACTATTAATTAATTACGAATAAACAAATTTAAATCGATATTTTTTTAAATTTTTAGGATAAATGTAATCAATTAAAATTTTACTAATATATTGATAATAATTTATTTATTTATCTTAAAAAATTATATAATTTTTAATTATTTTGTGATTTTTGTGGTTTTTATATAAAATAATAAATACTTTTATTGCGAAACTTTATTATTTGTTTAAAATATTATTTAAATAATTCAACAAATTTATTTATGCTTGAAACTCCATTATCTGTCAAATTTTTAATAAATGCACTACCGATTATGGCTCCTTTTGCAAATTTTGTAGCTTGGTCGAAAGTAGATTTATTGCTAATTCCGAAACCTACAATTTGTGGGTTTTTCAAATTCATGTCTGCAATTCGTTGGAAATAATTTTCTTGTGAATCTCCAAATTCGTTTGAACTTCCTCCTGTTACAGATGCCGACGAAACCATATAAATAAATCCGTTAGAAACCGAATCAATGTAACGAATGCGACTTTCTGAGGTTTGTGGTGTTATTAGAAACACATTTATTAAGCCATATTTCTCGAAAATTTCTTTGTATTGTTCGTCATAAATATCGACTGGTAAATCTGGCATTATCAATCCATCGATTCCAATTTCTTGACATTTTTTGCAAAAATTTTCAACACCATATTGTAACATTGGGTTGAAATATCCCATAATTATCAACGGAATTTTTACGCTTTCGCGAATGTTAGCAAGTTGTTCAAATAACAATTTGGTAGTCATTCCGTTTTGCAAAGCCTTGGTCGAACTTTCTTGAATGGTTGGTCCATCGGCAAGCGGATCGCTAAATGGCAAACCAATTTCGATCATATCAACTCCAGATTTTTCTAGGTTTTGAATAATGGTTACTGTGTCGTTTAGTTTTGGATATCCTGCTGAAAAATAGATAGACAATAATTTTTTATCTTCTTGGAGTTTTTGATTTATTTGGTTCATTTTTTTTATTTATCCACGAAGCGCACAAAGATTTTAACAAAGTACACCAAGTATTTTTTAGAGTTTAAAATAATCTATATAAGTATTCAAATCTTTGTCGCCACGACCTGATAGGTTAATAACCACAATATCAGTAGGTTTGAATTTTTTTTCGTCGAGTACAGCAAATGCGTGAGCGGTTTCAATAGCAGGAATTATACCTTCGGTTTTGGATAGTTTAATTCCCCAATTCATAGCATCTTCGTCGGTTATCGCAATAAAATCTGCACGCTTAGTTTCAAATAAATGGGCATGCATTGGGCCAACACCAGGATAATCAAGTCCTGCCGAAATAGAGTATGGCTCTGTAATTTGTCCGTCTGGCGATTGCATCAATAAGGTTTTTGCACCGTGAATAATTCCGATTTTACCCAAAGCTGACGTTGCTGCACTTTCGCCTGTATCAATACCTTTTCCAGCGGCTTCAACAGAAATAATGTTGACTTCTGGATTGTCTAGAAAATGATAGAAAGTCCCAGCGGCGTTGCTTCCGCCACCAACACAAGCAATGACATAATCTGGATTTTCACGACCTTCTTTTTCGAGTAATTGTGCTTTTATTTCTTCTGAAATTACGGCTTGAAAACGCGCTACCATATCAGGATAAGGATGTGGTCCAACCACTGAACCGATAATATAATAGGTATCATTGGGATTATTAATCCAATCTCTAATGGCTTCATTGGTTGCATCTTTCAAGGTTTTTGAGCCAGAAGTTGCTGGTCGAACTTCTGCTCCGAGCATTTTCATTCGTGCTACGTTTGGTGCCTGACGTTTGATATCGACTTCGCCCATGTAAACAATACATTTCAAACCCATTAAAGCACAAACAGTTGCGGTTGCAACGCCGTGTTGTCCTGCTCCAGTTTCTGCAATAATTCTTGTTTTTCCGAGGCGTTTTGCTACTAGAATTTGCCCAATCGTATTATTGACTTTGTGTGCACCTGTATGACATAAATCCTCTCTTTTTAAATAGACTTTTGTGTTGTATTCTTTTGACAATCGCTCTGCAAAATAGAGTGGAGTGGGACGGCCTACATAATCTTTCAAGAGATAATGAAATTCTTCTTGAAACTCTGGTTCTGCTGATATTTTTAAATAATTTTGGCGCAATTCTTCTACATTTGGATATAACATTTCTGGAATGTATGCACCGCCAAAATTGCCGTAGAATCCTTTTTCGTTAACGTGATAGGTTGTTTTCATTTTTATAATTTTTATCTTATTGACAGGTCGCGACCTGTCCGTACTAAATTTATATTTTTTAATCCGGGTTTAATTTCAAATTTGCTGTTTACGTCGATGGCATAAATGGGTAAATTCAATGTTTTTATTTTTGATATTTCATCGATTCCGATGCCACCAGAAAGGAATAATGATTTTTGCGATTTGTATTTTTCCAAGATTTGCCAATTGAAAGTAACGCCGTTTCCGCCGTGTAATTTTCCTTTGGTATCGAAAAGAAAATAATCGCAGACATTTTCGTATTGGTTTAAAATTTCAAAATCAAAATCGTCATCTACCGAGAAAACTTTTATGATTTCGATATTATCTTGTTTTAAATTTTGACAAAATTCGGGTGTTTCGTGTCCGTGAAGTTGAATTAAATCTAAATCGTATTTTTTGATTTTTGAATTGATTTCTTCTAAACAAGCGTCTACAAAAACGCCTACTTTCTTGATTGAACTTGGAATTTTTGGAATTTCGCCATCAAAATGGCGTGATGATTTTTCGTAGAATATAAAACCCAAGTAATCTGGAAGTAATTGACTTACTTCAAGAATATTTTCGGGATATTTCATTCCGCAGATTTTTAGTTTCATATTTTTATTTTTTGCCACAGATTTCACTGATTTTCACAGATTTTTAATAAACTCCTTTGCCGCCAATCCTGCATTATCAGTTTTCATAAAATTTTCACCTATCAAAAATCCTTTGTAACCAAACGGTTTCAATTCATTTATGGCTTCGATTGAGGATATTCCACTTTCTGATACTTTCACAAAATCATCTGGAATTTCGTTCGCTAATTGCTTACTGAAATCCAAACTGACTTCGAATGTTTTTAGGTTTCTGTTATTCACACCAATCATATCCAAACTTGGCATAATCGATTTTTGTAATTCTTCGAGATTGTGAACCTCTAATAAAACTTCAAGATTCAATGCTTTTGCAAATTCTGATAAATGCCTAATTTCTTCGCGAGTCAAAACTGCTGCAATAAGCAAAATTAAATCTGCTCCGTGAGCTTTAGCTTCTAGAATTTGATATTCGTCAACTATAAATTCTTTTCGTAACAACGGAGTGTTTACAGAAGCTCTAGCCAACAATAAATCGTCTAGCGAACCACCAAAATATTTTCCATCAGTTAGAACAGAAATACCACAAACACCAGCGTTTTCATAACCTTTCACCACTTCTTCAACAGTAAAATTATTGTTGATATTTGGTTTTGAAGGCGAACGACGTTTGTGTTCAGCAATAATTCCTGAATCGCTATTTCGTAAATTATTGGCTAATGAAATGGTTTTTCTTTCAAACAAAACCGAATTTTCAAGTTGTGAAATCGGAATTATTGATTTTTTGAGCACTACTTCTCGTCGTTTATCCAAAATTATTCTATCTAAAATATTCATTTTTTATTTTTCATTAAAAAGAAACAAAGGTCTCAAAGATTTAAGTTTTTAAAAGTATTACAATTGTTATTATTTGCTTAATTCTTTCAATTTATTCAAGCTAGTTAATCCTTTTCTAGATAATAAACTTTCTTTAGCTAGTTCAAATCCTTTTTTTATATCTAATTTATTTACGGTTGCAATCGCAATTCCAGCATTGGCACAAACCACATTGTTTTGGGCTTCGGTTCCATTTCCTGATAAAATATTGATAAACATTGCTGCTGATTCTTCTATCGTTTTCCCGCCTTGAATGTCAATTTGATTCAGTTTTTGCAACCCGAAATCTTCCGCTGAAAACATCGTTTCTTTGGTTTTGGAAATAGATTTTGTATTCCCTGTTAGCGAAATTTCATCGTAACCATCAAGACTATGCAAAATATTGAAATTAGTATCAGTATTTTGATACAAATAGGCATACATTCTAGCCAATTCGAGATTGAAAACGCCAACCAATTGATTTTTCGGAAAACTCGGATTGACCATTGGACCTAACATATTAAAGAAGGTTTTTACGCCCAATTCTTTACGTATTGGTGCCACATTTTTCATCGCTGGGTGAAATAATGGTGCGTGCAAAATGCAAATTCCTGCTTGATCGATGCATTTTTCAAGAAAATTATTATCGTTACTGAATTTCACTCCCAAATTTTCCATTACATTGCTTGATCCTGAAATGGATGAAACTCCGTAATTGCCGTGCTTGGCAACTTTAATTCCTGCTCCAGCTGTTACAAATGATGCTAATGTTGATATGTTAAAAGTATCTTTTCCGTCGCCGCCAGTGCCACATAAATCAATGGTATTGTAGGCTGATAAATCTATTTTTATACACAAATCTAATAATGCTTCTCTAAAACCCGAAAGTTCTTCGACGCTAATGCTTCGCATCATATAAACGGTCAAGAAACTCGAGATTTGACTTTGGTTGTAACTTCCGTTTGAGATATTGACCAACACGTTTTTGGCTTCATCTCTAGATAAAGTTTCGTGGTTGAAAAGTCGGTTTAGTATGTTTTTCATTTTTATTGGAACGCGGATAACGCCGATTTTACTGATTAAAATGGATTTTTAAGATTTTATATATTTAATTATTTACCCAATTGTTCAAAATTTTCTTTCCGTTTGGAGTAAGTACACTTTCTGGGTGAAATTGTACACCTCGAACATCATATTTACTGTGTTTTAAAGACATAATTTGTCCGTTTTCGTCAGTTGATGTAATGATTAAATCATTTGGGAAATTTTCAGTTGTAACTACCCAAGAATGATAACGCCCGACTTCAAATTCATTAGGTAAATCTTTAAAAAGAACATCGTCTGGATTGGTGATTTTTATAGTTGTGGCAACGCCGTGATATACTTTTTCAAGATTAATTAGTCTTCCGCCAAAAACTTCTCCAATAGCTTGTTGACCCAAACAAACGCCCAAAATGCTTTTTGAATCAGCATATTTTTGAATAACTTCTTTTAATAATCCAGCTTCGTCTGGAATTCCTGGTCCAGGCGAAAGTAAAATTTTATCGAATTGTTGCAACTCCTCAATATCGAATTCGTCGTTACGAAAAACGGTGACTTGACAATTTAAATCTTCGAGATAATGTACGAGATTATAGGTAAAACTATCGTAATTGTCTATGACTACTATTTTTTTCATATTTTAAAATTGTTTAAAGTTTCAGGTTTAAAGTTTCAAGTTTAGAAAACTGCGACTGAACACTGAACACTGATTACTAAATTTTCTCCGCTATTTCCAAAGCTTTGTTTAACGCGCCTAACTTGTTATATACTTCTTGCGTTTCGTCCTCTTCAGTTGAAGAATTTACGATTCCTGCACCTGCTTGATAATGTAATTGATGGTTTTTACTCAGAAAAGTTCTAATCATTATGGCGTGATTGAAATTGCCTTCAAAATCCATAAAACCGATTGCTCCTCCATAGAAATCACGATTTGTTTTTTCGTATTTTTCGATAAGTTGCATGGCTTTGTGTTTGGGTGCGCCAGATAGTGTTCCTGCTGGAAAAGTATCGGCAACAACTTGCATTGTGGTGGCTTTTTCGTGCAATATTCCAGTAACTTTGGAAACCAAATGAATTACGTGCGAGAAAAACTGCACTTCACAATAGTTTTCTACTTGAACTTGATTTCCGTGACGGCTCAAATCGTTTCTTGCTAAATCGACAAGCATCACATGTTCTGAATTTTCTTTTGGATCGTCTTGTAATTTTTTGGCTAAAATAGCATCTTGTTCGTCGTTTCCTGTTCGTTTGAAAGTTCCGGCTATTGGATGAATTTCGGCTTTTCGATTTTTAACAATAATTTGGGCTTCGGGCGATGAACCCATTATTTTGAAATTTCCGTAATCGAAAAAAAACAAATACGGACTTGGATTAATGTTTCGCAAAGCTCTATAAACATTGAACTCGTCGCCTTTGAAATTTTGTGTAAATCGACGTGACAAAACCAATTGAAAAACATCGCCTCGCTGACAATGTTTTTTGGCTAAGGCAACATTGGCTTTAAACTCTTTATCTGAAAGGTTTGAATTTGGTTTTCCTTCATTAAAATAGTTATAAGAAGCAATATTTCGAGATTGTAACAATTGCTCAATTTCTTGAATGTTATTTTCATCATTTATCGAATGACAAAAAATAAAAGCTTCGTTTTTGAAATGATTTATTGCAATAATGTTTTGGTAAATTGCATAATATACTTCTGGAATTTCGAGATTATTTTCTTTTTTAGAGATTTCTATTTTCTCGAAATATCGAACTGCATCATAAGAAATGTAACCAAATAATCCGTTATTAATGAATTTAAAATCATTTTTTTGAGATTCGAATTGCGAAGCAAAATTTTGAATTACTTCTGGAACATTCGTAGATTTTTCTACTTCAAATTTTGTTGAAGTTCCATCAGGAAAATGCTGAGTTACAATTTCGTTTTCGATTTTTATAGATGCAATTGGATTGCAACATATGTAAGAAAAACTATTGTCGTTGCCACGATAATCAGAACTTTCGAGCAACAAACTATTTGGAAATTTGTCTCGAATTTTTAGGTAAACGCTAACTGGCGTGATGGTATCGGCCAGAATTTGTTTGTGATTTGTGTTTAGTTTAAATGGTTTCAAGTTTAATTTTGTTTCAGGTTTTTTAAAATAAAAAGGGCTTGTCGTGATGACAAGCCCTTTTTGATATTTTTTGTTTTTAAATATACTATAAGTGTGCTACTTCACGACGTTTGACGTAAGCTGTTCCACCACCAAGTATTGTTTAATATTTTTATCATAATAGAATTACAAATATATAAATAAAAATCAATATAAAAATATTTTTCTTAATTATTTTGAAAAAACCATATTCGTTATTTCTTTGAGTCTAAAATCTGGATTTTTCTTTAGGTTAATGTTATTAAATAAATCCACATTTTTTATTTTATTTATTTGATTGTTAAAGAAATATGTTGATTTTTCTAATTCATAATCTATAATATTGGCATTGTCCTCGCATTCAGAAAACACATTACAATTATTAATCAAAGAATTTTTTATGTTGATATTATCAATGTTTTTAAATTTATTTAAAGCTTCTTGACCAACCAAAATTGCAGAATTGAAACCAGAAATTAAACTGTTTTCAATATTAAAATAGCTTTTGTCGTTTATATAAATAGCTTCTCGAACCAATCCTTGATCGTTTTCTTCATTATTTAATAAAGTCATATTGGTAGCAAATACTTTGGTCATTTTCTTAGTAAAATCCATGTTTTCTGATTTATCATAAGAATCGATTTCGAAACATCTTGACTTTGATTTGTCTGAAATAAATGGATATCTAATTGCAATACTATTGTTGATATTGCATTGTGTTCCTTGAGTAAAATCGAAGTCGTCGTCGGTTGCTTTAAATGAAATGATGTTATTAAGATTTACATTGCCGCCATAACATTCGAAAGAATCGTCATTTGAATAACTAATTTGAATGTTGTTCAAGATGGTTTTATTACCAATGCCAGCCAAAGACAAACCATTGAGTTCTTTTGAAGAATTGATTTTTCTGCCTGAATACTCTATTCTAACATATTTTAATATTCCAGAATCACTCGTTTCATTATTGCCACCATATACACAATAATTATTATTTAAATTAAAATCCAAACAGCTGTAACCTCCAAATTTATTTATTGGTGCGTCACCAAGAATTATAATACCGCCCCAATCTCCTGATTTTCTGACTAGTGTTGGCTTATTTGAGGTAAATACAATTGGGTCAGTTTCTGTTCCTTGAGCAATAATTTTTGCTCCTTTAGTAATTACTAATGTACCACAAGTTTCAAAATCACCTCTAATTACTGTTCCTGGTTCAATGGTTAAAGTTGCATTATTTTTCACATAAACTATTTCATTTATAAGGTAAATATTTTTTTTATATAAAGTTTGATTTTCAGAAATAGAACCTGATAGAATAACAGTAGGGTCTTTGTATTCTGTTATTCCTGGTTTGAAGTTTGTCCAGTTGTTAAGCCAATTTTCTGAACCAAATATCCCTTTTGAGTTTTGTGCGTTAACATTTAGTATTACGAGCATTAGAAATACTAAAAATAAAGTTTTTGTAAATTGTGTTTTCATTTGTTTTTAAATCTAGTTTGTTAGATTAATTGCAAATTTAAACGACAAATAACTCAATTATGTTTGCTAAATATTATTAAAAGTTTAAAAATTGATTCTTTTTTTGAGCTTTATTAAACTTTTGATAACCTTCGAAAGTTCAATAATAAAAAAAGAGAATTTATCAATTAAGATAAATTCTCTTTTATAATTTTATTTTATAATTTTATTTTGCAAATACTAAATCTGAAATACCTTTAAATCTAAAATCTGGATTTTTTTTAAGGTTAATATCTTTAAATAATTCAGTATTTGTAATTTTGCTTAATGTATTGTTCATGAAATATGCAGAATTTTGAGTGTCTGTATTTATGTTATTACTAAGATATTCACAAGAAAAGAAATTACCACAATCATTTAAATTAGAATCTTTAAAAGTTATTGTATCGATATCTTTTTGTTTGTTTAAGCTAGATTCAGCAATTAATATTCCTGATTCGAATCCTGAAATAATACTTTTATCAATGTTAAGTATGCTTTTATCTTTGATATATATAGCTTCTTTGGCAAGACCTTCACTTCTATCTTCGTAACTTACAAGCGTTATGTTTGATGCATCAACTTTTGTTAATTTTTTCGAGAAATCCATATTTTCTACTTTGTCAAACGATTCAATTTCAATACATCTAGATTTAGACTTGTCAGATACATGTACGCTTCTTACTGCTATACTATTACTTAAAATTGTTTGAGAACCTTGTGTGAAATCAAAATCATCGTCGGTAGATTTAAACGATACAACATTGCTTATATTTAAATTACCTCCATAAAATTCTACAGAATCGTCGTTAGAAAAACTTACTTGTATGAATTGTAAAGTTGTTTTGTTGCCTATTCCTGCAAGTGATAATCCATTAAATTCTTTTCCGTTTGGAAGTTTTTTACCTGCAAACTCTATTCTTACATACTTTAATATTCCTGAGTTACTTGCATCATTAGCACCACCGTATGCTGCAATAGATTGGTCTAAACCCAAATCTAATACCGCATAGCCACCAAATTTGTTAATTGTGGCCTCTCCAAGAATTATTAATCCGCCCCAATCACCAGCTCTTCTTTCTGCAACATTTTTATTTGATGTTAATATAATAGGATCCGTTTCGTTACCGTCAGCAATTATTTTTGCTCCTTTGGTAATTATTAGAGCACCAACTGAATCAAAATCTCCTCTTATAACTGTACCTGGCTCAATAGACAAAGTTGCATTGTTAGTAACATATACATTACCCATTAAAGTGTAAACATTTTTTTTGAATAATGTTGTATTCGTATTAATGTTACCAGATAAAATAATATTTGCATCTCTGTATTCTAAAGTGTTTGGTTTGAAACTTGTCCAATTTTGAAACCAATTTTCGTTTCCAGATATTCCTTTAGAGTCTTGTGAAAAAATGTTCAATGTAATTATCAAACTCGCTAATAATATAAAATTTGTTTTCATGACATGATATTTTAATTGTTTTGATGGTGTAAATATAATATCTTTTTCGGATTAAATGCAAATTTAATCGATGAAATACATGTTAAATTTTTGTTAATTTAATATAGAGTTATGTTAAGTACTGATTTTATTGGATTTTGTAATTTCTATAAAAACTAAAACCTCTTCAAGTTTATGACAACTTGAAGAGGTTTTATAAGAATTTTAGAAAAATATTAGAATTTCAAATTAACATTTAAATCAAAATCATCAGAAATTGTTTTGTCACCTAAATTTTCGAAGAAACTACCAGAACCATATTTAATTCCGTATTTTGTTCTATTTATTTTCAAATCAGTAGTTGCTGTATTTTTTTCAACTTTTAATTTGAATGTAATTGGTGCTGTTACATCTTTTATAGTCAGGTCAGCAGTTACACCATAAGTACCATCTCCATTATCGGCAATTAATTTAAAGTCTATTTTTGCAGTTGGATATTTTGTTGTTCCAAAAAAATCATCAGCTTTTAAATGACCGTCTAGATCTTCTTTTCCTTCACCTTTTTTCAAGTCGGTTGTATTAATTGTTGTCATATCTACAACGATTAATGCTCCTTTTAGTTTTTTCTTGATAAAAACCAAAGTTCCTTCTTTTACATTTAATGTACCCGAATGTTGGCCCGTTACTTTTTTACCAATCCAGTTAATTGTGCTTGTTGTTGGGTTTACTTTTTTAGATTGAGCAGAAATTGTTGCAGTAACAGTTATTAATAATGCAATAGCTAATGTTTTTAAATTTTTCATTTTTTTGTTTTTTTATTGATTAAATAGTTATAAATAAATTCTCGTTTGATTTTCTTACTTTTTTGTAATTTTGTGTTGCGTCTTCTTCGCTTCTGTAACCAACAGTCGCTACTAATGATGCGTTTAAGTTTAATTTATCTAAACCTAAAATATCATTATATTGTTTAGGATCAAAACCTTCCATTGGACAGGCATCGATTTTTAAATCTGCGGCAGCGTTCAATAAGTTACCTAAAGCCAAATAGGTCTGTTTTTGATTCCAAATATTAATTTCTTCGCTTGACTTTCCATTTATTGCTCCTGACATAAATTCTTTGTATCCTAGTAAAGAATCAATTGGCATATTTCTTGTTTGGCAAATGTTTTCGAAAAACGCATCGATATCATCACTACCAATTTTTGTGAAATTTGCAAAAACTATCAAATGAGAAGCTTCTGTAATTTGTGTTTGTCCCCAAGATGCAGGTTGCAATTTTGCTCGAACTTCTGGATTTTCAACTATTATTATTTGATAAGGTTGCAAACCATAAGAT
Organism: Bacteroidota bacterium; assembly: GCA_031408435.1. GTDB lineage: Bacteria > Bacteroidota > Bacteroidia > Flavobacteriales > Flavobacteriaceae > Flavobacterium. The sequence continues at coordinate 126,912 of JANNWM010000010.1, forward strand.
GATGATGTTAATTTTATAGCTTCTTTCAAAATTTCTAAGTCTGATTCAGAAATTTTTTTTGAGGCATCAAATTTTTTTGTGGCATAACGCCAATTTTGGCTTTCTAAAAAGTTACTCATATTTGTGGGTATATAAATTAATTAATTATTCTCAGTTTTTCTAATAAATCACTCAATTGATTTAATTCTTCATTATTCAAATTATTTGTGTAGCTATTATCATGGGCTACAACTTTTAAATCCAACTCTTGCAAAACTTGTAATCCTTTTTGCGTTATTTTGATATTCATTTTGCGGCGATTATCAGGACAAATAGCTCTTGTTACAAGTTCTTTTGTTAATAATTTATCTATTAATCGTGTGGTATTGCTGTTTTTTGTTAACATTCGATCTTGTATCAAATTCATGTTTACAGTTGCATTTTTTTGACCTCTCAAAATTCGTAAAACGTTGAATTGCTCTCCAGATAATTTGTAAGGTTTAAGCACCAAATTAAAATTATCGTTAATTGTATTTCTTGTAAAATTAAGGTTTAACATTACTTTTTTAGAAATATCAATTTCTATTGTGCTTTTTATTTCGTCTTCAATTTTCATTAGATTAAAATTTAGTTGTAGAATACAAATTTTTCTTTTGCAAATGTAAAACAACTATATTATTTGTATATACAAATGTGTATTAAATTTTTGTTAAATATTTAATTATTGATTATTTCATTTAAATTTTATAATTTTGAAAAAAAACTAAAAATGGATTTATCACAGTCAGACTGGTCGCAAAAATTATCTGAAACAGAAAACGCAATTTTATTGGATGTTAGAACCGAAGACGAATGTTCAGATGGAATTATACCAAACGCAATACAAATAGATATATATAAAGGTCAAGGTTTTATAGATGAGGTTGAAATTTTAGATAAAACCAAAACTTTTTTTGTTTATTGTCGATCTGGTGGGCGAAGTGCTCAAGCTTGTGCTGTAATGAATCAATTGGGTTTCGAAAACACTTATAATCTTGTAGGAGGTTTTACAAACTGGAAAGGCGATGTTGTTTACAATGAAATGTAAATTATTTTTTTATGAATCTGATAGTTTTTGAGCCTAAATCATTGTTTATTTTACATAAATAAATTCCAGGGTTCAAATTTTCAAATTGAATTATGTTTGTATTAAAACCATTTTCTGAATTGGTAAATTCATTTTTATGAATTTTTTTGCCCATTAAATCATAAATCTCTGTCGTAAATTTATTATTATCATTAGATAAGTAATTTAATATCAATTCATTATTGTTTATAGGATTTGGAGAAACATGAAAATTAAATTGATTTAATTCAAATTCAGAAGTCGATAAGTTTGCAGATGCTAACCAAACCGTAGCATTCATTAACAGTCTTTTATGGTTGCCGTTTAGATCGGAATATCCGTAATACAAAAAATCTCCAGAGTCGCCAGTGCCGTCATCTGGTGGCGAACTGTCGCCCAAGGCTGCAATTTTTCCAGAACCATAACTTGACGTTGCGAACATAATATTAGTTGTTCCAGTCACGGATGCACCAGTCTGAAAAATCAATCCTTTTGCCGAATTATTTGCTGAAGTATTAATAAACATTGAACAACCTTGCGAAAATTTTAATTGAGTAACTGCACCAAAACTTCCATTTAAACTCTGATCAGTCGGCGAATTAACAACATTGCTAGAAGTAATATTATAGGTATTGTTCAAATCAAAATTTATACCAAACGGATTAATTGCTATCGAATTATTGTTCATTAAATCGTTAAGAATTTCAGGAGCATCAAAACCGTCGTTGTTTCTATCGGCACCTTCATGATCACTAATCAAAAATAATCCACCACCATTTTGAACAAAATTAATTAATGCTGTTTTTTGAGTGGCAGTATACAAAATATTAGGTTCGACGGTTATAAAAACTTTATAATTCGTTAAATCTTGAGGGTTTGATGCATCGCCGTAAGTAATTAGTTTGTTGTATGATAATGTTTCTACAACATAACCCAATTTGGCACAATCTATAGCCCAAGCAGAAATGCCACCAGTCCAATAATCTTCGGGTGTTGTTGCAGTTATCAATGATTGTGAAGGTGTCGGAACTTGTTGTGGATTTGATTCGTAACCACCTAAAGATGCGGGTCCGCCTGTAAATCTGATATTAAAAATATCTGCATCGACTATCCAATCTGCATTTCCGGCCATTTGTGCTTTCGATGCGTCGAATAATACTTTAGTTTGCGAAAATGAGGAAATTGTTAAAAGTAAGAATATAAAAAAAGATAATTTTGTTTTCATTTTTAGTTCAAATAAGACTACAAATGTATTTATTTTAAAAGATAATTGCTGTTAAAATTATTTTTTAATATCAAATTTTTGAACTTCATTTTTTAGACTTTCAATTTGGTTTTTAAAATATACTAATTGTTCGTCTTGAAGTTTAATTTTCTGTTCTAACTGTTTAATTTTCTCTTCGTTTGTAGTTTTATAAATTGATTTTTTGTCTTCTACTAGCAATAATTCAGAATTCTCTTCGTTTTGACTATAAATATTCATTTTCAATCCAAAATAAGAATTGATTCTATCTAATTTATCAATTGTAATATTTTTAGATCCTTTTTCCCAATGCTGAATTGTACGTATTGTCACTCCAATTTGATTTGCTAATTCAGTTTGACTTATCCCTTTTTTTATTCTTAACTCTTTAATATTAAACATAATAATATAAAACTTTTAAAATATGCGAAAAAAAGTACGTATTTTATTTTTTTATGCGAAATACAGTACATATATTTGTAATAAATAACGAAATTAATTACGAACAAATTTACTGTAATTTAATGAATGTATCTAATTTAATTCTAGAAAAGATTGCTACTAATCGTACGTTTAGATTGCAAACAGCTCTCGCTTTGGGAGTTACAGAAAGAAATGTTCAAATTTTAGCTTCTAAAAACAGTGATAACCTTACTAAATATGCGGCTATAAAGTTTTTTATGAGCACTGGTTTAAAAGAAAATGAAATTATTGCTCAATGAAATGTTTTAAAAACCGCTACAATCAAGAAATTTTTTGGAATTGTTTAATAAAACTTCTTATAATAATTCTTGTCTTTCTTTTTATAGCTGTAATCTATATATTAATTTCATAAAAAAACCCTGTAAATCAATAATTTACAGGGTTTTTTGTGGAGTCGCCGAGAGTCGAACTCGGGTCCAAACAAGCAACCAAAAAACTTTCTACACGCTTATTTCCTGTTTAGGTTTTCGACGTTGGGCTAGGACAGAAACAACCACCAAACGCTTATCGTCTTAATTTCGAAATAACACCGACGTTTTGCCAAATCTAGGTTTTAATTTACGATTCACCTTTATCAGACGCTAAAAACCAGAGCTTCTGAGGTAAATCCTGCTTTCCTATCTAATAGGAGCGTGGCTAATCTTACTATAATTCAGATTATGCAGCAAGAGCGTAGTTTCCTTCGCCGTGTAAGTGTTTTGAGTCCATTTATTAACGAGAATTGACTCAGTTCTCGACGTGCTTACTTTTCAATTCGACTTGCTGTCAAAACCAGTCGACCCCTTTTTTTTGTTTTTAATTTTCAGTTTGAAGTTGTAATGCTACAATTTAAATTGACCAATCATTAAATAACTTATGCAAATATACAATTTAAATACTAGTTTTCAATTTTAGAATTTTTTTTAAGATACTATTGGCAATCTAATACTGAAAACTCAACATTGCCAACTCAAATGGAATCATTAACTTTAAAAGGATAATCGCCAAACAACGATGCAACTCTTTTAACTTGATAAGTCGAATGATTGAATTTGTTTGACAACGCAATTATGGTTACTTTTTCTTTTCTTAACGAAATATATGATGATGTATTGCCGTGCCACCAACCATTATGAAAATAAAATGGTTCGCCAATTTTCCATTCTATCATTCTGATTCCCAATCCATAATTTTTTGTACCGTTGTGTTCATAACTGTAACCTGCATATAATTGTTTGATTAAATCTGGATTCAAAAAATATTTAGAATGTCTGGCTAAATCTAGTTTTAATAAATCTCTTGGTGTCGAATAAACATTTTTGTCACCGTAAATACCATCTAAAAAATCAATTGGATATTTTGTGCCATTCCACTTATAAGATGGTGTAATTCTGGATAAATCTTTTTTAATATCAAAAACATAAGAATTTTTCATTCCCAAAGGTTCAAAAATCATTTTTTGTATGCATTCAGCATAACTCAAACCTGTTATTTTTTCGATAACCAAAGCCAAAAGGGCATAATTGGTGTTGCAATAACTAAATTTAGAATTGGTCGTAAAATCTAACGGAATCGTTTTGTTTGCCAATAAATCTAAAACATCTTGGTTTGTTAATGTTTTTTCAGGATTCCAAACTTTTTTATCATTTGTAAAATAGGCATAATTTTTTAATCCGCTTCGATGGTTCAATAGTGTTCGAATTGTAATAGAATCAAAAGGAATTTTTGTTAAAATTGTATTCAATTTCTGGTCTAAATCGATTTGTTTGGCATCGACCAGTTTCAAGATTGCAGTTGCAGTTATAACTTTACTAACTGATGCAATGTGCAATGGAGTTTCTGAATTGATTTTATTTTTGATGTCTAAATCTGCACAACCTGAATATTTTTCGAAAATAATTTGACCATTTTTTGCAACCAAAAAACCGCCATTCATTTGGTTTGCTTTCCAATTCAAATCATAAAAATGCTGTATTTCATATTTTTTATTTTTAAAATATTTATCTGTCAACGGTTCAAATTCATTGTCGTTTGGAACCATTATTGGTAAAATTCCTATTTTGGTTTTGATGTTTCTGACAATTAATTTTTCTTCTTTTTTACAAGAAATATTTAAAAATAAAATTGATAAAATTAAGATGTATATATAGGTAGAAAATTTCATTTATGATTTAATGTATTTAGCAAATATATTAAAACTCGTTTTTTGAATTTCAAATAGTTATTAAAACTTAACAACAATTTTCCGAAATACAAATAATCAGAATATATTTTTAATTGATTTCATTACATTTAATGTTACATTTGCAACAAATATAAAATAAAGTGTTAAAAAAATGAAATTCGGAATCATAAAAGAAAGAAAAGTACCAATTGACAGACGTGTCGTTTTTACACCAAACGAATTATTACGTCTAAAAACAGAACATAAAGATGCCGAAATTAAAATCGAAAGTTCTGATATTCGTGTTTTTTCAAATCAACAATATGTGAATTTAGGTCTAGAAGTTGTAACCGATTTGAGTGATTGTGATGTGCTTTTTGGAGTAAAAGAAGTTCCAGTTGATGCATTAATACCAAATAAAAAATATTTTTTCTTTTCTCATACCATAAAAAAACAACCCTATAACCGAAAATTATTATTAGCAATTCTTGATAAAAATATCGAATTATTTGACCACGAAACCATTGTCGATGCACAAAACAGGCGTTTAATTGGTTTTGGTCGCTATGCAGGAATTGTAGGTGCATATAACGGAATTCGAGCTTTCGGAATGAAATATGAATTGTTCAATTTGCCCAAAGCCAATACTTTAAACAATAAAGAAGAATTAATTACAAAATTAAAAAGACAAACTTTGCCACCAATAAAAATTGTTTTGACCGGTCACGGAAAAGTAGGAAATGGCGCCAAAGAAATTTTAACAGGAATGAAATTCAAAGAAGTTTCTGTCGAAAATTATTTGTCAAAAATATATTCAGAACCAGTTTTTACTCAAATTGATGTTTTAGATTATAACAAACGAATTGACGGAAAAGTTATAGATAATCAAGATTTTTATAAAAATCCATTGGACTATATATCAGATTTCGAGCGTTTTGTAAAAGTTTCAGATATTTTCATGGCTGGACATTTTCATGCCAATGAATCTCCAAATATATTAACTCGACAAATGTTAATGGCACCAGATTGCAAAATAAAAGTCGTTGCCGATATTTCTTGCGATGTCAATGGACCAATTGCTTGCACCATAAAAGCATCTACAATCCAAGACCCTTTATTTGGTTATTTGCCCTCAGAAAATAAAGAAGTAAATTACACACATCCGGGTGCTATTGTTGTAATGTCTGTCGATAATTTACCATGTGAATTGCCAAAAGATGCCAGCGAAGGATTTGGCGAAATGTTTATGGAGCACGTAATTCCTGCTTTTTTCAACAACGACAAAGACGGAATTCTTGCCAGAGCCAAAATGACCGAAAACGGCAAACTAACCGAAAGATTTAAATACTTGCAAGAATATGTAGATGGTAATGTTTTAGAAAATGTTCAGAATTAATTAAAGTTTTTTTATTAAATTAATACAATTTTACTGCAAATTATTGAAAGTAAGTGTTTTTAAATAATTTTTATTTACAAGTACTTATTTTTTTTGCAAACTTCTAAATATTACAAAAAATTAAACTAAGTTTGGTCTTATACTAATTCAAACTAAATTTTATTTTAATTTTATGAATACACAAAATTCAAACACCAATTGGGGACAATTTGTTCCGCTTGTTATCGTATTTTTCTTTTGGGGATTTGTCGCTGCTAGCAATGATATTTTGATTCCAGTTTTCAAAAAAGCATTCGATTTATCACAAGCAGAAAGTCAATTAGTTTCGTTGGCTTTTTACATTGCTTATACAGTTGGGTCTTTGATTTATATGGGGATTTCGGTTTTAATAAAAGAAGATTTAATCAATAAAATAGGTTACAAAAATGGGTTGGCTCTTGGTTTAACAATATCAGCACTGGGAACATTATTGTTTTATCCAGCTGCAAATACTGGTTCTTTTCCGTTAATGCTTTCAGGATTATTTATAGTGGCACTAGGTTTTTCTTTGCAACAAACCGTTGCAAACCCACTAGCTATAGCACTTGGACCAATTACAACTGGTTCTCAAAGATTAACAATGGCAGGCGGAATTAATAATTTAGGAACAACAATCGGACCTTTAATTGTTAGTTATGCTATTTTTGGAGCAACAACTTCTACTAGTACTGATATAAGTATCGAAAATGTAAAAATTCCTTATTTAATTCTTGGATTAGCTTTTTTAATTGTTGCAGTTTTGTTGAAATTCTCTTCGCTTCCAGACAGACCAAAAGTCAGTTACGAAGCCGAAAATGACTTGAACCCAACCCGAAGTTCGGCCTTAAAATATCCTCAATTGGTGTTAGGAATGATTGCAATTTTCGTATATGTTGGTGTCGAAGTTTCGACTGCTAGTAACTTGCCAGCTTACATGGAAACTAAATTAGGATTTCTAACAAAAGATGTTGCACCTTATATATCTCTTTATTGGGCAAGTTTAATGATTGGTCGCTGGACCGGTGCCGTTGAAGCATTTAATGTAAAAGCAGGAACTGAAAAAATATTGAAATTTTTTGCTCCATATTTAGCTTTTGGCGTGTTTTTAGCTGTTAACGCAATAGCAAAACATGATTTAACTCCTTTTTATATTTATGGCTTGGTAATAATTGTATTAATTATTGCAGATATCATGAGTAAAGGAAATCCTGCAAAAATGCTATTAATCTTTTCAGGATTGGGCATTTTGGCTTTACTAATCGGAATTTTTACTTCTGGAATGACAAGCGTTTATGCATTTACGAGCGTAGGTTTATTTTGCAGCACACTTTGGCCTTGTATCTTTACATTAGCAATAAGTGGTCTAGGCAAAAAAACCAGCCAAGGTTCTAGCTTCTTGATAATGATGATTATGGGTGGCGGAATTATCAGCTGGACGCAAGGCTATGTTTCAGAAAGTATTGGCATTCAAAATAGTTATGTAATCGGAATTTTATGTTTTGCTTATTTGGCTTATTATGCTTGGAGCGTAACTGGAATTCTAAAAAAGCAAGGTATTAGTTTTGATAATAAAATTGCATCTGGACATTAATAATTTTTGGGCGTAACCCCGTCCCAAAAGACGAGGTCGTGCTTTACGTTCCCAATTTTTTTTGTACTCGTCTCGTTCCAAAATCGAGACGAATACAAAAAAAGATTTCCACTTCAATCACTTACGCAAACTTGTTTTATTTCGAAAAATCAATTTATTAGATTACTGCTGTTTTGCACGAATTTTTTCTTATGGTTTTTATATATGAAATATTTCAAAACAACAATCATTTTTATAAAACTTTTTAACTCTAAAATTTACACCGCTACTGCACGAATATTTTTGTGTGGTTTTATATAGAACCTGAACTGTTAATGTGGGTTATGTTGCTGTTTTGATCATAACTTATTGTTTCGGTATAATTGTTAGAATTTGCTACACTGGCATCTGGCTTAATGTAAACGGCATTGAGCAAACGGTTCATTTCGTCGTATTGATGACTGTATTTGTGCAGAATATTGTCGCTGTTGGTGCGCCACAAGGTTTCTTATATTTTGCCGTTGTACAAATTTGCCTGTTGCACTTTCGTTATAATTCAATTGATGGGCAAACACATCTTTTTTATCTGTGCCTTGTGTCAAATTACTAACATCATTTAAACCTTTTAGCCAACTTCGTATGTTATAAGTATAATCTACTTTTTGTAAATAATTGGTACCTGTTGGTTTATATCGCCTACTTTTTTGTTAAGCAATTGCCCAATGTAGTTGTAACTGTTGTTGGTTAAAATTTCTATAACGCCATTTGGTAAAACTTGGTTGGTGTGCACCAAAATTCGGTCTTGGTTACTGTAAATAAAAACGTCTTTGGTTGTTAGGATTGCTGTTTGGATATTTAAACTATGGCTGGTCAGGTTATCTCTAATTTTTAGCCAAGAAACCGAAAAAATTAATGAAAAAACTATATTTATTAAGATTCTGTCCAAAAAAATGGGCGCATGATAAACTGATTGTATAATTTATTTCTCTCTTTACATAAAGCATAATGTTATTTTTGCATAATTTTACTTTTTTGAATTTACAACCAACGTCAATAATAATTTCTTATATACATATAAGTAATTTAAATAAAATTATTTGTATATACAAATAATAAAATAGTACTTTTGCAAAAATTAAATCATAATAACATGAACATTACATTGGCACAAGCCGAAAATGCAATTGCAGTTGCAAAAGCAAAAGCAATAGAATTAGAAACAAAAATGAATATTTCAATCGTCGATTCGGGTGCAAACCTTTTGGCATTTGCAAGAATGGACGGTGCTTGGTTAGGTTCGGCTGATATTTCTTTGAAAAAAGCCAAAACAGCACGATTTTTTGATTTTCCAACAGGAGTTATCGGAAGTCTTTCTCAGCCAGGTGGTTCTTTATTTGGAATTGAACACTCTAACGGAGGATTAATTTCTTTTCCAGGTGGAATTCCAATACTAAACGCAAATGGCGATGTAATAGGAGCCATTGGAGTAAGCGGAAGTACAGTAGAAAAAGATCATCAAGTTGCCGAAGCTGGTGCAAATTCTTTATAAAAACTGTAATTATTACTAAATAACCAAAAAATTAAATCATTGGACTTAATTTTTTGGTTATAAATTTATTTTATCTAAATCTAAAATCAAAAAAAATGAAAAAATTAATTTTATTAGCAATTGTATTTTTGCAAAGTATTAATGCGTTCACTCAAAACATTCAATTTAATGCTACCGAACTTTATCCAGAAGGAATAGCGTACAATCAAAAAGAAAATATTTTCTATGTTAGTTCTTTACATTACGGAAAAATCGGAAAAGTAAAACCAAACGGTGAATATTCAGAATTTATTAACGATAAAGAGTTGGTTAGTACAATCGGTATTCATCTTAACAAAACCCAAAACTTACTTTATGTTTGTGTTTCTGATCCTGGAGTTGCAGTTAATACAAGTGCTGCTACGCAAATGAAATTAGCAAAAGTAATTGCATTTGATACTAAAACCGGCAAGAAAAAATTTGTTTCAGACTTAGGAGCTTTAAATAAAGACGGAAATAACTTTGCCAATGATTTAGATTTTGATTCCCAAGGTAATGCTTATGTAACCAACAGTGCATCGCCAATAATATATAAAATCAATAAAAAAGGAGCAGCCTCTATTTTTGCAACTTCCGATAACTGGAAAAAAGAAGGATTCAATTTAAACGGAATCGTTTTTCATCCAAACGGATACTTAGTTGCAGTTCAATCTAATACAGGCGAATTGTTTAAAATTGAGTTAAAAAATCCAAAAAATATAACAAAAATAACAACCGATTTATTTTTAGGTGGTGATGGTTTAATTTTAAATGGCAAAAATGAATTGGTAGTTATTTCTAATTCAAATAAAGAAGCATATAAAATAAATACTACAGATAATTTTACAACTGCAAAAGTTTCTAAAACAACAGCAACAGAAATGGATTTCCCTACAACTGGCGTTTTTGTAAACAATAAATATTTTGTTTTAAATGCAAAATTAAACGAGATTTTTACTCCTAATTCAGTTAAAACATCTAATTTTTTGATTCAAGAAATGAAATTTTAATTTGTTTTAGATTCTAAATTTTAGGAATGTAAATTGTTAGATATAAACTAATTAGCTTAATTCTTAATATTAAACAATATTTTAAAATTTGAAAAAAATCATAGATTATGGACAACATAGTATTACACAAAGCAAATACTCGTGGAACTGCCGATCATGGCTGGCTCAAGGCAAATTTTACTTTTAGTTTCGCAGGTTATCAAAATCCAGAACGCATGCATTTTGGTGTATTGCGGGTTATGAATGACGATATTATTGCAGCAGGAATGGGTTTTGGTACCCATGCCCACGATAATATGGAAATTATTACTATTCCTCTAGAAGGTGCCTTGGAGCACAAAGACAGTATGGGAAATGGTGAAATAATACAATATGGCGACATTCAGTGTATGAGTGCTGGTTCTGGAATAACACATAGCGAATTCAACCCTAACAAAGATAAAGCAGCAAATACATTACAAATTTGGATGTTTCCTAACAAAAAAAATGTTACACCACGTTATGATCAAATTACGTTAGATAAAACAAAATCCAAAAACAATTTGCAGCAAATTTTATCTCCAAACAGTAACGACGAGGGAGTTTGGGTACACCAAGACGCTTGGTTTCATCAAGGTGTTTTTGATAAAGATTTCAATGTAGAATACACAATTAAACGAAGTGGAAATGGTGTTTACGTTTTTGTAATTAAAGGCGATGTAACCATAAACGGACAAGCTTTAAACAAAAGAGATGGACTTGGAATTTGGGATACCGATAAACTAAATATTATTGCAAATAGTGAAAATTCAGAAATTTTGTTAATGGACGTTCCAATGACAATTGCTTAGAAAATTTAAATAAAAATTGTGATTGAATACGATTTTATGTTAATGTTTTTTAATTGTTTTAAAATCAAAATAATCCACAGAGCATTATTATTTAAAAAAAAAATTAAAAAGTAACATTTTTAATAGAAAAATTAATAAGTTAAAAACAAAAGAAAGGATTAGACTTTATATAAGTTTAATCCTTTTTGTGTTAATTAAATTGTATATCTAATTCAAAATCTGGGTTAAAATAGATTGTCCTTATTATTAGTTATAAATAAAAAACTGTATCTTTAAAAAATATAATAAATTGAAAGTCAGTATTTTATTACAGTTTAAATAATTTTATATTTCTCAAAATGTATTTACAACTTTTCTGGTTGTAGGTTGGTCACAAAAACCTATGAATTATATAACTTTTACAGATAGTTCTGTAACTTTTTTTATTTCTAATTAAGCATCTTTGAAAAATAGGACTAAAACAATATAATTTGAAACTGTACATAAAATACATGGTTAGCAATCGCTGTAAACTAGCGGTTCGCGACGAACTCAAAAAACTTGGACTCCATTTTATTGTTGTCGAATTGGGTGAAGTCGAAATAATGGAAAACCTAAATGCTGATAAACGAGAATTATTAAAACGAGGACTTCTTGATTCTGGGCTAGAATTAATGGACGACAAAAAATCGATTCTAATCGAAAAAATTAAAAACATTATCATTCAATTAATTCATCATTCTGATGAGGTTCTAAAAATTAATTTTTCTGACTATTTATCAGAAAAATTAGACCACAATTACACATATCTTGCCAATTTATTTTCAGAGGTTCAAGGTACAACTATCGAGCAATACATTATTTCTAATAAAATCGAACGAATTAAAGAATTAATGATTTATGGTGAATTGAATATTACAGAAATCGCTTGGAAAATGAATTACAGCAGCGTGGCACATTTGTCAAGCCAATTCAAAAAAGTTACTGGACTTTCGCCTTCGCATTTTAGACAACTCAAAGACAAGCGAAGAAATCCAATCGAAGAAATTTAGTAACAAGTTAACTAAAAAAATATTAATTTTTATATATGGAAGTAAAAAATCCAAATTCAAAATCCGAAATTACTATCGAAAAACTTGGAAGTTATTTCGAGCTAATTCCTGTTGCCATAAGTATTACAACTATTGATGACGGAATATTTGTTTATGTAAACAAACATTTCGAAAAATTATTTGCGGTAAAAAGAAAAAGTTTAATCAATAAAAAATCTACAGATCTTAAAATTCTTTCAAAAGAAAATAGAGATGAAATTACTAAAAAAGTCCGCGAAAAAGGTTCAATGTCCAACGTAAAAATTGAACTTACAATTCTAAATGGTCTTAAAAAAAACGTAATCATATCAGTTGATAAAACCGAAATTCAAGAACAATTTTACTACATAACAACAACTACTGATATTTCTGAAAAAGAAAATTCTAATAAAGAAATCAAAAACTTGAATAAAGAATTGGCACATCAAAAACAAGAAAAAATCAATCGTGCCAATGAGTTAAAAATAGCAAATATTGAATTGGCACATCAAAACCAAGAAAAAACCAATCGTGCCGACGAACTAGAAATAGCAAATATTGAATTGGCGCATCAAAAACAAGAAAAAACCAATCGTGCCGACGAACTAGAAATAGCAAATATTGAATTTGATTTTAATAAAAAACAAGCCCAAAAACAAGTTTATTCTCGCAGTTTGATAGAAGCCAGCCTCGATCCTTTGGTAACGCTTAATATTGACGGCAAAATTATGGACATGAACCTTGCAATGCTAAAAATTACAGGTAAAACAAGAGAACAACTAAGCAATACCGATTTTTTTTTGTATTTTACCAACAAACAAAAAGCCGAAAATATTTATCAACAAGTTTTCCAAAAAGGATTCGTAACCAATTATCCGTTGACAATGAAAGACGGAAAACTTACCGAAGTTTTGTTTAACGGTTCGGTTTATAAAGATGAAAATGACAAAGTAATTGGCGCCGTTGTAGTTGCCAGAGATGTCTCTGAACAAAAAAAACTAGAACGAAACTTGACCGAGTACAAACATTTATTTAACGAAAATCTCGATTTTGCTTGCATTGCCAACGCCAATGGATATTTCGAAATAATTAACAATACTTTTTCGAAAGTTTTGGGATATTCAAAGACAGAATTGCTTAACAATAGCTTTATGAATTTTGTACATCCAGATGATATTGAGGCTACAAAAAACATTATCGAGAGTTTGAACAACGGCATTCCAGCAATAAGTTTTATTAATCGATATAAAACAAAATCTGGAAAATATGTATTACTTGATTGGAAATCTAACTACAATAAAAAAACAAACAAAATTTATGCAATTGCGCGAGATATAACCGAACAAAAACAAAACGAACAAAATTTAATCGATTCTTTAAAAGAAGTTACCGATTATAGACTAGCACTCGATGCGTCGACAATTGTCGATATTACAGACAAAAATGGCAAAATTTTGTTTGTTAACCAAAATTATTTAAAAATATCTAAATATTCTTATAACGAATTAGTCGGTGGCAGTCACGCAATGGTTAACTCTGATTTTCATCCAAAAGAGTTTATGAAAAATCTTTGGGAAACAATTTCTAACGGAAAAATTTACAGAAACGATATTCGCAACAAAGACAAAAACGGAGATTATTATTGGTTAAGAATGACAATTGTGCCTTTTAAGGACGACAAAGGTGTTCCGTATCAATATGTAGGAATAAGTATAGATATTACGGCACAAAAAAAGTTAGAAACCGAACTAACCGAAGCAAAAGTTTACGCAGAACTTGCAGCCGAAATCGCCGAAGAGTCTAGACTTGCTGCCGAAGAGGCAGTCAAGTCCAAACAACAGTTTTTGTCGAATATGAGCCACGAAATTCGAACACCAATGAATGCCATAATTGGATTTACAAAAGTAGTACTCAAGACCGAATTGACAACCAAACAAAAAGAATATTTAATGGCAATAAAAATGTCTGGCGACTCGCTAATTGTTCTAATAAACGACATTTTAGATTTAGCCAAAGTCGATTCGGGCAAAATGACATTCGAGAAAACAGCCTTCAAATTATCATCAACAATAACATCAATGTTGCATTTATTTGAAACTAAAATTCAAGAAAAAAACCTAGAATTGATTACAGAATATGACGATAATATTCCGAAAGTTTTACTGGGAGATCCTATTCGATTGAACCAAATTATTCTAAATTTAGTCAGCAATGCTGTAAAATTTACGAATAAAGGAAAAATTACAATTAATGTTAGCTTGTTTTCTGAAGATGATGATAAGGTCAAAGTAAAATTTTCTGTATCTGATACTGGAATTGGAATAAAAGCTAACAAAGTAGGCAAAATTTTCGAAAATTTTCAACAAGCAACCAGCACAACATCAAGATTATATGGTGGTACAGGGCTTGGACTTGCAATTGTTAAACAACTTGTCGAAGCACAAGGCGGAACAATTGCAATTGATAGTGTATTTGGCAAAGGATCAACTTTTAGTTTTGTTATAGATTTTAAAAAAACAAGCATCGATGCAATAGTCGAGCCCGAAATTATGCATTTAGATTCCGAAATAAAAAACACAAAAGTACTTGTTGTCGAAGATATGGAACTCAATCAGTTGTTAATGAGAACCTTGCTCGACGATTTTGGTTTCGAATGCGATATTACTGCTAATGGCAAGTTGGCAATCGAAAAATTGCAAACCAAAACTTATGATATTATTTTAATGGATTTGCAAATGCCTGAAATGAATGGTTTCGAGGCCACCGAATACATTCGTAAAAAGCTAAAATTACAAATTCCAATAATTGCGCTTACCGCAGATGTAACAACTGTCGATGTCGAAAAATGCAAAGCAGTAGGTATGAATGATTATTTAGCAAAACCAGTAGACGAGCGATTGCTATACAGCAAATTGATAGCGTTTTCTAAAAAACCAATAGCAGTTATTGAACATATTGTTGGGCAAAATCCAGCAAAAGACACAATTAAATATGTCGATATGAGTTATTTAACAAAATTAACTAAATCTGACCCAAAATTAATGGCTCAAATTATAAATGCTTATTTGGCACAAACCCCACCATTAATTTCTTCTATGAAAAAAAGTTTGATTGACAAAGATTGGAAAATGTTGCAATCTGCTGTACACAAAATGATTCCATCTTTCTCGATAATTGGATTAAGTTCAAATATTCAAGAAACCGCAAAACGCATTCAAGAATATGCATTTACAATCGAGATTACTGGCGAAATACAAAACATGGTACTTGAACTTGAACAAGTATGCACTCAAGCCTGCAAAGAACTCGAAATAGAATTAAAAAATTTAAAACTAGAAAACCTTGAAAAACGAAAATAAAATAAAATTGTTCCTTGTCGATGACGATGCTGTTTTCTTGAAATCTCTTGAAATAGAATTCTTGCACCACGGCGATTTCGAAATCGAAACTTTTGCAACTGGCGAATTGTGTGTCAAAGACTTGAACAAAAATCCAGATGTAATAATACTTGATTTTCATTTAGACGGAATTGACAAAACAGCAATGAACGGAATTGAAACTTTAGATAAAATCAAAGATTTCAATACCAATACTCCGGTAATAATGTTATCGTCACAAGACAAAATTGACGTTGCAGTAAGCTGCATGCACCACAAAGCATTCGATTATGTTGTGAAATCTGAAACCGCTTTTTTAAGACTTCAAAAAACCATAAATACCATATTTAAATACCAAAAAATGGAAAAAGAATTGAATTGGTATATGGACAGAATGTAAGTTTAGATGTAAGATTTTAAATTTAGATGTAATAAATAAAAAGGTTATTTTATTGAAAATTGTAGGTTTTAGAAGTGATAGGTTTATTAAATAAATACTTAGGTTTTGTCATTCCGACGTTAGAGGAATCTCATAACGTGAGCAAGTACTAGGATTTCTTCTTATCCGAAAGAACAAAACCACATTAAAATTCAAATTGCCATAGAAATAATTAAATCCCCAAAAAAATGTATGAATTAATTTATCGTTCGGTTGCCAAAGATGACCTCAACGCAGACGACATTGAAAAAATTTTAGAAACTGCCCGAAATTTCAATTTTCAAAACGAAATTACTGGCTGTCTATTGTTTCATAACAACGAGTTCATACAAATTCTAGAAGGCGAAAAACACAAATTATTAGAACTTTACGATAGCATAAAAAAAGACAAACGCCACCGCAACGTAATGCTTTTGGCAGAAGCCGAAAAACAAGATCGAGTTTTTCCGAATTGGTCAATGGCTTATCATCAATTAAGCGAAAACGACAATATAAATATAGACAAATTGTTGTTTGTCAATAACTTTGTAACACTTTCGGAACTTATAGAAAAACCCACACATGTAACAAGGTTATTTTGGTTAATGGCCAAACAATTGTTACAACAATAAAGTATTTATCGAATGAAGATTTTTGAAACGGTTGTGATTCATAAAATTGTAGGTTTTAACTATATTTAACTGTGTTTATATCCAAATTTATTTTCAACTTATTTTAAAAAATATTGATTTTTAGTTGACGTTGTTTTTTCAAAACTAGGAATATTATAACTTTTCATAAAAATTCTGTAATACTTTTTATTGTTAACTTTTGCAAATTTGTATAACAATTAAAAATACAGAAAACATGAATAAAGCAATTATAATCCTATTAATTTTAGCAGGAACAGTTTTTACATTTTGTAAATCGGCACAACAAAAAGAAAATACCGCAAAAGAAAATGTTGTCGAAGCCAATCAAGATTTAAAAGACACCAAAATTTCAAATGCTAATGAATGGTTAACTTTTAAAACAGAATCGCAAGCCAAAATCGCAGATAACGAAAAGCGTATTGCAGATTTGAAAATAGAAATGAATAAACCAGGAAAAACATTTGATGGAATGTACAGAACCAGAATCGAAAAACTCGAAGCCAAAAATGTTGAATTAAAAACAAAACTTAACAATTACGATGGCAACGAAACCGAATGGAAAACATTTCAAAGCGATTTTAATCGAGACATGAAAGAAATCGGAAACAACATAAAAGATCTATTTAGGTAGAACATTATTTGGGGAGATAATGTGAAAAGCGAGATTTTATTCTCGCTTTTTTTATTTGCCCAATGTATTAAAACCATTTATAATAATTATCAAATTTCAAAACTTTAACATAGACAAAGTCGATTAATAATTAAATAGAAAATCATGCAAAAACAAAAAATAATTGTCATAGGTGGTGGTTTTGCTGGTATTCAATTGGTGCGTCAACTTGACGAACAATTATTCGATGTTTTACTTATTGATAAAATAAACCACCATCAATTTCAGCCACTTTTTTATCAAGTGGCAACTTCTCAACTCGAACCATCTAGTATTTCTTTTCCGCTTAGAAATATTTTTAAAGGCAAAAAAAACCTTCAAATTCGCTTGTCAGAAGTCTTGAATATAGATGAATCAAATAATACAATTTCAACTACAATTGGACATTTTGATTATGATTATTTAGTAATTGCTATTGGTTGCAAAACCAATTTTTTTGGCAATCAAGAAATCGAAAAATGTGCTTTTACACTCAAAACGACTTACGAAGCAATTACTATCAGAAATCACATTTTGCAAACTTTCGAAAATATAATTTCTGCTGAAGATGAAGTTAAAGAAAGTTTGTTAAATCTTGTAATAGTAGGTGCTGGGCCAACTGGCGTAGAACTCGCAGGATCGTTTGCCGAAATCAGAAAAAATATTTTGCCTAAAGATTATCCTGGAATTGATTTCTCAAAATTCAAAATTATTTTAATAGAAGGCAGCAAAAACACTTTGAATAGTATGAGTGAAGAATCAAAAAAATCTTCTCAAAAATATCTCGAAGATATGGGCGTAATCATTATGACCGAGACAATTGTTGCTCATTATGACGGCAAACTATTGACTCTAAAAAATAGCGATGTCATAAAAACCAAAACTGTTATTTGGGCTGCAGGAGTAACAGGGAATAAAATTTTAGGATTGTCAGAAAGTTATTTCGGCGTTTCAAATCGGCTAATAGTAAATCAATTAAATCAGGTTATTGATTCTAAAAACATATTTGCCTTAGGCGATATTGCGTTGATGGAAACTGATAAATATCCAAAAGGGCATCCGCAATTGGCTAATGTTGCAATAAATCAAGCGAAAAATTTAGCCCGAAATTTTAAACTTTTAATTCAAAACAAACCAACCAAAAATTTCGAGTATAAAGATTTAGGTTCTATGGCAACAATTGGCAGAAACAAAGCCGTTGTAGACTTGCCATTTTTTAAATTTCAAGGTTATTTTGCTTGGATTGTTTGGATGTTTTTGCATTTAATGCTAATTGTTAGTGTTCGAAACAAACTCATTATTTTTATTAATTGGGCTTGGGCATATTTTACAAAAGATACTTCGTTGCGATTGATATTAAAACAGAAAACTAAGAAATAAATTTATAGTAATGACAACAAATACTTTCAATATCAAAGGTTTGACAAATGAAGAAGTGATAACTTCAAGAAAAAAACACGGAGAAAATAGTATTGTTTTAAAAGAAGAAAATCATTTTTTGAAGGCAATTTTAAAATTCATCAAAGACCCAATGATTTTATTGTTATTGGTCGCTTCGATTATTTATTTTATAAGCGGAAAAACCGCAGACGCTATTTTTCTGGCATCGGCAATTGTGCTGGTTTCACTAATTTCTTCCTTTCAAAATGCTAGAAGTCGAAATGCTTTAGCCAAGCTAAAAGATTTTACAAAACCCAACTGCAAAGTCATTCGTAACGGAAAAACTATTGAAATAAAAACGGAAGAACTAGTCATTGGCGATAGTTTAATTGTTGAAGAAGGAACTTCGATTTCGGCTGATGGAACGATTTTGCATTCTAACGATTTTTCGGTGAATGAAGCTATTTTAACTGGCGAATCAATGTCGGTTTCCAAAGATAAATCCGGTAAAGACAATATGGTTTTTCAAGGTACAAATGTAGCAAGCGGTTTAGCAATTGCAACAATCACTAGTATTGGAAGCGAAACCAAACTAGGCAAAATCGGCAAAAGCCTAGAAGCAATTACCGAAGAAAAAACACCGTTGGAAATACAAATTGGCAATTTTGTCAAGAAAATGGCAATTGCTGGTGGCATTATTTTCTTGATAGTTTGGGCAATTAATTATTTTCATTCCTACAATTTATTAGACAGTTTGCTCAAAGCATTGACCTTGGCAATGAGTATTTTGCCAGAAGAAATTCCGATTGCTTTTACAACATTTATGGTATTGGGCGCTTGGCGAATGATGAGAAAAGGCATTATTGTCAAGCAAATGAAAACTGTCGAAACACTCGGAAGTGCCACCGTAATTTGTATTGATAAAACAGGAACAATTACAGAAAACACAATGAGTTTGGCGAAAATTTTCACTTTAGAATCCAATAAAATTACCAACTTAGAAAGTAATTTATCAGATGAAGAATTGCAACTCATAACAACATCAATGTTTGCAAGCGAAATCATTCCGTTTGACCCAATGGAAAAGGCATTGCACGAGATTTATCTTATAAAAACTCCAAAAGACGAAAGATCACAATACAAAATGGTACACGAATATCCGTTATCGGGCAAACCGCCGATGATGACGCACGTTTTCGAAAATAAATCTGGAAACCGAATAATTGCTGCAAAAGGCGGTTCGGAAGCCATTTTAGCACTTTGTAAATTATCTGCAAAAGAAAAAAAACAAATTCTAGAAGCCATTCAATCATTATCAACAGAAGGTTATAGAATTTTAGCAGTTGGCGAAGCGATTTTTGTAGGTAAAAATTATCCGAAAACGCAACAAGAATTTGAGTTAGAATTCAAAGGATTATTAGCATTTTATGATCCACCAAAAAAGAACAGTCATCTTGTTTTGCAACATTTTTACAAAGCTGGAATTAATGTAAAAATCATCACAGGCGACAATGCAGAAACTACTGCATCGATTGCCAAACAAATAGGATTTATAGGATTTGACAAAAGTATATCTGGCGATGAATTAATGAAATTATCTGAAAAGGAACTTAAAAAGAAAGTTTCAGAAATAAATCTATTTACGAGAATGTTTCCCGAAGCCAAACTTCGAATCATCAATGCACTCAAGGCAAATAAAGAAATAGTAGCAATGACTGGCGACGGAGTCAATGATGGTCCAGCATTAAAAGCGGCGCACATTGGAATTGCAATGGGCAAAAAAGGAACAGAAATTGCTAAACAAGCAGCATCGTTAATAATAGTAAATGACGATTTAAACAAAATGGTTTTTGCCATTTCGATGGGACGAAAAATTTATTCTAATCTCAAAAAAGCTATTCAATTTGTAATTTCTATTCACATACCAATAATTTTGACTGTATTTATTCCGCTTGCTTTGGGTTGGATATATCCGAATATTTTTTCGCCAATACATATCATATTTCTCGAATTAGTTATGGGTCCAACTTGTTCTATTGTGTATGAAAACGAACCTATCGAAAAAAATACAATGATGCAAAAACCTCGCCCATTCACAGCGACTTTTTTTAATTGGAAAGAACTCTCAACGAGCATTATTCAAGGATTAATAATTACAATTGGAACATTATTTTGTTATCAATATGCTATTTATCAAGAATTTAGTGAGGCAACAACACGAACAATGATTTTTGTAGTTTTGGTTACGGCAAATATATTTTTAACGTTGGTTAATCGTTCTTTTTACTATTCTATTTTCACAACTTTATTGTATAAAAATAATTTGGTTCCAATAATTATTTCAATCACAATTGCAATTACTGGTTTGCTACTTTATATAAAACCTTTAACGAAATTTTTCCAGTTTGAACATCTAGAAATCAATCAATTATTGATAGCAATTGGAATTGGCATTGTTTCTGTAATTTGGTATGAATTTGTAAAATTATGGAAACGAAATTTTGTTAAATCAAGTTATGATTAAAAAGACAAAATAATATTTTGATATATATTTACATAACCACAATATTTAGCTAAAGTCAACTGCAATTCAAATGATGTAAATAATAGAATAAATATCTTAAAAAAATGTCAAAAATGTCAAAAATTATCACAATAACTTTCAGTCCAAGCATAGACAAAAGCACATCTGTTGCAACAATCAATCCTGAGAAAAAAATACGTTGCACAACTCCAAAATTAGAACCTGGTGGTGGCGGAATTAATGTCGCAAGAGTTATCAAACGGCTTGGTGGCGAGGTATCTGCAATTTTTCCGTCGGGTGGCTATACTGGAATGTTTTTTAATAATTTATTAGAAAAAGAAAATGTGCCATTTGTGAGCATTCAAACCAAAAACGAAACCAGAGAAAATTTTGTAGTTTTTGAGGAATCGACCAATATGCAATTTCGATTTGGAATGCCAAGTAATGAAATTTTAGAAGACGAATGGAAAGCTTGTTTAAAAGCCATAGAGAATCATAAAAACGTTGATTTTATTATTGCCAGTGGAAGTTTGCCTCCAGGAATTCCGATGAATATTTATTGCGAATTATCAAAAATTGCAAAATTAAATAATGCCAAATTTATAGTTGATACTTCGGGCGAAGCATTAAAAAATGCTGTCGATGAGGGTGTTTATTTACTAAAACCAAACCTCGAAGAATTAGGTGTTTTATTAGAAATTGTAGATTTAAAAATAGAAAACATTGAAGTTGCAACAAAGTTATTTATACAAAAAAACAACATCGAAATTATTGTCGTTTCGCTTGGTGCAAATGGTGCAATGCTAATTACAAAAGACGAAATGTACACCATAAAACCTCCAAAAGTGAAAGTAAAAAGCACTGTTGGTGCTGGCGATAGTATGGTTGCAGGTATCGTTTTTGGTTTATCGAATAATTTGCCTTTAATAGAATGTTTGCAGTACGGAATTGCCTGCGGGACAGCAACAACTATGAATTTAGGATCAGCATTGTGCGAAATGAAAGATGTTACAAAATTATTGAAATTAATAAAAAAACAGCAATTATGACAACTTCATTATCGTCGGTTATAAAAAAATTAGCAATTATATTTCTAGTTGTTTCTGGAATGTATTTTGCTCAAGAATTCTTAATTCCATTGTGTATTGGTGGTATTTTGGCAACACTTTTTTTGCCTTTTTGCAATTGGATAGAGAAGAAAAAAATCCCAAAAGGAATTTCAGTTTTTATATCACTTTTAGGATTATTGATTTTAATAATCTTGTTGGTTTGGCTTTTGGGCTATCAAATTTCGGCATTAGTTGACGACTTCGAAATTCTAAAAGAAAAAGCCATTGAAGCAGGAACCAGAATTCAAAAATATGTTTTTGATACACTCAATATTTCAATCAAAGAACAATATAAAATTCTAAAAAACGAGCAACCTTCTTACGGCAATTTATTTCAAATAATGTTGGGTTCAATGACAAGTTTTTTTTCTAATTTAATATTAATTCTGGTTTATTTTATATTTCTATTATATTATCGTAACCATATCAAAAACTTTTTGGTACAACTAGTTGCAAAACCAAAACAAGCCAAAATGCAAGAAATTATTCAGAAAGTAGCATCGGTTTCGCAACAATATTTAATTGGATTATCTAAAATGATATTTCTACTTTGGGTAATGTATGGCATTGGTTTTAGCGTTTTAGGAATCGAAAATGCCATTTTCTTTGCCATTCTTTGTGGCATTTTAGAAATTGTTCCATTTGTAGGTAATATTATCGGAACTACATTAACCGTTTTAGTAGCTGCAATGAATGGTGCTGACGCAAATGTTTTATTGGGAATTATAATTGTTTACGGCATTGTACAATTTATTCAAGGTTGGGTTTTAGAACCTTTGATTGTAGGTTCGCAAGTCAAAATCAATTCTTTATTTACCATTTTGGCATTGGTACTTGGCGAATTAATTTGGGGAATACCTGGGATTATTCTTGCCATACCGCTCACGGCAATGTTCAAAATAGTTTGCGATTATATTGAACCAATGAAACCCTATGGTTTTTTGATTGGCGAAATTGAAACACCAAAAAAAGAAATTGAATTTGTTGAGAAAATTAAGAAAATTATAAAAATAAAAAAATGAAACCATTTTTAACCAAAGTTATTTCTAAATTATTGTACTTCTATAGCAAAAAAAATCAAGATGCAAATCAAGATTTATCTAATTATCAACTGCTAAAAGGATACAGCAAGTTACGTTATAAATTTAAAATTAATGTCAAAGATTTTCTGTTAATTAGTATAGGAATTGTTTCGGCAGCATTTGGTTTCAAGGGTTTTTTATTGACCAATCACTTTATAGATGGTGGAGCAACAGGCATTTCATTATTAATTTCGGCATTAACAAAAATTCCTTTGTACATTTTAATTCTTACTGTAAACATTCCATTTGTAGTACTTGGATATAAAATTTTAGGTAAAGAATTTGTAATCAAAACTGTCTTTGCAATTTCAGGATTAGCGTTATGTTTAGCGTTTGTTACTTTCCCAAATGTTACAAACGATAATTTGTTGGTGGCTATTTTTGGTGGATTTTTTCTGGGTGCAGGTATCGGATTGTCTATTCGAGGCGGAGCGGTAATTGACGGAACCGAGATTTTGGCCATTTATTTAAGCAAAAAATTAGGCACCACAATTGGTGATATTATAATTGTTATCAATGTAATTATATTTTCAATAGCAGCCTATTTTTTAACAATTGAAATTGCGCTCTATTCTATGATTACTTATTTTGCAGCGTCGAAAACGCTCGATTTTATTATCGAAGGAATAGAAGAATATATTGGTGTAACAATTGTTTCGGCACAAAGCGAAAAAATCAGAGAAATGATTATAAATCAAATGGGTCGTGGCGTAACTGTTTATAATGGAAAACGTGGTTATGGCAAAAGTGGCGAAACCCAAAATGTTGATATTATTTATACGGTAATTACAAGATTAGAATTAAATAAATTAAAACGAGAAATTGAAAACATCACTCCAAATGCATTTATGGTAATGAATTCGGTGAAAGAAACCAAAGGTGGAATTATTAAACAAAGACCTTTAAAACATTAAAAATTGAACTATGAAACATAAATTTAAAGATATTTTAGAAATTTTTAAAAATGCAACTATCGAATGGTGGGCAAAAGATCCGTTCAGGCAAAGTGCCATCATTGCTTATTATGCAATATTCGGTATTCCAGGTTTATTGGTATTAATTATTGCAGTTGCAGGATATTTTTTTGGAAATGACACTGTAAATCAGAATTTAATGACACAAATATCTGACACTATTGGTCAAGAAACGGCTTTGCAAATTCAGGATATTTTAACAAAATCTACGGCTGAAAAATCTACAGTTTGGGGTTCAATTGTCGGCGCAAGTATTTTATTATTGGGTGCAACAGGGGTTTTTGTTGAGCTTCAAAAAACATTAAACTTGATTTGGAATGTAAAAGTAAAACCACAAAATGGTGTTTGGCTCATTATAAAAGCGAGACTTTTTTCTTTTGGATTAATCTTGGCAATTGCATTTTTACTAACTATTTCTTTGGTAATTTCGACAGCATTGGTCGCAGTGAGTAATTACATTTCATTTGAAAGTTCACAATTTATGATGACTATTTACGGAATCCTTAACTTCATTATTTCACTTTTAGTAATTTCTGCTTTATTTGCTATGATTTTCAAAATTTTACCCGATGCAAAAATCGAGTGGAAACACGTTTGGTGGGGTTCAATAATCACAGGGATTTTATTTACGATTGGCAAAATGGGCTTGGCTTATTATTTCGGAAAAGCCGAACCAGCATCTGTTTACGGGGCTGCAGGTTCAATAATATTAATATTACTTTGGGTTTCTTATTCGTCTATGATTTTGTTTTTTGGGGCAGAATTTACGGCCGCTTACGCCAAAATGTACTCAGGAATAATTCCACCTACTGACATTGCAAAAGTCGAAATTCCGACTGCAACAGGGAAAACGATGTGATTTTTTAAAATCTCATAATTATACAAATCATTATAATAAATATGTAAAATATTTATTTCCAACAAGTTATAAATTTGTAGATAAGTGACAACAATGTCGCTTAATAAATAATTTATAATGAAAAATAATTCAGAATTACAGACAGATGTTCAAAACGCTATTAAATGGGAGCCGTTATTGAATGCAGCAGAAATTGGAGTTACAGCAAAAGATGGTGTTGTTTCTTTGACAGGATTTGTGGACAGTTACGCAAAGAAAATGGAAGCAGAAAATGCGGCCAAAAAAGTAATTGGCGTAAAAGCATTGGTTGAAAATATTGAAGTCAAATTTCCGAGTACTTTTACAAAAACTGATGCCGAAGTTGCCAAAGAAGTTTTGACTGGTTTGAAAGATAATTGGTCAGTTCCAGATGATAAAGTAAAAGTAAAAGTAGAAAATGGTTGGGTTACTTTAGATGGTGAATTACATTGGAATTATCAAAAGGAAGCCGCAAAAAGTTGTATTAGTTATCTATCTGGTGTGAAAGGCGTTTCAAATAACATTAAAATAAAATCAGAAAGTCACGATGCCATTGAAAAAAGAGATGTTGAAAATGCAATTAGTAGAAGTTGGTCAATTGATGATAGTGATATTAATGTATCAGTGTCAGGAACAACTGTTACTTTAACTGGAACGGTAAGTTCTTGGTATCAAAGAGAGGAAGCAGCAAGAATTGCTTGGAATACTCCAGGAATTTGGCATATAAATAATGAGTTAGAGGTTGATTATTATTATGATTATGCTCTTTAATAATTTATAAAAACGGTATTAGATGATTTTCTAATACCGTTTTTATTTTTAATAAAATAAAATTATGAAAACCGATAAAAATACAACCGCAAAGAAAAAACTATCTCCACATCAAAAAAAAGTCGCTGAGGTTATGCACGAATTCAAAGAAGGTGATTTGCATTCTGGTAAATCTGATAGTATTGTGACCAACCCAAAACAAGCCATTGCCATTGCATTGAGCGAAGCCGAAGGATTAGATAAAAAATCTAAAAATAAATAATATGTGTTTTTCAGCAACCGCAAGTTTCACGGCAGGTGTCGTACTTACTGTAATTGGTATTGTATCAATTAAAAAGGCAAATTATAAATCGCAACTACTTTTTGCAAGTATTCCGTTTATGTTTGGCGTACAACAATTTGCAGAAGGAATTTTGTGGTTAACCATTCCGAAACAAGATTATTTTGTTTTGCAGAAGACTGCAACTTATATTTATTTGTTTTTTGCTCATATTCTTTGGCCGTTATGGGTTCCGATTGCTATTTTATTAATTGAAAAAAGCAGTACTAGAAAGAAATTTCAAAAATTCTTAGTTGCAACGGGAATTGCCGTAAGTATATATTTAACATATTGTTTGGCAACCCATCCTGTGAAAGCAGCAATCGATGGGCATCATATCAATTATATTCTTGGTTATTCTGATTTAGTGACTAATTTTTGGATATTTTTATATGCATTGGCAACCATTGCACCACCTTTTTTTTCGCATATCAAGCGAATGTGGATTTTAGGAGTTACAATTCTTATATCCTATATAATTACACAATTCTTTTACGAAAATTATATCCTGTCGGTTTGGTGCTTTTTTTCATCAGTGATTAGTATAATGGTTTATTTTTTTATGAAACAAATTTCAGATACTAAAGCACAATAAATTCAACACAATTAATCCAAAATTTAATTAACAAACATAAAAAAATGGAAAATACACTAGTAAATAAAATCGAATCAATAAATAATTTCGGTTTTTCAGTAAAAGAACAAAACACAGATAAATTTATCGAAACAGCACCAAACGTAAAATTATATGTCAAAGATTATGGAACTGGTGATCCTGTAATTTTAATACACGGTTGGCCCCTTTCTAACGAAATGTGGGAATATCAAATGGAAAATCTTGTTGCCAATAATTATCGAGTTATAACCTATGACCGACGTGGTTTCGGAAAGTCTTCGCAACCTTGGAATGGTTATGATTACGACACTTTAACAGATGATTTAAAAGCAATAATTGACCAATTGGAGTTAAAAAATGTAACTTTGGTAGGCTTTTCTATGGGTGGTGGCGAGGTAGTTCGCTATTTTAGTCGACACGCTGGCGCAAATATTAAAAAAGCAGTTCTTATTTCTTCGATAATTCCTTATTTGGCAAAAAGTGATGACAATCCCGATGGTCGTACGAAAGAAAAAAACGAAGCTACACAACTTGCAATTAAAGAAGACAGAATTGACTTTTTGAACGATTTTGGAAATAATTTTTTTGGAGTAGGTTTTATTAATAATCATTTAAGCACATCATTATTAGAATATTATAGAATGCTAGCTTCTTTTGCTTCGCCACACGCAACCACCGAATGTGCTAAATCTTTTTCAAAAGCAGATTTCCGACAAGAAGTTTTATCAATAAAAGTGCCTACATTAATTATTCACGGAAATGCAGACAAAATTGTACCCATTGAAATTTCATCTGAAAAAACAGCAAAATTAATTGCAGATAATAAATTTATTATCTATGTAGATGCGCCACACGGTCTGTTTTATACAGATAAAGACAAATTGAATTTTGATTTGATTGAATTTTTGAATTCGTAATTTTTAAAATAGAAAGAATTAAAATAAAATGGATTCACTAACACATATCGCTCTTGGAGCCTGTATGGGTGAGGCTTTTGCAGGTAAAACACTTGGTAAAAAAGCAATGTTGTGGGGTGCATTGGCACAAAGTATTCCTGATATAGATTTTGTGGCTTCCTTTTGGATGGATACTTCATCAAACTTATTGGCACACCGCGGATTTACACATTCTTTCTTATTTTGTATAATAATCACACCGCTATTTGCACTGCTTGCAGAATATTTGCACCGACCGCATAACATCAGTTTAAAACATTGGATGCTGTTTTTTGGAAGTGTCATTTTTGGACATATTTTTTTAGATGCTTTCAATAATTATGGTGTGGGTTGGTTAGAACCTTTTAGTCACAAACGATTTTCTTTTAATATGATTTATGTGGCAGATCCATTATTTTCTGTTTGGACAGGTTTAGCTTGTTTGGCATTTATTTATTTTAGAAAAAATACGATTTACCGAAAAAGAATATGGAAACTTGGACTGGGTTTTACTGGCATTTATGTGTTGGTTTGCATTGCTATAAAAATCAAAATCGATTCTGATGTAAAGCAATCATTACAGCAACAAAATATTAATTACACACAATATTTTACAACTCCTGCGCCATTCCAAAATAGTTTATGGTATGTAGTTGCGGGTAACAAAAATGGTTTTTATGTTGGTTACAAATCAATTTTTGATACAAAAAAAGCAATGGCTCTAACCTATTTTGCTCGTAATGATAATTTGTTAGAACCCATAAAAAACAAAGAAGAATTATATAAATTGAAGCGGTTTTCTCAAAATTTTTATACTGTAGAAAAATGGAACAATACGCTTGTTTTTAACGATTTACGATTCGGACAAATGAAAGGTTGGGAAAACCCAAAGGGCAAATTTGTGTTTCACTATTTTTTGAATAAAGATTTTGATAACACTCTTGTCGTACAACGTGGTCGATTTGCTGGTTGGAATGCAAAAACATTTGAATCACTATTTGAAAGAATGCAAGGAAATTGATTTTTGAAATTGAATCTATTCTCGTTGCTTGAAGTAAAAAGTAAATAAAAAAAACACAATCCTGAAAATTTTATAACAAGCCCAATTATACAATTTTTTAAAAACAGTATTTGTTTGATGATGAATAGTTGTAGTTATTTGAATACAATCTTGTTTGATAATTGTATCTAAAGTTTGGGTAACTTTTTTTGCAAAGTTTGCATCCTTAATATCAATATTTAACTCAATACTTGCATAAGCACTGATATTGTTTATGTTGTAGGATCCTATGGTTACCAAACTTTCATCAACTACGCACATTTTCGCGTGCAAAACCGTAGGTTGATATTCATAAATTTCAATATTTTTTCGTAGCAACCAGTCGTACATCCATCGTTCTGCTGACTTTGCAATTGGCACATCAGATTGGCTGGCTAAAATAAGTCTGACTTTTACGCCTTTTTTTAGTGCATTTTTTATTGATTTTCTTGCAATACCACCAGGAATAAAATAACTGCAAATAATAGTAATTTGTTTTTCTGCATTGACAAATATTTCTTTATAAGTTGTTGATATTTCATTTTTTGATCTTACCCAATCATTACGACTCATTTTGCATAATGAAGTTTCATTTTCATTAAAATTAAATGAAATATTTTTTTCATCTTTAAATTTGAAAATACGTTTAAATTCAAAACCATTCCAAGTTTTCCAGCCCAAAATATTGAGTTCTTTTGCAATTGGACCTTCAAGAAAAACTGCATAATCTAACCAGGCTTTAATTTTATCGCAGTTGTTGTATCGGTCTGCAAGATTTATTCCGCCAACTAAGGCATATTTTGCATCAACAACTATCATTTTATGATGCAATCTTCGTCCGAAATAGAAATTATTATTTTTAAATAAAGGTTTAAAAAAACGAAAGTGTATATTTTCTTTTTTTAAGTTTTCAATAAAATTTGTAGAAAGGTTTTTAGAAGCGTAACCATCAACCAAAACATAGATTTTTACTTTTTTATTTGAGGCAATTTTGAGTGCATTTACAATTGATTTTCCTGTTTCATCATCATTAAAAATATAAGTTTGAATGTGAATACTTTCGACGGCTTCGGTAATGAGTTTAATGAGTAAATCAAAGTATTGCGAACCGCTTTTTATGAGTTGTATTTTGTTTTTAGTAAATGTTTTATTTGCTATATTTTTCATTTAATTATATAAATTTACAATCCATCGTCATCAAAATCTCCCTTTTCATCATTTGATTTTGGGTAATCGTTATTCATTTTATCTTCTAATTCTTTTTTGTCTTTTAGGTTGCGAACTATAGTAAATACAACCAACGCAATTGCCAAAAAACCAATGATAATTAGTATTGTCCAGTTCATTTTTTTAGAGATTTAATTTCTTTTTCTTCTTCTATTGGATGAACTTTTATTTGAGTTGGATCAAGCGGATTTGGTTTTTCGTTATTGAAATCCTCATTGGTTTTTTGATACAACATACTATCTGTTTTTACTGATTTTATTTGGCTCTTTTTCATAAGTATAGAATTTAATGTTCTACCAAAGGTTTGTTATTTTATTAAAAAAAATGTTATATAACTAATTCTATTTCTTGTAAAATTCATAGTGCAACATAGGAATTTTAAATCTTTATTTTAAAATTTTATAATTCAAAATAGTATCAAAATAATAAACTTTGTTTTCAATTTTTAACTAAATAAAAATGAAAACAACCTTAATAATTATCGGAGTAATTTTGTTGATTTTACTCATTGGAAAAATCAATCTTTCGTTCAAATTCAAAAAACAAGTTAACCATTTATTTGCAAATGCAGAAAAATCGAATAAAGTCTATTCTATCA
>JANNWM010000011.1:0-13091 GCA_031408435.1 Bacteroidota bacterium
ATTGGTAACACAAGCAAGTTCTGCAATTCCAGTTATTCCATTATATATTTCGTTATTGTATAAAATAATGAAAGAAGAAGGCACTCACGAAGGTTGCATTGAACAAATTCAGCGTTTGTTTGCTCAAAGATTGTATTCTGGAGCAACAATTCCTGTTGACGAAGCTGGACGAATTAGAATTGACGATTGGGAATTAAACCCAGAAATTCAAGCCAAAGTTGCCGATTTATGGAAAATTGCAACCACCGAAAATTTACCAGAAATTGGTGATTTATTGGGTTATAGAAACGATTTTCACAACCTTTTCGGATTTGGTTTCGCAGGTGTTGATTATGCTAAAGATGCAAACGAAATGGTTATGATTAAAAGTATTTCTTAATTTAGATTTTCTATTATTTTAAATTCAAAAAGTCGAATGAAAATTAGTTTCATTCGGCTTTTAAATTTGGATTAAACCTTTTTAGGTAGATAATTGCTTTTTGTAAATAAAACATTATATTTGTGGCTTAACTTAAATAAAATTTATGAAAAAATTATTACTCTCTTTATCATTTTTAATGATTGGATTTACAACTTTTGCTCAATTAACATGTGCCACAGCTACAACAATAACAGCAAATGGAACTTTGACTGTACCCACATTAACGGGTACATACGAAGTAAATTGTTTTACTAATACAACCGCAACTACTCCTTTAGGTGGACCAATGAATGCTATTTGGTATAAATACACTGCAACCGCAAATGGAACAGTTGTTGTATCATCTAACTTGCCAACAAATGTTGCACCATTAAGCGTAGATACAAGAGTTTCTGTTACAACAGGAACGTGTGGTGCTTTGGTTTGTTCAACTTTTAATGATGATGTTTCTGGATCAAATTATTTATCTACAGCATCTTTTACTGTTACATCAGGAACAACATACTACATAATGTGGGATAATGTTTATTCAGATTTAGGTTTTGACTTTACTTTTGCATTTACTCTTGCTCCAACTTGTATAGGTGTTACTGTTGTTAATGAACCGACGTCAGTTACAATGACATCTGCAACGTTAAATTGGGCAGCTCCAACAGTTGTACCTGCAATGTATGAAATAGAATATGGTGTTGCTCCATATTTATTAGGTGGTGGCGGGACTGTTGCTACGTTTTCTACAAATTCAGTTGCTTTATCTGGTTTAACTGCCAACGCTACTTACAATTATTTTATTAGAAGCAAATGTAGTGCAACAGAATTTAGTGGCTATACTACTTCTCAATCTTTCTCATTAATGGATGCTGATGGAGGATTGGTAATTTACAACACAACAGGAATTAGTTCTACTGGAATGGAAGTAACATCAACTGCAAACGGTGCTGCTACTCAAATGGGAGACGCAATTGTATTGTCTGGAACAGCAAGATATTTAAGATCAATAACTGCTAACTTTTTCTCTTTAGTTGTTAGTACTCCATATACATTAACAATGAGTTTATATACAGATTGTCCTACAGTAACAGGTGCTGGTGTTTGTGGTTCAGGTACTGGAACATTATTTCCATTTTCGTCTCCAGTAACTGTAAATGTTACACCAACTGCAATTGGTGCTTCACAAGATGTAGTTTTTCCTTTTGCTGATTTAGATTTATCTTCGGAAACTGACAATACTTTGACAGTTATGATAAACGCTAGTAGAAATAGTGCAATTTGGACAATTGGAGAAAAACCAACAATTGGTGCTATGCCAGCAGGTCAAACTGGTTTTGGAGCTGTTACTAGATGTGGAAGCACAGGAACAAATAATGGTTGTGGAAGAAATTTCAATATAGATAATAACGCAAGAATGAAAATTGTTGCAGCATCTGCTCCTTTAGCAACGGATAGATTTTTGTCTAATATTTTTTCAATTTCACCAAATCCAGCTAATGATTTAGTTAAAATTTCAAACACTGATAACATTAACATAAACGAAATTTCTATCACAGACCTAAATGGTAGAATTGTAAAAACAGCAACTTACAAAAATGTTTCAAACATAGAAATTAATGTGGCTGATTTAACAACTGGTTTGTATTTTTTGAATATTAATTCTGATAAAGGGATTGTTACCAAAAAAATAATGAAAAACTAATATTTTTAGTTTAAAAATATTAAAAGCCATTTACAAAATTTGTAAATGGCTTTTTTATTATGAGACTTTTGCTTTTACAAGCAAAATAAATATTGAAAACTATTTATTATTGTGTATTTCATGCAATTTTTTTTTAAATCGAATGCTAGGATTTTATGTCCTGAATTTAAAAAATATTTACTACTTTTGAATTCTAAAAAAATAAATAAAATGGCTTCAATAACTTTGGGAGGAAATCCAATAAACACATCTGGCGAATTGCCAAAAATAGGTTCGAATGCACCAGAATTTTCATTAGTAAAAAACGATTTATCAACAACAACTTTAGCAGATTTTGCTGGAACCAAATTGGTTTTGAATATTTTTCCGAGCATAGATACTGCAACTTGTGCATCATCTGTAAGAAAATTCAATGAAACTGCATCTAAATTAGAAAATACTAAAGTTTTGTGTATTTCTAGAGATTTACCATTTGCTCAAAAACGTTTTTGTGGTGCAGAAGGTCTAGAAAATGTTGAAAATTTATCAGATTTTAATACTGGAAAATTTGGTAAAGATTATGGGTTAGAAATTTCAGAAAGCGTTTTGGCAGGTTTGCATTCAAGAGCGGTAATCGTTTTGGATGAAAATGGTGTTGTAAAATATGCAGAACAAGTTCCAGAAATTGCAAACGAACCAAACTATGAAGCAGCATTAGCAGCATTATAATAAAAAATGGAATTTCAAAAAGACAACACTTTTTTTACAGGAAGGTTAAAAAGTATGGGTTTTGCATTTAACGGTGCAAGAAAACTTATTATGACCGAACACAGCATAATGGTTCAGTTTTCAATTGGAATTTTGTTAACTATATTTGGTTTTTATTTTGAGATTACTCAAACCGAATGGCTTTTTCAAACATTTGCAATCGGAATGGTATTAAGCATTGAAGGTTTAAATACTGCGGTCGAGAAAGTAGCCGATTTTATTCATCCTGAATTTCATGAGAGAATAGGTTTTATTAAAGACATAGCCGCAGGAGCAGTTTTTTTTGCGGCTATGACAGCAATTGTAACGGGATTAATTATTTATTTGCCAAAGTTTATTTGATTTGTTTAAAATTTCATGAATTTACTTTAGTTTTAAAGAAAATTAAATGATTTGAAATATTGTTAATCATTTAAATTTAAATATTTTCGAAAATTAATAATTTTATCAATTAAAACTAAATCATTAATCTGTCTCGAGTATTCAAAAAATCTAAATAATATATGGCTAAAACCGTAAAACCTGCTTCAGAAAAAAAATCTACTTCAGAAAAAAAGTCCGATTTAAATGCAGTCGAAAAAAAAGCATTGAAGATAACAAAGCAAAAAAAATTAATTTTTGGTTGCCTTTTGGTTTTATTTGCAATAGCAATGTCGCTTTCGTTCGTTTCGTTTTTTATTTATGGACAAGAAGATCAAAGTGCTGTAAACGCAATTGGCGATAGAAACGAAGTTGTTAAAAATTGGTTAGGAAAATTTGGAGCTTTTATTGCCGATTTATTTATCTATAAAGGTTTTGGTGCTGCATCATTTTTGTTAATTAGATTGTTTTTTTTGACAGGTATATTTTTAATTTTGAATGTATCATTAAAAAAATTAAAAAATTCTTGGTTTTGGGATTTATTTGCTATAATAATAATTTCAATATTACTTGGTTTTTTCGCAACTTCTTTGCCCGAATTAGGAGGGACAATTGGTTTCGAAATGAATTCGTATTTGCAAGATTATGTAGGTAAAACAGGTACAGTTTTAATTTTATTTCTTGGATTATTAACCTATTTAATATTCAAATTAAATATTACTCCCGAAGGAATTAAACTTTTTTTTGATAACAAGAAAAATGATTTAGCTAATGATTTAAATGAAGTCAAAAATCATTCGGAAAAAGGTAAATACAATCTTGAAGAGTTTGCAATTGATGATTTTGATGAGGAACAATTAATTAAAAAACCCTCGCAATTCGAAATTAATAAAAACGATTTGAAACCTACAATCTCAAATTCGTCGCAAATTAATATGGAACCGAATCTAAAATCGATGCCATTAGAAGTTGTTCAGAATAATATTTCAATGGAAATTGCAAATGTTGCCGAACCGGAACAAATTATTTACAAAGAAGAAATATTAGAAATAGAAAAAGTAGAAGAAGAAGATATTGTCGAAGAAAATTTAGCTTCAAGATTAGTTGCTGATTTTGGGTTGTTTGACCCAAGATTAGATTTGTCGCATTATAAATTTCCGACTTTGGACCTATTAAAAGAGTACAACACAGGCGGAATTACAATAAACCAACAAGAGTTAGAAGAAAATAAAAACCGAATTGTTGAAACACTTCGCAATTACAAAATAGAAATTGCGCATATAAAAGCCACTGTCGGTCCATCGGTAACGTTGTATGAAATCGTTCCAGAGGCGGGAATCAGAATTTCGAAAATTAAAAGTCTTGAAGACGATATTGCTTTATCTTTATCAGCATTAGGAATCAGAATTATAGCTCCAATTCCAGGGAAAGGCACAATTGGTATAGAAGTTCCTAACAAAAATCCAACAATGGTTTCGATGAAATCGGTCATTGGTTCTGCTAAATTTCAAGAAGCAGAAATGGAATTACCAATTGCTCTGGGCAAAACAATCTCGAACGAAACATTTGTAGTCGATTTGGCCAAAATGCCCCATTTGTTAATGGCAGGAGCAACCGGTCAAGGAAAATCAGTAGGTTTGAATGCTGTTTTGACATCATTATTATACAAAAAACATCCAGCAGAGGTCAAATTTGTTTTGGTCGATCCGAAAAAAGTCGAATTAACATTATTTAACAAAATTGAAAGACATTATTTAGCCAAATTGCCAGATACCGAAGAAGCAATTATTACCGATAATGCTAAAGTTGTTGCAACATTAAACTCATTGTGTATCGAGATGGACAACCGATATTCGTTATTGAAAGACGCAATGGTTAGAAATATCAAGGAATATAATGATAAATTTAAGGCTCGAAAATTAAATCCAGAAGCAGGACACCAATTTTTGCCCTACATAGTATTGGTTGTCGATGAGTTTGCAGATTTGATAATGACTGCTGGAAAAGAAGTTGAAGTTCCGATTGCAAGATTGGCGCAATTGGCGAGAGCCATCGGAATTCATTTGATAATTGCTACACAAAGACCATCTGTAAACGTAATTACAGGTTTGATAAAAGCCAATTTTCCTGCCAGAATTGCATTCAGAGTAACATCAAAAATAGATTCAAGAACAATTTTAGATACAGGCGGAGCAGACCAATTAATAGGTCGTGGTGATATGTTATACACCAACGGAAACGATATTGTGCGTGTGCAATGTGCATTTGTAGATACACCAGAAGTCGAAAAAATTGTAGATTATATTGGTGGTCAAAAAGCATATCCTGACGCATTTTTATTGCCAGAATTTACTGGCGAAGAAGGCGGAGGAAGTAAATTAGAAATTGATATTTCTGAAAGAGATGTTTTGTTTAAAGAAGCTGCCGAAATAATTGTAACAGCCCAACAAGGCTCGGCATCATTATTGCAAAGAAAACTAAAACTAGGTTACAACCGAGCAGGAAGATTAATCGATCAACTAGAAGCCGCTGGAATTGTTGGTCCTTTCGAAGGAAGCAAAGCCAGAAATGTAAATGTTTCCGACTTAAGTTCTTTGGATAATTATTTAAGTAACGAAAAAAATTAAATTATTAATATTTTAAACATTGTTGTCCGATAAAAAAATAAAAATAAAAGAAGCCAAATTAATGGCTTCTTAAAAAACATCGTAAATTTGAATTGCAAAATTTAAAAACACGATGAGCAAAAATAAGTATTTTTCGACAAAATCTGTATTCGGACAGTTGATTTCTTTGATAGATGATTCAATGATTAAAAAAGCAGTCAAAAAATATGATTCTGATAAGTATGTAAAACATTTTAAGTGTCAAGATCATTTGTTTAGTATGGTTTTTTGTTGTCTTGAAAAATGCAACTCTTTACGAGAAGTTGCTGGCGGAATGCTTGGTTTGTCTGGTAAAGAAGAAACTGTGAGAATAAATCATCTTCCCAAAAAAAGCACATTAGCCGATGCAAATAAGGGCAGAAAAGTAGAATTCTTCGAAGAGGTATATAACAGTTTGATTATAAAATATAGTTTTGCTTTGTCGGACAGTCGAATTGAGATAGCGCTAGGAAAAAAAGTTAAAATTGTTGACAGCACAACAATAAGCCTATTTAAAGACATTTTAAAATGTGTTGGCAGAAAATCTATTGATGGAAAAAGTAAGGGCGGAATAAAGTCACATTGTGTAATTAATGCCGACGAAAAAGTTCCTAATTTAATTTGGCATTCAGCCGCTACAACACACGATCATCAATTTCTAGAAAAACTAAAATGCGATGAACACACACTTTATATATTTGATAAGGGATACAATGATTATAATGCTTTTGCTCGTTTTACAGAGAAAAAAACAGGATTTGTAACCCGTTTGAAAAGCAATGCAAAGTATGAGATAATACAATCAAACGATATACCAGAAATGATACACAATGGTGTTTTATCGGATGAAATCATTGAAGTTGAAGTAGATAAGAAAACAAAATTAAAATTAAGAAAAATACTATATTATGACAGACAACACAAAAGAACATTCGAGTTTATTAGTAATTTATTTGAATTTAGAGCCGACACAATAGCAGCACTTTATAAAATACGCTGGCAAATTGAGTTACTATTTAAGCAAATCAAACAAAATTTTCCACTGAAATATTTTCTAGGTGATAACGAAAATGCAATTAAAATTCAAATTTATTGTGTTTTGATAGTAAATCTCTTAATTCAGGTTATAAAAAGGAGCTTAAAAAAACAATGGTCTTTCTCAAATATAGTAAGCTTTTGCAGGATTCATTTGTTCAACTATATCCATCTAACTAAATTTTTTGAAAGTCCCGAAATCGATTGGGAAATTAATCAAGAAAACGATGGACAGTTGAGTTTATTTGATGAGTATTTAGCCTGTTGACAATTAAACAAACCAAAATCAAAAATATAGATTTACAAATAGAGAATTCTAATAAAAGTAACAAAAAACAAGTTAAACAGAAAAAAAAGCTTGTTAGCCTTATATTTATATACAAATATGAACTAATAATCTTTTTTTATCGGACAACAATGTATTTTAAAATAATATTATAATAAATATTGTAGATTCCATATTCATTTAAAACGCAAACAAAACATTAGTATGAAAAACATTGCAATTATTGTATTTTTAATATTGTTCTCGATTGGAACTCAAGGGCAAGACAAAAAAGCAAAAAAATTATTAAATGAAGTTACAGCCAAAATAAAAAGCTATCAAAATATTGTAATTGATTTTAAATATACTCTTAATAATGCCAAAGAAAACATCAATCAAGACAGTAAAGGCAGTGTTATCATTAAAGGGAATCAATATGTTTTGAGTCTGATGGGTGTAACAAAAATGTTTGATGGAAAAAACATTTATGCGATAAATCCAGAGGACGAAGAAGTTACCATATCTAAATTTAATGATAAAGACGAAAACGGTATTACTCCAAACAAAATGTTGACATTTTTTAATTCAGGATACAAATTTATGTGGGATATTCAACAAGATTTGAAAGGAAAAAAGATTCAATATGTAAAACTAATTCCAAATAACACAAAAGACCAACGCAAAGAAATTTTGTTAGGCATTGATATTGTAACCAAAAATATTTATAATATTATAGAAGTTGGAAAGAATAAAACCAAAACCACATTGGTTGTTAATTCTTTCAAAACTAACCAAAGTTTGCCAAAAAATCAGTTTACATTTGACTCTGCAAAATACGGTAAATACTACATTAATAAATTAGATTAATTTTTCGTGAAAATTCTAGACAAATATATTTTAATGTCATTTATAAAAACTTTTTTTACAGTTTTTATAATTTTATTTTTGATATTTATACTACAAACAGTTTGGTTATTTATTGCAGAATTATCAGGAAAAGGACTTGATTTTGAGCTTATTTCAAAATTTTTACTTTACAAAATGCCAGCAGTTGTTCCACTTGTTATTCCGCTTTCGGTTGTTTTATCATCTATAATGACATTTGGCGATTTAGCAGAAAATTATGAGTTTGCAGCAATGAAATCTGCAGGAATATCATTGAATCGTGCAATTAAAAATCTTTCTATTTTTATGTTTTTTTTTAGTATTGGTGCATTTTTTTTTGCAAACAATGTTATTCCTTATGCAGATTACAAATTTGTAAATCTTCGAAAAAATATTGCCCAAAAAAAACCAGCTTTGGCAATTGCAGAAGGTCAATTTAGTGACATTGGACCCTATTCAATCAAAGTAGATAAAAAATCGGGCGAGGAAGGAAATACGCTCACTGGAATAACAATTCATCAAAAATCATCGACAGGCGAAGGTAATAAAATTGTCATAAAAGCAGTAAACGGGCAATTAGTTGGAGATAACAATTCAAATCTTTTAAAGTTAATTTTAAAAAACGGCTATTATTATGAAGATATAATTCCAAAAAAATACGAAGAAAGAAACAAATTGCCATTCGCAAAGGCAAGTTTCAAAACAGATATTATCAATATAGACTTAGCAAAGTTGAATAATGTCGATCTAAACGATGAAAGCGTTACAAACACAGATTCTATGTTGAACGTTTCAGAATTAAAATACACAATTGACTCATTAAATAAAAATTATAAAAAAGATGTTGTTTCGTTCGTTGACAACATATATCCAAGAACAGGAATCGCAATGACAAATAAAAAAGTCAAGTCCAAAAATGTTGAACAAGATATTTTAAAAAAATTTGATAATAATAAAAAAATCGAAATACTACTAAACGCAGCCAACAACATAGAAAGCACTATTTTCTCTATCGATGGATCCAAAATGGATTTAGAATACAAACAAAAAAATATTAATACGCACAAAATTGCGATGTATGACAAATTTGTAATTGCATTTTCATGTTTATTAATGTTTTTTATTGGCGCACCACTTGGAGCAATTATTAGAAAAGGAGGTTTAGGGTTGCCAATAGTATTTGCAGTATTAATATTTGTAATTTTTCATTTTGTAAATACATTTGGAAAAAAAGTTGCTCAAGAAAATGGCATACCACCATTTTTAGGGT
Source organism: Bacteroidota bacterium (assembly GCA_031408435.1). Taxonomy (GTDB): domain Bacteria; phylum Bacteroidota; class Bacteroidia; order Flavobacteriales; family Flavobacteriaceae; genus Flavobacterium. Next base: position 9,322 of record JANNWM010000011.1, read on the forward strand.
GCTGGTTATCAACCATAATATTGTTGCCATTGGCGGTATTATTGACCTATAGAGCAACAAATGATATGACAGTTTCAATCGATTTTGATTTTATTGTAAAACCAATAAAAAAAATTATATATAAAATAATTCCATCAAAAAAAATAAATTAAAAGTTTTGGCGTTACCCCGAATCTCGTCAAAAAAAATGACGAGATGGGTCGCGCTTTCATTCCAAATCTTTTTATGAATCTGATGAAAAATCCGATTCATAAAAAGGATTTTCCCTTCAATCCCTAACGCAAATACAATGAAATCTTTAAAAGAATTTCATTAAAATTCAAACATAAATGTCAGAAAAAATACAACTCAACACAATAGAAGAAGCCATCGAAGACATCAGACAAGGCAAAATTATTATTGTTGTCGATGACGAAGACCGAGAAAACGAAGGAGATTTCTTGGCAGCAGCCGAAAAGGTAACTCCAGAAATGATTAATTTTATGGCAACCCACGGTCGTGGATTAATTTGTGCACCGTTAACCGAAAGTCGTTGCAAAGAATTAGGATTGAGACCAATGGTTTCAAACAATACAGACCATATGGAAACTGCATTTACAGTCTCTGTAGATTTAAAAGGAAACGGTGTAACAACAGGAATATCAGCTTCTGATAGAGCAAAAACTATACTTTCTTTAGTTGATTCCAATACAAAACCATTCGATTTAGCCCGACCAGGACACATTTTTCCATTGGTAGCCAAACAAGGTGGCGTTTTAAGACGAACCGGACACACCGAAGCGGCAATAGATTTCGCAAGATTAGCAGGTTTCAAATCAGCTGGTGTAATTGTCGAAATTATGAACGAAGATGGCACAATGGCTCGTTTGCCAGAGTTGGTTAAAGTTGCAAAAAAATTCGATTTAAAATTAGTTTCAATAGAAGATTTGGTCGCTTATAGAATGCAACACGACAGTTTGATTGTCAAAAAAGAAGATTTCGATATAGAAACCCGATTTGGAACTTTTAGAATACGAGCTTATGAACAAACAACAAATAAACAAATTCACATTTCGCTCACAAAAGGAACTTGGAATATTGGAGAATCTATCTTAACAAGAATCAATTCATCGCAAGTTAATAACGATTTGTTAGGAACATTGACTAATAACGCAGACAAGCAACTAGACGATATGTTTAAGATTATAAACGATAATGGCAAAGGTGCAGTTATATTTATTAACCAAGATATGCAGTCAATAAATATGTTGCAGAGAATTACAGAACTAAAATCATTGCAATTAAAAGGCGAAATGAAAGCACCAAAAATAATCATTGACAGCAAAGATTTTGGAATAGGAGCACAGATACTTCACGATTTAGACATTACTAAAATAAGATTAGTTTCAAATGCAGAGCAATCCAAAAGAGTCGGAATGATTGGATATGGGCTTGAAATTACAGAATATGTAAATTATTAGTCAGGATAAGTTTATCATATTGAATGATTTAGAAAATATTTTAAAATTTATTTATATTTAACTTTGAGAATAATAAAATAGTACTATATTTGCACTCGCAATACAGTAATGTATGCGTCGCTCAAACTGGAGAAATGGCAGAGCGGTCGAATGCGGCAGTCTTGAAAACTGTTGACTGTCACAGGTCCGGGGGTTCGAATCCCTCTTTCTCCGCCAGTATTTTAGATAAATCCTTGTAAAATATACACTTACAGGGATTTCTTATTTCTGGGGGACAATGCAGGGGACGGAATGATATTTTACTTGCTAATTACTTTTGGAAAATCAATAAATTTACTTTAACTCCCTTAAATCAAATATAATTTTTATTCCCACTCTTTATCTTTCAACAAATCAGCTATTTCGGAAACTTTGGAACTCATGTTCTTACCCAAGTAATCTTCTAAATTGAAATACCTAACTCTAAAAATTCCACCATCAGATTTTTTTACAAAATTAGTTTTATTGAAATCTTTTAAAAGAAAAAATCTATGTCCTTCTGAAACACCCCACCCTAGTTTGTCCGATTCAATAATTGCGTTTGTTAATCGTTCTCTTTGTTCATCGTTTACTTCGTGTGTTTTTTGTTTTATAATTAATCCATCTTTTTCATTCCAATCGGCAACTATCATATTTTCAACTTTTCCAATAAATCTTACTGCTTTCCATTTATAAATTCCTAAATAGTTAAAATGACTGTAACCTCTGCTGGCTAGATCAAAGTAGAATTTATGTTTTATATTTAAGTCAAAAGACTGACCACACGCCATAGCTCTCAACGTATGCTTTTTTGAATTCAATAAACCCATATTATCGCAATACCCCTCAAAATGCTCTAACAAACGCTTCAATTGACTTTCGTATGGATATTCTTGAAATAAAGATTTGATTTGTTCTACTAGATTAGAATAAGTTAATGAATAGAATTTTATATTTTTTTTAGTTAATTTTTTATCAAGGCGTTCGTTTATTGATTGAATCTGTTCGGAACTATATTTTGCGGTGCTTAAATGAAATAATAGTTTCGTTTCATTTTCCTTAAACGACTGAGTATATTTCAACAATTTTTCAATATTTTCCAGTCCGTGAATTTTAGTTTCTATAATTATTGAAGATTGAGGCATCGAAATATGACCATCAATAAAGCCATTTCCTAAATTATGTACTTGTTGATTGAATAATGGTATTATTTTATAGAAGTTATTTTCATCAATCAAACTATTTATATACTCTTCGTAGTATCTAGGATTGATTTCATATAACAAAGAAAACATTAACAAAACGTTATTTGTGATTGTGTTTTCTCCCTGCGAATATTGCTGAAATTGATTTAAAGTTGCCATTTATGAAATTAGTTATTGTTCGTCTCTATATTAAAACCTTCGTGCCAAAAAAATATATCAACCAGTTTCAATAACGGATAATGAATTTTTTCTGACAACAATAATTCTGCTTGTAATTGTGATAATTCTGGTTTATTTTCTTCAACAAACATAAATAACTGTTCAAAGCTTTTATTAGTAAATTTCGTGAAACCAAAATTGTATTTCTTAACGCCATCATTAAAATATCTATCAAATGCTGGGCAACAACCAAGCGTTCCTATAATTATTTTTGAAATAAGCGTATTAGTTGGTTTTCTAACCCCTAACACATTGTTTTTATTAAAATAGAAATGCCAGATAATAATCATAAAGTTGCTTATAGAGGCTTAAAATGTGTTCAACATCATCATTGTTCACTTCATTTTGAAAATTGCAACGTAAGTGCTTGTACTCTTTAATGATTTTTATTGCTCCAATATGAATTTTATAACTTTTTTGTAATAATGCTGCCGAACCTCTATACATTCCCCAACTGGCTAAATAAAACCCTAGATGCAATGCCAGATAATCATCGTCTTGATTCAAGTCTCCAAAAGTCTCGAAGCAATGTTTCCAAGAATCATATCTGTTATGCTCGTCTGTTGCAATGAGTTTATAGAAATCGTGAATTTTGGTTGTATCAAAAGTTAATTTACTGGTCATAATTAAATTTAAAGTCTCTTTTTATTGGCTGAAAACATTAAGGAATTCTTCTTGTCCAGTTTCATATTCCGCTTTGGCAACAGACTTTAGATATTGATTAAAAAAACCCGTTGGGTGCAATTATTTTTGTAAATAAAGATAGTTAAATATTGGGACAAGACACTGAAATTCAGTATCTTGTTGTCGTCAAACACCCAATATTTATGTCAAATATAGTAAAAAATTATCAAAAAGTTTTAGAGGT
>JANNWM010000012.1:0-4623 GCA_031408435.1 Bacteroidota bacterium
ATTTGTACAGCACACAACAGCGGTTTGCAAAAATTGGGGTTTTGGTCTTGAATTTACACATTGTTTTGTACTTTTGTGTTCAGTGATTTACTGAATGTTAGGGCTAACCAAATCCCCAACTTCTGCAAGCCACGAGACGTTACAAGAGATTTTACCACAAAATTCGTTAAAATAAATCGTCTTGTTTTTATCGAAAATTAGCTTAAAACTTTTGAAAAAATGGGAGAAAATTTTCAGTCCAACGTTTTGTAAAATGAAAAAATAAATATAAAATAAATAAAAAATAAATGAAAAATAAATTAAAAATTTGCGCTTTATTTCTAACAATTGCGTTGGGAATGTTTTTAACTGGTTGTGAAAAGCAAGATTTTCACGATGAAAATTCAAGTTCGGATAATAAAATTCAGGTAAAAGAATTTTCTTTTGAAGAAGCAAACAAAATATCTAATTTTAATATTACCAATCTAAAACTATCGAAATCCCTTTCTAAAAATAAAAATAAATCTAAAAATTCTAATTTCATAATTGATTCAACGGTAGTCAGAGAAATTAAAATTGGTGATTATACAACATACTCAATGCCTATTAAGCGTGAAGTATCATCAGAAGATTACTTTGAAAATTTAGTTTTTGAAATAAAATCTGACACCACAAATATTTATTTTGTTAAATATACACCAACTCAAGAAATTAAGTATCTAAAAGAACATAATTCCTTTTCTTTCGAAGGTACATCAATAGTCTCGAAACTCTATGGGTTTTACACATTAACTGGTTGGGGTGCCTATGGAGACCATACAGATCCAGAAAATACTGGCCCAATGACCGAAGGAACCATTTATACACTTCCGGATAATTGTCGTTATTTAGTAAAATGTAATTTCGGAGGTGCAGAACATAATGCAGGTCCAAATTGTACAAGATTATATACCATTGTACAATGCTCAAATATTCCTACTGGAAATAATTATCCAAATGGTACTGAATTTGGTAATACTTCATTTGGTCCAGGTTCTGGATACGGAAGTAATCAAAATGGTGGTTCTGGAGGATTAAACAATTATCAAAATATATTGACTACACCAGTTTATTCAATCGGTAATCCTGCAACTGCTAGTCAATTAATTTCAAATCTTGGACCGACAATAGAATCAAATTTCAATTTACTAAACCAACAAACCAAAGACTTAATATTAAATTATATTACAAATAATTTAAGTAATATCGAAGAAAAAACTGAATCTTATTTTTTACTAAAATATATAAACTTATCTTTTTTATCCCAACAAACAACAGAAATACAGCTATCAATTTTTAATTTTTTACTGCAAGATATTCACTCATCAATTAATCAAGATTTTGCTAAAGAGGCAATAAAAAGAATGCAAGAAAACCCAAATCTTAAAATTGATGTTTTAAAATCTTCAAAATCTCCAGCTTACATTGACACAAGTGCCATAGATAATAATACGCCTGAAGGTGCTAAGTTTAATAAAATATATGATAAACTAATGACTTCGCCAAAGTTTAAGGAAATGTTTATAGATATGTTTCAAAACAATAGTCACTATGAAGTAAAATTTCAAATTGGAAATATTCCAAGTGGAGCAAATGGAACAACTGACACTAATTTAAGTAATCCTACTTGTAATATTATAACATTAGATAAAAATTTTATAAATACTTTTAATAAAATGGAAATTGCAAAAACAATTATTCACGAATTTATTCACGCTTATCTAAATGTAAAAATTTGTGATTCTAATCTAGGAACACCTATTCCAACATTGAATAATATCGACTTATATAATGTCATTAACCAACAATACAACGGTTTTCTTGGCAATCAACAACAACATAATTTTATTTATAATTATTTGCTACCAGTTATGGAAACAATTTTAAGTGATGTTAAAGACACATTAGTTACACCACAAAATAATCTTGAAATGTTAAATAATGTATCTGTGAGAATTCCTGAAAACAATTCGCCACCATCACCATTTATTTGGAGTCAATATTTTCACAATCTAGCATTAATTGGTTTACATAAATGTCAGTTTTTTCAAAATGAAATTGGAATTGTAGGTCCAGATGGTAATGCATTAACCACAGTAAATCAATTATTGATGCAAACATACATTCAATATAAAAATTTGGGACACTTTAATATTACACCATAAATTAAATAATTATGAAAATTTATTCATTAGTAATGTTGATATTTATTTTTAAAAGTCATTCACAAGATTTGAATATAAAATCTAAAATGGATTCAACATTTGTCTTATCAAAATATGCAAATGTAGATTTTGATCAAAAAGGAAATAAAATAAGAAAAATTTTGAATGAAAATGAAGAATCGTTGATTGTAAAATTAGAAAGTAACAAATACATTTCTTTTAGTAAAAATAAAATTACTTGCTTTACAATATGTAATGATTCAATTATCAATAAAGTAAAACTTAATGAAATTGATGCAATGAAGTGTGAAGTATTATTAGACACACTAGTTAATATTAATCCGAAAAATTTAACTAATGAAATTGATGTAAATGGAGATAAAATAACTGTTCACGATGGTAACGAAATTCAAATAAATATTTATAAAGACAATAAAACAATTAAACTTTATAGTTATGCTACCGAGGTCTTTATGGAAGAGTCTCGATTTATTTTCGCAAAAAGTAGATCAACCTTTTTAAATAGTTATCTAGAATTAAAAAAATATTTTTATGATAAAAATTATAAACGGTTAAAAGAATTGGATACAATATATCTTTTCATTGAAAAAAGCAAAAATATTAAAATTATTATTGATGAAAATAAATTAAAAAATACTATTCAAGAAAATTATTTTTTTAACTTCAATTGTGCTAGCGGGCAATTTACAAACTTTTATCATAAACTCGATACAAAATCAAAAAACACATTTTATGAAAATAAAAAATTTTTAAAAATGAATAAAAATAAAATCATAAATATTGAATTTTTAAAGAAATTCATACAATATGATTTAATTGATATTATTAATTCTAACAAAAAAAATGTTTTTATAATTGAAAAATCTGAAATAAAAAAAGGAAAACTGAAAATTAAAAAAGTTAAAGGTGGAGTATTTAGCCTTTTTTGATGATTTTTTAAGTTAAAAATCAATTTAAAATATCAACAAATAATTTGTAATCAAAAAATAAAACCTCTTGTAACAGCGGTTTGCTAAAATTGGGGTTTTTGGCATTCGGAAAGTTGGTTTTGCACTTTTAATGTTCAGTCATTTCTGAGAGATTTGTTTGTACATTTCCCCAACTTCAGCAAGCCACGAGACGTTAGCCGTCATTGTGCCGCACCGCATAAAAAATAACGAAAAAAGAAAAAAATAAGATATGGGAATGCAATTTAGAAGAAGTAAATCTTTTGGTCCAATTAGATTGAATTTAAGCACATCAGGAATTGGAATGAGCACTGGAATAAAAGGTTTAAGAGTTGGGGTAAATAGTAAAGGTCAAACTTATGGAAGTGCAAATATTCCAGGAACAGGTTTAACATATCGTTCAAATCTCGGAGGAACAAATAATAACAATCAATCTTATAGTAACGAAAACCAAAATTTATTAAACAGTTTAGTAACTGCTGATATTTTAGGTTTTGAATACAACACTTTTAAATATAGAGAAAGTGATAATAAAGGTTGTTTAAAAATATTTATGTGGATTGTGTCAATATGTCTAATTCCAGCAATTATTGGAATATTTACAACAATTGCTTTAATCTACTTTAATTACTCAAAAAATAAAAAACCTGAAACAAAATTTCTAAAAAACTTCAGTAACGGATATTTAAATGCAAGCACGGGAAAATTCAAACTTGCCTTAACTGAATTAAATATTGCTGAAACGTATCAACCAAATAATATAGACTTAATTGATTTAAAAGGTGTTTGTCTTTTTCAAACTGGAGACTTTGAGAATGCAAAACAATACTTTTTAAAAGCAATCCAAATAAGTCAAAATCCAAGATTTAAAGCATTGTACGCAGAATGTTTGAAAAAAATTGACAATAAAGAAGATTATCCAAAATTAATTGCACTTTATGAAGAGTTTTTACAAAACGAACCAGACGAAGAAACAATTTTTCTTTTAGGCTATTATAATTATATGTCTGAAAATTATGAAAAAGGATTGTCATATTTACAAAAAATTCCAAAAGAAAGTGAACTTTATTTAAAAGCATTGCAAGGAATGGCAACTTGCTTTTATTTCAAAGAACAACCGAAATTAGCAATTGAAGTTTTAAATCGTGCACCATTAAGGACAAAAAACTTAAACGAAGATTTATTAGCAATTCATTATGCGTTAGGAAATTTATATGAAGAAAATGGAGATTTAGAACTTGCTAAAAATATGTACCAAAAAGTTTATTTACACGACGTAAATTACAAAGACGTAAAAGATAAATTAGAAAATATTGATAAATTTAACAACGAACGGCTAACAAAGAACTGTGCTAAAAAACAAATAAAAAAGCATTTTTTTTCAAATTATTTTTTCCTAGTTTTGTGTTGGAAACCAAATTTAGTCTTGCGAGGGGAAAGCGAATTTTTCACTTTCTCTTCAAAAGAAAATT
>JANNWM010000013.1:0-27117 GCA_031408435.1 Bacteroidota bacterium
ACACCAATGGATGCAATCGAAAAATGGTACAAATTAAAACCCGAAATATTTAAAACAACACCAAACGAATTTAAAAATAAAATACTAACTTTGAATCAAATTTAAATCAACTTTCATCAATAATGTTATGAAACTTGACACCTAGATAAATTGTATTGTTGATGGTTTTAAAAAAACTAATGTTTTCCAAACCAGTTTTTATCGCAAAAAATTGACCATAATTGTATTGATATAGCTTGTCATTATCAGTTAGTATATAAATTAGGTTATTGGCTTTTTTGATACTTCTAAATCCTGTTTTTTTATCAATTAGTTTTAGTTCTTTTAGTTGGTTGTTTTTATAACTAAACAAGCCTATGTTGGTCAGAAATAGTGCTTCTTTGTCTATTGGATTCCAAACTGCACCCTTTCCTCGAACATTCTCTTTTAAATGAAAAAGGTTGTCTGTATATTGAAAATTGCCAACGTCGCTTTTTACAACAGTTTTTCCAATGTTAGCAAATCCTATGAATCCGGACACTGCCACAATAGCTTCATTATCAGTAACAAAATCAATCGATTTTAGGGCATAATTCTGATGGTCTAAAACTTCAAAATTTTTATTGGTTTTGTAAATACCATCGGCTGCAATAAAATTGAATTTTGGATGCGAACTATTAATATATAAAATTTGATTTTTGCATTGTAACGATAGTTGCTTTATATTCTCAAAATTGTTTGATATTGAGTAGATATTGCCATTTTCAGATCCTATATATAAATTTGAATTTTCTGCCGAAAGCAGTAATGGTTTTTTCTCTTGTAAGTCGCTTTGAATTTCATTAAAATCAGAAAACCAAAACACACCATCGTTTAACGTGCCGACCCAATATTTGTCTTCACTGTCAATATAAAACGAAGTAATACTTATATCATTAAAATATGGAATTGTGTTGAGTTCTTTTCCGTTTATATCCAAAACAAAAAGACCTTTATTGGTACACAACCAAAATTTATTTTGCAAAAAATATAAATTTTGAATGGTTTGAGAACAATTGAATTCAAATAAAGGTTTTATTTTTCCATTTTCAATTTTATACATTTTTTTATTTACATTGCTTTTATCAGTACAATATATTGTATTGGAAGTAGTAAATATGGGCGCGGCCAATGGAATGCCCAAATATTTTTCACTGCTAGAGAGAATTGTTTTGTTAAACGTAAGAATCTTTAGATTAGGGTCAAAAAAATTAGTTTTCCCTCCAGCAGATTCTATAAAACAAGTTCTAAAATTAGGTATTTTTTGTTTCTTAATTGTTTTAAGTTTTTTTAAATCAAGTACCTCAAAACCATCTTGGGTAGCAAATGTAAGTTGGTTTTTGTGGATAGTATAGTTTATAAAACCCATCGGATTATCTTGTTTTATTTTAAAAACAGAATCGTTTTGAATATAGTTCAAGTAGCCATCAAAATTTTCATACCAAATTCTTCCGAAACTATCTTTTTTTAAAAACGAACCACTTTTTCCACTTTTATTTTGCGATTTGAATTCTTTGAAATGTCGTCCATCAAAACAACACACACCTTCGTCTGTAGCAAACCAAATAAATCCTTTATCGTCTTGCAAAATATCATATACACTGTTAGACGGTAAACTATCGACATTGGTAATTTTCTTATGGAAAATTTCTTGCGAATTTCCATCTGTAAATAAAAAAATCAATAAAAACATTATGATATATTTTTTGTACAAAGCGCTATTATTTAATCTTGGTAAATGTACTATAATCAAAAACAATAAAAAAGGCAGTTCTCAAACCCAAAACGGCAGTTCTCAAACTAGACGGATTTTGTTTTGGTTGTTATAATACTTTTGTTGCTTAATCTTAAAACTATATTTTATGAAAACACGTTTACTATTATTTTTTTTATTGGCATTTTTGTATTCGAATGCTCAAGTTAGCTTTGATGAAAGTTTTGAATCTGGAATACCAGTTGGATGGGGTAACATTAATTTTGCAGTAAATAGTACAGTTGCTTGTAGCGGAACCAAATCATGTTCATTTACAACATCTGGACTTGGATCAGGCGCTGACCTTTCTACACCAACACTCGTCAGTACTGGAAATGCAATGACAATTTCGGCAGACTATAAAAGGCCTAATGGTTTTGGTGGAGCCATTTTTTATCTGCAATATTATAATTTTACCACAAGCAGTTGGGTGACAATAACTACAACAACTTCATTTGAGTTCACATGCCAGACACTTTCTGCAACAATTCCCGCAGGTACAATCCCTGCTGGAGCAAATGTTGTTTTTAATATCAATATATACAGTACAGGCAGTAATTGGACTTTTTATGTTGATAATTTTAAAGTTACAGAGACTCTACCTCAATTAATTGCAAGCTATCCATTTAACAATTCATTAAATAATGCCGCTGGTAATAGTCCATTTTCCGCCGCCAATACGAGTTTTGTTATTGATAGAGCAAGTCAAACGCAGTCAGCTATTCGAGTTGGTAGTACAACTTCTCCTTCAACAGCAACAATTGCTAACTTACCATTAGCAAGTTCTGAACGAACTATTTCATTTTGGCATAAAAAACCAACACATACTGTTCCTGTTGGGTTGTTTGCTTATGGAACAGCCGCAGCTGGCAAAACATTTGGGTTATATTTTGCTGCAAATGGCAATTATGTTTTTCAAAGCTCTGTCAATGATGTTATTTTTACCAATAGCTCTACAGGTGCTGGTATTTGGGTGCATAGTGTTTTGACTTTTAAAAATGGTGTTGTAAAATTATACAATAATAATACTTTTGTAGCTAGTGCAAATTTAAATTTGAATACAGGTAGTTCTAATTTTAGATTAGGAGGAAATCAGGTAATTGTAGAATTTGATGATTTGCAAATCTATAATTATGAATTAACAGCTGCAGAGGTTAGTCAACTTCATACAAATAATTCATTATCATCAAATGATTTCTCTCAGAACAATTTAAAAGTTTCACTGTACCCAAACCCAGTAAACGATATTTTAAACATTGAAACCGAAATCAAAATCAAATCAGTAGAAATATATAACTTACAAGGACAAAAAGTGCAATCGGCTAATAACAAACAAATTAACGTTTCTGATTTATCAAGCGGTATTTATATGGTTCGTATTCAAGATGAAAACAATGCGGTGCAAACTAAAAGAATTCTAAAAAAGTAGTAGTTTTTTTGTTTTTTCTAAAAGTGTAAGTACAATTGAAAAATTTACTTGCACTTTTTTTGTTAAAATAAATGCTCATCAACCATGTTTGGAATCGTAACTTTTAACAAAGGCTCACTTTCCATAGCACGTTTTATAGCAAAAATTGCACCTTCGTTTCGGGCCCAATTTCTTCGAGAGATTCCGTTGTTTACATCCCAAAATAGCATCGATTTTAGTCTTCGAGAAGCATCATCAGAACCGTCCAAAAGCATCCCGAAACCGCCATTAATAACTTCGCCCCAACCCACACCACCGCCGTTGTGAATAGAAACCCAAGTTGCACCTCGAAAACTGTCGCCAATTACGTTTTGAATCGCCATATCGGCTGTAAAACGTGAACCATCATAAATATTCGAAGTTTCACGATAAGGCGAATCGGTTCCCGAAACATCGTGGTGGTCTCGACCCAAAATCACCATTCCTATTTCGCTTTTTGCAATCGCTTGGTTAAAAGCTTCTGCAATTTTTACACGACCTTCGGCATCGGCATAAAGAATTCTGGCTTGCGAGCCAACAACCAGATTGTTTTCTTGCGCGCCTTTTATCCATTGAATATTATCGGCCATTTGTTGCTGGATTTCTGGTGGAGAAGTAAGCATCATTTCTTCTAGAACATAGCAAGCAATTTCGTCGGTTTTGGACAGATCTTCTGGTTTTCCAGAAGCACAAACCCATCGAAATGGTCCAAAACCATAATCGAAACACATTGGTCCCATAATATCTTGAACGTAAGAATTGTATTTAAAATCGAGCCCATTTTCTGCCATTATATTGGCGTTTGCGCGAGAAGCTTCTAATAAAAAAGCGTTTCCATAATCGAAAAAATAAGTTCCTTTTTCGGTATGTTTATTAATTGATTCTGTGTGTCGTCGCAAAGTTTTTTGAACTTCGATTTTGAATTTCTCTGGATTATTTGCCATCATTTCGTTCGATTCCTCGAATGAAAATCCAACTGGATAATAGCCGCCAGCCCAAGGATTATGCAATGATGTTTGGTCTGAACCCAAATCGATTGTAATGTTTTCTTGATCGAACTTTTCCCAAACATCTACGACATTTCCGAGATATGCTAAAGAAACAATTTCTTGATTGGCTTTTGCCGATTTTACTCTGATAACTAAATCATTAATATTTTCGTAAACTTCGTTTATCCAGCCTTGATCGTGTCTGATTTTGGTGATTTTGGCGTTTACTTCGGCACAAACGGTTACGCAACCTGCAATATTTCCTGCTTTGGGTTGTGCACCCGACATGCCACCTAATCCTGATGTTACAAATAATCCGCCTTTTGGAGATTTTTTTATTTTTCTGAAACCATTCAAAACTGTGATTGTCGTGCCATGAACAATACCTTGTGGGCCAATGTACATATAACTTCCTGCTGTCATTTGCCCATATTGTGATACGCCAAGAGCGTTCATTTTTTCTAAATCGTCTGGCGATGAGTAGTTTGGTATAACCATTCCGTTGGTAACGACAACTCTTGGTGCGTCTTTATGACTAGGGAACAATCCCATTGGGTGACCAGAATACATTGTTAAAGTTTGCTCATTGGTCATTTCTGACAAATACTGCATGGTCAATAAATATTGCGCCCAGTTAGAGAAAACTGCACCGTTGCCACCATAAGTTATCAATTCGTGCGGATGTTGTGCTACAGCTGGATCAAGATTGTTTTGAATCATTAGCATTATGGCTTTTGCTTGTTCGCATTTGCCAGGATAATCATTGATTGGTCTTGCATACATATCGTAATCTGGGCGAAAACGATACATATAAATGCGACCATAAATACTTAATTCTTCTGAGAATTCTTTGATTAATTCTGCGTGATGTTGTGGTTCGAAATAGCGTAAAGCGTTTCGTAAAGCCAATTTTTTCTCATCGTTAGAGAGAATTTCTTTGCGTTTTGGAGCGTGATTTACTGCTAAATCGTATGATTTTTTATTGGGAAGTATATTTGGAATTCCGAGTTGAATTTGTTCTTTGAAAGTCATTTTTTTTAATTAGATAATTGGTTAATGTGTCAATTAAATAATTAGAGAATTATCTAATTCTCTAATTTTCCAATTGAATTTGTTTTTTTATCAAATCCATATGGACAATGTCGGCAACCACTTTTGCAACAATATCCACGTTTCAAGTGGTGTTTTTCGGTAAAACATTTGTAACCTTCGGGCGTATAATAAAAATCTTCGCCTTCAATCAATTTATTTTCTTTACTTTGTGAATTCATACTACAAAAATAAAACTTTAAATTCGAATGTTTCTAATTGTATCCAAATATTTAATTCCGAAAGGATATGCTGGTTTAACTTTTTTTCCGTTTATTATCCTGAAAAGTAAATATTATTTGAATAACCAAACAACAATTAACCACGAAAAAATTCATATTCGACAACAACTAGAGCTCTTGATTTTGCCTTTTTATATTATTTATTTTACCAATTTACTTTTTAATTATTTGAAATATCGTGATTTTCAAGAAGCATATCGCAATATTATTTTTGAGCGAGAAGCTTACGCAAATGAAAAAAAAATTGACTATCTAAAATCAAGGTCTTTTTGGAGTTTTTTGCATTATTTATAAATGATTATAAATTAATTTTAATAATTTTAATTTATTTTATATATTTGTTAAAATATTTAATTATGAAGCCTTTAAATCAAATTATTATCGCTGTTTTAACGTTTTTTATATCGTTAAATTCCTACACGCAATTATATGCTAAAAATTCTGATATTTATGTTGCAGATAATTATGTTTATGTAAAAGGAAATATAAATCTAGATACAAACGGAAATATTTTACTTAGAAATGAATCACAACTTCTGCAGGGCAAAACAACCACAAGCGCTAACAATACAGGTGTTGGTAAATTATCAATTTTCCAAGAAGGAACCTCAAACGAATTTAACTACAACTACTGGTGTTCACCGATTGGAAATGCTAGTGCTGCTATTGGAAACGAAAATTTTGGTGTCCTGATGCTCAATAGACCAACTGGTTTAACGACAAGTACTCCAGCAACTGCAAACCACGTTGGCAGCAGTTATGATGGCACCTCGAACCCTTTGAATATTGAACCTTGGTTCATTTATAAATATCAAGTTTCTGGGACTTATGCAGACTGGATTCCAGTTGCAAATACAGCATCGATGTCGGCAGGTCAAGGTTTTACAATGAAAGGAACAAAAGGAATTGACAATTTAGTGACAATTTTTGGTGTTGAAAATAATCCTGACGGCAAAAAACAACGTTATGATTTTCGTGGCAAACCCAACGATGGAGATATTACAATAAACCTTGGAAATGGTCTAGCCACTCTTACTGGGAACCCATACCCTAGCGCAATAGATTTGTCTGCATTTTTAACCAATGCAACAACAACAACCGGAATAGCATATTTTTGGGAAAGTAATAAATTAATTAACAGCCATTTGCAAGTTGTTGCCGAAGGTGGTTATGGCACCTATTCTCCTGTATCAAGAGGTGGTACAGGCATTTATGTTCCAGCAGTTTTTTATGCTTATGATATTAATGGAGCAGTAATTGGATCTACAACAGGAACTGGAGGCATTTATGAAAGATTTTTCTGTCCTGTTGGGCAAGGCTTTATGGTTTATGGCAACGGAACTGGTGCTACTGCAACTATGAAAAATGATTACAGAGTTTTCAAAAAAGAAAGTGCTGCAAACGAGTCTGAATTCGAGAGAAATAAAAATTTGTCCAGTAATTTTTTACCAGAAACCCCATCGGTTTCAGGATTTGATTACACAAGCGTTTCTAAACTTCCGACCCCACAAATTAGATTTAAAACCATAATGAATCAGTTGGGCGTTAGTCAAATGTCACTTGCTTTTGATGAGAATGCCACTGATAATATTGATTTTGCAAAAGATGCACCATCGCCAAATACAGCTGATGCTGTCGAGGTTTATTTTAATATTGAAGATAATCCATATGTAATCGATGTTATAAATTTTGATATTAATAAAAAAATTCCAATTGGTTTAAGAAACACCCAACAAGCTAACTTTAAAATATCTGTTCACGAAATATTAAATTTTAGTGGGTCACAAAATGTTTACATTCATGATAAAATAACTGATCAATATTATGATATCATCAACGATACATTCAATATTGATTTGCCTGCTGGAGATAATAAAAACCAATACGAAATTACATTTACAAACACAACAACTAATTTAGCTGTAAACATTCCAAATCTTAAAGATTTTGATATTTATCAAAACAACAATAACCAACTTTTGACAATAAACAATCCAAAAGGAATCGTTTTAAAAGAAGTTGCTTTGTTTGACTTGTCAGGAAAACTAATTTTTTCTAAAACAAAACTTGGGTTAGAAAATAATTATAAATTTTCGACTGCTGGTTTAACAGAATCGATTTATGTTGTTAAAATTATAACAAACGAAAACGAAATACAAGGCAAGAAAATATCAATTTTTAAATCTAAATAATTATTAAAATTGGTTTTAGTTTTTAATAAATGTATTTATTTATTATAAACACAAATCATTTAAATTATCCCAGATTGTATTTTTTTTTCTAAGTTTAAAATCTTGCAAATTCTTTAATTTTGTGACAAAAGATAATAATCAAGATGAATTATAGACAACATGATTAAGATTCAAATAAGCTCGAACACTTACTTAATTTAACAATTGTGTTTTAAGTTGATTTTTTTTGATTAATATCTAATAAAGAACAAACTAAGCTTTTTTTAAACTTAAAGTTTGGTTTAAGAAAAATGTAAAAATCAATTTAACAATAAACTAATCGCCAAGTTTTGAATTAGATATCAAACATTGTCAACAATAAAATTTAAATCAAAAAAAGCCAAAATCAATAATGATTTTGGCTTTTTTTATTATGAAGTGGTTTAAACTTTTCCCATTTGCTAAAAAATTTGTCTTTTGCATCCACTTTTAGCCTTTTTTGCGCTCCGTAGTCCAACTATGCATCTTATAAAAAACTTCAATTGGTTCCAAAATCCTAAATTTTCGCTTAAATGCTAAAAGTTTAAACCACTTCAATTGAATAAAACCTATTTAGTAGTTGGAGTTTTCTTTAAAAGTTTCAATAAAACAGGAAAAGTGGTGACCAATATTATTCCGATAACAATAAATTCTATATAATGTTTCAAGTCTATATTGAATTTTTCAAGGAACAATTTATGCAGATAATGTCCCGCAAAAACCATAGTAAATGCCCAAACAAATGAACCTATAATATTATAAAACATAAAATTCTTTTTATCCATTGCGACAACGCCAGCAACTACTGGTGCAAAAGTTCTTAAAATTGGCAAAAATCGTGCAAAAACGATGGCTTTGCTACCGTATTTATCAAAAAAAGCTTTAGATTGATGCAAATATTTTTGTTTAAAAAACATATTATCTTTGCGTTTGTACAAATATTTTCCGCTTTTTGCACCGAACCAATAACCTGTTATATTTCCTAAAATTGCCATAAAAGCTATCAAAGTTGCAAGTAGTGAAACATTCAGAAAATCATTATTTGTCGAAAACTGTTGCATAAGCGTTTCGCTATAAATACCTGCGAGAAACAGCAAACTATCACCTGGAAGGAAAAAACCTGCAAGCAGTCCAGTTTCAGAAAAAACTATAAAAAGCACAACAAACAATCCGATTTTGAATCCAGCAAGTTCTAGCAAAATGTAAAATTCTGGGTTAAAAATTTGTTTCAAATCAAAATTGTCCATAGTAGTTTTTTATTTTAGGTTGTGAAAATAGTTATTTTTAATCGGATTGTAAGAAAAATATCTTCATTTAATACAAAAATAACATTTCATTCAAAAATCTATTTCCTTTCGTATTGACAGCAAGTGTGCAAATTTTCAAAAATAGCATCTGTTGTTTTTTGGCCATCGTTATCGTGACCAACTTTGGCAATTGCTTTTTGAATGGTTTCGAGATTGGTTTTGGTTTCATTTATAATAAGGTATAAAGTCCCACAATCCGAATGCCAATCTGCCGATTTAACACCAGAAACGCTCAAAGAAGATTTTTCGATTCGTTTTTTACACATTTCACAGTTGCCGTCAACATGAAATTCGACTTTTGCATTTTTATTTTTTTTAGTTTCTTGTGTGTAAGCATTAAATCCCAAAAAAGAAATTAATATAATGTAAATTAAGTTTTTCATTTTTAAATTATATAAGTATTATTAATTAAAATTACGATTATTTAATCTTAAATCGCAAACCAGCATAAAACATTTGTCCAAAAATTGGAGAAAAAACAATCGAAGCATCAAAATTGGTGCCAAAAGGATTGTCGGCTCCAAGAATTGCTTTATTTTGTCTAGTATTGGTGATGTTCTCGCCACCAAAATAAATTTCGAAAGTATTAGAAAAAACCAAAGTAGCTTGCAGATTAATCGTAGAAAACGGGCTCGAAAACTCTGGCAACCTGTCTTTAGAAAGATTTGAGGCCGTAAACGGCAATCTTTGGCGACCAATCCAATTGAAAGTAGCGTCAAATTTCCAATTTTCGCCTTCGTCACTAAGGCAAGATTCATATTCTAAATTTCCAAAAAAACGATGTTTGGCTTGCATCGGATTTTCGAAATTTCCTGTTAAGTAATCGGTCGAAACATCATAATATTTGTATGCAGAACGTAGATTAAAATGTTTTTTGATTGCGTAATTAAATTCAAATTGCATACTATTGGCAACCGATTTCCCATCAAGATTATAAAAAAGTGCTTTTTGTGGAGATGCATACAAATCGACAACCGCTTGGTTCTGAAAATCTGTTCTATAAAAATCAAATGAAATATCTGCTTTTTTAGCGAAAATCAAAAAATTTCGAGAATAACTTATTCCGTAATTCCAAGCAATTTCAGGATTTAAACCATAAGCCAAACCAGAATTTCCAGCTGAATAATCTTTTACCGCATTACCAGAAACCGACAAAACTCTCGAACTTGCAAAAAGTTGCTGATTTTCGGCAAAAATATTTGCAGTTCGTTTGCCTCGACCGCCCGAAAATCTCAATACCGATTTTTCTGTTGGATTGTATCTAAAATGAAATCTTGGGGTAAAAAAAGTTCCTAAACGATTGTGTGAGTCTATTCTTCCGCCTAGCGAATAACTGATTTTTTCATTTGCATCAAAATTATATTCGAAAAAAGCACCTGCCGAATAATCGGTTCTTCCAACATCATTTCGGTTTACAAATTCTTCGTATTTATCGTAAGAAAAATTCAATCCTGTCGAGAATTTTTGATTTGTATTATTAATTATCGAATTAAAAATTAAATTCGAAAAATAACTTTTCTGAGTAATATCATAAGTATTTAGACCAAAATATGATTTTTGATTGTGCGTGTTGAATGCGTTCTGAAAACCAATACTTTGGTAGGGCATATCTTTAAAAACATAACCAATTTTTGAAGCAATATCAAACCTATAAGTATTAATTTGCGAACCCCAATGATTGGTCGTCAATTTATCAATATCTGGATTAAACATAATGCTTCCTGTTTGTTTTTCGTCTTTTAAATACTTGAAATTCAAAAAACTAACCCAACCTGTTTCTGAATTTGCATATTGCCAACGGTTTGTAAAATTAATTTGTTTCCCGATTGGTGCATCTAAAAACTCATCGTCATTCATATCGAATTTTGAAAGTCTTGTGTTGCCGTGAAAATAAAAACTAGTAGCCAATTTGGGCGAAAATTTATGGTTGGCGTGCGTGTTTATTTCGTATCGTGAATCGGTTGATGCATAGGTGTTTAAGAAAAATCTGTTGTCTTTCAAAGGTTTTATAAGTTCAGTATTTATTTGTCCCGAAATGCTTTCAAAACCATTAACAACGCTTCCTGCACCTTTGGTTAATTGGATACTTTCGACCCATGTTCCTGGTGTAAATGACAATCCATAAGTTTGAGACGCACCACGAACAGACGGAATATTTTCTTCGGTAATCATTAGGTATGGACTTGTTAAACCTAACATTTTTATTTGTTTGGTTCCTGTTAAAGCATCAGAAAAACTCACATCGATTGATGGATTGGTTTCGAAACTTTCGGCAAGGTTGCAACAAGCAGCTTTGAGTAATTCTTTGCTGGTTAAAACCGTTGTATTTGTAGTTAATTTTAAAGATTTTTGTATTTTTTTGCGCTCAGCTTCTACTTTTACAGTTTTTAATGTATCTTGAGAATGACTATTGAATGCGAATAAAAATGCAAAAAATATGAATATGTTTTTCATTACTTATATGATTTTAAAATATTAATGAGTCAGAATTTTTTGACATTAATTATTCAAAATCAGGCATAAAAAATAAGTTGACAATTACGTTTAAAAATTGGTGGCAGATTGTCTAAAAAAGAATAAAAGATATCAGTTTTTTGATATTTGTAATTTTGATTTTTATTAAAACAAATTAATATAGTTTGATTTTCGACAATGAAAGAATTGAATTCAAATTGAGATATATTTTCCTGAAATTTATCCGAAGATTCTTGAATTTGAAATAATTTATCATTGCAACAATTCGATTGTTCTTCAATAATTCCGCAACAATTTTCTTCAAAAACTATCGGTTTTTTATTTGTTTTTATAGAAACAGATGCAATTTCATTACCACAATAATGTACATTAAAAGCCAATCCAGAGTTGGAAACCAACATCAGAAATGCTAAAAACAAAGTGGTACACTTTTTGAAAATCATAATACAAATATACTGTAAATAAATTTTATCAATCTTAAAATGCTGTTATTTTAATTGTTGTGTTTTCTGAAAATAAAATCCTGGCAAGAATAACAATAAAAAAATAGGCTGAATCAAAAATCGACGAATATAAAAAAGAGTCATTTTATTATTTTCGAAGTTATTTATTAATGCTAAATAAAAGGCAAAAATTAAAATTATAAAAAAAACAAAATAAATAATTGATGCAAATTTCATCATATCTAAATCTTTGAATACCAAATAAATAATTAAAATAGAAAGTATTGAATTTAACAAATACCTAAAAAACAATCCCAGAAATAAATTTAAATTTTCAATTTCTGGCAATTTAGTGTTTTGATAATTCGATTTGAAATATTCTAAAAAAGGATCATAAAATAATTGGTTTTCGAAGGCACGAATAATTACTAATCCAAAAATTAGTATAATGATTAGTAAAATTCTGAACTTGTTTTTAAATAATTTTTGAAGCATAAACAGAGAATTTATTAACCCAAATTACCCAAAGTAGAAATACAAACCCATAAATAATTAGCGGAAAAATTACACCGTGCAAAATTTCTTCGTATTCTGGAAACTCGAAAATTAAAATACATAAAAGCGCAATTCTTGCGATATTTAAAATGTGAACAAACAAGCTTCCAATTATTATATATGCAATTGTATGTTTCAATTTCCCAGTAAATGCTATTACAAATGCTATGAATAAAATAATAACACTCAGTCCGTTGCAACCTTCGATTATTTGGGCAATGTATTTTTTATTGTAAAATAATTTCACACTTAATGCTTCAAGATTTGGCATTTGGAAAGCTTGAAATCCAAAAAAATTCAAACTATTTATAGTTTGAGTAGCCACCAATTCTGTAAAACCATCAACTTCGAGTTTTTCGGAATCGAATTGATTTAAATAAGTTTCGTAAACGAATGTCAAAACCAAATAAGTCATCAGAAACCTACCTAGAAAAAATAAAAAAGGTTTGTATTGTATGAAATATTTTTTCAATGTTAATTTTTTTTCAAAATTAGATAAAAAATAAAACTAACAATTACTTTTGTGAAAAATATTAAAAATGAAATTCGAAGCATTAAAACCAAAAGTTACCGAGATTACTTTAAAATCAAATATTTCTAGAGACGAAAAATTGTTAGAAATTTGTCAATTATTAAATCAAAATATCGAACATTACAACTGGGTTGGATTTTATTTTGCCAATCACGACACGCAAACTTTGCATCTTGGACCTTATGTTGGTGCTGAAACAGATCATACTGAAATT
The DNA here is from genome assembly GCA_031408435.1 of Bacteroidota bacterium. Taxonomy (GTDB): domain Bacteria; phylum Bacteroidota; class Bacteroidia; order Flavobacteriales; family Flavobacteriaceae; genus Flavobacterium. The sequence continues at coordinate 13,275 of JANNWM010000013.1, forward strand.
CCATTTGGAAAAGGAATTTGTGGGCAAGTTGCAGTTTCGAACGAGAATTTTGTTGTGCCAGATGTTGCAGCTCAAGACAATTATATCGCTTGCAGTTTTACAGTAAAATCAGAAATTGTTGTTCCTTTATTCGTTAACGGAAAAAACATTGGTCAAATTGATATTGACAGCCACGTTTTGGATCCATTTACCAATGAAGACGAACAATTTTTAGAGTTTGTAAATACAGAGATTGCTAAATTGTTTTAGAAATCAATAATAAATCGAATGTTTATTGCTGATTTTTGAATTAAATAGATTTTTTTGGTACTTAAACGATATTTTCGTTAAATGTTATTCAAATCGATTTTAATCTTAATTAAACCTTAATTTTAATATATATTTGCTTTTAATCAAATAACAATTTTTGCGGTACGGTTTATTAAATGAAGACAATTTTACTCTTTTTATTACTTAGTTTTTCAGTTTTTTCTCAGACAGTTAAGAAAAATGAAACTAAAGTCGTACCCAAAACTGTAGTTGACAATAAAAAAACTATTGCTAAAAAAATTGGCACAAAACCTACCGATTCAAAAAAAACAATTGATATCATTAAAGTAGAAGGCAAAATTATTGATACCAAAAAAGTTATCAATCCCGAAGAAAAAGTAAAACTAAACGACACAATAGTTACAATTACAAAAAAAACTATTGAAGAGTCGCCAATCAAGGAAAAAGATTTGTCCTACGATGTTGCGTTTAGATTATTGAATGCTTGTAATACATCTAAATTAAAAAAGTTTACAGATTTAGAATTGACCAAAAAATTGTTAAATAAAATTACAATCAACTATTTATCAGCGATTTGCGTAAATAATAACGAAGAATACGGAAAATTCATAAACCTTGAACTTATAGAAGTTTTGACAAATGAAAACATCAAGACCAATATATATAGGTATAAAATTGAGTATGAACGCAAAATTCAGAAAAAAGAAATGCGAATTTATATTGACAAACAAGGTTTGGTATCGGTAATAAAAACTTTACGTTGGAAAGATCAGTTTGATTTAAAGAAAAAATACAAACCGAAACCCAAAAAAATTATTGACACATTAACAATTATCGACGAAAGTTTTATTATTCGAAATTAATGATTACTTTTGCGTCGTCTTAAAATAGTTTTAAGACATACATAATAATCATTTATAAGATATTAAAATGTACTTATCTAAAGAAGTTAAAGAAGAAATCTTCGCTAAACACGGAGAAAAAACAAACACAGGAAAATCAGAATCTCAAATCGCATTGTTCACTTTCAGAATTTCGCATTTGACTGAGCACTTGAAAAAAAATCGTCACGATTACAACACTGAGCGTTCATTGGTACTTTTGGTAGGTAAAAGAAGATCACTTCTTGATTACTTAAAGAAAACTGAAATCAACCGTTACCGTGAGATTATCAAAGAATTGTGTATTAGAAAATAATATTTATTATAAAAGAGGTGCGCAAGTGCCTCTTTTTTTATTTCAAAATAAACCTATAAGGTTAAATAAAACTTTACAGGTTTTTCATTAAAAAAAGTTTGGTTTTTCATTGGAACACAACAACTACAATCCGCCGCGGCGGGACACAATCCGCTAACGCGAGACGCGCACAACTATCTGCTGACAGGCAGAAAACCAATGTAAAAAATTAAAAAGGAAAAATTATGATTCCACAATTATTTGTAGAAAACATCGATTTAGGTGATGGCAGAAACATCACAATCGAGACAGGTCGTTTGGCGAAACAAGCTGATGGATCTGTAGTAGTAAGAATTGGTAAAACTGTAATCTTAGGAACAGTTGTATCATCAAGAAAAGCAACTCCAGGTATCGATTTCTTACCGTTAACGGTAGATTATCGTGAAAAATTTGCAGCAGCTGGTCGTTTTCCAGGTGGTTTTTTCAAAAGAGAAGCGCGTCCAAGCGACAACGAAGTATTAACAATGAGATTGGTTGACCGAGTTTTGCGTCCGCTTTTCCCATCAGATTATCATGCAGAAGTTCAGGTTATGATACAGTTAATGTCTCATGACGAAGATGTAATGCCAGATGCTTTAGCAGGATTAGCAGCTTCTGCAGCTTTGGCTTTGTCTGATATTCCATTCGAAACTTTGATTTCTGAAGCAAGAGTTGGTCGTATTGACGGTAAATTCATCATCAATCCATCTCGTGCACAATTAGAACTGTCTGATATAGACATGATGATTGGAGCTTCGACAGATTCTATCGCTATGGTAGAAGGAGAAATGAAAGAAATTTCGGAAGAAGAAATGATTAGCGCAATTAAATTTGCTCACGAACATATCAAAAATCAAATTGCTGCACAAGAAAGATTGCAAGCAGCCTTTGGTAAAAAAGAAGTTCGTACTTACGATCAAGAAAAATCTGACGAAAGCATTCACGCTAAAGTGAAGGCAGCAGCTTATGATAAAATTTATGCTGTTGCAAGCAAAGGTTCGGCTAAACAAGAACGTTCGGCAGCATTTGCAGAAATTAAAGAAGAAGTAAAAGCTCTGTTCACAGAAGAAGAATTGGCTGTTGATGGCGATTTGGTTTCTAAATATTTCTATAAAGTAAATAAAGAAGCCGTTCGTAACGTAACTTTGGATTTAGGAACACGTTTAGACGGAAGAAAAACTACCGAAATCAGACCAATTTGGTGTGAAGTAGATTATTTGCCTTCGGTTCACGGGTCAGCATTGTTTACTCGTGGAGAAACTCAAGCATTGGCAACAGCAACTTTAGGAACGTCTAGAGAAGCCAACCAAATTGATTCACCATCGGAACAAGGCGAAGAAAAATTCTATTTACATTATAATTTCCCACCATTTTCTACAGGAGAAGCAAGACCTTTAAGAGGAACTTCAAGAAGGGAAGTTGGTCACGGAAACTTAGCTCAAAGAGCATTGAAAAACATGATTCCTGCTGATTGTCCTTACACAATTCGTGTGGTTTCTGAAGTATTAGAATCTAATGGTTCGTCTTCTATGGCTACGGTTTGTGCTGGAACATTATCTTTAATGGATGCTGGTATTCAAATGATTAGACCAGTTTCTGGAATCGCAATGGGATTAATTACTGATGGTGATCGTTTCGCAGTTTTATCTGATATCCTAGGTGATGAAGATCATTTAGGAGATATGGACTTCAAGGTAACTGGAACTTCAGAAGGAATTACTGCTTGCCAAATGGACATCAAAATTGACGGTTTGAAATACGAAATCATGGAAGCGGCATTGGCGCAAGCTCGTGATGGTCGTTTGCATATTCTAAATATTCTTACTGAAACTTTAGCACAACCAAAAGCAGATGTTAAGGCTTATGCTCCGAAAATTTTAATGAGAACTATTCCTGGTAACTTTATTGGTGCATTAATTGGACCTGGTGGAAAAGTAATTCAAGAATTGCAAAAAGCAACAGGTTGTACTATCGTTATCAACGAAGAAAACGATATGGGAATTGTAGAAATTCTAGGAACCGATCCAGACGGAATTGCTAAAGTATTAGCTAAAATTGATTCTATCATTTTCAAACCACAAATGGGCGAAGCTTATGAAGTGAAAGTAATAAAAATGTTAGATTTTGGTGCGGTAGTAGAATATACAGATGCGCCAGGAAACGAAGTTTTATTACACGTATCTGAACTAGCTTGGGAAAGAACCGAAAACGTAACTGATGTTGTAAATATGGGCGATGTTTTTCAAGTAAAATACTTAGGTTTAGATCCAAAAACTCGTAAAGAGAAAGTGTCTAGAAAAGCTTTATTGCCAAGACCTCCAAGAGAAGAGAATAAAATTACGCCGAAATCTGCGGAGTAATTTATTTTTTTTTAATTATTAATTCCCAATTCATTTCTTTGAATTGGGAATTTTTTATTTTGGAATAAGAATAATTCTTATATTTGTGTAAATCATTAAATAAGAAAAAAATGATAATTACGATAAAAAAAGGAGCAACAAAAGAAGAGGTCGAAAAGCAACTCGCTAAATTAAAACCAAAGAAAAAGAAAGTTGGGTTGAGGGAATATTTCGGAAAGTTCCCAATTGAAGGAGATGCAGTCGAAATCCAAAGAAAATTACGAGATGAGTGGAACTAAATATTTGGTTGACACTAACTTTATAATTCACTTAACGCAGCAAAAATATTGGGTTGAACCTTTTTTAGATGCTAAAATTATTGTTTCGTTTATTACCGAAATGGAGTTGCTTGGTGTTTTTAGCATTTCTAAAGGTCATAAGTCTAACATGAAATCTTTATTAGATGATTGTGAGATTATAGAATTAAACCAAGAAATTAAATATCTTGCAATCAACCTCAAACAAAAATACAAACTAAAACTTGCAGATGCAATTATTGCAGCAACAGCAATTCATTTAGAATTTCCTTTTATCACATCTGATGCAGATTTTAAAACTATTAAAGAATTAGAATTGATTTTTTTGGATAAATAATTTTCTGAATTTTTAAAAATATCAAACTCCCAAATTCGAATTAAGTTTCTGAATTTTTTTGATATGTAATACAATTTTAGCATTTCTTGCTAAATACTTAGTAATTGTTTCATTTCACAAGATGGGTAACTTGATATTTAGTACATTTAATTTGTGATATTATTTAACTTTTGTTGTATTGTCAAGGTCTCAAAATAACTTTAATTTTACAACTATATTTAGTAAATTAAAATGATAAAAACCGTTGGTATAATAGGGGCTGGAATTGGAGGTCTTGCCTTATCAATTCGACTTGCTAATCAAGGGTTTAAAGTAACTATATTTGAAAAAAACAGTTATCCTGGGGGGAAATTGAGCGAGCTTAAAGTAAATGGTTTTCGGTTTGACAAAGGTCCTTCTTTATTTACAATGCCAACTTTAATTGATGAATTGACCAGTTTACAAGCCAGTACACATAAATTTGAATATGATAAATTGGATGTTATAACTAATTATTTTTATTCAGATGGAACTGAGTTAAAAGCCTACGCAAATATTAATTCGTTTGCTGACGAGGTAAATTTAAAATTAAATGAAAATAAAGAAATTGTTTTAAAACATTTAAAACGAAACGCATTTTATTTTAAAACTACCGAAGATTTATTTTTGAAACAATCGCTTCATCAGTTTAAAAATTTCATCAATTTTAAAACTTTGAGAGGTATTTTATTTTCTCCATTTTTAGGATTATTTAGTACTATGAATCAAAAAAATGAAAAAACCTTTACTAATCCAAAAACGGTACAATTATTTAACCGATTTGCAACTTATAATGGTTCAAATCCATATAAAGCACCTGCATTAATAAATATGATTTCGCATTTAGAGTTTAATCTTGGTGCTTATTTACCAAAAAAAGGTATGTATCAAATTACAAAACATTTAGTAAAATTAGCTGAAGAAACCAACGTTACAATCAAATATAATGCACCAGTTGAAAAATTAGAAGTTGGAACTAACAACAAAATTAAATCCATTAAAAGTAACGGCGTAGATTACCCATTTGATATTGTGGCTAGTGATCTAGATATTAATGTACTCTACAAACATTTATTACCAAGTTTGTTTACGCCTAAAAAGCTAATTCAACAAGAAAAATCAAGTAGTGCTTATGTTTTTTATTGGGGTATAAATAAAGAATTTGCAGCATTAGGATTGCATAATATTTTATTTAGTGACGATTATAAAAAGGAATTTGATAATTTATTTTCAAAACAATTTCCAACCGAGGATCCAACGATATATATTAATATTACATCAAAATATTGCAAAGATGACGCACCAATTGGTTGCGAAAATTGGTTTGTAATGGTTAATGTGCCTCACAATAAAAGCGAAATTATAAGTTATTCGGCAAATCTTAGAAAAAATGTAGTCGATAAAATTAATACAATGTTAAAAACAGATATAGAAAAGCATATTATTTCAGAAACTATATTAAGCCCGATTGATATCGAAAACCAAACTTCATCTTTTGGAGGTTCTCTTTATGGAAATTCTAGCAACAATAAATTTGCTGCTTTTTTAAGACATGCTAATTTTTCATCAAGTATTAAAAACTTATTTCTTGTTGGCGGAAGCGTTCATCCTGGTGGCGGAATTCCGCTCTGTTTATACAGTGCAAAAATAGCAAGTCAACTTATTACTGAACGAGAAAAGAAATGATAAAAGCTTACAAATCTTATTTTTTATATTTTTTAATTCTAGTGTATGTATCTGGTTCGATTGGCTTTGTGGTTAATCCAACATTTTTTAGTCCTTTTACACCTTACACATTATTATTTACTTGTTTTGTTTTCTTGATTCATCAACCAATATCCGATAAAAAATATATTTCAGCATTTTTCTCTATCGCAGTTTTGGGCTATGTTATTGAATTAATTGGTATAAAAACAGGATTGTTATTTGGCAATTATTCCTACGGAAATGGTTTAGGTTTCAAATTGCTCGATGTTCCTTTAATTATATCTATCAATTGGGCGATGCTTATTTGCGCGGGTATTATAACCGTAAGCAAGGTTTTTAGAAATAAATTTATAGTCATTAGTGTTACAGCTTTAGTGGTTACTTTTATTGATTTAATTATTGAACAAGTGGCTCAAAAACTCGATTTTTGGCAATTTGAAGGCGGTCTGCCTGGATTACATAATTATTTAGGTTGGATTGGAGTTGTCTTTTTTACATCTTATATTTTTTATCCTGCGATAATTAAAGGCAATAGTTTGGTATCATCAATCATTTTAATATTACAAATTATATTTTTTACTTCATTATTTATATTTATTTAACATGGAAATAGTAGTTAGTATTGGCATTATTTTAGTCACTTTTATTTTGACAGAATTTTCAGCTTGGGCAAATCACAAATACATTATGCACGGTTTTATGTGGTATTTTCACGCAGACCATCACAAAAAAGACCATAAAAGTTGGTTTGAACGAAACGATCTTTTTTTTATAACATATGCTGTGCCAAGTTGGTTGTGTATAATGTTTGGAATGATGAACAATTACGCTTGGTACACCTGGGTTGGTTTTGGCATTTTGCTATACGGATTGGCCTATTTTGTTGTACATGATTTAATAATTCACCAACGATTTAAAATATTCACAAAATCTAAAAATGTTTATGTTTTAGCATTACGTCGTGCACATAAAATGCATCATAAAAATATTGGAAAAGAAGGTGGTGAAAGTTTCGGAATGTTAATTATCAAAAGAAAATACATTCAAGCTGCATTAAAACAATCTAGATTGGCATCAGCTTAATGTGAATAAAATAAAAGTGTAATTTTACTTTAAAAAGTATCATTTAATCTAATGTTTTTATCAAAATAAATTTAAATCTTTAAATGGAAGATGAAAATATAGTTACTTGTACCGTTTGTAAAAAAAGCGAAAGTTCTTTTTATGAAGCCACAAATGCGTTAATGCACGAAGCAAATAACGAACTTTATATCTTTAATATTTGTGCCAATTGCGAAACGGTTTTTTTAACAAATCCGGTAACTATTGATAAATTAAATATTTACTATACCGAAAATTATTTGCCATATAGAGGTTCAAATGCTTGGGGAAAGTACAGTTCTTTTGTAGAAAATAGTCAAAAAGCATTAGATTTAAAACGAGTTAATTTTGTAAAAAAATATCTCAAAAATAACGGTTCAAATGCTAGTGTTTTAGATGTTGGTTGCGGCAATCCTAGTTTTTTAGAACTTTTAAATCAAAAAGCTAAGGTAAATTGTACAGGAATCGATTTTTCTGACTCTGGCTGGATTGGAAAAAATTATCAAGATTTAACGCTGATGAGGGTTGCGATTGAAGATTTTAAAACTGATACGCTTTTTGACGTAATTACGCTTTGGCATTATCTTGAACACGATTATAATCCAAATCAAACTATCGAAACGCTCTATAAATGTTTAAAACCAGACGGAAAATTAATTATCGAAGTACCATATTATAAAAGCTGGAGTGCCAAAATACAAAAATCGCATTGGCAAGGTTGGCACAGTCCGAGGCATCTTTCTTTATTTTCTAAAAAAAGTTTTGATATTTTGTTTACTAATGATATATGGAAAATTAAAAAACATTTGCGATACGGCACACTTGATACCTTCACGTTATGGTGGCTCGGTAAAATGGAAAAAAAAGGCATTAATTGGTCAGGCGATATGGCAATTCATTTTTGGAAACTCGTTTTCTTAAAAATCATTACTTTTCCAGTTTTTATTTTCGAAAAACTTTTCCCGCTAGGCATTCAAATTTTAATAGTCGAAAAAAAATAATTTGAATTTCTATAGCAATAAAAAATAAATTAACAAAAATGACCCAAATAACAACTTGTACTTTCTTTAAATTGGAACATTTTTCCAATAAATTTTGGGCTTTTGCGCAAATGCAATTAGGACACGCACATTTCAAAAATATCGAAGGATTAGTATTTTATAAATTGCTTGGTTCTGGAGCCGAAAATGGTTTTAGCTCAAAACCAAACTTTGGAACGTATGCGTTATTATGTATCTGGGATTCAGAGGCGAAAGCGACAACATTTTTCGAAAATAATTCTTTTTATAAAAAATACAAGTCCAAAAGTACCGAATCGTTTACCGTTTTTGCACATTCAGCAGAAGCACACGGAAAATGGGATGCAAAACAACCCTTTATTTCAAACGCAACTTTAGCGATAGATAAGCCAGTAATGGTTTTAACACGGGCGAGCATTCGGATTTCAAAATTAATTTCTTTTTGGAGAAAAGTGGGCAAAGTAAGTAAAAGTTTAGAAGAATACGAAGGGTTAATGCTGTCAATTGGTGTTGGCGAATGGCCTTTAATACAGCAAGCAACTGTTAGTATATGGAAAACACAAGCTGAAATGATTGATTATGCTTATAAGAATGAAAAGCATAAAGAGGTAGTTCGTCTTACTAGAAAATTGAAGTGGTACAAAGAAGAACTTTTTGCAAGATTTATTCCATATAAATTTATAGGACAATGGAATGGTAAAGATGTAGAGAATTTTTTAGAAATGTAGTTATATATTAATGATTTTAAGTATAAGAAAATATTTGCCAAGTGAAATACCTTTTAGTTATATCCAAGAAACGCATAAAGAGAAAGTTTTCAGAAAAGCACTTTTACCAAAAAATCTAGAAAACAACATAAGTAATTAGTATAAAATTCAAAACGCCTTTATTCATTTTTTTTGAATTTAGGAGTTTTTACATAAACAAAATTGTTTGCATTTGTAGTATAAAATATCCATTAGACAAAATAAAAGGCATTCATCCAGGTTTGATAATTGAACATTTACTTAAAAATGCTTTTACAAATCAGAGGCAATTTGCCTTATCCATTAATGAATATCCGCAAACGTTAGGAGCAATTATTAAAGGAAAACGTCGAATGAATGTAGAATTATCTTTAAAAATAGAAGAAATATTATATCTTGATCAAGGTTTTTTAATGTCTTTGCAGGTTTTTTATGACATTAAACAATCTAAAATTGATGTGAAGTACAAACCCGATTTATCAGTAATGAGACCAGTCACCTTTTGGGATACAACCATAGAGAAAATTGATTGGAAACAAATGAAAATTGGCGTTATAAAACGGGTTTTTAGCTACGGAACAATTATTGAGCATGAGGAAATTTCAAGATTTTATGGTAAAAAAGAAGTTGAGAGGGTTAAAAAAATCAAACATCAAATATAAAAGGCTTTTGGGATTTGCATTATTTTCTAGATAAAATTTCAATTGACGAAATGGTTTTGTTATTCAATCAACGATATCCTTACAACGATGCGTTAGAACAAATTCCCATCCAAATTACTTTTTTTGACAATGCAGAATATGATTTTGATCCGAATTGTTTATTAAACAAAAACTGGAATAATATAAAATTAGATTTTATTGAAGCTGTTGGCTAAATTAGATGAATTTTAAAAATCTAAAATTATATTAATATTGAATTTGGGAATTTTTATTTTGATTAAGAATAATTCTTATATTTGTGTAAATCATTAAATAAGAAAAAAATGATAATTACGATAAAAAAAGAATCAACAAAAGAAGAAGTCGAAAAGCAACTAGCGAAATTAAAATCAAAAAAAGAAAAAAAGAAAAAGAGTTTGTGGAATGTTTTCGGACAATGTACCATTGAAGGCGATGCATTGGAAATTCAAAAAAAAATGAGAGATGAGTGGGATTAATTATTTAGTTGATACTAATTTTTTTAATACATACCGATCAACGAAATAAATTGGTAGAACCATTTTTAAGCTTCAACATTGCAATATCCTGTATTTCAGAAATGGAACTTTTGGGTGTATTTAGTATTTCTAAAGTACAAAAACTAAATATGAAACGCATTATCGACGAATGTTTTGTAATAGAATTCAATCCTGAAATTAAATATCTTGCAATCAATCTCAAACAAAAATACAAACTAAAACTTGCTGATGCAATCATTGCAGCTGCAGCAATTCATTTAGAACTTCCTTTTATTACATCTGATGCAGATTTTAAAACTATTAAAGAACTAGAGTTGATTTTTTTGGAAAAATAAGATTATAAATTTGTAAAAATATTAAACTCCCAAATTCACATTAATTTTCTGAATTTCATAGTTTTTTGTTCGTAATATAAGATTACAAATTTTTAACTTTGCACACTTTTTTAATACAGTATCATTACTTTTAAAATCAAATTAAGAAAACATATCTAAAAGAAAATTATAAACTTATAAACAACAAACTATTTTTAATGTGTGTTTTAAAATAGGTTCAAAAAAAAACCATTTCAAGCTAATGAAATGGTTTTTTAATAAATGAAGTGGTTTAAACTTTTAGCATTTAAGCGAAAATTTAAACCACTTCAATATAAAAATCTTACATCGAAGTAATTATAAACTCGCTTCGACGGTTCAATTGGTGTTCTTCGTCCGAACAAGTTGATTCGTTTGTTGGTTCGCACGGACAAGCATTTATTAGTTGCGATTCGCCATAACCTTTACCTGTTAATCTGGTTTTTACAATCCCGTTTTTAACCAACCATGCCATTGTCGATACAACTCGTCTTTGCGATAAAGCTGCGTTATAGGCAACCGTTTGGCGGCAATCGGTGTGCGATCTTACATCGATTGTCATTGTTGGATATTCTTTCATTACAGACAATATTTTTTCTAATTCTAATGCTGCATCTTCTCTGATAAATGATTTGTCTAAATTAAAATAAATCATTTTTATGCCCAACGCTTTGGCAATATCGTCATTTGTTTTGACTGCTACTACTTTTTTGTCTAGCGATATTGACAAGCCTGTTTTGCCTGATTTATCGGCTATCGTGATTTTTTGTTCGCTCGTGTCATAATCTGTTTTGATTGCTCGAACATAATATGTTTCTCCACAAGTTACTTTAAATTTATAATTGGCTTGCGCATCTGAGATGACTTTTTCTAGCTCTTGAAACTTGCTGTCTAGTAATATTACTTCGGTGTTTGCTAACAATTCGCCTGTTTTTCTGTCGGTTACAACGCCTGCTAATGCTTGATCGCAAACCATTTTTTGAGTTTCGGTAAATTTATAAATATCGTCGCTGCCTTGACCGCCTTCTCTATTAGAGGTAAAATATCCTGTTCTGGTTTTGGTATCCATTAGCAATCCGAAATCATCGGTTTTGCCGTTTATTGGTGCTCCTATGTTTACCGATTCGCTTACTTTTGCGTCGCTTGATAATTGGGTCATGAATATATCTAATCCGCCCAATCCTGGTCGACCGTCGGTGGCATAATACATTTCGTTATTGTCTGTAATGTATGGAAAACTTTCGCGTCCTTGGGTGTTAATTTCTTTGCCTAAATTTTCGGGTGTGCCATAACTGCCATCGCTGTTAATGCTGGTTTTCCATAAATCGGCTTGACCTATTGTTCCTGGCATATCGCTGGCGAAATACAAGGTTTTGTTGTCTGGACTAAGCCCTGGGTGTGCAACGTTGTATTGGTCTGAGTTGAATGGCAATTCGACTACATTGTCCCAAATATCTCCATTTTTGCTGGCTTTGTACAATTTTAGCAAAGTTGTTTTTTTGTCATTGCCTGCTCTTTTACCATTTATGAAATTGTTTCGGGTAAAATACATTGTTTGTCCGTCGGTGGTGTAAACTGGTGTCGATTCGTTGAATTTCGAATTCAGGTTTTTGTTCAATACCTCTGGCACGCCTAGTTTTCCGTCTGGTTTTTGTTCTGCTCCGAAAAGGTTAGTAAAGGCTTCGTTGGTCCATTTCATTTTCTTTTGTGACAAGCCTAAAACTTCTCTTGCAGAGGCAAATACCAATTGGTTGCCGTTTAGTGCGCTTCCATAATCTGATGATTCGGAATTTATTCCAGCATCGATTACTATAAATCGTCCTGAATTGGCTTTTATTTGCTCTAAATAATTTTTGTTATTGGCATATAATTTCGCGCGTTCGTCGTTGCCTGATTTGGCATTGAACTCGTTCATCATTTGGTCGGATTTTGTGTAATCGCCCATTGATTTTAGACATTGTGAATATCTGTAATAATATTCTGCATCGACTGGTTGGTTCATTGCGAACAATTCGCCGTACCATTTGCCTGCTTTTTCTAACTCGGCATTGAAATAGTAACTGTTGCCTAGTTTCTGGAACATGTCTACCGATTTGTATCCTTTGGCGGCTACTCTTTCGTAGGTTTTGGTAGCGTCAATATAGGCTAGTTTTTCGTACTTTTTGTCTGCTGCCGCTACTGCAGATGGCGTTTTTTGTGCCTGTAATTGGTTTATCGAGATGCTCAATAAGCCAATGTATAGTAATGTTTTTAGTTTCATATTTCTAGAATCTATTTTATTATTGGGTTATTAGAAGAATCTTGGTGATACAATTTTGTCATATTTATTGAACAATTCATATCGCAAGAATATCTCGTGCGATCCTGAGTTGTATCCTGCTAGTTTGGTGGTTTCTAGATCATAGCCATAGCCTATGAACCAGCTGTCGTTGGCTTGAAATCCTACTAACAAACTCAAGGCTGCACTCCATCTGTAGGCTGCTCCGACTACAAACTTGTCGTTGAACATAAAGTTGGCTGTGGCATCTAACTGCAATGGTGCTCCTGATATTATTTTGGTCAGAATTGCTGGCTTGAATTTTATGTCTTCTGATAAATCAAATACATGTCCTGCTATTGCATAAACATTCATTCTTTCTTTGGCTTTAAATGAACTTGTCGATGTCGGGGTTATCTTGGTGCCTTTGTCAAAATGTTCGGTTTCTAAAATATTGGGTACAGATAATCCGATGTAGCTGTTATCTGAATGGTAGTAAACTCCTGCTCCAATATTTGGCGAGAATTTATTGTCAACATTAACCGCAAAACTTGAGTTTAGTTTATTCTCTATCTTCAATTTATCGAAATTCACATCTAGTAAATTGGCACTGGCTTTTATTCCAAATGATAATTTAAAATTTTCTGATGTTGGTATGCTGTAAGAAAAATCTGCTGAGATATTGTTCTCTGTCGATGGTCCTATCTTATCATTTATTATTCCTAATCCTATTCCTACATTCTTGCCCACTGGCGATTGTATAGAAAATGTATTGGTTACTGGTGCACCGTCTAGTCCAACCCATTGCGTGCGGTGCAATCCAAAAACACTCAGGCAACCTCTCGAACCAGCATAGGCCGGATTGATATTAATAGTGTTGTACATATAGTTGGTGAATTGCGCATCTTGTTGGGCATAAACTCCTAATCCTGTAAACAGCAAAACGAAAAATATTATTCTTGTTCTCATTTAGTTTTTGTTATA
>JANNWM010000014.1:0-4189 GCA_031408435.1 Bacteroidota bacterium
CCATTCTTCTACTTATGGAGAAGGAATTAATACTTCTGGAGGCAGTTGGTTGGATACAGTTGTTGTAACTAACAACAGTTATTACGGTAATTCATCTTGGTATTCATCAAATCATATTATGAACGGTGGTTACAGTAGCGATTGGGACAGAGCCAATTGGGGCAATGATTATAATAATAACAATTATGATCCTTGGGTTGATCCTTATGCAAATCTTGACTCAAATGGAGATGGTATTTTAGATACTGATGACTTGGATAATAATGGGATAAATGATGCAGATCAGAAGTTGGTTGAATCCTATCCCGGTGTGAATTTATCAGATGCCGAAAAAAGTTGGTTGTACAGCCATTTAATTTATGTTCCTGCAATGATTAACAATAAAAACATTGCTGAAACATATGGTCAAGGTCAACATAACGGTGTTTATGATGCTTTAAGGCATGCACTTTGGTCAGCCCTTGACCATCATGACATTGGTGCTCTTAATGCTTACAATTTTCATACACTTCATGAAACAGCAAATTGGCATCCTGTTGAAAGTCCATCAGATTTAATTAATAATGGTTGGGGCTATAACTGGTCAATGGCAAATGGAAATGCAGAAAATAATATCAATCAATTTATAATTGACTTTAATGCCGCAGTTGCAAATGGTCAAATAAGTATAATTCCTTAAGAAATTTATACAAATGAAAAAAACAATTAATATCTTTTTGTTAATTCTATTTATAAGCTGTAATTCTCAAAAAAAGGAATTATGTCTTGTGAAATTAGAAAAAAACCTAAGTCCAAAATTAAATAAAAATAATCTTGAAAGAGAGATTATAAATATCACCGATAGTATTAATTGTCTAAATTGGGATTCACTTTTGATTGAGTCTGGATATGCAACAAACGAGTCAATATTTAAATATTATGGATTAACAATACCATATGATTTTAATAACTCTAATCTTGATTCGGAAGCTTTGATTTTTTTTATTAAAAACAATAAAATAATTAACCATGTCAAGTTCAATACAACTTGCAGAAAATCTGAAAAATGTAAAACCTATGATTTTAAAACGTTAATTAAATATAATAAAGAAGCAATTATTTCAAAAAAAAATGCAGTTTTTGAGGTTTTTACAAAAGAAACTACAAATAATCGAGGTAAAAAATGGATTCAAAAAAATGCAATAAGATTAAAAAAATCTTAAATTAAACATAGATTCAATACTTTTAAACAAATAAAAAACAAAATTATGCTAACAACAACAAGAAAAAAACCATTAAAAAAAATTAGCGAAATAACTTTCGATTTAGAGATTATTAACCCAATTGAGTCAAAGAATTTATTTGGTGGGTGTGAGTATCATTATATTTGTAGCCATTCTTCTACTTATGGAGAAGGAATAAATACTTCTGGGGGCAGTTGGTTGGATACAGTTGTTGTAACTAACAACAGTTATTACGGTAATTCATCTTGGTATTCATCAAATCATATTATGAACGGTGGTTACAGTAGCGATTGGGACAAAGCCAATTGGGGCAATGATTATAATAATAACGATTATGATCTTTGGGTTGACCAAAGTAGCGATTGGAACGATTCAAATAATGATGGAATTAATGATTCAGAACAGAATGACCCTTCCAAATTTCAACCATCTGTAAATGTTCCGCAACAAGGCGATATGTCCAATATGGGCGCATGTGTTAGTTTTGCGATGGCATACATCGCAAACGGTTTTGGCGCAAATGTGACACCAAATGCAATGGCTGGAATTAATGGTCAAAATTTAGGATTAAATGCGAATATGATTTCGTTTGTTGGAATGTCACAAACACAAGCAAATTTAGCAGTTAATAGTTATTTTAATGCTATACAATGTACAAGTTATGATGCTATTAATTCAATGTTAGCAAACGGTAACCCTGTATTAGCAAATTATATTACAAGTTATAATCAAGCAAATAATACTGCAATTGCACACGAAGTAGTTTTATTATCTTACGACTCAGTAAATAACATCTATTGGATTGCCGATAGCGCTGCACAAAATTTTAATACTTCACTTCCTTTTATTCCTATTGACGCTAATTCAATTTCGTTAAATTCTGCATTTGGTATAACAGGAATTAAACCATGAAAAATTTTATAATATTTTTTTTAATATTGAGCATATTTATTCAACATAATTATGCTCAAACTAAAAACGATTTCTATGAAATGGTTTCAAATGCAGAAAAAAGTACAGTTACTTTAGGTCGCCCCAAAAAAACTATTTCAAAAAAAGATTTTTTAGATAACGCAATTTTATTTCCTGTTTTTAAGGTTGAATTTGATAAGAATTTAAAACCTAAATTTACTGAAGATAAGGATTACAGCTATATATTTTATGATAATTGGCTGTATTCTTATTCTCATAAAGAATTATCAGTAGGGTTTGGTTATCCTAACAAATTCAGTAATATATTAAAAGAAAATTTTAATAAAAAAATTAAGTTAATTTACTTTACTGAAAATTTCTTTTTCAAACCAATTGTAAATGTTTTTATTATTGATGAACTAAATAATTTTATAGAAACTGATAAAATTAAACATAAAACTATTTTGGATTATGTCAAATATAAATTTGGTTCTTATAAAAAATATGAAAATATTTTAGAAGTATTAAAAATTAGGCATCAACTTACAATAGAACAAGCTAAGGAAGCTACTAAAGATAATGTTAATCTTTTCAGCTATAATTGCCCAAAAAATAAAGATTTAATTTTAAAAATTTTTATAAATCAGTTAAAGCATGCAGTTACTGATGTTACTGATGAGCAAATTGAGAGATTTATTAATATTATTAGCTTTAAAAACAATCCTTTAGAAGCAATGTATAAAAATCATATTTCGGATGTTAAATTAGATGAGCTTATCGAGATTTCTAAAAAAGAAGTAGCAATCGCAAAATTAAAAATTCAAGAAGCGAATAAAACAATAGGTAATTTAGGACCTTATAGTTGTGAATTTTATGTTAATCAAATAAATATTACTAGCGACTTAATAGAAATACTTAGCAATAATCAATTTCAGGAATATAAAAATTACTTTGATTCTCGATACCCAATTATTGAAACAAATAATAAGTTATATACAGAGCGTGGAGATTATTGTAAATATTTAGTAATTGAGAATATAGATAAAACTAAAAGTCGAAATGAGAATAGTATTGAATTCAAAAAAAACACAAATAAAATGTTAGAAGATTGCGGTTGCCCGTTCGACGAGTCAATAAAAAGAGAAGCAATTATTAGATAATGAACCCAAACCTAATCAACAATTTTCTAAACCAACATTTCCCAAACATAGAAGGTGTACTTTTATTTGGAAGTTATATAACCAATCCAGAAAAAGCCAACGATGTCGATTTAATTTTGGTAAGTGATAATAAGGAATTATGTCTTGTAAAATTAGAGAAAAGCTTAAGTCCAAAATTAAATAAAAATAATCTTGAAAGAGAGATTATAAATATCACCGATAGTATTAATTGTCTAAATTGGGATTCACTTTTAATTGAGTCTGGATATGCAACAAACGAGTCAATATTAAAATATTATGGTTTAACAATACCTTATGATTTTAATAACTCTAATCTTGATTCGGAAGCTTTGATTTTTTTTATTAAAAACAATAAAATAATTAACCATGTCAAGTTCAATACAACTTGCAGAAAATTTGAAAAATGTAAAACTTATGATTTTAAAACGTTAATTAAATATAATAAAGAAGCAATTATTTCAAAAAAAGATGCAGTTTTTGAGGTTTTTACAAAAAAAACTACAAATAATCGAGGTGAAAAATGGATTCAAAAAAATGCAATAAGATTAAAAAAATCCTAAATTAAACATAGATTCAATACTTTTTAACTAATAAAACCTAAAAAATTATGCTACTAGCAACAAGAAAAAAACCAGTCATTAAAATCAGCGAAATAACTTTCGATTTAGAGATTATTAACCCAATTGAGTCAAAAAATTTATTTGGTGGGTGTGAGTATCATTATATTTGTAACCATTCTTCTACTTATGGAGAAGGAATTAATACTTCTGGAGGCAGTTGGTTGGATACAGTTGTTGTAACTAACAACAGTTATTACGGTAATTCATCTTGGTATTCATCAAATCATATTATGAACGGTGGTTACAGTAGCGA
>JANNWM010000015.1:0-10330 GCA_031408435.1 Bacteroidota bacterium
TCGCTACTGTAACCACCGTTCATAATATGATTTGATGAATACCAAGATGAATTACCGTAATAACTGTTGTTAGTTACAACAACTGTATCCAACCAACTGCCTCCAGAAGTATTAATTCCTTCTCCATAAGTAGAAGAATGGCTACAAATATAATGATACTCACATCCACCAAATAAATTTTTTTACTCAATTGGGTTAATAATCTCTAAATCGAAAGTTATTTCGCTGATTTTAATGACTGGTTTTTTTCTTGTTGCTAGTAGCATAATTTATATAAATATTGTTAGTTAAAAAGTATTGAATCGATGTTTAATTTTAATAAATATAAGTTGTTGTTATTTGTTTGATATTCTATTTGCAATTTCATAGCATCTAATAATTGTGTGCTGTATTCTGAAATGGTTTTTCTACCCATTTTTAGCAATTCTGTAAACATTTCGTTCATAGTTTGCGATAATTTCAATTGTTCTTCAAAAGACTTATTATTTGCGACAAGCGAAGAATGATAATTTATAATTTCATCAACTTTTTCTTCCAATTCTACTTCTTGTTCTAGCAATTCTAAATCTAAATTTTCCTTTTCTAATTTTGCAATTTGCAAATTTTTACTTGACAAACCCCAATCTAAAATTGGAATTTTAGTGCTAATTGTTACAAATTGACTTTGCGAGGGCAATTCATATAAATTAGAAAATTCGGTTGCTGTCGAATTCAATCCCAAACCAAATTGCAAGTTCATCGATACTGCTCCTTCTTTTTTTACTTTATCAATTTTGGCTTCGCTTTGTATTTGTTTTGACGATTTTATAATTGCAAAATCATTTAATTTTATTGACTTTTTCAATAAATTTACATCTATGTTGAAGGCTGTAAACTCAACATTTTTTAAATCTATTGTTTCGAAATTGTCATAATTAATTTTGCTAAATAAATTTTTTAATCCAGAATCATAGGCTGTTTTACTATTTAATAATTGATTGTTCAATTGGTTCAGAGTAATCTTCAATTGATCTAAATCAATTTTTAAAATTCTTCCAAATTTAAATTTTTCTTCTATTTCAATTAACACCTTTTCGGTTTTAAATATGTTTTGTTTTAGCAAATCTATTTTCAAGCTAGCAATACTCAAATCTAAATAAATTTTAGAAATATCGTATTTCAATTTGTATTTTTCTTTCAAAAAATCAATCGAATCTTTTTTGAAACTCAACCTATTTATTTTCTTTTCCCATTTGTAACTATTGAAGCCGTTTATCGATTGCTGATAAGAAACATTGACCCAATTGCTTGAAAAACTTGAAATTTTGTTATTAAAATCTCTGTTGTTATTTATAGAACTTGTAACGTTTAAAGTTCCTCCAGTAAATGGCAACAATTGCGATATATTTAAATTTAATGATGAATTTAAAAAATTCCTTTCAATAAATCTTTGACTTCCGTTGGCTTGAATTACTTCAGAAATTGACCTTTGATAAGGCAAAGAAACAGAAGTGTTAACTTTTGGTAAACCCGATATTTTAAACAAACTATTTTCAATTTTTGCTTTTTCGAAATTATTGTTAAGTATTTTTATATCCTTTGAGTTTTTAAATGCAATTTCAAAAACATCATCTATTGTTAAAGTTTTTTGTGCAATTGAATTGTTTACAAATAAAAATATTGAAATTAATGTTAAAATCTTAAAATTCATTGATTAATTTGATGCTAAATTACAATTTTTACTAAAAGTAAAATCAAATTTATAGCTGTTAATATTTTCTAAAAAGCAAAAATAGAAAAAAAATATTAATACCGCATACATGCGTTTATTTATTTTTTAAACAATATTCATTTTTGTAAAGTGAATAAAGTTAAAGACTTAAATTATATAAAGCTTTTTGGAGAAAATTTAAGAGCAGTACGATTGAGTAAAAAAATTTCTCAAGAATCTTTAGCTTTTTCATCTGATATTCCAATTTCTCAAGTTGGAAGAATTGAAAGAGGCGAAATAAACACAACGATTTCAACAGTTCGCGCATTATCTATCGCTTTAGAAATTGAAACTAATGAGTTGTTTAATTTTGTAAATATTGAAACCAAATAAACAAGTATATCGAAATTACAATTGCACTTGAAGTTCTATTAAATGAATTTCAGGTTTTAGCAATAATTCTTTTTCGATGTTTATGATGATAACGGCATTGGAGGCGAAAAATATTTTGGCGTAAAATAAGCATCGACGGAAAAGTCTTTGGCAAATCTCGAGCTACTTATAAGAAAAAAACCGAAGAAATGGCGGCGAAAAGAACCTTTTTTGCATTGCAAACGCAAATTGAAGGGAAGTAAACTAAACAAAAAAAGCATCAAAAACTAATTTCTAAGTTTTTGATGTTTTTTTGATTTATTAATAAATTTATTTATTGCTTATCAGGATTATTCAAAACAGAATTGTTTTTTCCGTAAGCAAAGTAAATCACTAAACCTATTGCTAACCAAACTCCAAGTCGTAACCAATTGGTCCAACCTAATCCGAAAATCATTGCTAGGCAAACTAAAACCCCCAGAATTGGTACTAATGGAACAAGTGGCGTTTTGAATTCACGTTTCATATCTGGATTGGTTTTTCTAAGTACAATCACAGAAATACAAACCAAAATAAACGCAAATAATGTTCCAATACTTGTCATGTCGCCAACAATATCACCAGGAATAAACGCTGCAAACAAACCAACAATTACTAAAATAACTAAATTGGCTTTGTAAGGGGTTTTGAATTTTGGATGCAAATCGCTCAAAGATTTTGGCAACAATCCGTCTTTGCCCATTGAATAAAAAACTCTTGATTGACCTAGTAACATTACTAATATTACAGAGGTAAATCCAAATAAAATAGCAACTGTAACAAACTGAGACAGCCATTCGAAACCTGGCATTGCCGATGTAATTGCGTTGGCTACCGAAGCTTCTTTTCCGCTTGTTCTAAAAAATTCAACTGACTCAAGACCAGTTAAAACGTGTGCAAAAAGTATATATAAAACAGTACAAACTGCTAGCGAACCTAAAATTCCAATTGGCATATCTCGTTTAGGGTTTTTGGTTTCTTGAGCCGCTGTACTTACTGCATCGAAACCTATAAATGCGAAAAATACTGTTCCTGCCGCTCCAAGAATTCCCATAATTCCCCCAAAATTATGACCTACTCCTGAATCATCAGTATAGATCGAAGCTTCGGGAATATATACTGCGTGGTTTACTGGATTGATAAAACTCCAACCAAAAACAATAATCATGACTACTATAGCAACCTTTACAATAACAATTAATCCGTTTACAAATGCCGATTCTTGTGTTCCTTTTATAAGCAATAAACTAATTGCTGCTACAATAAAAAACGCTGGAAGATTAACTATTCCGCTTTCTCCTATATCTGATGTTTGAAACGGAGAATGGCATAACGAATAAGGTATTGGACTAGTATGCAAGACACTGACTAGAAAATTGTTCAAGTATTCGCTCCAAGCGATACCAACAGTTGCCGCTCCAACAGCATATTCTAGAATTAAATCCCAACCAATAATCCAAGCTAAAAGTTCGCCCATTGTCGCATAAGTATAGGTATAGGCGCTTCCAGAGATTGGAATTGATGATGATAATTCTGCATAACACAATCCGGCTAAAGCACAACCAATTGCCGCAACTATAAAACCAATTGTTACCGATGGGCCTGCATTTTGGGCTGCCGCAGTTGCTGTTCTAACGAATAAACCTGCCCCGATAATTGCCCCAATTCCTAGTGCAACTAGTGACCAAGCGGTCAATGTTCTTTTCATTCCTTTTTCTGAATCTGATGCTTCTGCCATAAGCAAAGCTATAGATTTCTTTTTCCAAATAGACATAATTTGTATTTTAGTTTTTTAATAGATGGCTAAAGTAAGGTTTTTTTATAAAAAATGAAATTTTATTGAAATTTTAGTACGCTTTAGAACCAAAAACCTAGGTTAAACCAAACAAAGCCTTTGCTTGTCTCGGGAGACCAGCTGTATTTTAGTTCAATTGGTCCAACAACTGTGTCTAATCCATAACCAAAAGCAAAACCCGAATATCTTGGCACCGAAATATTATCAGTATATCTGAAAAGATTGTCGGCAATATTGGCGTTGTTAACCGCAAAATTTAAATGGTTTTTTTTATAAAATTCAAAATCAATTGTTGCACTATTTTTCAAAAAACTGTTGGCTGTAATGCTTATGAAATTATAGCCATAAAATGGCTTAAAATTGTTCATTGGTGCAAAACCATAGCCACCAAAAACAAAATTTAGGTAAGGCATTTCTCTATTACCTACATTAAAACCAATTTCTGACTGCAATTTTATGGTTGCTATCTTAAAAAAAGTTGTTGCATAGATTAAGTCGCCTTTTGCTACCGAAAAAGGATTAATTTTTTGACTAAAATCTGATGTGGTCAAATAAGATTGAAACTCACCACAAAAATATAAACCTTTTTTCGGAAAATATTTATTGTCCATTGAATCGAATTTTAAATTTGCATAAAGGCTATAATAATCCGTGTTTTCGAAAGTTTGATTGCCTGTTTGCAAAGTTTCTGATTTGATATTGATGTGTCGGTATTCTGCTCCGAATTGTAACGAAAATTTTTGTTTAAATACAGTTTGTACAAATATTTGATTCATTAAATCATTGTAATTTATGTTTAATGAACTAATTCCGAATTGATTAAACAATGCTCCGTTATTAAAATCGGTTAAAACGTTGCGACTAAAACTATTGTATTTAGATTTGACACCAAAACTTGTATAAAATCCATTGTCGAGATAATAATCAAAATTAAATCTAAAATTATCACCAAGAATCAAATCTAAAGAAGCAACATCATTTTTAAATAATGATTTTTTTCTGGTCAAATTCGCCAAAACACTACTCTTATACAAACCATCATAGTGCAATGCAAACTTGACTAGGTTCTTAATCTCGTTTTCTTTTAACACCAAAATTAAATCTTCTTTATTATTGCTGTTTTTCACAAGTTTATAATTAATCGAATTAAAATTTTGAGTTGCATTTATTTTATCTATTCCTTTTTTTAAATCCTCGTACGATATTTTAGAATTATTTATAAACCCAAGTTTCCCCACAATATAGGCTCGAGTATAATTTCGCAATTCATTGACTTCTATGTTTTCTATGTCAATGTTTTTAGAAATATTCTTTAAAGGTTTGTAATCTTCTGGTATCAAATTACTTGAATATTTCATTATTTCCGGCAAAAAATCATTGGCAGCTTTTTCGCCAATTTGAATTATTTCTTGACCTTTATCAAATGAAATTACACCATATTGACTGACTTCTGGTTTGATGTAAATGTCTGTCAATTTGGCTTTACCTTTCATATTTTCAATCATTTGCAGATTGGTAATCTGAACCAAAATTCGAGTAGCTTCTGTTAATTCATCTCGTTTTTTCAAATCGTCTTGAACATCGACACCAATAACGATTTCTGCACCCATTTCTCGAACTTTTTCTACCGGATAATTGTCGCTTATTCCTCCATCCACAAGAAATTTACCATCTATTTCGACTGGAGAAAATAACGTTGGAAAAGCCGAACTTGCCAGAATAGCTTGTGGCAGATATCCAGAATTTAACATAACTGATTTTCCGGTTTCGATATTGGTTGCAAAACACGAAAATGGAATTGGTAATTTATTAAAATCTTTGATTTCTCGAACCGAATGAAACAATTGGTTCAATAAGTTGTAGTTATACAAACCCTTGGATATTGCTATTGGTAAACCCACCTTAAAATTATTAAAAGGTAACGAAACGGCATACATTTCGTCATTTCGTTTTTCATAAAAATTTTTGGAAGTTCTTGGAATATAGTCATTTATTAATGCATTGAAATTGGTAGCTTTAAAAATAGAATCGATTTGAGTTGCGTTAAATCCCGAAGCATACAAACCGCCTACTACCGCACCCATGCTGGTTCCTGATATGTAATCTATTTTTATTCCTGCTTTTTCTAGAACTTTCAAAACGCCAATGTGTGCAAACCCTTTTGCTCCACCACCAGACAAAACCAATCCAATTTTTTTTCTTGGAGTTTCTTGTGAATATGAGAAATGACAAAATAGAATAAAGAATAAAGATAAAAAGATGGCAGGTTTCAGATAACAGATTTTAGACGACAGATTATAGATTTTGGATTTCAACCATTTAATCAATTGAAAACTGACACAAGCCTGAAAGTTCGACTGGCGAAGCAAACCTTTTACTAAGGTCTGCAAACTGCGGACTGCAAACTGCGGACTGAAACCTGAAACCTGAAACCTGCTATCTAAAATCTGCTTCATACTTTATAAAATTCTGTGATTTTTTTGGCTCTAGACAATCCAACAACTGCTTCGATGTCTTTTTCTGATGCTAATTTAAGTCTTTTTACCGATTTGAAATGTTTTATTAACGTTTCCATCGTTTTTTCACCAATTCCTGGAATATTATCCATTGATGAAACTAGTGAAGCTTTACTTCGTTTATCACGGTGAAACGTGATTCCAAAACGGTGTGCTTCGTTTCGCAATTGCTGAATAACTTTTAATGTTTCTGACTTTTTATCTAAATATAATGGAACCGAATCGCCTGGATAAAACAATTCTTCAAGCCGTTTTGCAATGCCTATAATTGCAATTTTTCCTCGCAAATCGAGTTCGTCCATAATTTTCAATGCTGACGATAATTGACCTTTTCCACCATCGATAATTATTAAATTAGGCAATGGCTGGTTTTCGTCTAACAATCTTTTGTATCGACGACGAACAACTTCTTCCATACTTGCAAAATCGTTTGGTCCTTCGACAGTTTTAATGTTGAAATGTCGGTAATCTTTTTTGCTAGGTTTTCCGTCTTTAAAAACCACACAAGCAGCAACAGGATTGGTTCCTTGAATATTCGAGTTGTCAAAACATTCTATATGTCGTGGCTCTAATTTCAACCGCAAATCTTTTTGCATTTGTGCCATAATTCGGTTTACGTGGCGTTCTGGATCTACAATTTGGAGTTGTTTCAATTGTTCAATTCTAAAAAACTTTGCATTTCTAATCGACAAATCTAATATTTGTTTTTTGTCGCCAAGTTGCGGAATTGTTATTTTTAGGTTTTCGCCAACTTCTACATCAAATGGTACAATTAATTCTCGAGACAATAACTTGAAACGTTCTCGAAGTTCGATTATTGCCAATTCTAGCAATTCTTGGTCGGTTTCGTCGAGTTTTTTCTTGATTTCCATCGTATGCGAACGAATTATCGAGCCGTGAGAAATCTGTAAGAAGTTCACAAATGCTGCTGCTTCGTCCGAAACTATCGAAAAAACATCAATATTGGTTATTTTCGGATTAATAATCGTCGAACGCGATTGATAATTCTCTAGAATTTCGATTTTTTCTTTTATTTTTTGTGCTTCTTCAAAGTGCATATTGGTTGCCAAATCGGTCATAACACGCTTGAAATCTTTCATCGATTCTTTAAAATTTCCTTTCAGAATTTCACGAATTGCGTTAATCTGGGTTTGATAATTCTCTAAACTTTCGTGGTCTTCGCAAGCACCTTTGCAATTGCCTATATGATATTCCAAACAAACTTTAAATTTATAACTTTCTATGTTTTTTTGGGTCAAATCGAAATTGCAGGTTCTGAGCGGATACAATTCTTTTATTAAATCTAAAATGACCGAAACGGTTTTGAAACTTGTGTAAGGTCCAAAATATTCCGAGCCGTCTTTGACCATTTTTCGAGTAGGAAAAATTCTTGAAAAAGGTTCTTTCTTGATGCAAATCCAAGGATAAGTTTTATCGTCACGCAACAACACATTGTATCGTGGCTGCAAGGTTTTTATAAGGTTATTTTCCAATAACAGCGCATCGGTTTCTGTGGGAACAACAATATGTTTTATGGTTACAATCTTCTTTACAAGCACATTGGTTTTGGCTGTATCGTGAATTTTATTAAAATAAGAAGACACCCTTTTTTTTAAATTTTTGGCTTTGCCCACATACAAAATTTTCCCTTCCTTGTCGTAATATTGATAAACACCTGGATTATCAGGTAAGGTTTGGATTTGAAGGGCTAAGGTTGCTAAATTCATATAACAAAGTTAAACTCAAAAATCCCGAAATACAAATCAATGCCCCTGAAATCTTTCTGATAAAAATTTTATCAGAATTTTTGTTTCTAATTCGTTATAATCGTTATTTTTATCTTTTCAAGAACTTATGATAAAAAATAATTCCGCCCCAATAGTAATTTTTGGCGAAAGCATTATCCCTGGCGAAAGCAAAACCATTAATGTGGAAATTGCCCGATTGCATACCACAACCAAATTAAACATTCCAGTTATTGTTCGTCGTTCTAAAATTGACGGACCTGTTGTACTTTTTTCAGCAGGAATTCATGGCGACGAGATCAATGGTGTAGAAATCGTGCGGCAACTTATCAGTAAAAAAATAAACAGACCCAAAAAAGGAACCATCATCTGCATTCCAATTATAAACGTATATGGATTTGTCAATAAATCAAGAGAATTTCCTGACGGCCGAGATTTAAACAGAGTATTTCCGGGAAGTAAAACCGGTTCGTTAGCCAGCAGGTTTGCTTTTCATATTTTGACTGAAATTATGCCAATTGTGCATTACGCAGTAGATTTTCATGCCGGTGGAGCCAGCCGATTCAATGCCCCTCAAATTCGCCTCGCACAACATAATGAAGAACTAAAAATATTGGCTGATGTTTTCAATGCTCCATTTACTTTGTATTCCAAAAATATTTCGGGTTCTTTTAGGAATGCAAGTGAAAAATTAAATGTAAAAATGCTACTTTTTGAAGGTGGCAAATCCCTGGACATCAATAATCATATTGCGGATGAAGGGGTAAATGGAGTGAAACGATTGCTTTCCCATCTTGACATGTTAGACCCAAAACACATTGTAATACCACAAAAAACGCCAACCATCTATATTGAGAAATCGGGTTGGGTCAGAGCCAAATGTTCCGGCTTATTGCACGATTACAACACTATAGGCACCTTTCTAAAAAAAGGTTCCGTCCTGGCAACCATAACGGATCCTTATGGAAAATTTGAACGAAAGGTAAAAGCCCCAAATGACGGTTATGTAATAAACGCCAATCTTTCGCCTATTGTATATGAAGGCGATGCTATTTATCACATGTCAAATACTGCTGAAAATGGAGAAGAATAAAATCCATTTTAGAAAAACCAAAACCTAACATTTATCATATTTTTTATCGTTTTATCCCAGTAGTTTTGACTAAAACTACTACGTATGCAATTCTGGAAAAAATTATCCCAAAAAGAAAGACAAGAGCGCATTCAAAAAGCGTTGAACGAAAACGTGAATTTTTCCCATGATGCTTCTTTGGGTTATCCTGCATCTAAATTGGACGGAAAAGTATTCAATAGTGATGCGCCTTTCCTGAAAGATGCCCCCACTCTTCAAACCTATGTTGCCAATCCCAACCATATTGGATGCCACACCCTTGGCACCTCGGAAAAAGCTTTCAAAGGAACACAGGAAATGGAACGAGAAGTTCTGAATGTTCTTGCCGTAGATATTTTCAAAGCGCAACCCGATTCTTTTGACGGCTACATAGCTCCCGGCGGAACGGAAGCAAATATTCAAGCCATATGGATGTATCGCAATTACTTCCTGTATAAACTGAATGCAAAACCCGCTGAAATAGCCATCATCGCTTCAGAAGACACGCATTATTCCATTCCGAAAGCCGCCAACTTATTGATGCTCGATTGGTTAAAAATTCCTGTTGATTTTAAAACTCGGGTCATTGATGTTTTTTCTCTTGAAAACACCATTATCAATGCAAAAGAACGAGGGAAAAAATATTTCATCATAATTTCAAACATGGGAAC
Organism: Bacteroidota bacterium; assembly: GCA_031408435.1. Taxonomy (GTDB): domain Bacteria; phylum Bacteroidota; class Bacteroidia; order Flavobacteriales; family Flavobacteriaceae; genus Flavobacterium. Next base: position 9,940 of record JANNWM010000015.1, read on the forward strand.
AACTATGTTTGGCGCTGTAGACAATCCAAACGATTATATTCAAATACTGGAAAAACACAAGCTGACATACAAATTGCACATTGATGGCGCTTATGGCGGATTCGTTTATCCGTTTAGCAATAAAAATTGCGACATCAATTTTGAGAATCCAAAAATCAGCTCCATAACCATAGATGCACACAAAATGCTTCAGGCCCCCTACGGAACCGGCGTGTTTATTTGCCGAAAAGGTTTAATCGAAAACGTACTGACCAAAGAAGCCGAATATGTTGAGGGAATGGATTTGACGCTTTGCGGAAGTCGCTCGGGGGCAAATGCCATAGCGGTCTGGATGATATTGTTTACCTACGGTCCTTTTGGATGGTGTGAAAAAATACGCGTTTTACAAATG
>JANNWM010000016.1:0-8428 GCA_031408435.1 Bacteroidota bacterium
TATCTAAAAACCATACTTTCAAAAACCGCACTATAATTCAACTGGATACCTGTATGCCGGCAAGCAGGGAATATCAGATTTCGGCTCTGATGGTTGCAGGTTCCCTGTCTGCCGACAGGCAGGGAACCCTGCCGAGGTCACTTCTATAGCTTTGTCAAAGTTTTTTTTACTTTGTCAAAGCTTTTTTTGGACATAATCATAACCGCAAAAAAATTAAGCAAAAAATGCCGTACACCTATTTGTTAAATATGTCTATTGTCATATATTTACGCAAAACAATTTCTTTGCAATGAATCCGATACCTCTTGAACCAAAAAAAGCACTCAACAAGGCTTTCTTGAAAATAAAACCAAATCGCATTAATATAGAAATTTTCAAAACCAATTTGATTCAAGTTCTCGATGCTATTAACGAAAAAGAAAGCGAAGAGTTTCATAAAAATTTAGTAATCGAGTTTCTAAAAAAAACATATTACGACCCCAATCATTTTGTAAACACCAAAGGTCGAAACGATTTGGTAATTCACAACGGCAAAGATGCCAAGTCGAACGTTGGCGTAATTATCGAAACCAAATCGCCCAGCAATAAAACCGAAATGATAACCACGCAAAACCTTAACGGCAAAGCGTTGCAAGAATTAGTTTTGTATTACATGCGAGAAAGAATAACGCACAAAAACACCGAATTGAAACATTTGGTGGTAACCAATATTTATGAATGGTTTGTGTTCGATGCACATTTATTCAACTCATTGTTTGCCGAAAACAAAAAATTTGTAAAAGATTTTATAGAATTCGAAAACGGAAGTTCATCTTCTAAAAAAACAGAATTTTTTTATAAAGAAATTGCCAAACCGTTTATAGAATCGTTGCAACAAAACATCGAATTTGCATATTTCGATATTAGAAAATTCGACAAACCACTGCGCAATAACGACAAAGAAGACGACAAATCATTGGTTGCACTTTTCAAGTTAATATCGCCAGAACATTTGTTGAAATTGTCGTTTGCCAATGACAGCAACTCGCTCGACAAGAATTTTTATGCCGAATTACTTCATATTATTGGCTTGACCGAAGTCAAAGATGGTGGCAAAAAAATTATAACACGACACGAACCCAAAAATCGAAATTTAGGTTCGTTGCTAGAAAATGCTATTACGCAACTAGACAGCGTTGACGTTATTACGCACCTGAAAGATGCTAAAAAATATGGCGAAATCCTCGACGAAAAACTTTTTAATGTTGCACTAGAATTGTCTATAACTTGGGTCAACAGAATATTGTTTTTGAAATTGCTCGAAGCACAACTCAAAACATACCACAAAGGCGACGAAAGTTACTTGTTCTTGAACTCGAAATTTATTAAAGATTACGACGAACTCAACCGATTGTTTTTTCAGGTTTTGGCTCAAAAACCAGAACTTCGAAACAACGACATAGCATCGGTTTATGCCAAAGTTCCTTACTTGAACAGTTCGCTATTCGAACCTACAAATCTAGAGCGAGAAGCTTTTTTTATCAATGCACTCGAAGATAACAAAAACCTGAATTTTATTTCGACAACTGTAATTACCGATAATTCTGGCAAGAAAAAATCAGGAAGTTTGAATTCTCTTGAATATTTTCTGTCTTTTTTAGATGCTTATAATTTCGCATCAGACGAAAACTTGAATATTCAAGAAGACAACAAAACATTAATCAACGCATCGGTGCTTGGGTTGATATTCGAGAAAATTAACGGCTATAAAGACGGTTCGTTTTTTACGCCAAGTTTCATCACGATGTATATGTGTAAAGAAACTATTCGTCGGGCAGTGGTACAAAAATTTAATGATATAAAAGGTTGGAACTGTACAGAATTCTCTCAATTATACAACAAAATTGACGACATCAAGGAAGCTAACGCAATTGTCAACAAACTAAAAATTTGTGATCCTGCGGTTGGTTCTGGTCATTTTTTGGTATCGGCACTCAATGAGATAATTGCTATAAAAAACGATTTGCGGATTTTGCAAGACAAAAACGGCAACAGAATCAAGGAATATAATTTTGAAGTCATTAACGATGAGTTGCTGATTACCGACGACGAAATAAAATCGTTTCAATATGACCCAAAAAATAAAGACAGCCAACGAGTTCAAGAAACCTTGTTTCACGAAAAGCAAACCATTATCGAGAATTGTTTGTTTGGAGTCGACATCAACCCGAATTCGGTCAAAATATGCCAATTGCGATTGTGGATAGAGTTGCTCAAAAATGCTTATTACAGACCAAACACCAATGAACTAGAAACGTTGCCCAACATAGATATTAATATAAAATGTGGCAATTCGTTAATATCAAGGTTTGCCCTCGATGCCGATTTAAAAAAAGCATTGAAACAATCCAAATGGAATATTGATACCTACAAATTGGCTGTTACAACTTATCAAAATGCGGAGAGTAAAGAGCAGAAACGAGAAATGGAAAACCTAATTTTGACCATAAAACAAGATTTTGGCACTGAAATTAGATTAAATGACCCGTTAAAAAATAGGTTAGATAAACTTGCAAACGAACTTTATAACCGTTTTACAGGAGCCTTTTTGTTCGAACCACCAACCGCTTATGGCGAAAGTGAAGAGCAAATGAACAAAAAAATTAAGAATGCTAGAACTAATTTAGAGAAAGAAATAAGTGTTTTAAGAACTAAAATTGATGATATTAAAAACAATAAAATTTATCAAAATTCATTCGAATGGCGATTTGAATATCCACAAGTTTTAGATAATTATGGAAATTTTGAAGGTTTTGATGTTATAATTGGTAATCCACCATACATAAAAGAATACGAAGGAAAACATATTTTTGATGGATTGCGTGAAAACGAAGTCTATCAAGGTAAAATGGATATTTGGTATATGTTTCTTGCCAATGGTATCAAATTATTGAAGCCAAAAGGCATTTTAAATTTTATTGCACCAAACAATTGGACGACCAACTCTGGTGCAAGCAAAACTAGAAATTTTGTTCTCGAAAATGCCAAAATATTACAACTTGTAGATTTTTCGAGTTATATGGTTTTTGATTCTGCAAGTATTCAAACGATGATTATGGAATTTGAAAAAGAAAAATCTGACAATTATTCATTTGATTATAAAAGAATTAAAACAGAAAAACCAATTCTTGAAGATGTTAATAGTTTATTGAACGGTTTAGAAAATGAAAATGATGAAATTTTAAAACCAATATTGATTAAAAAAAATTATTTGAATAAATTGTTGACTTTTACTAACAACAATCACGATTTAATTTTGAATAAAATAAAAGAAAAACAGAATTTTTATTTAGATGAGAAATATGAAGTTGCACAAGGAATTGTATTTCCTCAAGACTTTTTAAATAAAGCATCGAAAGAAAAAGTTAATAATAAATTTCAAGTTGGCGATGGCGTTTTTGGTTTATCTCAATTAGAAAAAAACAGTTTAAACTTGCAAGAAAATGAGTTAGAGTTAATAAAACCTTATTTTACAAGCGAGCAATTTTCGAGATATTATGCAAATCCAGAAAATAATCTTTGGTTGATTTATACATCATCAAAATTTAAAAATGCTGATGCAATATTGCCTTTTCCAAACCTAAAAATACATTTAGACAAGTTTCAAGACATTATTACATCTGACAATAAACCTTATGGATTGCACAGAACACGTGAAGAAAATTTCTTTAAAGGCGAGAAAATAATTGTTTTAAGAAAATGTGCAGGTAAGCCATCGTTTACTTATACTGATTTTGATACTTATGTTTCGGCTACTTTTTATGTAATTAAGACTAATAAATTAAACCAAAAATATCTTGTTGGTTTGTTAAATTCAAGATTAATTGAATTTTGGCTAAAAAATAAAGGAAAAATGCAAGGCAATAATTTTCAATTAGACAAAGAACCATTATTGAATATCCCGATTATCAAACCTATATCTAAAATCGAATCCAAAATCGAATCCAAAGTCAACGACATTCTAACCCTAAAAAAGCAAGACCCAAAAACCGACACCAGTTTGCAAGAACAAGCAATAGACTTGATGGTTTACGAGCTTTATGGTTTGACCAAAGAAGAAATCGCCATCGTAGAAAGTGCTAATTAAAGAAAAAAGTTTTAGGCGATTCACGAACACAAAAAAAACAATAATAAAGCGTGAGTAAATCGCCATAGTAGAAAGTGCTAATTAATGAAAAAAGTCTTTGGCGATTCACGAACACAAAAAAAACAATAATAAAGCGTGAGTAAATTGTATTTGTGGAAGAAAAATAAAAAGTTATTAACAATTAGAATCAAAAAAGGAATCTTATTTGATGGTTATTTGATAAACTGGGCTATTTTTCAAAAAAAAGCCTATAAACATTGAAGTTTTTATTTGATAGTTTAAAATAATTAGAATAAATAATTTAAAAAATATGGGTAATATTGCAACTGATTTTAAAGAACAAATTAATAAACTTTCAAATCGAGGAATGATACTAGATATGAACGAAGCCAAAATAAAACAAATTTTGTCTGATATTGGTTATTACCGTCTAGGTTTTTATTGGAATCCGTTCGAAAAAAACAGTAATCACGATTTTCAAGTTGGAACAAAATTTTCTGATGTTGTTGCACTTTATTATCTAGACGTTGATCTACGAAATATTCTTTTAAAATGCTTAAACAGAATAGAAATAAATTTTAGAACTAAAGTAGTATATTATGTGTCTAATGCCAATAAAACTTCGCCAACTTGGTTTATAGATCCAAGAGTAATCAGTACAACATTTATTGATGATATTAGCAAACATTATAACGATGATTTCAAGAGAAATAACAAAACAATAAAATTACATCATCGAAAATATATTAATGATAAATATGCTCCTGTATGGAAAACTTTAGAGTTTTTTACTTTTGGTGCAATTTTAAAAATTTTCAAATCATTAAATGACCAAGAATTAAAAGAAAGAATTTCTAATCTTTATGGAATTAGAAATATTCAAAAATTTATTAATTTAATGGAAACTATTGTTTATGTAAGAAATGTCTGTGCTCATGGCGGAGTTTTATTCGATTTGAAGTTGCCAAAAAGTATTTCTGCGATACCAGAAATAAGTTTTAATAGTCAAAACAGATGTTCACTTGACGACTCTATAAAAGTAATTTTATTTATTTTAGGCAAAATTTCGAACAATCGCAAGAGTGATATAGAAAATGAAATTTTAAATTTATTTATAAGAAACTCTGAAAATGAAGTGATAAAAAAAATAATAGTACAAGAAATTGGTTACGTTAAAAATTAACCAATTTTATTTGTGTTATCAAATTTGTTGTATATATTTGCAAGATATTTAGTGCCTTATTATCCAAAGCTTTAATGGTGCACTCTAAAAGAATAATCACAACCCAGAACTAGCTTCTGGGTTTTTTTGTTTGTACATTTAAAAAGAGGTTCTAAATTTAAACCCCAAAAACCGACACCAGTTTGCAAGAGCAAGCAATAAACTTGATGGTTTACGAGCTTTATGGTTTGACCAAAGAAGAAATCGCCATCGTAGAAAGTGCTAATTAATGAAAAAAGTTTTAGGCGATTCACGAACACAAAAAAAACAATAATAAAGCGTGAGTAAATCGCCATAGTAGAAAGTGCTAATTAAAGAAAAAAGTTTTAGGCGATTCACGAACACAAAAAAACAATAATAAAACGTGAGTATATCGCAATAGTAGAAAGTGCTAATTAAAGAAAAAAGTTTTAGGCGATTCACGAACACAAAAAAGCAATGAATAAGTAAATATATGATATTTTTTTTGCCACAGAATACAAAGATTATTAAAGATTTTTTTATGTTTTGACAGTAAAAATCCTTTAAATCTATTAAAATCTGCAGCAGATAGTTTTCTACATGAACATACTTTTTAGACCAGAGCAAAAACAATATTAAAGATTGAAGTGGTTTAAACTTTTTTGATTGAAGCGAAAAAGTTGTGTTTTCTAAAAAAAATCAAAGAAACTCCTCTCCTATTTGTTAAATATTTCGTCTGCACATAATAACATTAAAATTCGAAACAGACATCACAATGAATTGCTATCAGAAAATAAATAACTGTAGCATTTTAATTACCCAAATACTTACTTATTTTTAAAAACATAAATCCAATATAAATTAATCCTAAAAATTATATTTATAATAATTAAACAATTCAAAATTTTATATTGAACAATAAAATTCTATATTTGTGAAAACTGAAAAGTTAGTGTAAATATGGTAGGAAATTTTAAAAAAGAAGGCAGATATTCTTATTACGAAGCGGGCGAAGGAACACCAATATTGATTTTGCACGGATTAATGGGCGGTTTGAGTAATTTTCAATCACAAGCGGATTATTTTTCGAGTAAAGGTTATCGTGTAATTATTCCTGAATTGCCACTGTATTCGATGAATTTATTGAAAACCAATGTAAAAGCTTTTTCTAAATATGTAAAAGATTTTATAACATATATTAAACTTGACCGAGTAATTTTACTAGGCAATTCGTTGGGCGGACACATTGCTTTGTATCATACAAAAATGTATCCAGAAAAAGTTGCAGGCCTTATAATTACCGGAAGTTCGGGGCTTTATGAAAGCGCAATGGGCGACAGTTACCCCAAACGTGGCGATTATGAGTACATAAAAAACAAAACCGAAGTTGTGTTTTATGATCCAAAAGTAGCAACCAAAGAAATGGTCGACGAAGTTTTTGCGATTGTAAACGACCGCATAAAAGTTATTAAAACACTGACAATTGCAAAAAGTGCAATTCGTCATAATATGGCTAAAGATTTACCAAAAATGCACGTGAAAACTTGCTTGATTTGGGGACGAAACGACCAAGTCACGCCACCAGATGTAGCCGAAGAGTTTCACAAACTATTGCCCAATTCAGAGTTACATTGGATTGACAAATGTGGTCATGCTGCAATGATGGAATGTCCAGATGAGTTTAACGTTATAGTCGAAAAATGGTTGGGCGAAAGTCATTTGGCTCATTAAATTTTAGATTGCAAATTTTAGGTTACAGTTTGTAAACAAATAGTTTTAAAAAATGAAAATTAATACCGCAGAATTTATAATTAGCAATTCAGAAGTTGGCAAATGTCCGCAAGAATATTTGCCCGAATATGCTTTTATAGGTCGATCGAACGTAGGCAAATCGTCGCTGATAAACATGTTGACCAATCATAAAAACTTGGCTAAAACATCTGGTCGTCCCGGAAAAACGCAACTTATAAATCATTTTAAGATTAACAACAATTGGTTTTTGGTCGATTTGCCAGGATATGGTTATGCAAAAGTATCTAAAAAAACCAAATCGGTTTTTCAGGCATTTATTACCGATTATTTCGAGACTCGTGAGCAATTGGTTTGCGCATTTGTATTGATTGATATTCGACATGAAGCACAAAATATCGACATTGAATTTATGAGTTACATGGGCGAAAGCGAAATTCCGTTTTGTATAATTTTTACCAAAGCCGATAAAATCTCTAAAACCAAAATCGATTCGCATATTGCAGCTTACAAAAAACAAATGTTCGCCAACAACTGGGAAGAAATGCCACAATATTTTGTGAGTTCTGCCACCGAACAAACTGGAAAAGATTTGATTTTAGGTTATATAGAAGACGTTAATGAAGATATTTTTAAAAATGGTGGAGCATTTTAGGCATTAATTACTGTATTATTCAGAATCCCAAATTCAAATTTTTATAAAAATGAATTTGGGATTTTTTTTTGATCTTTAAAACAAAACTGTGCAAATATGAAATAAGATTTCATATTTGTTAAATTTGTTATTGAAGTGGTTTAAACTTTTTTGATTGAAACAAAAATCTTAATTTTTCGCTTCAATCAAAAAAGTTTAAACCACTTCATTTACTTAACTCTAATTTTTCGGCAAAATAATCGCAAAAATCTTTCATCGTATCGGTCATTTTTTCGTCGCCAGTTGCTCTATTAAAAGTATCGGTCATAGCAACAAGCGTTTGATGAAAAAATTTTTTCATTTCGTCCACTGGCATTTCTTTGGTCCATAAATCAATTCGTAACGTTTCTTGAGCTTTTGTGTCCCAAACAGATAGTAATATTGCTTTTGTCTCTTCGAGTTTTACGCCACCATCTTCGGCAGTCCACATAATCTTTTCGGGAACTCGGTTTTCGTCAAGTTTGACTTGGAATAAAATTTCTGAAATCATAAACTAATTTTGAATGTATTAAAACGTATATAAACTATTGGTTCAGAAGTGGTTTAAACTTTTTTGATTGAAGCGAAAAATTAAGATTTTTGTTTCAGATTTTGGATTTTTTTTATTGGATAGCATCGCTATCGAATAAAAAAAATCTGAAATATGGGGCAAAAAAACAATTTTGCAGCCAATTAA
>JANNWM010000017.1:0-123070 GCA_031408435.1 Bacteroidota bacterium
CAATAGAAATACGCAGGCGTTAATTTTATCTCCGACTCGCGAATTGTGTTTGCAGATTACCAACGAAATTAAAAACTACTCAAAATACGAAAAAGGTATTAATGTGGTAGCAGTTTACGGTGGAGCTAGCATAACCGATCAGGCGAGAGAAATTAAAAGAGGTGCACAAATTATTGTTGCAACTCCTGGTAGAATGCAAGATATGATTAACAGAGGTTTGGTAAACATTTCTCAGATTAATTATTGTATTCTTGACGAAGCTGACGAAATGTTGAATATGGGTTTCTACGAAGACATCGTAAACATCTTGTCAACTACGCCAGACGAAAAAAGCACTTGGTTATTCTCGGCAACAATGCCAGCAGAAGTAGCCAGAATTGGAAAACAGTTTATGACTGACCCAATCGAAATTACAGTTGGAGCCAAAAATTCTGGTTCAGCAACCGTATCTCATGAATTTTACTTGGTTAATGCTCGTGATCGTTACGAAGCATTGAAAAGATTAGCAGATTGTAACCCAGATATTTTCTCGGTTGTTTTTTGTCGTACAAAACGTGATACTCAAGCAGTTGCAGAAAAATTAATCGAAGATGGTTATAGCGCAGCAGCTTTGCATGGCGATTTAAGTCAAGCACAACGTGACTCGGTTATGAAATCTTTCCGTGGTCGCCAAATTCAAATGCTTGTTGCTACTGATGTTGCTGCTCGTGGAATTGATGTTGATAACATTACTCACGTTGTAAATTATCAACTTCCTGACGAAATAGAAACCTATAACCACCGTTCTGGGCGAACTGGACGTGCAGGAAAATTAGGAACATCTATTGTAATTGTTACTAAAAGCGAATTGCGTAAAATTTCGTCTATCGAAAGAATTATCAAACAAAAATTCGAAGAAAAAACACTTCCAACTGGAATAGAAATCTGCGAAATTCAATTGTTGCACCTTGCTACAAAAATAAAAGATACCGAAGTTGATCACGAAATTGACAACTATCTTCCAGCAATAAACACAGTTCTTGAAGATTTATCGAAAGAAGAATTAATCAAGAAAATGGTTTCGGTAGAATTTAATAGATTTATTAATTACTACAAGAAAACCAGAGATATTTCTGGAATGTCATCTGGAAATGACCGTCGTGAAAGAAGCGATGATCGTGAGCCAAGAGAAAATAACAATGGCGGAGCAACTCGTTATTTTGTAAATATTGGTTCTCGTGACAATTTCGATTGGATGCAATTGAAAGATTACTTGAAAGAAACATTAGATTTAGGTCGTGACGATGTGTTTAAGGTTGATGTAAAAGAAGGTTTCTCTTTCTTTAACACTGATCCTGAGCATACTGACAAAGTTATGGAGGTTTTAAACAACGCAACTTTAGAAGGAAGACGAATTAATGTTGAAATTTCTAAAAATGACGGTGGCGGACGCAGAGATCACAACGGAAGAGGTTCTGGTGGTGGTTTTGGTGGCGGACGTTCATCTGGCGGTGGCGGCGGATTCAGCCGCGAAAGAAGTTCTTCGACTCCAAGATCTGGCGGTTTCGGACCAAGAAAAGAAGGTGGTTTTGGTGGCGACAGAGCTCCAAGAGAAGGCGGATTTGGTGGTGGAAGAAGCGAAAATCGTTCGTCTGCACCAAGACGTGAAGGTGGCTTTTCTGACCGTTCTCCGAGAACATCATCATCTGATGCTCCGAGACGTGATTCTGGATTTTCTCCTAGAAGCGAAGGTTCATCTGATAGAGCACCAAGACGTTCAGAAAGTTTCGGCGATGCTCCAAGACCAAGAAGACCAAGAAAAGATTAATTTTTTCTTATTAAATATGAAAGACTCGCATTTTTTGCGAGTCTTTTTTTTATAAATAAACAGCAGTGAATCATTTTTTTCGTAAAGATTGAAAGTGCATCTATTCAATAATAATTTCTAAATTAATTTCGGATATTTGCCAACAAATAAAATTATCAAAAAATTTTCATAATTTGTTAATTTTCTAATAATTATATAAAAACCCTAAAATTACTTATTGTATTTGATTACTTTTATAATCTTAAAACAACCTATGAAACAGTTATTATTTTTATTTGCGATTTTGTTATTTTCATTTAATTCAAAAGCACAAACCATTACATCAGATCAAAAGGTAACAGCTACAATTATTAATAACGATACATTTTTACCTGTTTCGAACGTAAATATTATTAATCTCAACAAGGTAAAAGGAACAGTTTCTAACGCTTATGGATTATTTGATATCGAAGCTTCAATAAGCGACACTTTACACATTTCATGCATTGGTTATCAATCATTAAAAGTGAAAGTTACTAACGATTGGGTAAAAAATAAATCCACTAAAATTAAGTTGACTACAAAAGCTATTGCTCTTGAAGAAGTTGTTGTTCGCCCTTTTAATTTAACAGGTTATTTAGAAATCGATTCAAGGCTTATTCCGTTAAGAGAGAATTACAGATACAGCATTTCTGGTCTTTCAACTGGTTATGAAGGCGGAAATTATTCGCCAAATGCATTTGGTAAAGTATTAGGTTCTATTTTTAATCCAGCGGATTTACTGTATAATTTCTTCGGTAAAAAACCAAAAGAATTGCGAAAGCTTAAACAAATGAAAAAAGACGATACGGTTCGCAATCTTTTAGCGTCAAAATTTGACCGAGAAACTATTGCGGTATTGCTTGGTATTGATAAAAATGAAATTCCAGAAATATTATCGCGTTGCAGTTATTCAGAAGAGTTTATTAAATCTGCTAACGATCTTCAGATTATGGAGGCAATGAGCGAATGTTATGAAGAATATAAAATATTGAATAAAAAATAAACTTAAAAAGTTAAAAAAAACAATTAGAATTTTATTGATATTCGACAATGAAAAAAAAATTAGCAGTATTAACAGGTGCAGGAATTAGCGCAGAATCAGGAATTCAAACCTTTCGCGATACCGATGGTCTTTGGGAAGGTCACAATGTTAACGATGTGGCAACACCAGAAGGTTGGGCAAGAAATCCAGAATTGGTTCAAGATTTTTATAACCAGCGTCGTGCACAATTACAAACCGTTTTGCCTAATTTGGCTCACGAAATTCTAGTCGAACTCGAACAAGATTTTGATGTAACAATTGTTACTCAAAACGTTGATAATCTTCATGAAAAAGCGGGCAGTACCAACGTTTTGCATCTTCACGGCGAATTATTAAAAGTCAGAAGTACAGTCAATAAAAACTATATTCTTGATTGGCACAAAGATTTAACATTTACAGATTTTGATGATAATGGCAACCAACTTCGACCACATATTGTTTGGTTTGGGGAAGAAGTTCCTGCGCTCGAAAAAGCAGTAAGTATAGTTCAATCTGCTGATATCCTGATGATTATTGGGACTTCATTACAAGTTTATCCAGCAGCAAGTCTAATGGATTTTGCCCAAGAAGATATTCCAGTTTTTTATATAGATTTGAATCCAGCCGAAGTTAGCAATCCACCGCTAAATCTAAAAATTATCGCAAACAAAGCATCAAAAGGATTGCAAACGGTTCAAAAAGAATTGAATAAACTGAAATAAATTTTTTATTAGAAGCATAAAATTTCTATTAAACAATTTTGATCCTGCTATCCTGTCTGTCGGCAGACAGGCATTCCAATCTTTTTTTTACTTGCATCGCCCCGACCGCCTTCGGCGATATAAATTAAAAAAAGGATTTTCCCTTCTATAAGGTCTATATTAAAACTTTAGATTTTCTTAAATATTTTTTACCCGATTATCAATAATGATTAATTTTAAATATATTTTTATTTCGTAATTTGGGTAAAAGCATCAATTTCCTGGTTTCTTTTCACTATTCAAAACACTTTATTGCTAAAAAATTCAAAATCTGTAATCTAATATCTTAAATCTGATTATCTTTGCAATTAACAACTACAACAATGTCTATTTTAACAGAATTAAACGCAGTTTCGCCAATTGACGGTCGATACAGAAGCAAAACCAAATCATTATCTCAATATTTTTCAGAAGAAGCATTGATAAAATACCGAGTTTTGGTAGAAATTGAATATTTTATATCGCTTTGCGAAATTCCATTACCACAATTACAATCTATAAATCCAGAAATTTTTGAAAGTTTACGAAATATTTATAAAACTTTTTCTAACCAAGACGCACTTTGGATAAAAGAAACCGAAAAAACAACCAATCACGATGTAAAAGCTGTTGAATATTTTATAAAAGAAAAATTCGAAACATTAGGATTATCTCAATACAAAGAGTTTATACATTTTGGATTAACCTCGCAAGACATCAATAATACTGCAATTCCACTATCTACAAAAGAAGCTTTTCAAGAAGTTTATCTAAAATTATTAATCGAATTGGTTGCCAAACTAAAAGATTTAAGTGTCGAATGGAAAAATATCCCAATGTTGGCAAGAACCCACGGACAACCTGCATCGCCAACCAGATTAGGGAAAGAAATTGGCGTATTTGTCGAAAGACTCGAGGAACAAATGCAATTATTATTCAACATTCCGTTTGCGGCAAAATTTGGTGGAGCAACAGGCAATTACAATGCACATCATGTGGCCTATCCACAAATTGATTGGAAAAAATTCGGAAACAATTTTGTAGAAATAAATCTTGGTTTGCACCATTCTTTCCCAACAACTCAAATAGAACATTATGACCATTTTGCTGCATTTTTTGATGCTTTAAAAAGAATAAATACAATTGTAATTGATTTAGATCGAGATATTTGGACGTATGTTTCGATGGAATATTTCAAACAAAAAATCAAAGCTGGCGAAATAGGCTCATCGGCAATGCCACACAAAGTTAACCCAATCGATTTTGAAAATTCCGAGGGAAATTTAGGAATTGCCAATGCAATTTTCGAACATTTATCAGCCAAATTGCCTTTGTCAAGATTACAACGAGACTTGACAGACAGTACCGTTTTAAGAAATATTGGTGTGCCGTTCGGACACACGTTAATTGCATTCGAAGCCACATTAAAAGGTCTAAATAAATTACTTTTAAACGAACCCAAATTCGCAGAAGATTTAGACAAAAATTGGGTAGTTGTTGCCGAGGCTATTCAAACAATTCTTCGTCGAGAAAGTTATCCAAATCCTTATGAAGCTTTGAAAGAATTGACAAGAACAAATACTACAATAGACAAAAATGCCATTCATACTTTCATTAAAACCTTGAATGTTTCTGATTCGATTAAAGAAGAATTATTGCAAATAACACCAAGTAATTTTGTCGGAATTTAAAATTTTGGTGATAAATTCAACATATAAATAAAACTCATAAATTTATTAATTTAGCAATTTAAAATTTTTTGAATAATGACAATAGAACAAATATATACTGGTTGCTTGGCCCAAGGAACCTACTACATAACATCCAATGGTGAAGCAGCGATAATAGATCCGTTGCGCGAAACTAAACCTTATTTAGAACGATTAGAGCGAGACAATGTTTCATTAAAATATATTTTCGAAACCCATTTTCATGCTGATTTTGTTTCTGGACATTTAGATTTAAGCAAATTAACCAATGCTGCAATTGTTTATGGCCCCGAAGCTGAACCAAGTTTCGAATTTATTTCTGCCAAAGACAATCAAGAATTCAAAATTGGTAATATTTCGATAAAAGCAATTCACACTCCAGGACATACTCTAGAAAGTACAACTTATTTATTGATTGACGAAAACGGAAAAAACCATGCAATTTTCTCTGGCGATACTTTATTTATTGGCGATGTAGGACGACCCGATTTGGCTCAAAAATCGGCATCAATTACACAAGAACAGTTGGCGGCAACATTATTTCATTCGTTAAGAAACAAAATAATGACTTTGGCAGATGATGTAATTGTTTATCCTGCGCATGGTGCTGGATCGGCTTGCGGAAAAAATATGAGCAAAGAAACTGTTTCGACAATTGGAGAGCAAAAAATTAAAAATTATGCTTTGCGTGAAGACATGACCGAAGCACAATTTATTGCAGAAGTTACCGATGGATTATTGCCACCACCACCCTATTTTGGAATGAATGTAGCTATGAATAAATCTGGACAAAATAGTTTTGAATCAGTTTTACAAAACGGAATGAAAAGTATAAATGTTCAAGATTTCGAAAAAATTACCGAAGTTTCGGGTGCATTAATTCTCGATACTCGTAAAAATGGCGATTTTGCAAAAGGTTACATTCCACAATCTATAAACATCGGAATTAGTGGCGATTTCGCTCCTTGGGTTGGTTCGCTAATAGCAAATGTTGCGCAACCCTTAATTTTGGTAACCGATATCGGGTCAGAAGAAGAAACTATCACAAGATTAGCAAGAGTTGGTTTTGATAATATTATAGGTCATTTGGATGGTGGATTCAATGCTTGGAAAAAAGAAGGTTTTGATACGGAAACCGTGCATAGAATAAACACAGAGCAATTTGCAAAAGAATTTGAAATTAATAAAACCAAGGTTATTGACATTCGTCGCGACGGAGAATATAGTGCCGAACATATCGAAGATGCCTATTCTAGACCATTAGCCTCGATTAATAATTGGATTAAAGAAATAAATCCTGACGAGCATTTTTATATGCATTGTGCTGGAGGTTATCGAAGTATGATTGCAGCTTCGGTGCTTCAAGCACGTGGTTATAGAAATTTTACCGAGATTGAAGGTGGATATAATATGATTAACAAAACCAATATTCCTACAACAGATTTTGTTTGTCAAAGCAAAATTCAAGTATAAAATTTAAAGCTAATTTTTGTAAAATCTATAAATAATTTTTTCGCTTGGTTTGTTTTGAACCGTAAAATCGTCATCTAACAAACCACCTGAATTGTCATGATTATCATACCATTTCCATAAAAAACCTCCAGCAAACCATTTTTCTTTCCAAAAATTTGCCAGAATTACAGCTAAAGCATTATTTTGGGCTTCTAAATTTACATTTGTTTTATAATTAAAATCCCATGGTTCTTTAGCAGAAAAATTCTTGCTTTGATAACCATATTCGGTGAAAATTATTTGTTTTTTGAATTTTTTACCCAAACTTTGAATTTCTTTTTTGATGGGTTTCCAAGCCTTAACCAGTTCATTTATTGATGGCGTTTGTGATTTTGAAAGAGGAAAATAAGCATCAATCCCAATATAATCAATGTCTTTATAGAATGCAACATTTTTATAGGTATCCCAATTTTCTGCATATGTAATTTTTCCTGAATAAATTTCTCTGATTTTAACAATTATATTTTCCCAGAAAATAGGTCTATTTGTTACAAATGAATTTAATTCGGTTCCAATACAAAAAATTTCAATTTTTTCTGCTTCTGCCAATTTAGCATATTCCAAAATAAATTTCGAATAGTTATTTTCTAGAGCCAACCAATCGGTCTCGGACTTCATTTTTATGTGACCTGTAAAACCGTTTGGAATCCAAATTTGAGGTTTCAACATTATTTTTATATTTTTTTTATGAAATAATTCAGTCGATTTTTTTATACCAATTTTTCGTTCGCCCCACCATTGGCAGTTACTGTCGTAAATAATACTTGTGTCAGAGATTGTTTTCATAAATCCAAATGGCATTAAGGTTACCCAATTGGCATTAATTTTGATTATAGGTTCTATGTAAGAATTTTTTAGTTCTGTATTTGATGCGACAAAACTTATTCCGTTTATTTTTGACTGACCAAAAAACAATGTCGAAAAAAAATATAAAAAGATTTGAAATGTTTTCATTTGAAATAAAATTATAATTGTAAATATATCGCAAATTATAACTTTTAATAAAAAAAAATCATATTTTCGCAGATTAAATCCAAAACTATATAATTTACGTAAATAAGTAAAACAAATAAATTAAAACTAAATGAAAAAAACATTATTTATTATCGCATTTTTATTTTGCTTTGCTACTTCGCAAAGTCAAACTATTCCATTGTTTTTTGAACAAGCCAATGAATTTTTTAAAAATCACGTATCTCCAGAAGGAAAAGTTGATTATGCAAAACTTAAAAAAAGTCCGGGAGAATTGGTATATATTTTAGATAATATTGCTAAAATCCCAACACAATTTGAAGAAAAAAATGCAGCAAAAGCATTTTGGATAAACGTATATAATTTGCAGGTTATAAAATCTGTTTTAGATAATTATCCATTGAAATCAGTGAACGACATTCCTACCTTTTTTAAAGAAAATAACTTTTTGGTTGGCAACCAAGAATTAACCCTTGATGATGTCGAAAATACAATTTTAAGAGAAATTTTTACAGATGCAGGAATTCATTTTGTTTTATGTAGTGCCTCTAATGGTGGAGCACCATTGTTAAACGCAGCCTATTTGCCAGAAAATATTGAAATGTTAATGAAACAAAAAGCCAAGTTATACTTGAACAGCAAGAATGTTGTAATGGTTGATAAAGGAGCAAAAATAGTAGAATTGCCTAAAATATTCGAATGGTATAAAAAAGATTTTGTAACCAATTATTTTAATGAAATTGATTTTGTGAATTTATTTTTAGAAAAGAAAATAGACAACACAATGAAAATCCAAACATATGATTATGATTGGACTTTGAATCAGAAATAAAATAATTATTGTCATATTTAAAAAATCCTTAAAAAAACAAAATTGTTTATTTTAAGGATTTTTTTTATCATTCAATAAAATCTTTTACCAAATCTTTTTTTAATAATAATTTTGATCGATGAATTATTTGCCAATAATTAGTAATACTAATTTCGAGTTCATTACAAATTTCTTCGGCAGATTTTTTTTCGAAATATTTATACGAAACTGCCAAATTCCATTTTTGAGGCAACTTATTTATACTGTTTTTTAATCTGTTTTCTAACAAATCACTTTTATCTTGTGTTTTGTCAATATTCCAAAGATTAAGAATATAATCATCGTTCCAAAAATTGTTGTTATTGAATGACTCTTCTTTTAATTTCAGACCATTCTCGTCAGAATATAAAAAGTTACATCTAGAATTCAATCGATAATTATCGATGATTTTGTTATTCAAAATAGACATTAACCAAGTTTTAGGTTGGCTTCTGTTTTCAAATTTATCAAATGATTTAAAACCCGAAATAAAAGTCTCTTGAACCAAATCTTCGGCAGTTTCTTTGGAAGAGGTTTTATATAAAGCCCGAGAAAATAAAGAATCACTATAAAGTTTAACCCAATTTTCAAAAATTACTGATTTGTTTTCTGAAGCAATAACCATATGTTTGATTTATTTTAATTTTTACTCCTACAAATAAACAAATGATAAATTAATAATTTGGTTACAATTTTACCTTAAAAGTTAACGATTTTACTATGTAATAATATCTTGAATCAAAAAAAATTAGATCAATTTGTTAAAATTAAAAAATAAAAAACTATTTCTAGGAATTTAATCTAAATGTCTTATTTTTGGAAAAAAACATGAAATTTGTAGGCGAATCAAGTGAAAAATTACAATTATTGACTATTAATAATCAAGATACTGATTTTGTGACCAAAAATATAGAAAGTAGTTTATTTGTTTTTTGGAATACAAATCGTGAAACTTCATTGACTATTGACGGAATTGAAATAATACTGAAACCTAACCAGATGGTTTTGTTAACCGAATTTCATAAAATTGACATTTCTAAAATTAACGAAATGAAAATGATAAAATTTAATCGTAAATTTTATTGTATTCATAGTTTCAATGAAAAAATTGGTTGTCGGGGCATTTTGTTTTTTTGGGCTTCGCAAATACCAATTATCTCATTAGATGAAGTAAATTTGAATAAGTTTCAATTACTCTGGACAGTTTTCGAAGCCGAATTAAACCTAAAAGATGATTTGCAAGGCGAAATGTTACAAATACTTTTGAAACGTTTTTTGATAATTGCTACACGAATTTATAAAGAAAATCACCAAATGGAAAACATCGAAGAATCTAAAATAGATATTATTCGTAACTATTTTTATTTGGTAGAAACCAATTACAAAACCAAACATTCTGTAGCTGATTATGCCGAAATCCTGAACAAACCTTCTAAATCAATTACCAATCTTTTCGCAACACATTTCAATAAAAGTCCACTAAAAGTAATTCAAGAAAGAATTTTAATCGAAGCCAAAAGATATTTGAACTTTTCTGATCGAAGTATCAAAGAAACTGCTTTCGAACTTGGTTTTGAAGATATTCAATCTTTCAGCCGATTCTTTAAAAATATTGAAGGAATTTCGCCAAAAGAATTCAGAGAAAAAAGTTTGATTAACTAATTTTTTAGAAAAAATGATAAACTAAAAGGAAAAATTGATAATTTAAATTGTTATTGTTTTTATAGTTTTGATCTCTAATAACAATTATCATGAAAAAAATTACTCTTTTAGCAAGTTTTACATTTTTTAGTTTTTTAAACCTGAATGCTCAATGTATTAAAACAGCAACTGATTTTGGAAACAACACCAGTACCACAATGTACAATGTTTCAGGATCTGTAAAAGTTATATTGAACTCTTTAACTTCAATTTCTGTGAATCTAGGCTCGGATTTTTCGACTGCGTCTGGTCCAGATGTTCGAATTTTTTTGGTAAACCGTGGAACTTTAACTGATTCACAATTAAAAACACCAACAATATTTAATTCAAGACCAAAAATAGAAATGGCAATGAATCCAAGCATATCAAGTACTTACACAAAAACTATTCCGCCTGGATTAAATATTTCTGATTTCGATACAGTCTATTTTTATTGCCAACAATTTAATCAATTTTGGGATTTTGGAAGTTTTGAGCCTTTTACTATCGCAAATTGTTCTTCAGTTTTAACAAATAACGCATTTGAAATAAATAATTTAAAAATATTTCCAAATCCTGTATTAAACGAATTGAATATAGAACATGCAGATAACTTAAAAATTAAAATCTACAATGTTGTTGGCAATAATTTGTTTAATTCGAATTTAGATACAATTAATAAAATAGATTTAAGCAATTTTAATTCTGGAATTTATTTTATTGAATTTACTGATAAAAATAAAAATCGTTTAGTAAAACAATTTATAAAACAATAAAATAATTTTATTCTACAAAGAAAAGTGTTAAAGTTATGAATCGCTTTTTTATTTTTTAAAACTATAAAAATCAATACAAATTTAAAAATATTGCCCAATACCAAATACCAATCCTTTTGAAGAATTTGGAGTTATGCCGATGCCGTAATCGATTCTGAACACCGCATTAAAAATATTTTTATGAATGAATCGCAATCCTAATCCAGAATAAACTCTAATGTTTTTATTTTCGAATAAAGTATTTAGATTTTTTCCTGGATTTCTTATTGAACCACTATCTAAAAATGCATTTCCTTGAATTGCAAACCATTTCCATTCGAATAATGTTTGCCTTATTTCTGAATTAATAACAATTGTTGCCGTGCCACGATCTACTAGATTTCCTACTCCGCGAATATTCAAATTATTGTCGATTGCAAATGCCGAAAACGGACTAAATTGGTTACTTGACATTCCGATTCTTAATCTTGAAGCCCAATTCGAAGATGTATTTAATCGTTTGTAATAAACCAAATCGTTTGTAAAAACCAGAAACAAATTCTTAAAATCTTTTCCGGTAAGTATACTTTGAAAATTGAAACTGTTTTTTAATCCATTCAGATAATAAAAATCATATTTTAAATTGTCATTAAAATATTGAAATTTTGTAAAATACTTAGTCTTATTAAATTTTGAAGGGAAATCAGAATTCTGAAACCCATCTAGAAAAGTATAAGTTTCTGCAAAAGTGCCCAATCCTAGTTTGAAATTATTTTTATAATCTTTTCTATAAATAATCGATGTTTCAATCGAAGTAATATTAAATTTGTAATTAGAACTTTGACTCGAAAAAAATATAGGTTCTCTAGAATTTGAATTTTGAATAAATGCTTCTAAGCCATAATTACCAGAAAATAAAAATGGAGATATGTACCTAATTCCAAAAGAATTGAACTCATTGTATTGATAAAATGCACCAAAAGTGATATTTTTTCCCTGAAAATTATAGTCATCTAACCCAATTTTATAACTACCCGCTTTTAAATTTCTGGAAATAAATAACGATGGAATAATTGTTAGTTTTTCGATAATATTATATTCTAAAATATACTTATTTTTATCGTTTTTTATAACATTATAGCTTACACTAGAAATGCCATTTAAACGACTCATTATAATTAAGTCTTTTTGAATTATCGAACTATCTAATTTGGAATTCGATTTAGAAATAATAATATCTTTAAGAAAACTTGTTTTTGTTTTTTTGTTATCATGAAAAACTATTTCATCAATATAAATGTTTTGCGAATAACAATTGACAGTAATCAAAATAAAAATAAGTAATCTCTTTATCATTTTTTTTAAGGAATTAAATTTTTATAGTTAAAAATTAATTTGTCAGTATTTTATTTTTAGATTACTAATATATACAATAGACTTCAAATATTTAAAAAACTGACAAACCAAAATTATGAAAAATATTTTTTTTACAATACTATTTCTTTTCAGTGGTATTTCTTATTCACAAAATGATTCAATTGAGTCAAATTTACAAAATTATACACCGTCTAAATTACTAGAAAAAGGTAAAATTGATGTCAAATGGTTTAATAATTTATATACAGAAACCCGCAAAGAAGACAAAGGAAATACTTTTGATATTGATAGACAAAATTTTTTCACGACATCGTTAGAGATTTTCACTGGCGTTACTGATAGCAAAAAATTAAACGTTGGATTGATAATAGATTTCCGTTCTAATTCTTTTGGCGGTCAAAGTGAAACCTCGGTTTTTGGTTTCAAAAACGAATTTGGTAAATCACGAGTTGGAATTGCACACATTGCGCCATCTATAAAATTTGCACCATTCAAAAGTTTAAGTAATTTTTCTGTTCAGAGTTCTTTTTTTATTCCGTTACACGAAAAAGAAAGAAATGATAACGGTTATTTAGCAGAAAAAAGTTATATTTTTCAAAACCGTTTTTTCTATGATTATACTTTTGAAAGTCGAAAATTCCAATTATTTTCCGAATTAAATTCAAGGTTTTTCTTTGGCGAAAGTTCACTAAAAAACGGAGCTTTTAACCCAAATGGTGGTTATGCAAATAATAGTTTAGAGTTAACTCCAGGTGCTTTTTTGAGTTATTTTCCTTCAAATAAATTTACAATTCTTGGTTTTGTGCAACAAGCAGTTTTAATAGATTTAGGCAATAAATATTCCAAAGAATATACAGCCGCTGGATTTGGTGCTAAATATCAATTGTCTAAAGTTTTAAATATTGAGACTTTGTACAGCAAATTTTTGAGAGGAAAAGATACTGGATTAGGTCAATCATTCAATTTTGGATTACGTGCGATTTTCTAAAAATAAAAACTAACTTGCCTTTTTATTCGTACTTAAAATAAACTTAATTTATGGAACACGTTGTCATTATCGGAAACGGAATTTCAGGCGTAACGCTCGCACGACATATTCGAAAGTTATCCGACAAAAAAATAACTATAATCTCATCTGAATCAGAGTTTTTCTTTTCTAGAACAGCTTTGATGTATGTTTTTATGGGTCATATGAAATTTGAACATACACAACCTTACGAACCATTTTTCTGGAAAAAAAACCGAATAGAGCTTAAAAAAGCATTTGTAGAAAACGTTGATACAAATGCAAAAAAAGTAATATTTGGCGATAAAACTTCATTAAATTATGACAAATTAGTCATTGCAACTGGTTCAAAGTCAAATAAATTTGGTTGGAAAGGTCAAGATTTAGATGGCGTTCTTGGAATGTATTCTAAACAAGATCTCGAAAAACTCGAAACTTTAGCACCAAATTGCAAAAGAGCCGTAGTTGTTGGTGGCGGATTAATTGGGATTGAATTGGTCGAAATGTTAGCTTCAAGAAAAATTCCTGTTACTTTTTTGGTTCGCGAAAAAAGTTTTTGGAGCAATATTTTACCATTAGCCGAAAGCGAAATGATAACCCGTCACATTCGCGAACATCATATCGATTTGAGGTTAGAAACTGGTTTAGATGAAATTATTGCCGACGAAAATGGTCGAGCAAAAGCCATAAAAACTGACAAAGGCGAAATAATTGAATGTTCAATCGTTGGACTTACAGCTGGCGTTACGCCA
This sequence comes from Bacteroidota bacterium, assembly GCA_031408435.1. Taxonomy (GTDB): domain Bacteria; phylum Bacteroidota; class Bacteroidia; order Flavobacteriales; family Flavobacteriaceae; genus Flavobacterium. The sequence goes on from JANNWM010000017.1 coordinate 14,203, forward strand.
AATATTGACTTTTTGCAAAATTCAGGAATTGAGCTTGGTCGTGGCGTAAAAGTGAATCGGTTTTTAGAAACAAATATTAAAGATGTTTATGCGATTGGTGATTGCGCAGAGCAACACGAAGCCATTGGAAACCGTAGAAACATTGAGGCAGTTTGGTACACAGGTCGAATGATGGGCGAAGCGTTAGCGCAAACTATTTGTGATAAACCAATGCAATACAATCCGGGACATTGGTTCAATTCAGCCAAATTTCTTGACATTGAATACCAAACTTATGGTTGGGTTTTTGCAAATGTTGGCGCAAATGAAACCCATTTTTTTTGGGAAAACAAATGTGGCAAAAGAGCAATCAGAATTTGTTTTGACACCAATTCTAGAGCATTTATCGGAATTAATACTTTCGGAATTCGATTGCGTCATGAGTTTTTTGATACAGTTTTAAATGAAAAAAAATCGGTTGACTATGTAATAGAAAATCTTAAAAAAGCCAATTTCGATCCAGAATTTTATAAAACATTCGAAAAAGATATCGCAAACGAATTCAACAATCAATTTTCAATTTCTAAAACCACTATATAATGAAAACAATTAGAATCGCAGGTTTAGGGATTTTTGTTTTGTCAATATTCATTTTTATTTCGACTTTATTTTTAGGAAGTTTTTTGTTATCAGAAAATACCATTCAGAAAACATTCAAAGGAAAAAATTCAAAAATTATTGAGAATTTCACCAAAATTGCGCAATCAGAAAATGTTTTAAATGCAAAAATTTCAAATCCGTTTAATTTTATAAACGATAAAATTGCGCCTTTAATCGAAAAATACAATAAAAAAACGACTAATGATATTGCTTTAGAAAAAGGCTTGTCATCATCAGAAATTGAATCTATTTTATCGACTGCAACTGCAAACAACCAAGTTAATTATTCGAAATCGATTCTTGAAAAAATTTTCAAAACACAACCTGAAAAAATCGCAATCGTCGATAATGCTACGAATTGGATGTACACAGCATCAAAAAAATATGATAAAATAGATGATTTCAAAAACGATTTCAAAAATAAAATTGAAGATATAAATAAAACCAATGCTTCAGAATTTTTGATTTATGACAACAAATATGTTCGCTATGATATTGCAAAAGCGGCATCAATAGGTGTTGTTGCTGACAATAAATGGTTGTTTTTATTCTTAACTTTCGGACTCGGGATTATAGGTTCAATAATGTTTATTGTTTCTGCATTATTCCTTGAACCAGTTGCAGGAATCAAAAACAACGGAATTTATTTGCAAGCAGCGACTAATCGTGGTTGGGTTGGATTTTGCGTATTCGGGTTTTTGGTTACTTTTTATGTTTTACTTTATTTTTATCCTTATTTAATTATCGATTGGACCAATGTTGTTGATCCATTGAAAGCAATTTTTGTGAAAGATGGTGTGGCTTCGCAATGGTTTTTATACGGAATTTTATATTGCAGTTCGATGATTGTAATGGGGATTAGAATGTTTATAAAATACCGACACAATCAATACCAGATCGTTAGAACAGCAAGTGTTTTGTTTTTCCAGATAATATTTGCTTTTTTATTGGTCGAAATTTTACCACTTTTCGGATTGCCTGGCGTTGATTTAAAAAATGCTTGGCCATTAGATTATAATTTTGCAACCGATTGGAACGTAAAACAATATCTCGATGCTGGACATTTAGGCAAATTTATGTTCTTTTGGGGAATTATTTTGTCGATTGTGGTTGTGCCAACGATGGTCTATTTTTTTGGAAAACGTTGGTATTGCTCATGGGTTTGCGGTTGTGGCGGATTGGCAGAAACACTTGGCGATCCTTACAGACAATTATCCGACAAACGATTAATCGCTTGGAAAATAGAACGTTGGACGATTTATCCTATTCTAGTTTTTGCAATAATTATGACAATTGTTGTTGGTTTTAATACCTATAACATAATAATGTCGCCAGAAAACGTTGGCGATAGCAGTTTGTTGGGAATCAATGCCTATAAAATCAACGAATGGTATGGTTTTTTTATTGGTTCGATATTTTCAGGAATAATTGGTACAGGTTTTTACCCGATTTTGGGTAACAGAACTTGGTGTAGATTTGGATGTCCATTAGCAGCATATATGGGATTGGTGCAACGATACAAATCGAAATTTAGAATAACGACCAATGGTGGACAATGTATTTCTTGTGGAAATTGCTCGACCTATTGCGAACAAGGAATTGATGTGAGAGCCTATGCACAAAAAGGAGAAAACATTGTTCGATCGTCTTGTGTGGGTTGCGGAATTTGCTCGGCAGTTTGTCCGCGGGGCGTTCTAAAACTCGAAAATACTTCTGAAAAAGGAAGAATAAATTCTAATGATATTTTGTTAGGAAACGATTTAAATTTAATTGATTTGTTGAATAAGAAGTAGTATAACAAAAATTGATTAGCTTGAAAAATTTAAAATTTTAATAATTTTATGATTTTCTATTTAAATAACTAATTAAATAGAATTTTTAAAACCAATATTAAGATATACACGTAAGTTATTAAAAAAAAACAAAAATACAATTATGAAAAATTTAAAAAAATTTTACTTATTAATTCTACTACTTTTCTTTTCGACATTATCTAAAGCTACAACAATTTCGGTTTTTTTTGAAAAAGCAGATAAATTTTTTAGTGTTTATGTTGTCGACGGAAAAGTTGAATATGAATCGCTCAAGTACAATGCCGATTTATTAAACGAGACTTTGGCTATTGCAGCAACAATGGATATTAATACATTAGATTTGAATAGTTACAAGGCTTTTTGGATAAATACCTATAACTTGTTGGTTATCAGAGGTATCCTAGATAAATATCCAATGAAATCTGTTCAAGAAATTAAAGGTTTTTTTGACAATACTTCTTATATTGTTGCTAATCAAGAAATGACTTTAAAATTTATTGAAAAAAATATGTTACGAAAAGTAATGAAAGATCCATTATTGAATTTTGTGTTAGTCTGTGCAGCCAATGGTTGTCCACCACTAATTAATAAAGCTTATATACCTGAATACATAGACGATCAACTTGAAAATCAAACCAAAATTTCAATTAATAATGACAACTATATTCGTATAGATAATAATTCAAAAACATTAAGAATTTCTGAAATTTTCGAATGGTACAAAGAAGATTTTGTGAACAAAGAAACAAGAATTATCGATTTTATTAATAAATACCGTAAAGATAAAATTGACGAAAGTTATGTTGTTGAATATTATAAATATGATTGGTCTTTAAATAATGTAAAATAATTTGTCTAGTTTTTTTGTTAAGAATCTCCTTAGAATAGAAAATTTCTCAGGAGATTTTTTTTACATAGATTTATTTTTGGATAGGTTTTAAAACCTAAATAATTATTAGTATTGAATTTTATCATTTTATATTTGCGATATCAGTATTTGATTTTCGGTCCATCCAATTGTTTTTTTAAGTAATTTTATCGGAGTTTTTTGACTGTAATTTCTACTATTTTTAAAATAATTAAATCATCTATATTAATTGAATTTTTGAAATTTTTATTAGTTTTTTCTATTCAAGTATATTAATAATGAACGCTAATACAAACTAGCTTAATAAACTTTTTAGATTTTCAATTCAAGAATATCTTCTTTAGAATCTAAATTCATAAACTAAGAAGGCTTTGATCTAAAAAGTATATTCATATAAATACTTTCTGTCACAGATTTAAAAGATTTAATGGATTTTTACTATTTAAAATCATTGTTGTCCGACAAAAAACATACTGTTAAAATAATTGCTAGTAAATATAGTCCCTACGAGAAATTATGATAGGTTAATCTAATTTTTAAGTTACCTAGATAAAACTCCTAACGGAGTAAATCTCGTAGAAATTATATATTGATAATCAAACACTTATAACCAATACTTTTTGTCCCGTAGGGACTATATATAATTTAATCGGACAATAGTGTATTTAAACATAAAAAAATCTGTAGAAATATTTGTGATTTGTAGCTAAAAAAATATCATATGTTTACAAGAACATGACCACTCTGAATTAAATTTAGATTAAAACGAAGTTTGTTTGTTCTTTAATAAAAAAATAGATAATAAAATCTTATACCAACAAAAAATGCCGTGAAAAATAACTCACGACATTTTATAATTATTATCAAATTTATAAATTAAACCTTTCCTAAAGTATAAAGTTGTTCCATTGTTGGCGTTAAACTTCCGCCTTTTGGTTCTAGTGTAATTCCGAAAGCTTCTGCTCCGTCGGTTGAATTTACAGCAAAAAGTTTAGTTTCATTTTCTGTAAAATTAGTCAACAATCCGATACTTGTTGGTGTTAACGGATTCATTTTCAAGCTCCAAATCTGATATTCCATTCCGTCTGGTGGTTCAGGCAAACCGCTAGCGTCAACAAAAACAACTTGGGTTTCTTTGTTCCAATAAATTTTGGCTTTTGCTTCTGGAGCAATTGTTTGACCTGCAAGAGTTACAACCGTGTTTTTTTCGTCACGAACAACTGCCAAGACATTTTCGGCATTTTTGTTTTTTAATTCAAGTAAATTAAAATCAGTTTTAAGTTTCGATTTTTGTTTTTCGATAGCCACAACTTGGTTTTCAATTTTTTGAGTATTTATATATTGATAACCAATTCCAGTAGCAAAAACAAGTGCTGCAGCCCAACCAATATAAGATTTCCAATTATTAGACGCTTGCTCATCAATATTGGTTTTCATTTGAATAATTCCATCATTATTATCGAAAATTTTACTGCGAATTCTAGCATAATTATCAGCAGATAATTTTGGTGACATACTAAAATTTAATGTCATTATTGCTTTTTCAATTGACAGAATTTCTGTTTGAATTTCGGCAAATTGTTGTGACATTTTAGCTACTTCAATAGTTTCGGCATCGGTTAATGCTCCAAAAACATAAAGTTCTAAAATTCCAGATTCTATATATTCTTTTGTATCCATTATACTGCTAAATAATTACGTAGGTCGTTAATACAATTGCGGTTTTGGGTTTTTATTGTCCCTAAAGGAATTTCCAATTCATCGGAAGCTTCTTGTTGGGTATAGCCTTTATAAAAAAGCAATTCGATAATCTGAATGCATTTAGGTTTCAATTTGCTGATGAAATTTGATATTCCAATAGTATCTATTTTATTAATGAATCGACTATTATCATCGAGGATATTAACAAAATTGTCCATTGTCGAATTTTTCTGACTGTTGTTATATCCTTTAGATCTTAGCTTGTCGATTGTTGCATTTCTTGCAATATTAACAATCCAAGTGTACAACCTTCCTTTAGATTCATTATAAGTGTCTATGTTTTTCCAAATTTTTACAAATACTTCTTGCAGAACATCTTCGGCTTCTTCTTTGTCTTTTATTAAATTATAAATAACTCCAAACACATTTTTGGAATACATTTCGTATAAAGTTGTAAATGCCTTATCGTCTTTTTTAAGTACCAAAGGCAAAATCTCTTCTTGTGTCATAATATTTTACTTTAATGCAATAAAAATAATATTTTAATTTCTAAAAAACTATTTTCAGGGACAGAAAAGTTAAAAAAGAGGAAGTGATTAAATCTTCCTCTTTTAACAAAACAAAACAAAACTAAGCCTATGAAACCTTAATAATTTTTGGGGCAAATGCATAATCTATAATATCAAATTTGATAAAAATTAGATATTTATTAAAAAATTTAATTTTAATGATTTCATTATGCATTTTTTTAAAAGTTATAATAAAGTGGTTTAAACTTTTCCCATTTGCTAAAAAATTTGTCTTTTGCATCCACTTTTAGCCTTTTTTTGCGCTCCGTAGTCCAACTATGCATCTTAAAAAAGACTTCAATTGGTTCCAAAATCCTAAAAATTCGCTTAAATGCTAAAAGTTTAAACCACTTCAATATCAATTACGAAATAAAAATTGTTTTGGTTTTAAATTATTTAATATAAAAAAAGCCTTTAAATCAGAATATAATGATTCAAAGGCTTTTGAGTAATTTAAATAAAGTTTATGGCAACAATACAGTGTCAATAATATGAATAACACCGTTTTTGGCTTGAATATCTGGAATAACCATTTTGGCTGGAGTTGCATTTCCGTTTCCTTTAACGGTCATAACTCCGTTTTCGAATGTTCCAAGAGTTAAAATACCACCACCAACTGATGCATTTGAACCCGAAGTAATTTCTGGTGTAAATTTTCCGCCACCAATTACATTATTTAATAAAACAGCTGTAACTGTTGCTTTATCAATTAATTCTATATCTTTTGGTTTAGTAAATGTTAAACCTTTTAATAAACCTAATTTAATAAATGCTTCGTCAGTAGGAGCGAAAACCGTTAATGATGGCGATGTTGTCAATGCAGTTAAAATAGCTGGATCAGCCCATAAAACTGCTGCAACCAAATAAGTCAATTCTGGTTTTACAAATACTTTTCCGGTTTGAACCGCAATTGCAGATTCGACAATATTTCCGTTTGTTGCCAATAAAACTTTGTCAATTGCATGAACTGATCCATTTGCAGCAGCGATATCAGTGGCAATAATTTTGGAACCATTAATGTATTTTTCTCCATTTTTGATAATAAATTTTCTTGTATTTCCTTCAAAAGCAGATACAGAAGGAACGGTTGCAATAAAATTTCCACTCAATAAATTGCCATTAGAAACTGCATATTTTAAAGTGTTTGTTAAAAATTCTTGGTCTAAAGCCGATAAATTATCAGAATTTAATCCCAGTTTTTCGAATGCACCGTTAGTTGGAGCAAAAACTGTGAATTTTCCTGATGGATCGCCAGCATTTGCATTTGTTAACAATAAGGCTACTCCGCCTTTTATAGCTGCTGTCTCTAAAACACTAAAATCTGAATTAAGAACCGCAATTTTAGCAATAGATGGTTTCGAATCTTCAAAAGTCGAGTTTCTTTCGCATGAAAATAATGTTATTGATAAAATTAATCCTAATGCTATTTTTTTGAAATTATTTAAATTTTTCATTTGTAATTGTATTAAAAGTTAAAAACCAATCCGCCATATATTCCAGTTGCAACACCAAGATTTCTTCCAGACAAATACTTATTTGCTCCAGCAGTTAAACCTAAATTTTTAGTAAATGGCAAATAAGCATTTAAACCTACTCTTGTATAATTTACTTTAGTTGCTGGAAAAAAACCTTCGAAACCAGGTTGCAAAATATCGACACCAGCACTAGAGTTTAATTGTGTTGCAAAAAATGCATCTACATAAAAACGCTTGGCAGCAAAACCAAGTTTCCATTCTGATGTTAATGCGTTTGGAACTCTATTATTCTTGAATGTGTTACCTATTTGTGCACTAGCAAAATATCCAATTTGGTTTTTATACATCATTATTCCCGAAAAGTTCAATTTTCTAGATTCGTCACCAATTGCAATTATCGATTGCAAACCTTCATCGGCTTTATAACCCATTGGCAATTCAAGTCCGAAAACTCCAATAAAATCTATTTGATGTTTGCCCGAAACATACGAACCAAAATTGTATTTAGTATAAATTTTTAAATCTTGCAAACCTGCACGTTTATTTTCGAATCCTAAATCTTTAAGACTTGATTCAGTAGCATTTCCTGTAGCTGTAATATAAGGTAGATTGACAACAACATTAAAATTATTGGTTACACCATATTCAAAATATAAAGATTGACTTGCAATTTGGACATCTCTAAAAATCGGAACAGCATCGTTAATTGATGGTACAAAATAAACTTGGTCATACTTCTCTGAAGCATAAGACAAAACGACCGATGCTTGACCTTTTTCTTTCATAAATCCAGAAACGGGACTTTGGGCAAAGCTAACTATTGATGTTAATAAAAATAATAATTTGAAAAGTTTGTTTTTCATTTGTTTAAGCAATTTAGATATAAGTTAAACACAAAATAAAGATTTATTTTATTAAAATACAAATAATTCCTAAAAAAAAGCCTTTCTGAAAACTCAGAAAGACTTTTATCAACATAAAACAAAAATGAAATTTTTATAAAGTTGGCATAATTACACTATCGACAATGTGAATTACTCCGTTTTTTGCTTGAATATCTGGAATGACCATACTGGCCGCAGGAAAAGCAGTATTTGCACCTTTAATTGTTACAACTCCATTAACAAATTCTCCAATTGTTAAAGTTTGTCCACCAAAAGCTGTGTTTGCTCCAGAAGTCATTTCTGGTGTAAATTTTCCGCCACCAATAACATGATTTGTCAAAACTGCTGTTACTTGTGCAATCGTTAGTTGTCTTAAATCTGATGGTTTAGTAAATTTTGGCAAACCCAAAGCAACACTTAAATTAATAAAAGCTTGGTCTGTTGGAGCAAAAACTGTTAATGATGGCGCAGTTCGTAATGGACTGTCTGACCCAGCCAATCCTGCATAAACTACTGCTTCTACTAGATAAGTTAATTCTGGCTTAACAAAAACACCACCTGATTGAACCGCTAAGGCAGAATCAACAATATCAGCACCAGTTGCAATCATAACTTTATCTATTGCATGAACAGTTCCGTTGGCTGCGCCAACATTTGTAATAACGATTTTAGATCCGTTGATGTATTTTTCACCATTTTTTTCTATAAATCTTCTTGTAATTCCGCCTAAAGCAGATGCTGTTGGAGTTGATGGCAAAAATGAACCACTCATCAAATCGCCATTAGAAACGTGGTATAACAAAGTATTTGTCAAGAAAGTTCCGTTTAACGCGCCCAAAGTATCTGGATTTAATCCTAATTTAGCAAATGCATCATTTGTTGGAGCAAAAACAGTGTAATGTCCAGATGCGTCACCTGGATTTGGATTGCTCAAAACAACTGCAACTCCGCCCAAAACTGCAGCAGCTTCTAGCGTGCTGAATGCCGAATTGGTTACTGCAATATTTGCAATTGATGGTTTTGAATCTTCGTAAGTCGAATTTCTTTCGCACGAAATGATTGTTGATGTTGCAATTGCTACTAAAACTATTTTTTTGAATGTATTTATATTTTTCATTGTATGAATTTTTATTTTTTTTTAATAATTAGAAATTGAAAACCAGTCCACCATAAAAACCTGTTGCTTTTCCGATGTTTCTCCCTGAAATATAAGAGTTTGCCCCAGCTGTAATTCCTACATATTTCAAAACTGGAATGTATGCATTCAAACCAACTCTTGTATAATTAACTTTGGTTGCTGGGAAAAATCCTGTAAAACCTTGTTGCAAAATATCGACTCCTGAACTTGAGTTTAACTGGGTAGCAAAAAAAGTATCTACATAAAAACTTTTTGCAGCAAAACCAATTTTCCATTCAGATGTTAATGCATTTGGAACTTCGCCACCTTTGAAAGTATTACCGATTTGTACACTTGCAAAAAATCCTGATTGGTTTTTGAACATCATTATTCCAGATAAATTTAACTTATTTGATTGGTCTCCAATTGCAATAATCGATTGCAAACCTTCATCAGCTTTATACCCTAAAGGTAATTCTACACCAGCAACCCCAATAAAGTCGATTTGGTTTTTACCGAAAACATACGAATTGAAATTGTACTTGGTGTAAATTTTCAAATCTTGCAAACCTGAACGTTTGTTTTCGAATTTTAAATTTGTCAAAACTGCTTCGCTAGCATTTCCTGTTGCTGTAATATATGGTACATTTACAATTACATTAAAATTATTAGTCACACCATATTCTGCATACAAAGATTGACTTGCAATTTTAACATCGTTAAAAACCGGAACGCCATCTACTTCATTTGGAACTAGATAGACTTTGTCGTATTTCTCCGAAGCATAAGAAACAACAACCGAACCTTGACCTTTTTGTTTCATAAAACCCGAAACTGGACTTTGTGCCAAAACTAATCCTGGCAATAACACACATAAACTTGAAATAAATTTGATTTTCATTTTTTAATGAATTAATATTGATTATTGTTTGATATACGAGAACTAATAAAAGTTGGTTTTAAAAAACTAATTTTTTTTTATTCGTTTCTGAAATCAATTACGAGAGAAAATTCTTTATGGTTTTAAATTTAAAAAATATTTTTTTTTTTTAAACCATTATAACGAAACATTCGTAAATAATGACAGGGCAAATATTAAAAAAATATATTGTCAGTTTATTTAACATTTAAGACTTATAAATATGTTTACATCTTTTAAATTAAAAATTAGTTTGATTTTATTATTGATTATAAGTTTATCAACTTCATTTGGTCAATCAAAATCTTATGTCAAAAATTATTTTGAAAACGGCAAAATCGAATCAGAAGGTTGGTTTAAAGACAACCAAAAAATTGATTATTGGTTTTATTATAATGAAAACGGGAATAAAAAAGAAGAAGGACATTATTCAGAAAACAAAAAAAATAAATGGTGGATTACTTATGACGATAACGAAATAATAAATAAAAAATGTCAATTTTATAATGATAAACTCGAAGGAATTTGCGTTATCTATCAAAACGGAAATATAATTCGAGCTGAAAAATACAAGATGAATTTAAAAATAAAACAATGGAAAAGTCTTTCTGAATTCAGAAAAGACAATATCCTATCTTCAATATGAGTTCAATAATTGTAATAATTCCTGCATATAATGAAGAAAATGCAATCGCAAATGTCATAAAAGAAATTCCAGATTATGTCTCTGAAATAATTGTTGTTAGCAATAATTCTACTGATAAAACCATCGAAGTTGCACAAAATGCTGGTGCAACAGTACTTTCTGAAAACCAAAAAGGTTATGGATTTGCTTGTCTAAAAGGAATGGAATATATTGCAAATCGAGAAAAAAAACCAGAAATTATAGTTTTTCTTGATGGCGATTATTCTGATTATCCAGAAGAATTAACCAATATTGTCGAACCAATAATCACTCAAAATATCGATTTTGTAATTGGAGCAAGAGTAAAAAATCTTCGTGAAAATGGTTCAATGACGCCACAACAAATTTTCGGAAATTGGTTGGCTACTTTCTTGATGAAATTTTTTTTTAAAGCTAAATTTTCTGATCTTGGACCATTTCGTGCCATCAAATATGACCAATTATTAAAACTTGAAATGGAAGACAAAACCTATGGTTGGACAGTCGAAATGCAACTAAAAGTTCTTAAACAAAAAATGACCTATGTCGAAATTCCTGTTCGATACAAAAACCGAATTGGTGTTTCGAAAGTATCCGGTACTTTAAAAGGAACCTTAATGGCTGGTGTCAAAATAATTGGTTGGATTCTTAAATATTCTCTGAAAAAATAAAAATGTTACTAACGCTATCATACATAATTCTCTTTTTTTACGGATTTTCAATAATTCTGATTTTCTTTTATAGTTTGGCACAATTAAACTTGTTGTTTAATTATTTAAAAAGCAAAAAAATTAAAAATGAAATAATAGAACAATTCAATTTTTTAAATGAAAACGAAATTCCGTTTGTAACCATTCAATTGCCAATTTATAACGAAAAATATGTTGTCGAACGATTGTTAAAATCGATTTGCGAACTTGAATATCCAAAAAATAAACTTGAAATTCAGGTTCTTGACGACTCAACAGATGATTCGGTTGCCGAAACTTTGTCACTAGTAAATCAATACAAATTGCATGGAATCGATATTAATCACATAACTAGAACCAACCGAATTGGCTTTAAAGCAGGCGCATTAAAAGAAGGTTTAGTTTTTGCAAAAGGCGAATTTATTGCTATTTTCGACGCAGACTTTTTACCCAAAAAAAATTGGTTATTGCAAACAATTCCGAATTTTAAAAATCCAAAAATTGGAGTTGTGCAAACCCGTTGGGGACATATTAATCGCGATTATTCTATTTTAACCAAAATTCAAGCATTTGCACTCGATGCACACTTTACACTGGAACAAGTTGGGCGAAATTCTCAAAAACATTGCATTAATTTTAATGGAACAGCTGGAGTTTGGAGAAAATCATGCGTAATCGATGCTGGAAATTGGGAAGCCGACACGCTAACCGAAGATTTAGATTTGAGTTACAGAGCGCAACTCAAAAACTGGGAATTTATATATCTTGAAAATGTCGAAACACCAGCAGAATTGCCTGCAATATTAAGTGCAGCCAGATCGCAACAATTTCGCTGGAATAAAGGCGGAGCAGAAAATTTCAGAAAAATGTCTCTAAAAGTTTTAAAATCTGATACAATTTCTCGCAAAACAAAGTTTCATGCAATTTTGCATTTGCTAAACAGTTCTATGTTTTTATTCATTTTTTTAATGGCAATTCTCAGTGTTCCTGTGCTTTTTATCAAGCATTATTTCAGCCATTTGAATTATCTTTTTAACATCATTGCATTTTTTGTTTTGACAACTGTTATATTTTTTATATGCTATTGGAATACTTACAGAAGTCTTCGGGGTGGCGGAATTGTTAGTTTTTTGAAATATATTAAAATGTTTTTTACTTTTTATACCATTGCAATGGGATTTACCTTTCAAAATTCTATTGCCGTTTTGGAAGGATTATTAGGCAAAAAAAGTGAATTTGTGAGAACTCCAAAATTCAATATCGAAGCCCTAAAAGACAAATGGAAAGACAATATTTATATTTCTAGAAAAATATCAAAAAATACAATTATCGAAGGTTTGCTAATGATTTATTTCGTTTTTGGATTGATTTATGCAGTAATTCTAAATGATTTTGGATTATTTCCTTTTCATTTAATGTTAGTTATTGGTTATGGATTTGTGTTTTATAAATCATTTAAGATTGCTTAAAAATGCTTAAATGCGCATAATTATGACTAAAGTTAAAAATTATTTAAAATATTTATACCTAATAATTAGCATTTTTTTGTATTGGTATATAGCATTTGTAATAAAAAGAACCGATTTTATCTTGTTATTAATTTCGTTTTCAGGATTGTTTTTTTGTTATTACAAATTGGTGGTCGATTACAAAGAAAATTTTAAAATGTTACTTTTTGCAACAATTGCTTTTAGAATAATTTTTGCATGGGTTTTGCCTAATTTATCACAAGATTTTTATCGATTTATTTGGGATGGAAGATTGCTTGTGCAAGGTTTAAATCCTTATTTAGAATTACCAAAAAACCTTATTTCAAATCCCAATTTTCATTTGCAACAAGCCAAAGAATTGTTTTTTGGAATGGGAAATCTTTCGGCAGAACATTATTCTAATTATCCGCCAATCAATCAATTGTGTTTTGCAATTGCAGGTTTTTTTAGTTCGAATTCTATATTTGGATCGGTGGCAATTTTTCGTTTTTTAATAATTATTGCAGATTTAGGAACATTATATTTTGGTCAAAAATTACTAAAAAATTTAGGACTAGAACAATCTCAAATATTCTGGTATTTACTCAATCCATTAGTAATTCTTGAACTTTCAGGCAATTTGCATTTCGAAGGAATTATGCTTTTTTTCTTGGTTTTGAGTATGTATTTATTGCAACAAAATTATTGGAAATGGTCAGCATTTGTTTTAGCAATTTCAATTTCGATTAAACTATTGCCTTTATTAATATTGCCTATTTTCTACAAATATTTGGGTTTTAAAAAATCAATTATTTTTTATTTGATAATAATTTTATCTAGTATTTTGTTTTTCTTGCCTTTTTTATCACAAGAATTAATTCAAAATTATTCTGAAACAATTGGACTTTGGTTTACCAATTTCGAGTTCAATGCAAGTATTTATTACATCATTCGATTCATCGGATTTCAAATTTATGGTTATAATATCATTCATACTGTCGGGAAAATAATTCCAGTTTTGGTGGTTTTATTTATATTTTTCAAAGCATTTTTTGCAAAAAACAGAACCGAAATCGATTTATTCAATTCATTTTTGATAGTTTTTAGTGTTTATTTTTTTGCGGCAACAACTGTTCATCCTTGGTATATAGTTAATTTGGTGTTAATCTCGGTTTTCACTAAATATAAATTTGCTTTTTATTGGAGTTTCTTAATAATTTTGAGTTATTTTGCTTATTCAAATAAAATGTTTTCCGAAAATTATTATTTAATTTTTATTGAATATTTTATTGTTTATTTCGTTTTTTTCTATGGCCTCAGAAAAAGACAAATTAACTTAAAACTTATTATTTAAATTTCAAAAAAATGAAAAATATATTTCTAATATTTATAATTAGTTTGAATTGTTTTTCTCAAAAAACAATACCAGAAATTTTGAAGCAATTCAATAACAATACCGTGCCTTATATTTATGTAAATGAACTCAAAGAAAAGCAAAATCTACTATTTTTTGATGCTCGTGAAGAGTCAGAGTTTAAAATTAGTCATATTAAAAACGCACATTTTGTTGGTTTTGAAAATTTTAATCCAAAAAAAATTAAACAAACATTTATTAATTTAGACGCAACCATTGTAGTATATTGTTCTATTGGAATCAGAAGCGAGAAAATTGCAGAAAAACTTTTGAAAATGGGTTATAAAAACGTTTTTAACCTTTATGGAGGGATTTTCGAATGGAAAAATAAAAATTTCCCTGTTTATGATTCCAATAACAAAGAAACAGAAAATGTTCATGCATTTTCAAAAGAATGGTCGAAATATTTGCTAAAAGGCACCAAAGTTTATTAAGTTTTATATAAAATATTATGCAAGACAGTTTAATATTAATATTCACCAGAAATCCCGAACTTGGCAAAGTAAAAACACGATTAGCAAAAGGAATCGGTGACAAAAACGCTTTAGAAATTTATGAGTTTTTGTTGAATCATACCAACGAAATTGTTAAAGAAATTCGGGTTTCTAAACGTGTTTTATATTCAGAGGAAATTAATCAAGATGACATTTGGGACAATGCTATTTATCAAAAAAAGATACAATTTGGTAATGACTTGGGTGCAAGAATGCGAAATGCTTTTGCGGATGGTTTCGAAGACGATTACAAAAAAATTGTAATAATCGGAACCGATTTATATGATTTAGAGGCTACTGACATAGAAAATGCCCTGAGAAAACTCGACAATCATGACATTGTTATTGGTCCAGCCGAAGATGGAGGTTATTATTTATTGGGTTTAAAATACGTTCCTAAAGGAATTTTTATTAATAAACATTGGGGTACAAGTTCGGTATTAAATGATACTTTGAAAGATCTTGAAGGTTTGAATTATCATTTATTGAAAACCAAAAACGATATTGACACGATTCACGATTTAAAAAAAATACCAATATTTCAAAAATATATTTAAAATAATGACATTAGAATTTCTAAAACAAACAACCGATTTTCTTATAAATAAAGGTTTTGATAATCCCGAAATCGGAATTGTTCTTGGTACTGGTTTGGGGCAATTGGTCAACCATATCCAAATCATTCAAGAAATTAATTATTCTGAAATACCAAATTTTCCAATATCAACTGTCGAATTTCATTCAGGAAAATTAATTTTTGGGATTTTGGAAAACAAAAAAGTAGTCGTAATGCAAGGACGATTCCACTTGTATGAAGGTTATTCGTTGCAAGAAATCACTTTTCCTATCAGAATTTTAAAACAACTTGGTATAAGTACATTATTAGTTTCCAACGCTGCTGGAGGAATAAATTTAAACTTCAAAAAAGGCGATTTAATGTTAATCGAAGATCATATTAATTTGCAAGGTGGATCGCCTTTGGCTTTTAAAAACGTATCAGATTTTGGAGAAAGATTTACAGACATGTGCGAACCGTATGATTTAAATTTAAGAAATTCAATCATTCGAATCGCTCAAAACCATAATATTACACTTCATAAAGGCGTATATGCTGCAGTTGTAGGACCACAACTAGAAACAAAAGCCGAATATAGAATGTTAAAAAATATTGGTGCTGATGCAGTCGGAATGAGTACTGTGCCAGAAGTTATTGTCGGCAATCACCTTAATTTAAGAGTTTTAGCAGTTTCAGTTTTGACCGATGAATGCAATCCAGATGATTTGAAACCTGTAAATATTCCAGAAATTATTGCTTTGGCTGGAGCCGCAGAACCCAAAATGATTGTTTTATTCAAAGAATTGATAAAATTATTATCGTAAATTTGTCAGGATATTTATTTTTATAGTCTTTAGTAAAACAAGCCTTAAAATTATGAATAAATCAATAAAATATTTTTTGTTAATTGCTTTTTTTAGTCAAATATCATTCGCTCAAAGCCCTTGGACAAAAGAAAAAAGCAAAGCTTATGTTCAAATTGGAGCAACAAGTTTACAATACAACAAACAACAACTTGACGGTAAACAAGTCGATTTGCCAGTTGATGTTTCAGATATTACTACCCAAATTTATTCTGAATATGGAATTTCCAACAAGCTCGAAATTCAATTAATCGTTCCTTTTAAATTTGTTAAAAGTACATCTAAAATTGGAAATATTATTCCCGAAAATTCTTTATCAGGTTTAGGAAACGTAACTTTAGGCTTAAAATACAAACTTTATGATAGCGACTGGAAAATCAGTGGCGGTATGCAATATTCAGCCAATTCGATAATCAAAGATGCCTCTAAAGGTCTAAGTACAGGGTTTAATGCAGCGACAATTTTGCCATATCTTTCTGTTGGATCAAGTTCTGGAAAATGGTATTATTTTGGTAATTTGGGTTATGGTTATATGAACAACAACTATTCTGATTTTTTAAAATTTGGAGCAGAAGTTGGGTATAATGTAATAAAAAAAGGGCATATAATGTTGGTTTTGGACAATAGAATTATAGTCTCTAAAGAAAATGCTTTCGTGAATGATACCTTTCAATGGAATTCTTATTTGGACAGACAATCGTATGCTGCGGTTGGTTTAAAATTTAATTATGAATTCAAAAAAGACAAATTTGGAGCCAATTTTGCAGCAATTGGAGCATTCGACTTAGATTATGCACCAGTTGCGCCGACTTTGAATTTTGGGGTTTATGCTAAACTATAATTTATGTACAAATACAACGAAATAATAACCAATTCGTATTCAGGATATTTTAATTATTTAAAAAATGAGATATCTTCTTTGCATGTCGAAAACTATTTCTATGGATTGATAATCATTTCGTTAGTTGTTTTTATTCTAGAAATTTTATTCCCATGGAGAAAAAACCAAGCTATAATTAGAAAAGATTTTTGGTTAGATGTTTTCTATATGTTTTTTAATTTTTTTATTCTGAATTTAATAATTTTAATAGCTTTATCGAATGTAACCGAACAATTATTTGATAATTTTTTATCAAATTTCGGATTGCAATTGGTCTCATTACAACTAATTAATCTTTCAGAATATCCGAAAATCGTTTCGTTGTTAGTATTTTTTTTAGTTTCGGATTTCGTGCAATGGAACACGCATAGAATGTTGCATCGCATTCCATTTTTATGGAATTTTCATAAAACACATCACTCTGTAAAACAAATGGGATTTGCAGCCCACTTGCGTTACAATTGGGTCGAACCTATTGTTTATAAAGCAATGTTGTATATTCCGTTGGCAATAATTGGTGGTTTTTCGATTCAAGATTTATTTATTGTTCATTTTTTTACAATTGCAATCGGACATTTAAATCATGCCAATTTAGGTTGGGATTATGGTTTTTTGAAATATATTTTTAATAACCCAAAAATGCACATTTGGCACCATACCAAAGAAATGCCTAACCAATACGGAACAAATTTTGCTTTAACACTTTCAGTTTGGGATTATTTATTCAAGACAAATTATATACCAAAAGATGGTCGAGATAACGAATTGGGCTTTTCAGGCGATGAAAATTTTCCTAATAATTTTTTAAAACAAGAATTTTATCCTTTAATTAAAAACTAACAACAGTATTATTTCGTAACTGTTAATAAATTATCCAATGAAAAAACTATTTATTATAGCAATATTTGTTTGCTCAAAATCATTCTGCCAAAACATAGATTATAAATATTATGCTGCATTTTTAAAAAAAAATGTATCTAACTCTGGAAATGTCAATTATGATAAAATCAAAGCTAATAAACCTGAATTTGAAGCAATAACTTACCAATTTACTGAAATAAAACCCAACGATAAATGGTCCAAAAACGAAAAAATGTCTTATTATATTAATCTCTATAACGTTTTTACAATAAAATCTATTGTTGACAATTATCCAGTAAAAAGTATTAAAGACATTTCGAATGTTTGGGACAAAAAAATAATTCCTCAAGGCAAAACTTTATATTCGTTAAGCGATATTGAAAATAAAATTCTCAGAAAAATGGGTGATTCTCGAGTCCATTTTGCAATAAATTGCGCAAGCTATTCCTGTCCAAAACTAGAAAACGAGGTTTATGTTGCCGATAAATTAGACAAACAACTTGATGCGGCAGCAAAAGAGTTTATAAACGATAAATCAAAAAACCAAATAACTGCAAACGAAATAAAACTTTCGAATATTTTTGATTGGTATTCTGGAGATTTCAAAGAAGATGCTGGTTCGGTAATAGAATTTTTGAATAAATATTCTAAAATAACAATCGATAAAAAAGCTAAAACCAAATATTTAGATTATAATTGGAGTTTGAATAAATAGAAATTAATTTACTTTTATTTAATATTACAGCAAAAAAAATCCTGAATAAAAAATTCAGGATTTTTAGTTTAATATAAATTTTGAGTAAAATTTAGAATTTATAGTTTAAAGATAAATTAAACATTCTGCCTAATTGACTAAAATGATAACCATCATAAGTCATTTGAGAATAACGACCATTGAATGTCAATGCATTGGTAATATCTCTTAGAACTGCAGGATTATCAATATCGGCTTGTCCTTTACCAGATTGATCAGAAACAATATTGAATTTAGGCAAAACATCAAGAATATTATTAACGTTAAAAGATATTGTTACTTTTTTAGTAGGAGAGAAATTAATTCCTAAATCAGTAACTGTTTTAGTTTCAAATTTTACTCTTAGATTTTCATTTGCAAAGTCTGCATTTTTAAAAATTGTAGGTCCAAACATTGTGTTGTTTAATGATAATCCCCATTGTCCAACTTCGTAATCAAAACCAAAAATATATTTAAATTTCGGTCTTGAGGTAAACATTAATGCATCTTGTGTTAGGTTAAAAACTGTTTTTCCGAGTGCTTCTACACTTGCAGGATTTTTGATAGCACCATCAATACCATTTTCTAATGTATAATTTCCCGAAAAGTTCAGCGATAGTTTTCCAGCTCCTAACCCAATATTTCTATAACTTGAAACAAAATCTAAACCGGAGGTTTTAGAATCAATTGCGTTGACAAAAAATGCTTGTTCACCTGCACCAAAGTCAACCAAATTTCCGAGAACTATTCTGTCTTTTACTTTTATATTATAATAATCGAATGTCAAACTGAAGTTTCTTGATGGTTTAAACCCAAACCCTAATGTAATGTTAGTAGATTTTTCTGCAGTAAGTTTTGGAATTCCATTTAATCTTGCGGATGCAGATACATTATTAACGATACCTGTTACAGCAATTTGTCCACCAGAAAAAGTAGATTGAGATTTTTCAGTATAAATTTGATGCAAAGACGGTGCTCTAAAACCAGTTGACAAAGAGCCTCTAAAAGTCAATTTATCATCTAACAATTTGTATCTCGAACTTAATTTCCAAACTGTAGCAGCCCCAAAATCACTGTAGTTTTCGTAACGAGCCGTTCCATTGATTAAAAAGTCTTTTGTTGCGTCATAGGATACATCTAAATAAGCTCCAATATTATATCGGTTAAATTTTCCGGAATTTTCCGGGGCATTGCCTTGAAAAGAGTCTGCTCCAGAACCTTCGTAAGAAGCTTTGTCTCCAGCTATAATTTCGAAAGTTTCTGTTCTAAATTCTGAACCAAAACCTACGCTCAATTTTTCATTAATAACTCTTGATATATCAATATTACCGACATAATGAGTAAAAGATGTTCCTCCTGGTCTAAATGACACTGGTGAATTTTCTCTATAAACATTTGAAGTTATGGGCACTAAAGTAATTGGTGTTAATTCTGGTGTTCCAGTATTAGGATCAATTGTATAAGTTACAATTCCTGATCTATTTTGTGAATTTGATACTACATAATTTTGTGAATTTCCACCAGTTGTTAAACTAACATCTGTATTCCAATCATTCATTTTAGATTTATAACCTATAGTCGCATTATAATCGTTCAAATCACCAATAAAATTTGGTACATAACCTTTATATGAAGCAGCTGTACCATTACCAAACAAATCATATAAATAAGTCTTATTGTCTTTTTCTCCAATACCCCAATTAGAAATTGCTCCATTTTCAAAAAGGTTTACTGGATTTCTCCAATATGGTGTTCTATAATTAGCAAAAGAACTTACCTTTTTATAAACATAAGCTGCGTTATAATACAATTGTGTATTATCTGAATAATCGACACCACCATTAATTAAAAATTTAGCAGCCGCAGTTTCAGGAGAACCATTTACATTTCCTGCGTCCGGTTTTTCCTTTAGAAAATCATTTATTTGTTTTAAACCTAATGCATTTCCGTTATTTATAGTTGCTAATTTAGCAGTATAATCCGATGAACTTTGATAAGTTAGAAACAAATCATCTTTTTGTTCATCTGTAAGTCCAACTATACTAGTTCCACCCAAAGTTTTATCATTATTAACATAGCTTTTATAATTTGATGGATCAACTTTAACAAAAGTGTCAAATTCTCCTTTGGCATCAACTGTTCCAGGTCTATTTGCCAAATTAACTTTAGAAAAGTCAACTGTATAATTCACAAAACCTTTTTCACCAACTGTTGAACCGTTATTCAAAGCAATTCCAAACATTTCGCCATCGCCTTTTCCTGTAATTCCTGTTCTAACTGTCGTGGAACCGAAACCAGTGTTTTTCTTTAAGATTATATTCATTACTCCTGCAATTGCATCTGACCCATATTGAGCCGACGCACCATCTCTTAAAATCTCTACTCTTTCGATTGCATCTGTAGGTATCGCAGAAATATCCGCTCCCGTTTCGCCCCGCCCTGGTGATGTTTGTACGTAAACAAGTGAACTCATATTTTTTCGTTTTCCATTTATTAAAACTAAGGTTCTACTTGGTCCCATATTTCGGATTTCGTAAGGATCCAATAAAGAAGTTGCATCATTAACAGGAGTTTGAACTGTGTTAAATGATGGTATTTTGTATTGCAAAGCCTTATCAAATGTGGCTTGTCCTGTCGAGTTTAAATCTTTTGCAGACAAAACATCTACTGGCAACGCTGATGTGGTATTGCTTCGTGGTGCAGTTCTTGTTCCAACAACTACAACATCGTCAAGTTTCGAACCGCCGTCATCTGCCATCGTAACATCGATTACTGCTCCTTCAGATACATTTTTTTCAACTTTTTGATATCCAACCGAACTAAATACTAATGTTGCATTTTCATCAACTCTAATTTTATAACTACCGTCGAAATCGGAAGATGTACCAGTCGATGTTCCTTTTGATTTAATGTTTACTCCAGACATTGCTTTTCCAGAACTGTCGGTTACTTTTCCGCTAATATCTTTCTGTGCAAATAGCATCGAAAAACAGAATAAAAATAATAGTAATGTGATTTTTTTCATAATTGTTTTTTTTTGGTTTGTTATTTTTTTTGGTTTATTGTTAACAAATATAACTATAAAATTAACACTAGGTTAACTTATCACTAAAATAATTGTCATTTTTATCGAATATTCAATAATTTGTTATAAAATCTATTTTTATCAATAGTGAGAGTCATGAATTTAACAATTGTAAATCAATTCGTACGATTAATAAAAATCAAATTTCAAATAGATTGATTCAATATTTGATGTTTGGCAACTTTGCAACTTTAATTAAATAAAACTATATTTGCACACTTTAAAAAATAATACAAATATAATGAAACGCTTTTGCGTTACATATTACCTAATAAAAAAAATATCAAAGAGATATGAAAGCAGGAATTGTAGGATTACCAAACGTAGGAAAATCGACTTTGTTTAATTGTTTATCTAACGCCAAGGCGCAAAGTGCTAACTTTCCGTTTTGTACTATCGAACCAAATATTGGCGTTGTAAACGTTCCTGACCCAAGAATCGAAAAACTCGAAGAATTGGTAAAACCAGAACGTGTGCAAATGGCAACTGTAGATATTGTTGACATTGCGGGATTGGTAAAAGGCGCAAGCAAAGGCGAAGGGCTTGGTAATCAATTTCTTGGAAACATTCGAGAATGTAATGCAATTATTCACGTTTTGAGATGTTTCGACAACGATAATATTATTCACGTTGATGGCAATGTAAACCCAATTCGTGACAAAGAAACCATTGATATTGAGTTACAATTAAAAGATTTAGAAACTGTCGAAAAACGATTAGAAAAAGTAAATCGTGCAGCAAAAACAGGCAATAAAGAAGCTCAAGCCGAACAAGGATTATTAAACCGAATTCGTGAAACTTTGTTACAAGCAAAATCAGCAAGAACAGTTACACCAATTGGTTTTGAAGAAGAAGAGTTATTTGAAACTTTTCAATTAATCACTTCGAAACCAGTTTTGTATGTTTGTAATGTTGACGAAAATTCTGCGTCAACTGGAAATGATTATGTTGACCAAGTTCGTGAATTGGTAAAAGACGAAAACGCCGAAGTAATTGTGCTAGCAGTTGGTACCGAAGCAGATATTACTGAACTTGAAACCTACGAAGAACGTCAAGTTTTTCTTGAAGATATGGGTTTGACCGAACCAGGAGCATCAGTACTAATTCGTGCTGCTTATAAATTATTGAAACAACAAACCTATTTCACGGCTGGAGTTAAAGAAGTTCGTGCTTGGACAATAAATGTTGGAGCAACTGCACCACAAGCCGCTGGGGTTATTCACACCGATTTCGAAAAAGGCTTCATTCGTGCCGAAGTTATTTCGTTCGAAGATTACGTTCATTATGGCACCGAAGCAAAAGCCAAAGAAGCAGGAAAATTCAAAGTCGAAGGCAAAGAATATATTGTGAAGGATGGCGATGTGATGCATTTCCGTTTCAACGTATAGAAAGAAAATATAATTTAGAAAATAGAAAACACCACTCAAGAAATTGAGTGGTTTTTTTGTTTAATACTAATTCTAACAGGTTTTTAAAACCTGTTAAGTATTTTTTGGCTCAATATTTGAATTAAATTTAAAATGAAAAAATATTTGATAATTTTAAGTCTGTTTTTTTTGGTTTCTTGTAAGAAAACGTTACCAATTCCTTTCGAAGCAAATTTTCGTTTTTCAAGTCCTCAACCAATTAATGATTCTGAATTAACGAAAATTCCAAATAATTTTTTAGGCGTTTTTATGAATGCTGATTCTACTTTTTTGAAAATAAATCAAAAAAATATTCTTACTGAAAGTTTTTTCAGATTCAAAGTTCATAAAATGAGATTAGATTCACTAAAAACTGAGTTTAATATTCAAAACGGAAAATATATTTCTAACGATAATAAACAAATTTTTGATTTCAATATCATCGGAGATTCTATTCAATTATCATCAAAAAATGTAGATACTTTATTCACAATTTCAATAACTCAAAAAGCAAAACGCATTAATGGACATTTAATAATCAGTCAAAAAGAATCTTTTTATTGGACTTCTAAAATTTTAACTTTAAACAATAACATTTTAAAAATAAGACAAATACATTCCGAAAAAGATCGAATTCGACTTGATTCATTAACAAACATAAAATCCAAAGAAGTCGATTCGGCAACATTTCTTGTAGAACCTTCACGACCAGAATTTAGTGAAATTCTAAAACTAAAAAATTTCGGATTTGAGCAACAATTCATCAAAGTTAAAACCTAAAAAACAACTAAAACTATTAATTATTTTGTCAATAACTTTGATATAATGCATTTTAATTCAATTCGAATTTCACTATATTAGCAAAAATTCGATAATAATAAATGTCAGACGAAAACATAAAATACGACGAGGACAACATACGCTCACTCGACTGGAAAGAACATATCAGAATGCGACCTGGAATGTACATCGGTAAACTCGGTGATGGTTCTTCGCCCGATGACGGAATTTACATTTTACTTAAAGAGGTTCTCGACAATTGCATCGACGAGTTTGTTATGGGTGCAGGAAAAAATATCGAAGTAACCATAAAAGATAAAACTGTAACCGTTCGTGATTATGGTCGTGGCATTCCGCTTGGAAAGGTTATCGACGTAGTATCTAAAATGAATACTGGTGGAAAATACGACTCGTTAGCCTTCAAAAAATCGGTTGGACTGAATGGTGTTGGAACAAAAGCCGTAAATGCACTTTCTAATTATTTTAGAGTAGAATCGGTTCGTGACGACAAACAAAAAGGTGCAGAATTTTCGGCAGGAAATTTAGTTCTTGACGAAGAAATCATCGAAACTACCAAACGAAAAGGAACAAAAGTTACATTTATTCCAGATGAAGCAATTTTTAAAAATTACAAATTCAGGTATGAATATGTAATCAAAATGCTCAAAAATTATTGTTACCTAAACAATGGTTTAACAATACTTTTCAATGGCGAAAAATACTATTCAGAAAACGGATTGCGTGATTTATTAGAGGAAACTATTCATGCCGACGATCTAGAATACCCAATAATTCACTTGAAAGGCGAAGATATCGAAATTGCTTTAACACACAGCAAAACCCAATACTCAGAAGAATATCATTCGTTTGTGAATGGACAAAATACAACTCAAGGAGGCACACATTTGGCGGCTTATCGTGAGGCGATTGTCAAAACAATTCGGGAATATTACAACAAACCCTTCGAAGCATCTGATGTTCGAAAATCGATTGTAACAGCGATTTCGGTAAAAGTTATGGAACCCGTTTTTGAGTCACAAACCAAGACCAAATTAGGTTCGACCGATATGGGGTCAGAGGCTGGAATGCCATCGGTACGAACTTTCGTAAATGATTTTGTGAAAAATAAATTAGACAGTTTTCTGCATAAAAATCCAACAACTGCCGATGCACTTTTACGAAAAATTTTGCAAGCCGAACGCGAACGAAAAGAACTTTCGGGCATTAGAAAACTAGCCAAAGACCGAGCAAAAAAAGCCAATTTGCACAACAAAAAGTTGCGAGATTGCAGGGTTCATTTAACCGATTCTAAAAATGTTCGGTATCTTGAATCGACAATGTTTATTACCGAAGGAGATTCAGCTTCGGGATCGATTACAAAATCACGCGATGTCAACACACAAGCAGTTTTTAGTCTTCGAGGAAAACCTCTAAATTCGTATGGAATGAGCAAAAAAATTGTTTATGAAAACGAAGAATTCAACCTTTTGCAAGCCGCATTAGACATCGAAGATTCGATGGAAGATTTGCGTTATAACAACATTGTTATCGCCACTGATGCCGATGTTGACGGCATGCACATTCGACTTTTATTAATTACATTTTTCTTGCAATTTTTTCCAGAATTAATTAAAGAAGGGCATTTATACATTTTACAAACGCCACTTTTTAGAGTTCGAAACAAAAAAGAAACCATTTATTGTTATTCTGAACAAGAAAGAAAAGATGCTATCGAAAAATTGAAACCAAAACCAGAAATTACTCGATTTAAAGGTTTAGGAGAAATTTCGCCTGACGAATTCAAAAATTTTATTGGCGAAACCATTCGGCTTGACCCTGTTATGATGGATAAAAACACATCAATTGAGCAATTATTATCTTTTTATATGGGCAAGAATACGCCAGATCGTCAGGAATTTATCATCAAGAATTTGAAAGTCGAATTAGACCAAATCGAAGCAAATTAATTGAAATCAATCAAAATGAAAAAAACAATTTTTTTATTGATATCAATTTTTCTAATTTCCTGTAAATCTGAAACTAAAGAAGAAAGTTTAAAAACGATTTTGAAACCCGAAACAGTCAAAAAAGTTAAAATTTCTACAATCGAAAAAAATCTAATTTATAATATTGATAACAATACAATCGTAGTTGCTGGCGACACAGTTAGAATTGAAAGCCCATTTATTTATTCTTTTGATGGAATGATTGAAAACAAGAAAATTCAGATTCATTTATCTAATAATTTAAGTGGCGAGTTTGGTGTTTATGAAAAAACTGCATCTGTTTATATTGATGGTGAAAAAGAAATTTATAGTGGTTATTTTGATAAAAACTTTAAAACAGCAAACATAACAACTAATTATTCAATAAATAATGAGAATAATACAATTTGCAAACTGAAACTTTTTAATGTTTCTAAACCCAATATGTATTTGGATTGTGAGTATAATGGAAAAAATTATAAAATAAATACAAGTACAACTTTTCCGAGCTATAAATGTTTTGATGAAATAAATTATACTTTGTCAGATTGTAGAAAGCAATTCAAGAAAGAAGAATCAATGCGAGAATATGTGCCTCACAGAAATTATTCTTTTATTGCAGAAATTGTTTCTAATGAAGATAAATTTGATAAAATTGAATCTGAATTAAAATATTTATTCCAAGATTCATTAGACATAGAAAATCATAAAAACTGGAAACATCTATTCCAAGAAAATAAATCAAAAGACGAAGAAGATTGCTACGCATCAGAAAGTATTTCGACAGTTGCACCAATTTTTATTGACTCAAATATTTTTGTAATCTCAGGTTATTCCTATAATTATATGGGCGGTGCACACGGATTGATGGTTACCAATTATGAAAATTATGATTTAGAGTCAGGTGAAAAAATCGAATTGAACGAAATTTTAAATTTTAGTTCCAATGAATTTAAAGTTTTTTATGAAAACAAAGTTAAAGAAATTTTTGCAGAAGGAATGTTTAACGAAAACGAAATTCCGATGACTGACAATTTTTTTATTCTGCCAACAGGAATCGTTTTTTCGTATGCACCCTATGAATTGATGGGATTTGCTCAAGGGGAGCCACACATTTTTATAAGTTATAAAGAATTAGATTCATTTATTGCTAATAATTCTATTTTGGATAAATATTTGAAAAGTGAATAAAAAAACCTCAAACTAAATAGAATCTGAGGTTTTTTTTTAAAATTTATTTTTGCTGATGGTGAACTCGAGTCATACAAATTTTTTCTGGCGGATGCAAAACCATAGGAAATTGCTCTATTTTGACAGAACTGCTATCTAATCCAAATGCTTTTTCTTCCGACAAACTCATTTTTTTGAAAAAGAAATAAGAATTCATAACCAGTTTTTCATGCCATAATAAATCGCTGTCATTCGACAAGAATTTTTCTGACAATACAAATTTGAAATCACCCAAGATATTATTTTTGTTTAATGATTCGTATCTGCTAGAAATATCGACTTCGCCGTTTGAAACCATATCTTTTAGTACTTCTTTGAACATTAAATTTATTTTTGTAGGTTCTCTGAATCCTAAATTAAAATCGACTCTATACAAATCGTCTTTCATTATTTCGGTTACTTTGTACTCGGTTTTGTAAGGCTCACTAAGAATATTTACGTGAACAAACCAATAAACATCAGCTCGTTTTGGTCGTTTTTGCATTATAGAATACATTACTTTTTCTTCGATTTCGTCAACGCGATTGGCATTTGTCATGTAAACCAAATGTGTAGCATATTTTGGTATTGATAAATCTAGACTCAATTCGGCAAGTACCTTTTTGTAATCTGCAATTTTTACTATTTTAGTATAATTTTTACTTATTTTCTTGGCCATAAACCAAATAGACATTATGGTTATTATTGCCAATGCAATTATTGCAGTAACAAAACCACCATCTTTGAATTTTGTAATATTGGCTGCAAGAAAACTCAATTCGATTGTAGCATAAATCATCATTAATGGTGCTATAAAATACCATTTTACTCTTTTCATTATCAAATAAAAATTAAGCAAAATAGTAGTCATTATCATACAAAGAATAATTGCTAATCCATAGGCATGCGACATTTTACTCGATTCTTGAAAGTACAAAACTATTCCAATACAACCTATAAACAACAACCAATTTATTGACGGAATGTACATTTGACCTTTTACTTCTGTAGGATATTTGATTCTAACTTTTGGCCAAAAATTCAATCGCATCGCCTCGTTAATCAGTGTAAACGAACCACTGATTAAAGCTTGAGAGGCAATTACGGCCGCTAAAGTTGCAATTCCAATACCAATTGGTTGAAACCATTCTGGCATCATTAAATAAAACGGATTTGGATTTGAACTGTTAATCTCTGTCAAAGTTTGTCCTTCGTGTTGAATTAAATAAGCAGCTTGTCCAAAATAATTTAATATTAAAGTTATTTTTACAAACACCCAACTTATTCTGATATTCTTTCGACCACAATGTCCCATATCAGAGTATAATGCTTCGGCACCAGTGGTGCAAAGAAATACAAAACCTAGAATAAAAAATCCTTCGGGGTTTAATCCTTCGGGTGCAACCAAAATATTATAGGCATAATATGGATTTATGGCTTTCATAACCTCAGGATGTTGTGCAATTTGCATAACCCCTAAAATGGCCAACATCGAAAACCATATTAACATTACTGGTGCAAAAAACTTGCCTACTAGCTTGGTTCCAAATTGTTGAATAGAGAAAAGTACAAATAAAATTCCGATAACAATTCCTTGAATATCTGTAACTTGCAAATTAGGGTAGAATATTTTAATTCCTTCGACTGCAGATGCTACCGATATTGGTGGCGTAATTATTCCGTCGGCCAAAAGTGCACTGCCTCCAATAATTGCTGGAACTATTAACCATTTTATTTTTGTTTTTTTGACTAATGCATATAAAGCAAATATTCCTCCTTCGCCATGATTGTCGGCACTTAAAGTTAAAATAACATATTTGATTGTAGTTTGCAAAGTCAAAGTCCAGAACACTAAAGATATTCCGCCAAGAACTAAATCTTTGTTTATAGCAAAGTTCAATCCTATTAATTCTTTCATTACATATAAAGGAGAGGTTCCAATATCGCCGTAAATTATTCCTAAACTAACCAATAATCCTGCGATTGTCCATTTTGAATGGAGATTCTGATGCGATCCGCTCATTTTGTAAAATTTTGAAAGGTCAAATTTAATATATTAAAATAAAATTGCTAATTAAATCTTAATAAATTTTTATTATATTTGATAAAAAAGCACCACAATAAATTTGCAGTGCTTTTATATAAAAATTTATTTGTAATAATTATCTTCTTGAGCCGCCAGAATTTACACTTGATGATTCTTGTCTTTGAGAATTTTGAGCAGACGACGATCTTGAAGTTCCAGAATTTGATCTTATTGATTCACTTCTTGAAGTATTTCCAGAATTGCTTCTAACTCTATCATTAGAACTTGATTCGTTTCTTGAAGTATTTCCAGAAGTTCCTCTAGAATTTTCATTTCTGGTATTTGTGTAGGCAACATCTCTTGATTTTGGTCGAGATTGCTCTAATTCGTAACGGTTATTATGACCTATATTTCTTGATGCAAACGAACGGTTTGGATATTGTTTTTCGTATCCGTTGCAACGTCTTGAATAATAATTGTTGTATGCAATGTGGTTGCGGCGAATGTTTACATAATTGTATTGATAATTTATATTAATACAAAGTCCAACATTGTGACGGTATCTGTAAATAGGAAAAGGATTCCAAGCCACAAAATGCGTAGGATAATAGTTCCATCTCCAACTTGAATAATATGGTCGGTAATTGGTTACCCAAAAATTGTTGTAAAAAACAGGAACTTGAACATAAACTGGCTCATAAATGTAGTTATTTCCATACATAAAAACATCTCCAACAACTTGAACTTGAATTTTGTTGTTGCTGTCTTTTTCGACTTCGACTGTTGCAACATCTTGAAAAACATCGTTTCCAATCACCGATTGAATGATTATCAAATGCGTTCGATCTTCGACTGATTCAATAACCCTTAAATAATCAACTTGATTGTCATTATTCAAATCTAAATTCGAAATTTGTAGTTTTGGATCATTTAAACGTCTTTCAAAATCTTCAAGATTTTGGGAATCTCCAAAAAGTGATGCTACTGCTCGTAAATCTAAGTTATCGCTAATTTCTGAATTTGTCGCATTTACGGTTGTGCGATCTTGTGCAAATATTGCATTGGTAATTGCAAATAATGCGATGGTTAAAAATTTGATTTTCATAATTTCTTTGTATTTGATTAATTTTTTAAAGTAAACCAATTAACGTGCCAAAATTTATTTATGGTTTACAAACTATTTTTAATTAATAATCATTGTTGTCCGACAAAAAACATACTGTTAAAATAATTGCTATTAAATATAGTCCCTACGGGACGTTATAATAGGTTGATCTAATTTTTAAGTTACCTAGATAAAATTCCTAACGGAGTAAATCTCGTAGAGTTTATATATTGGTAATATAACACTTATAACCAATGCTTTTTGTCCAGTAGGGACAATATATATAATTTAATCGGACAATTGTGATTAATAATACATATGACAATATTTTTTTAGAATGGTTTAATTTTAGTTTGAATTATTATCAAATGAAAATAAATATCAATTTTATTATTTTCAATAAATTTTAAAATTACAAGATATGTTTATTGATTAAATCGATGATATTTCTTGATAAATATAAAAATCATAAAAAAATAATGAAGCTAAAAATTATATGAATACTAACAAAAAAACCATTTTGAAAATCAAAATGGTTTTTTTGTTAGATTTTAAAATTAATTACAATTTCTCTTTCAAATATTTTCCTGTAATCGATTTTTTGTTTTTTGCAACTTCTTCTGGTGTTCCAATGGCTAGAATTTGACCACCATTTTCGCCACCTTCTGGACCAAGATCGATAATCCAATCGGCACATTTTATCATGTCAAGATTGTGTTCAATAACAATTATCGAATGTCCTTTTTCGATTAAAGCATCGAACGAAGCTAGTAATTTCTTGATATCGTGAAAATGCAAACCCGTTGTAGGTTCGTCAAAAACAAACAATGCTTTTTCTTTTGTTGTGCCTTTTACTAAAAAAGATGCGAGTTTTATTCGTTGTGCTTCGCCACCCGAAAGCGTCGACGACGATTGCCCCAATTGCACATAACCCAGACCTACATCTTGCAAAGGCTGCAGTTTCTGAACGATTTTAGTTTGATTATTTTCTTTAAAAAACGCCAAAGCATCGTCTACAGTCGAGGTTAACAATTCATAAATATTTTTTCCAGCAAACGAAATTTCAAGCACTTCTTTCTGAAAACGTTTGCCGTTACAAGCGTCGCAAGGCAAAGAAACGTCAGCCATAAAAACCATTTCGACGTTTATAGACCCTTCGCCTTTGCAAACTTCGCAACGACCAGCATCGACATTAAACGAGAAATGTTTGGCTTGATAACCCCGAATTTTTGATAATTTTTCTTTGGCATACAATTCTCGAATATCATCATAAGCCTTAATATAAGTCACTGGATTCGAGCGAGAACTTCGCCCGATTGGGTTTTGATCGACATATTCAATATGCTGAATTTTATGATAATAACCTTGCATATCTGTAAATTGTCCTGCCTTCTCTCCTACTCCATCAATCTTTTTTTGCATCGCTGGAAACAAAATTTTCTTGACCAAAGTACTTTTTCCTGAACCAGAAACGCCCGTAATTACAGTCAAAACTTCTAGTGGAAATTTAACGTCAACATTTTGAAGATTATTTTCTCTTGCACCCAAAATTTCGACATATTGTTTCCAACTTCTTCGTTTTTTTGGAGTTGCAATTTCCATTTTACCGTTCAAATATTGTGCAGTCAACGAATCGGATTTCAAGATTTCATCAAATGTGCCTTGAGCGACCAATTCGCCACCAAAAGTACCTGCTTCGGGACCAATATCTATAATCATATCGGCTTGTTTCATAATATCCTCATCGTGTTCGACCACAATAACGGTGTTGCCTAAATCACGCAAAGCAACCAAAACTTTAATTAATTTTTCGGTATCTTTTGGGTGCAAACCAATGCTTGGTTCATCGAGAATATACATCGAACCAACTAATGAACTTCCGAGCGAAGTTGCTAAATTGATACGTTGCGATTCGCCACCAGAAAGTGTTGCCGAGTTTCTATTTAAAGTCAGGTAATCTAAACCAACTTCACTTAAAAACGCCAGTCGATTTTTGATTTCGATTAACAATCTTTTGGCAACAACGGCATCATAATCAGAGAGTTTCAAATTATCGAAAAACGGAATTAATTTTATAATAGGCAAATCGACCAAATCAGAAACAGTTTTGTCGTTGATTTTTATATAAGATGCTTCTACCCGCAATCTTTTTCCTTTGCAAACATTACATTTAGTTTTTCCACGATATCGAGAAAGCATTACCCGATTTTGTATTTTATAATTTTTGGCTTCTAAATCTTTAAAAAAATCATTCAATCCTTGAAACATTGAATTTCCTGTCCAAACCAATTCTTTTTGAGCATCTGTCAATTCAAAATAGGGTTTGTGAATAGGGAAATCAAATTTGTAGGCTTTGTTAACTAATTCGTCTCGATAAAAACCCATGCTTTCGCCCCGCCAAGGAAAAATAGCATTTTCAAAAATCGATAAAGCCGTGTTTGGAATGACCAATTCTTCATCGATTCCAATCACGTTTCCGTATCCATCGCAAGTTGGGCATGCACCGTATGGATTATTAAAACTAAACAAATGTACATTTGGTTCTGGAAAATTAATGCCGTCCAATTCGAATTTATTGCTGTACGGAAAACGTTTGTTGTCATTCAAATCTTGCAGAAAACATTCGCCTTTGCCTTCAAAAAAAGCAGTTTGCACAGCATCGGACAAGCGATTATAAAAATCTTCGGAGGAATCGTCAAGAATCGGAACAACGATTCTATCAATAATTAGAAGAATTTCTAACTTTTTCTTTTTAGAAGTCGCAACGTTTTTTATGGCATCTTCGTCTAAACGAATCATTTCATTATCAACCAAAATTCTTGCGAAACCTTGCTGCAAAAGTACTTTTAGTTTGTCTTCAAGTTTTCGACCTTCTTCAAGATGAATTGGCGAAAGAAGCAACCATTTGCTTCCTATTTCAAATGTTTTTACATTAGTTACAACATCAGTAACAGTATCTTTTTTGACTTCTTTCCCAGAAATTGGCGAATAGGTTTTGCCAATTCTTGCAAAAAGTAATTTTAAATAATCATAAATTTCGGTTGATGTACCCACTGTCGAGCGGGCATTGGTTGTATTTACTTTTTGCTCGATTGCTATTGCTGGAGCAATACCTTTTATGTATTCGACTTTTGGTTTGTCTAATCTTCCTAGGAATTGTCTTGCATAAGACGATAAACTTTCTACATAGCGCCGTTGCCCTTCGGCATATAAAGTGTCGAATGCTAACGATGATTTTCCTGAACCAGAAAGTCCAGTTATTACTACTAATTTGTTTCTAGGAATGGCAACATCTAGATTCTTCAAATTATGAATCTGTGCACCTTTAATAATTATGTTTTTCTTGGGTTCTAGTTTAGAAATATCTTGATGAATCATAGCAAATTTTGAATATTTGCAAAGATAATCAATTTACCAATGACTTGAATGATTGAAAGCTTGGCAAATTTTTGTTAATTTTTTAAAAATAATTTATTCGAAAAATGCCTTTTCAATAGGTTAATGCGTCAGAATTTCGAAATAATACAATTTTTTAAACAAAATATTTTTGTCTTTAAATAATATAATAATAATTTTATCGTTATCTTTATAATCATTAATTAATCAAAAAATCATTTATCATGGAAAATCCACAAAAAACATCGGGTTTAAAAGTTGCTATTGCCATTTTAGCAGTAGGTTTAATTGGAAGTTTAGGTTTCAATTTTAAACAATCTCAAGATGTTGAAACCAAACAAATTGCATTCGCAGAAGTCAATACAGAAAAAAATGCTGTATTAACAAATTTAAACGAATTAAAATTAAAATATGACAGTGCAATTGCCGAAAACACATCAATGTCAGACGAACTAATTGTCGAAAGAGACAAAGTAGTGAAATTAATGGACGAAGTTCGAATAGCCAAAAATAGCAGTAAATCTATTGATGGTTTCAAGCAAAAATATTTAGATTTGAACAACAAAATGAATTCGCTTATTGCTGAAAATGAAGGTTTAACAAAAATGAACTCGTCTCTAGTAGTGCAACGTGACAGTACAATTACGGTTTTGAATACTGCCAAAATAGAAAAAGAAAATTTGGTGGTTCAAAATACCGAAATGACCAAAACCATCGAAGTTGCCTCTAAATTAACCGTTTCAAATTTAAAAGCTTCTGCATTTAAAGTTAAAAATTCGGGAAAACAAATTGCAACCGACAAAGCAAGTCGCGCTGATGCTTTGAAAATTGATTTTACTATTGCCGAAAATAAAATTGCCAAAACAGGCGATAAAGATTATTATGTACAAATAATTGATGCTAACAACAATATTGTTGGCGAGAAAAAAACTATTAATTTTGATGATAAAGAATTGAATTACAGTTTTATATCAAACGTAAAATACGAAAATAAAGCTGTAAACGTTTCGGAACTTTTACCCGGAAAAGATTTTCCAAAAGGTAATTATTTTGTAAATGTATTTGACCAAAAAGAGTTAGTTAGTAATTCGAGTTTTGTTTTAAGATAAAAATCTTAAATTTTGTTTTTAAAGGGTTCGTGAAAGCGAATCCTTTTTTTTTACAAATCAAAAAATTAAAACAAAATCTGCTTAATTTAAATTTATTATAGAATTTATAACTGAAGTGGTTTAAACTTTTTTTAATTGGCTGCAAAATTGTCTTTTTGCCCCATATTTCAGATTTTTTTTATTCGATAGCGATGCTATCCAATAAAAAAAATCCAAAATCTGAAATAAAAATCTTAATTTTTCGCTTCAACCAAAAAAGTTTAAACCACTTCACTAAATAATGTTTAGTATAGCTAGTAAATACAAAACTAAAATAAATAAAATGTTTACAAAAATGTTTATAATAAAAACAACTTCTAAACCGTTATCAAATTAACAATGTTATTTTTGAATAATTAACGCCAATACTAATGATAAAATTTGCTCACGTATATACAGGTATTTTCTTTTTGGTTTTCAATTTGAGTTTTTCACAAAAATCGGCTATTTATTCTAATGAATTAGAAGATTACGATCGGGCTTTTTTGTTGTTCAAAAACCAGCAATATCAATCAGCGACAATTATTTTCGACAAAGTAAAAGATGTTTCAACAGATTTTAATATTCAGTCAGATTGTGCTTATTATTCGGCAGTTTGTGCCATACATTTAAATCAATCCAATGCCGATGATTTGATGGAAAATTTCGTAAAAGATTATCCAACTTCACCTAAACAAAATCAAGCTTTTCAGGAAGTTGCAACTTATTATTTCGAACAAGGCAATTACGCAAAATCGTTAGAATGGTTCGAAAAAGTCGATGAATCGAACATGTCAGCCGAAGATTTAGAACGATTTAATTTCCAAAAAGGTTACAGTTTTTTTACATCCAAAAACATTAAAGATGCAACAGTTTATTTCAATAAAGTAATTAATTCAACAAATTTTGGTTCGCAAGCCAAATATTATTTAGGTTTTATGGCCTATGATATTGACAATTACAAAGAAGCAAATAAGCAATTTGAACAAGTTTCCGGCCAAGACAAATACAAAGAAAAGTTATCGTATTTTCAAGCTGATATGAATTTTAAACTCGGAAAATTCGATAAAGCAATCGAATTAGGATTGGTTGCAATGTCTAAATCATCAGCAATTGAAAAATCAGAATTAAGTAAAATTATTGGAGAAAGTTATTTTAATTTGAAGCAATTCGATAAAGCTTTGCCTTATTTGGTAGATTATCGAGGTAAACCTGCCCACTCGGCAGGCAGTAAAGGCAAATGGACTAACACCGATTATTATCAATTGGGGTATACTTATTATAAACAAAATAATTTCGAAAATGCAATTTCGCAATTCAATAAAATCATTGATGGAAAAGATTTTGTGGCTCAAAACGGTTATTATCACTTGGGTGAATGCTATCTAAAAACAGATAAAAAATTGCAAGCTTTGAATGCTTTCAAGAATTCATCTGAAATGATTTTTGACTTGAAACTGCAAGAAGATGCTGCACTTAATTATGCAAAACTTAGTTATGAATTAGGTAATTCTTACCAATCGGTTCCAGATGTTTTGCAAGCATTTTTGAGTAAATATCCAACAAATGCCAATAACAAAGAAATTGAAAAATTATTGATAAATTCTTATATTTCCTCCAAGAATTATAATAGTGCTTTGGTATTATTAGACAATAATAAATCTCCAGAAAATAAAACAGCTTATCAAAAAGTAACTTTTTATAGAGGTTTAGAGCTTTATACCGACGGGAAATATAAAGAAGCATTGTTAATGTTTAATAAATCGATTGCCGAACCACAAATCAGAATTTTTTCGGCTAGAGCAACCTTTTGGAAAGCCGAAACCGAATTTGGACTAGATAATTTCAATGAATCATTAATTAGTTTCAAGCAATTTATGGCATTTGCGGAAGCGAAAAATACAATCGAAAATAAAAATATCAATTACAACATTGCTTATTGTTATTTCAAATTGAAAGAATATGACCAAGCTGGAAATTATTTTCAAACGCATTTAGATATTACAAAAGACGATAAATTACGCAGAAATGATAGTTATTTGCGTTTGGCAGATTCTAGATTTGTGTCAACTAAATATTTACCAGCACTTGAAGCTTATAATAAAGTTATTGAATCTATAAGTTCTGATTCCGATTATGCTGCTTATCAAAAAGCAATATGTTATGGATTTTTATCTAAAAACGATAAAAAAATAGAAAATTTCAATCAGTTTTTGAAAATTTATACAAAATCGCAATACCGAGATGATGCGATTTATGAATTAGCAAATACTTATGTTGCCGAAAATAAAACTGATTTGGCTGTAAAAACTTATGACCAATTATTGTTAGAATTCAAAAACGGTTCCTATAATGCAAAAGCTGTTTTAAAACAAGGTTTGGTTTACTATAACAACGACAAAGACGATCTGGCAATTGCGAAATTCAAGAAAGTGGCAGCCGATTATCCAAACTCGTCAGAAGCAATCGAAGCTGTTGCAACTGCAAAATTAATTTATGTCGATAATGGCAAAGTTGACGAATATGCAACTTGGGTAAAATCGTTGAGTTTCATTTCGGTAACAGATGCTGAACTCGAAAATGATACTTACAATTCTGCCGAAAAACAATATTTGCAAGGCAATTCGAAACTTGCAACTTCGAGCTTTATTGGATATATTGCTAAATTTCCAAACGGAATTCATTCTTTAAAATCAAACTATTATTTGGCTCAATTGTATTTTGCCGATGGTTTAGAAAAAAATGCTATTCCATGTTATGAATTTGTAATTTCGAAATCTCGCAACGAGTTTACTGAGCAATCATTGGTTAGATTGGCTGGAATATTCATGAAATTTAATGATGCAAAAGCTTTAAATGTTTTGAAAAGATTAGAATCTGCAGCAGATTTTCCACAGAATATAACTTATGCGCAAGCCAATTTAATGAAATTGTTTTATGACCAAAAAGATTATCCAAATTCTGTTATTTATGCCGAAAAAGTTTTGGCAAATCCGAAAACCGACGATAAAATAAAATCTGATGCACAAATAATTGTTGCACGTTCGGCGATTAAATCGAATGATGAAGTAAAAGCCAGAATTGCTTATGCCAAATTACAAACCATCGCAAAAGGCGAATTGGCTGCAGAAGCTTTGTATTATGAAGCTTATTTCAAAAACAAAGATTCGAAATTTGAATTGTCAAATAAAGCTGTCAATAAATTGTCAAAAGATTATTCTGGTTACAAATATTTTGGTGCAAAAGGACTGATAATTATGGCAAAAAATTTCTATGGATTGAAAGATAGTTACCAAGCAACCTACATTTTGAATGCTGTTTTAGAAAATTTCAAAGAATTTACAGATATTCAAGATGAAGCAAAAAAAGAATTAGATTTAATAAAACTAGAGGAAAGTAAAACGAATTCTTCTGTTGGAAATTAAGTGCTCAGTCGCAATTAGAGTTACAGTTTTCAGTCGCGGTTGGCAGTTTAAAAAGAATCTTTAAATTAAAAAAAACAATAATGAAAAATATATTTTCAATAATTTTTTCAAAAGCTTCGGCTTTCATTCCATTAGGTAGAGCTTGGTTAGGGATTATCTTTCTATTAAGCCAACTTTCGTATTCTCAAAAAAAAGACGAAAACATTGGTACAGAAGTCGTAAACGTAGTAAAACCTTACACCCCAACAATTTCTGATGCTTTCAAAATAAAAGAAACGCCAACTTTAGACGATGACGAAACTGCTAATAAAGAAATCATAAAGTACAATATTTTTTCGTTTCCAGTTGCATCTACATTTACACCATCAAAAGGTAAAGCAGCTGGAGTTGAAAAATCGCCAGCAGAACAAATATTTAAAAATTATGCGACTTTGGGTTTCGGGAATTTTGCAACCATAAATGCCGAATTATTTGTAACAGAAAACATTTCTGATACAGAATATATTGGTGGCTCATTCCGGCATTTGTCTTCGCAAGGCGGAATTAAAAATCTTGAACTTTCTGACAAGTTTTACAATACTTCGCTTGATGTTTCTTATGGAAATAATTTGCAAGAAATGTCTTGGAATTTAGATTTGGGTTTCCAAAATCAGGTTTACAATTGGTATGGTTTGCCTTTAGATTTTGGTGCAACTTTATTACCATTTGATAAAGCCACTTTAATTAAATCAATTAATTCAAGTCATTCTTACAATGCTTTTTATGTCTCGGGAAAACTAAAATTCAAAGAAAGTGTTTTCAAAGAAATGACAACCAAATTCGAACGTTTTTCGGATAATTTTGGTTCGACCGAAAACAGATTTTATGTAAAACCAACATTTAATATTGATATTGATGACATGCTATTTAGAACCAATATTATAGTTGATTATGTTGGTGGTAGTTTTGATGAAAATTATTTTTCAACCAATTTAAATGCTCTAAAATACGGATTTGTAAATCTAGGAAT
The DNA here is from genome assembly GCA_031408435.1 of Bacteroidota bacterium. Taxonomy (GTDB): domain Bacteria; phylum Bacteroidota; class Bacteroidia; order Flavobacteriales; family Flavobacteriaceae; genus Flavobacterium. The sequence goes on from JANNWM010000017.1 coordinate 53,365, forward strand.
AAATCCAAATTACATCATTAACAAAGACGATTGGACGATTAGTTTGGGAGCCAATTTATTTTATTCATCAGATACTGTTAATACAAATGGTAAGTTTTATGTATTTCCGCAAGTAAATGCATCATTGAAATTAGTGGGCGATTTAATGATTTTTTATGCTGGAGCAGAAGGAGGAATTGAGCAAAATTCATACAGAAATTTCACAAATTATAATCCGTTTTTGTCACCAACTTTAAATATTGTTCCGACCGATAAGCAATATGATTTATTTGCAGGCTTGAAAGGCAAATTAGCCAATTCTTTAAGTTATAATGTTCGAGGTTCATTGATTAGCGAAAAATACAAACCTATATTTAAAGCCAATGATTATAGTTTAACTAACTTGAATACAAACGGATATGCTTTTGGAAATTCGTTCGATGTAGTTTACGATAATGTCAAAACATTAAGTTTCTTCGGAGAATTAAAAGCCGATTTCTCGAAAAGTGTATCCTTGAAATTAAACGGAACTTTCAATACTTATAATATTGTTTTTCAAGAAAAACCTTGGAATTTGCCAACAATTAAAATTAATGCAACTTTCGATTTTGATATTACCCAAAAATGGTATGCAGGCACAAGTTTGTTTTTTGTAGGCGAACGATATGACCAACAAACTAATTTAGATATTGCAGTGCTTTCGCCAAATAACGACATCAAGACTTTAACTAATTATTTTGATGTCAATGCACATGTTGGTTTTAAATATTCTGATAGATTAACAGCTTTTTTGAAACTAAATAATATTGCCAATCAACAGTATCAAAAATGGTTGAATTTTCCAGTGCAAGGATTTCAGTTGCTTTTGGGAGCCAACTATAAATTTGATTTTTAGATTTTTTTTGCCATAAAGACTCAAAGTCACTACGATTTTTTGTATTATAAATTAATTATACAATTATCATAAATTTCAATATTTAAATTTAACATAAAACTTTGAGTCCTTGTGACTTTTAGCTAAAAATGATGACATTAAAACAAAAAATACACCAACAATACCAACAACTGGTTAACGACAGAGTCGACGTTTTTCAGGACATGATTGCAGCATTGACCGAAGATTCTAAGAACGATGCAAAAGGTTCGGCTGGTGACAAACACGAAACTGCTTTGTCGATGATGCACATTGAACAAGAAAAACTGAATCGTAAACTTTTGGAAGTTTTATCTCAAAAAGCTATTTTAGATAAAATCGATATTAATAAAAATTCAAAGAAAATTGCAATCGGCAGTTTGGTGAAAACCAATAATTTAACAGTTTACGTTAGTGTTGCTTTGCCTAAAATAACAATTGACAAACAAAATATTTTTGCAATATCGCCACAATCCCCTCTAGGATTAAAACTTTTAGGAAATGATATTGGGTTTGAGTTTGAGATAAATGGAAAAGAATATTTGATAGAAAATATTTCATAAAAAAAACCTTTCGATAAGCTTATCGAAAGGTTTTTTTATGAATATTTATTATCTAGTTTACTATAACTTTTTTAGTTATTGTCTGATTATTAGAAGTTAGCTTCAAGAAATAAAATCCTTGGGGTAAATTTTCTAAAGAAAAAGTATTGTTAACAAAAACTGGAAGATTAATTTTCTGAATTAATTGACCATTTATATTTGTAATTTCGATTTCGTCAATTAAAACATCAGCGTTAATATTGATTTTATTATCAATTGCAGGATTTGGATAAACCGAAATGTTTGCATTCAACTCGAATGAATCTGATGCTAATGGTGCACCCCAAATTGCCGTTACATAATCATTATTATCTATAAATGGGTTTCTGTTATTTTGTCTTGCAAAAATTGCATTGTTTCTTTTTATTTCGAATTCACTAACTGGATCTTGTGCGTTCCATGCTAAAAGCATATTCAAAAAAGGTGTAGTAAAACATTGTGTCGAAGTTCCATTAAACATGTCATAAGTATAGCTTGCTACATTAACTTCATATCTTGTTACAAAATAAAAGTACATTCTTGCAATATCTCCTTTAAATGCTGCATTTGGCTCGAAAACTACACCTGAATATCCTGAAATTGCACTAGAACCCAATTTTCCGCCATTTTTGGATGTATAACTTGCAACTGCAACATTTCCGTGAGGATCGTTTCCGCGTACATTATTTACTTTTTTATCAGTTGCTGTAACAAAATGAGCATCAGCACGTTGCGGTAAAACTTCGTTAAAAACAGATTGAGGTATAATGTGTTCTCTATTATAAAATTGACATTCTGATGTGCCACCACTACCCGTATCCTGATTTGTTCCAATTACAAAATTACATTCATTTGTGCTACCAACTGGATTTTCGCTGTACATATCATAAATAGAATTGTCATTTTCGTAACCAATACCTGTTGGTAATCCAAAATCTCTGTCTGAAGTTTGATATGTTGTCCATAGACCTGCATAGGTATTATCAATATATCCAGTTGATATTATAGTTTTTAATTGAGTTTTTAATGTATAACCAGTTCCTGTTGCATTGTTATAATAATTTGCAGAAGGTTGTGCAAAAGTTAAATTTAAAAGTAACAATAAAATTAGTGAGTAGACTTTTTTCATAAAAGGTAAGTTTAATTAATTATAATTTTTTTTGTAACAACTTGATTTTCGCTAGATGTAATTTTTAAGAAATAAAATCCTTGTGGAATATATTCTAAAGTCAAAACGTTATTTTCGAAAATTGGTTTTTGAATAACTTGCATTAATTGACCGTTAATGTTAATTAAATTTATTTCTTGAATTGCTACATCAGATTGAATATTTATTTTATTCTCATTTGATGGATTTGGATAAACTACTAAATTAGCAAAAATATTATCAAAATATTCGTTTGCAAGAATTGTAGTTGGCCATCTGTTTTCTGCCGCAATTCCTCCCCAAATTTTAGTTGCTAAATAAGGATTATCAATAAAAGGATTACGGTTGCCTTGTCCATAAGTATTAGAAGCATTTCCTAAATATGTATTACGATTGTCTTCGTATTGCGATACAGGATCTTCGGCATTCCATTGCAAAAATAATTGAATCATGTCAGTATCATTTGTAACTGTAGCACCTGATCCAACTCCAGTTGGTTTGCATTGCGAAGGATATCTCAAATAAAGATACATCATGTTTCTTGCTACATCACCTTTCCACTCATCCCCTGGATACCAAAAAGAACCAAAATAGGCAGAATTCCCTGAACCAGGACCAAATTTAGAACTTCCTCTGTTTGCATTTCTATCGACATCACAGGCTCTTAAATGGTGCGCATCTGCACCAGCTCCTGTTTGTCCTAAGATTGGTGTTCCTAAAGATTGAGCATATACATGTTCTCTATTCCAAGCACATTGTGAACCGCCTGAAACATCAGCCTCTTTATGTCGTCTTCTGTGTTGATTCCAATTTGTTGAAGTTCCAAAATTAGATTCTGATACATAATTACAATAATTTGTGTTGTCATATCCATAAAGTAAAAGAACTTGAGTATTTGTCAAATCGTTTGGGTCTAAATCAACAATTTTTATTGCTCTTTCAGCCTCAGCATAAGTCAAAATATTGCTATGAGTGTTTGTGATTTTCGATGCTAAATCAGTTTTTAAAGTTGTTCCAGTTTGTGTCCAATCAAAACCATTATAATAAGGATTTGATGGAGCTCCCGCTTGAGAAAATCCTATTGTAAAACTTAGTAATAAAATAATTGAGTAATTTTTTTTCATAATTTTTGTTATGTAGTTTTTCTTTCTAACAATGCCATATAAAAACCATCAAATCCTGATTCATGAGCCAATATCCTTACATCTTTGACAAAAGTAAAACTTTTTCCGTTTTCTGTTGTCAAGAAATGGTTAATTTGTTCTTGATTTTCAGAAGGTAAGATAGAACAAGTTGCATAAACCAGCTTACCGCCAGGTTTTACTATTCTAGAATAACTTTCTAGAACTTCGGCTTGTACTTTTTTGATGTTGTCTATAAATTCAGGTTGCAGTTTCCATTTTGCATCTGGATTTCGTTTCAAAACACCTAAACCGCTACAAGGTGCATCAATGAGCACTCTGTCTGCTTTGTCGTATAATTTTTTGATGACTTTGGTCGAGTCGATTATTCTATATTCTATATTAAAAGCCCCGTTTCTTTTGGCGCGAAGTTTCAATTGTTTGAGTTTGCTTTCATACAAATCCATTGCAATAAGTTGGCCTTTGTTTTCCATAAGCGACGCCATGTGTAATGTTTTTCCGCCAGCACCAGCGCAAGTATCTACAACTCTCATACCAGGTTGAACATCAAGAAAAGCAGCTACTAATTGCGATGATGCATCTTGAACTTCGAAAAATCCATCTTTAAATGCATCTGTCAAAAAAACATTTGCACGTTGTTTTAAAACTAAGGCATCTGGTTGATTTTCAAGAATATCGGTTTCGATGTTCAAGTCCATCATTATGGCACGCAATTGTTCACGAGTAGTTTTTAATGTGTTGGTTCTTAGAATTACTTTTGCAGGTTGGTTTTGGGCTGTAATTTCTTTTGCCCAAACCGTTTCGCCAAGTTCTTTGACACACAATTCGTCCATCCAATCCGGAATAGATTCTTTTAGTACTCTATTTTTAGATAATTCGTCGAATCTTCCTTTTATTTTTCGCTCTGGAGTTCCTGCTAATTGTTGCCAATCCGGAATAGGATAGCCTCTCAAGACTGCCCATACCGAGAACATTCTCCATAAATCATCGCGATTAAAAGGTTCTTTTACTTCGGCAATTTCCGAATATAATCTTTTCCAACGAACAACTTCATATAATGTTTCTGCAACAAATTTGCGGTCAGCACTGCCCCAACGTTTGTCTTTTTTGAGTGATCTTGCTACTACTTTATCTGCATATTCTTTTTCATTGAATATAGCATTAAGCCCGTCTATTGTTGTGTAAACTAAATTTCTGTGTAATCTCATTTTATTTTATTGAGGTGCAAAGGTAGTATTTCTACAAACAAAAAAGTATTTTGATTAAAAATACTTTTTTTTAATCGAATTTCAATTCATTGGCTGTAGTCTAGTTAATATATGATTTTTATTCTAGCCACAGATTTCACGGATTATCACAGATTTTTTTACTATCGAATATTAAAAATCCTTTAAATCTTTTAAATCTGTGACAAAAATTTTTTATGTGAATATACTTTTTAGACCAGAGCCAATTCATTTTATTTTTTAAAATTAAATCCAAATTGAATATTTCAAAATCGAATGATATTCAATAATTTATCTTAATCAAAAAAAAGGAATCTTTAATAAAATACCTTTTAGGGTATAAAAATTAAATAAACCAAATAAATATACCTAATATGGTATAAAAAATTAAAAATATTTAAAAATATACCATATATGGTATTAAATATTAAAAAAATAATATATTTGTATTATAAAAGGTATAAAAAATGAAGAAAAATAAATCTGACATCAGCAAATTTGTACAAACCAGAAGAAAACAAATAAAACTAACACAGCAAGAAATGGCATTAAAAGCTGGAGTAGGTTTGCGATTTGTTCGCGATTTAGAACAAGGAAAAAAAACAATGAGAATAGATAAAGTCAACGATGTATTGATTTTGTTTGGAGCAACATTAGGAATAGTGCAAATAGATAGAGACAAATTATTGAACGATGAAAACAAATAAAAAATAGAGAATTACATTTGATCAAGAAAAAAATAAAAATTTTAAAATGAATAGAACAGGTAACGTATATATCAAAGACCAATTTTGTGGCAAAGTAAGCGAATTAGATGATGGATATTCGTTTGCCTATGACTTGCAATATTTACTAAATCATTCGGCACAAGCCGTAAGTTGTACTTTGCCATTGACCGAAAAACCTTATCATAACAAAACATTATTTGCGTTTTTTGATGGATTAATACCAGAAGGTTGGCTACTCGATCTTGCAGAAAAAAACTGGAAAATAAATTATAAAGACCGAATGGGATTGCTTTTGGCTTGTTGTAAAGATTGTATTGGTGCAGTAAGTGTTAGAACAGAAAATGAAAAATTATAAAAAAAAATATTACGAAAATTTAAACAATGGTCTTTTACAAGTAAATGAGCCACCGGCTCAATATGGTAGAAAATGTTTGTATTGTTATGAATTGTTGCAAGACAGCAAAAGCGATTTTCACGAAGCTTGCAACAAACGTTTTTTTGGACAATTAAAAACACCTCAGCTGGATTATAATTTGGACAATTTGCAAAGTTTGGCGACACAAATAGTTCAAAGTCAAATGACCGTTACTGGCGTTCAAGCAAAAGTATCATTGAGTTTGCATAGAAAAGAAGACAAAAACATTGTTAAAAAACTAACAATAGTTGGGCTTTATGGCGATTATATACTCAAACCACCATCGGCATATTACGAACAATTGCCAGAACTAGAAAGCGCAACAATGCACATGGCAGCAGTTTGCGGGCTTGATGTAGTGCCTAATAGTTTAGTGCATTTGCAAGACGGAACATTGTGTTATGTTACAAAACGTATAGATAGAACCCGAAAAGGAAAACTACACATGGAAGACATGTGCCAACTAAGCGAACGACTTACCGAAGACAAGTACAAAGGAAGCCACGAGCAAGTTGCCAAACTAGTTTTGAAATATTCGTCGAACCCTATGCTTGATGTTAGCAATTTTTATGAGCAAGTTTTGTTTAGTTTTTTTACTGGAAATGCCGATATGCATTTGAAAAACTTTTCATTAGTCGAAAAAGAAGGGTTAGGAATGGTTTTGTCGCCAGCTTATGATTTGGTTCCGACAGCCCTTGTTAACCCAACTGATGCCGAAGAATTAGCCTTGAACCTTAACGGTAAAAAACGAAAATTAAAATACAATGATTTTTTGGTTGCTTATGAAACTGCAGGACTTAGCAAAAAAGTTTTGGACAATACCCTAGAACTATTCAGGTATTGCAAGCCCGAAATGCTAAAAGTTTTAAATAAAAGTTTTGTAAACGATGCCTATAAAGCTAGTTATTCTCGATTGTTAGACAGTCGGTTCTCGCAATTAGGCTTGGAATAAAACAAAAAACGCTTCAATTTCTTGAAACGTTTTTTTATTTAAAGGACAAATTTTTTATTGGTTAAAATAAAATCCATTTGGAACGAATCCTACATTATGAGATTTTATAAATGTTCCAAAAACTCCAGCGTCAGCGATAAGACCATTAGAATAAACTCCTACGGTACCACTTGTTGTGTTTGAATTGTATCCGCAAATATAAAAATAGCTATTTTTAGTTACAAAACTAGTAATTGTTGAAATAGATAAATTAAATCTTGGAGCCGTTGGAAATACAACCGCAGCCGTAATACTTGGTGGAGTAACCACTGGAATTAAACTCATTTTATAAACGCCACTTTCTTTTGTATAAACTACATCGGTGCCAGAAATATAAAGATTACTAGGGTGTTGATAAATTATTTGGCTTGTCGGATCTGTTGGGATTGTTAATCTTGTAGGAAATTGATACTGATCTGTAAAAGTATTTGTGTTAGGATTAATTTTTATAAGAATACCAGTTGTTTCGTTTGCTGGATTAGTATCGCCTTCGCACAAAACCCAAAGGTTTCCATTGTCAAATTGCATAGTGTTTGGTTTGTTACCTACAATAATAGTTGCAACAGCATTGTTTGAAGCATCTATTACGGTGACTTTGTTACCAACATTTATGTAACCAGTTTGTGCTACATATAATTTTGAGTTATTGGCTATTATTCTTCCTGGACCTTCTTCGACAGGAATTGAATTAATAACCAAATTGGTCGATAAATCGATTACGGCCACAAAATCGTCGGTAGAGATTGATAAGTTTCCTAAATTGGTTACAAATGCTTTCCCGTTAGAAATTGCAATATATCTTGGATTTAGAAAACCCAATGTTATTGTTCCAACTTTTGCCATCGAATAACGGTTAATAATTTCTATTTTGTTATCGCTTGACGAAACAACATAAATAAAATCTCCATTAATAACAGCATCAGTAGCATTTAAACCAATATTTGGATTGGAACTTATTCCCGATAAAATATTGTTTTTGATAGTATTCAAATCAAATGAAATAAATGATAATGTAGCATTTTGAGCAACATTTCCTTGATTTAAAACCAAAACACCACTGTCAAAAGTGCCTTTTGAAACATATTTTGGAGGTAAAACTAACTCATCATTTCCACAAGAAATCAAAAAAAATGTTACTAATAAAGGAACTAATATTAATTTATAAATTTTCATTTTAATTTTTTTGTAAAGATAATTGATATATAAATAAGTTAAGCATAAATAAAACAAAAAATCCGCACTATTTCTAGTTACGGACTTCTTTTATTATTTTATCAAAAAATTATTCTTTAATAAACTTGTTAATCAAAACTCCTTTTTCAGTTTGAATTTTTAGTAAATATATACCATTTGATAACTCATTGATATTTATAACAATGCTTTCAGAATTTTGATTTTCATTACTAATCATTCTACCATTTAAATCTTGAATTTCTATTTTTTGAACAAGATAATTTGATTGAATATTAATAAAATCATTGGCTGGATTTGGATAAATCGCAATTTTGTTATTCAATTCGAATGATTCGTTAGCCAAAACTTGCTGATTGATAACACCAACTGCCTGCAAATCGAATCCACAAGACGCAAATGGCGTTGGAAACGATTCGTTAACAGCGTTTCCAAAACTGTCAAACGTTGCAAATACTGGATTTATGCTTCCAACAACATCGATAACTTTTACAAATTGTATGTTATTTTTATTTAAAAGTGCATTGTCTGGAATTTCACTTAAATCGAATGGAGTTCCATAATCTCCATAATATTTTCCTGCAAAATTGTTCAAATAAGTTGGTTCTGGTGTTGCAAATGTATCAACTTGGGTTGCTGTTTGGGTTTGGCTGTGAGCTGGAAATCTAAAATAATTAATTCCGTCTGAGCTTACTTCGACAAATGCCAATTCTAAATAATCGAAACTTGCATTCTCGAAAACAGCAAAATCATAGCCATTTCCGTTGGCAATTGGTGTTGCAAAAGTTAAAATTGCGTTGCCTTCGTCGCCAAGACTAACTACATTTCCATCAGGGAAACCAATTGCGTTATTTGGTAAACCAAAACTTGCATAATTGTTGCCCGAAATTGCAAATGTAGGATCAGATTTATTAATCAATCCTCGGTTTACCGTAATTCCATTTGCCCAAGCAACATAGAGCGGACTTGACTTAATTATTGCTGTCGAACCTGAAATTCCTGCTTGTGGCGGATAAGTTTGCGAAAACAAATTTCCTGCAAAAAACACTAATAAACCTCGGATTAAATTTTTCATTTTTTTAGTTAGTATTATTTAATAGTTAAATATTTAACTGTTTTTTTTCCATTAGATTCAATAGAAACTAAATAAACGCTTGGTTTTAGAACTGAAATATCGATTCCGTTTAGGTCATATTTTTGATTTAAAACTGTTCTTCCAGACAAGTCATAAACTAATATTGAAGCCTCTTCATTAATATTCAAATAAAATTTATCAGAAGTTGGGTTTGGATATAATGTTAATGACAAACTATTTTCGAAAGTCGAAGCTGCCAAATTGGTGTCGGCTTTGTAAAAACCATTTGGAATAACACCAACAGTAAACGAATTTAAAAGCGTTCCGGTTGTAGAATAAGTATAAACTTTTCCGGCAGTTGAATAATCGCCAGCATCAGCAACATACAAAACATCGTCAATAACATTTAATGAATAAATCCCGTAAGAACCTTGCGGAGTTGTGTCAAATAATGATGTATTTGGCAATGATGTATCTGATATGTTAGATTTATATACAGATTTGTTAATCGTATAATACAAATCGGTTCCTACAATTTTTAAATTTTTTGGGTGCGTTGTCGCAAATGAAATTGTGTTGATAATTGCATTTGTTGTTAAATCGTATTTAATTAAAGAACCGAAAGTTTCGCTACCGGTATAACTTGGTTTTCCTGAACTAAGAATGTATAAAAATCCGTTGTTAATTTCTAAAGAAGTTGGCACATCGCCAACAGTAATCGGTGTTGAAAAAGTTGAAGTACTTGGATTTAATATTGAAACGGTATTTCCAAAACCATAGCCACCTTTTTGAGCAATGTATAAAAGACCATTGTTCAAAACAATATTTTCTGGTCCTTCGGGAACCGAAAAATTGCCAATTAATGCATTTGTTGCGATATCAATTACTTTAATTTGATCGTCTGTTGTAACTGCAGGATCTCCCCAACAAGTTACAAATAATTTTCCGCCAACAGACGCCATATATCTCGGATTTAATAATCCAGTAATTGTGGTTTCTAGCACCATTGTTGTTCTGTTTACAACTTTTATAGTTCCAGAACCGTTCATTATTATGTAAGCATTTGATCCTTCAAAAAACATGCTTTGTGCAGTGTCGCCAAGTGCTGCTCCAGAATTTGCTGTTGCAAAAATATTGTTTTGTAAAACATTTGTATTAGAAATAAACGACATTGTAGCATTTCCTGCACCAAAACCACCTTCGTTTGTTACAAAAACTCCGTTTTGAAACGATTGGGCAAAAGAAATTGTTGTAGTCAATAAAATGACTAAAAATTGAAATTTGTAAAAATTCTTCATGTGTATAAATATTAAATAATTAATTAAAATAAAATCCGTTTGGTCCAACGCCAACGTTTATTGTTCTTTGAAATGTTCCTGTTAATGAATATATATTTGCTGTACTGTTTTCGGAAAAATCGCCTCCATCGGCTGTAAATATTCTGTCGTTGTTGACTGCAAAACCATACATTGCGTAACCAGAAGTAGAATTATAATCAAAAATGCTTGTTTCTGGCGGAAGTGTTGCTGCAATATTCATTACATAAACACTATTATTGACCGTAAAATAAATTTTGTTTTTATAAATATCTAGATTTTTTGCTCCGTCAAGCGATAAAGGAAAATCTAAAACTGTAAAATTATTATTCGATAAATCGATTTTGACTAATTGAGAATTTGAACTGTTCGAAGATTTCAAAACATACAAAAATCCGTTACTTATTTCTAACGAATTGGCTCCAGATCCAATGTTTATTGGTGTTTCTAATGAATTGGTATTTGTATTTAACACTAATATTTTATTACTGTTTATTGCATCTATTATGAAAATTTTATCGTTATCTAAAACCAATCTATCGGCAGTTGCATTTAACTGAATTGTATTTTCGATAGTGTTGTTCGATAAATTAATTACAACAACATAATCATCTGTATTTCCTGTGGTTGGGTTTGTAAATGAATAAGAATTTGCATTGGTTACGTAAGCTTTTCCGTTTTTTACAACGCCATATCTTGGGTTTTTGAGTCCTGTTTCAATTTTTGCAACCAACTTGAATGTTTTTCGGTTCACAACATTTATTTTCTGAGAACCACCCGAAATTATATAAATATTATCGCCATCAAAAAACATCGATTGTGCATATTTTCCCATCAAATCTCCAGGATTCGCATTCGTGTAAGCGTCTTTCGTAAACTCTTGATAATCATTACTTATAAACGAAACTGTTCCTTGTCCTTGGCTGCCTTCATTCAAAATAAAAATACCATTTTCGAAATATCCAGCGACTTCAATTTCGTCGTCGTCGGTACATGACATGAATAATGATACTGATAAAAACAACAATAATATTAATCTAAATATTTTCATTTGTTTTAAAATTTAAGGTTCATTAAAACATTAAAATTTCGACCTGGCAATGGTCTGTCTTCGACACTTTGGTATTTTTGATTCAAGATATTTGCAACTTGAAAACCGATTTTGAATTGTTCTAAAAATTTAAAATCATAATCGATAGCAATATTCGAAATTTTGTAAGCTTTAATAATTTCTTTTGGATTATTATCCGAACGTGTGAAAACAAAACCGTTGTATAAAAACTGATAATTTATTGCTATTTTTTTGATAGAATAAGCAATTGAAGTTGTTAGTTTGTTGAACGGAACATAAAAAAGTTGTTTGTCGTTTTCAAGATTTCTAGAAATTGTATAAGCGTAAGTTGCATTCCAATTCAAGTTGTTTGGACCAATTTTAAAATCAGAATTCAAGATTGTTTCTGAACCATAAGTATTGACTTTTTTGGTATTTATTGGCGACCAATTGCCATCGTTACCAGGAATCCATCTTATCAAATCATCAATTTTTATGTAATAAAATGTTTGCGATAAATTAATTTTTCGATATTTAAAAACATTCCCAATTTCGGCTTGGTATGAACTTTCGGGTTTCAGATTGAGGTTTCCACCATTTTCCCAATATAAATCATTAAAAGATGGAATTCTGAAATTTCTTGAACCATTAACTTTTAGACTGTAAAAACTATTAAAATTATAAATCGAACCAATTGAAAAAAGAATTGGCGACACGTAATTGTTGGTTATTTCTTTGCGAATTACAAATTCATTGTTCCATTTTTTGGTCAATTCGTGTTTTGCAAACAATCCAATTGAACTAATTTCGCGAACATTATTGCCAAAACTTGATCCAAAACCTTTAGTGCGATTGTAATCGAAAACTGAGTTTATTTTTAATGATTTTGTTGGCGAAAAACCAAAATCGAGTTTAGAAATCAAACTTTCGGACGATCCTTCGCTAAAGAAATTATTATCTATATCATCGAAATATTTGTAATTCTCGAATAAAAAAGCAGTTTTATAATTCAAAGAAAATCCTTTGAAATCGACCAAGTAATCAATCAAACTTCGATTAAAAGTGTTGATGTATTTTGTTTTAGAATCGGACGGCGTGATTAATGATAAATTTCTGTCAGAAACTGAAAATTGACTGTGAAATTTAATTAAATTTTTATCGTTGAATTTATATCCAAAATCGGCATTAAAATTAGTATTTGCAAATTCGCCATTCAAATTTTTAAGTTGATTGCCTTTCCAATCGAATTTCTTTAAATAAAGATAATCATTGTCTGATGAATTTCTCGAAAAACCAAATTGAGAACTGAGTTTTTTATTGGCAATTTTTAGGTTATAATTAATTCCTAAAGTATTAAAGCTACCATAATTTAGCTGTAAATCATTCTGAAAAAAATCATTAAATTTTAAATCATTGTTCAAATGGATGCTTCCGCCAATTGCCGAAGAACCATAAATAGCACTCGAACCGCCAGCTTGAACGGTTATCGAATTGAAATTTCTGGTTGAGATTGTATTAAAATCAGTTTGACCGTTAAGTTGAGAATTGATATTAATTCCGTTCCAAATTACAGCAGTTTGTTGTGCAGTTGTGCCTCGAAAACTTGGCGAAGAAACCATTCCTAATCCGTTTTCTTTAAAATAAACAACCGAATTAAAATTCAATAATGAGGTCAATGAAGCTTGGTTTTTTTCGATGATCGAATCGTTTAAAACTTGTTTTGACTTAGAATTTGTGAAATTTTTTAAATGTAAATCAGAAACCACAACTTGATTCAATAAAACAGGAAGTTGTTGCGCACAAATAACTTGGCACAAACACAAAAACAAGAATAAAAAAGACTTTTTAGTTGACATAATTTCAGAACTCTATCTCCCGAGAATTCGATATTTAATTATGAATTTGGGCAGGTCTCCTGGCTTGCGTCTTGTTGTTTTCCTTCCCATTCGCCAAAGCAAACAGTGGTTTTGTAGTAACAACGAGCTAATTAGCTTACAGTTGCGGGAACAGCGTTAGAATTTTGAGTTTTGATTTATCATTTTAGAATGGTAGATTTTCAAAAAATCTGTACTCAAAAATTGTAATCTACAATCACTAACTTCCCTTTTAATGCAATTTTATAATTAATAAAATTACAACCTCAATTCGGGTGCAAATATAACACAATAATAACAATAACGTTTCAAATTAAATTTTATATTTGCGAAACCAAAAAAATCATCAAAATGAATACGATAACTGTTTTTCCAAAAAATACCGAAGAAAAAAACGCGATTAAGAATTTTCTTGAGTCCCAAAAAATAAAATTCGAGGCTTTAATCGATAAATTACCAGAAATGAAAATCGATGCTGATTTTGTTTCATCAATGGAAATAAGTTTTAGAGAAGTAATGTCTGATAAAATTCCAATGCGAGAATTTAAAATTTAGAAAGACTTTATAGAAAATATTAAATCGCTTTAAAATAGGCGATTTTTTTATTTTAATAATTTACTGTTACATTTGCATTTCATAAAAATCTCAAAATGAAATCAATTTTCTTAAGAATTTTAATAATTATTATTGCTTTTTCGTTTTTTCAATGCAAAGAAAATAACGCTAAAGCAAATGAAGAAATTGCCGTTACAAATAACACAATTTATTATGCAAAAGGTTTTACTATAAACAAATATGATGGCTTTTCTGTTTTAAAAGTTTCAAATCCTTGGCCAAAAGCCAACAAAAGCTACACATACATACTACAAGAAAAAAACGGAATAATTCCTGATAGTTTGAAAGTTTTCACAACGATTAAAGTTCCAATTCAATCTATAATTGTAAGTTCAACTACACACATTCCATCTCTAGAAATGCTAGAAGTCGAAAATAGTTTGGTTGGTTTTCCGAATTTAGATTATATTTCATCTGAAAAAGTTCGCAGTAGAATTGATGTCAAAAAAATCAAAGAAGTTGGTCGAGAACAAGCCTTGAATACAGAAATTATATTAGAATTAAATCCAGATTTGATTGTTGGTTATGGCATTGACAACAACAATCCAACTTATGATAATCTTGAAAAAAGCGGTTTGAAAATTATTTATAATGGCGATTGGAACGAACAATCACCACTTGGTAAAGCCGAGTGGATTAAGTTTTTTGGTGCACTTTATGGTTTAGATGAAAAAGCTGCAATAATTTTTAATAAAATTGAAAAAGAATACAAATCGACTTTAGAATTAGCGAAAAAAGCAAAAACAAATCCAACAATGATGTGTGGCGAAATGTATGAAAATATTTGGTACATGCCACAAGGCAACTCTTGGTCAAGTTTGTTTTTAAAAGATGCAAAAACAAATTATTTATGGTCAAATTCAACTGGAACAGGCAGTTTATCTTTGCCATTTGAAACCGTTTTAGAGAAAGCAAAAAATGCTGAATTTTGGTTTCAAGGTTCGTTTTCGAGTTTGCAAGAAATGCAAAATTCCAATATTCATTACAACCAATTTGATGCCTTTAAGAACAAAAAAATATATTCATTTTCGTCAAAAAAAGGCAAAACTGGTGGTGTTTTATTTTATGAATTGGCTGGAAACCGACCAGATTTGGTTCTAAAAGATATTCTAAAAATTGTTCATCCAGAATTGTTGCCAGATCACAAAATGTTTTTTTATAAAAAGTTGGAATGAAAAAAACACAACTTAACAAAACTACAAAACTGTTTTTGATATTGACAATATTATTGCTATTGACATTGGTTTTGAACATCAGTTTAGGATCAATTTCGATTCCTATTAAAGATGTTTTCAAGAGTTTAACTGGCGAAAATGCAAGCAAAGAAACTTGGGAATACATCATTATAAATTATAGATTACCTAAAGCAATTACAGCAATTTTAGTCGGAATTGGATTGTCTATTTCGGGGTTATTAATGCAAACATTATTTCGAAATCCGTTGGCTGGACCTTATGTTTTAGGATTAAGTTCTGGTTCAAGTTTAGGCGTGGCATTTGTGATTTTAGGAGCCAATATGTTACCTTCGTTTTTGAGTGT
Organism: Bacteroidota bacterium; assembly: GCA_031408435.1. GTDB lineage: Bacteria > Bacteroidota > Bacteroidia > Flavobacteriales > Flavobacteriaceae > Flavobacterium. The sequence continues at coordinate 69,148 of JANNWM010000017.1, forward strand.
TATTTTATTATCATCTTACGGAATTATTTTAGCATCATGTTTAGGCAGTTTTTCGGTTTTATTGCTGGTTTTATTGGTTTCTAAAAAACTTCGTGATACCAATTCTATATTAATTGTTGGGTTAATGTTTGCTAGCTTTGCAAGTGCAATTGTTGGTGTTTTGACCTATTTTAGTTCAGCAGAGCAGTTGCAAAAATATACTTTTTGGTCAATGGGAAATATTGGGAATATGTCTTGGAATTCTATAATTATTCTTTCTATTGCGGTTTTAATTGGATTGATTTTAAGTCTTTTTAGCATTAAATCATTGAATGCAATGTTGCTAGGAGAAAATTACGCCAAGAGTTTGGGCATTAATTTCAAAAAATCAAGGCTAATTATTATTTTCGCAACGAGCATTTTGGCGGGAAGCATAACGGCTTTTGCTGGTCCAATTGCTTTTATAGGTTTGGCGGTTCCGCACATTGCGAAAATCGTTTTTCAGACCAGTAACCATTATGTTTTGTTTTGGAGTACGATACTTTTTGGAGCCATAATAATGTTGGTTTGTGATATTTTTTCGAATGTACCAGGAACAGAAATTACCTTGCCAATTAATGCAATTACGTCTATAATTGGTGCACCAATTGTGATTTGGCTTTTGTTAAACAGACAAAAAATATTTTTATAATGAAAAATAATATCATTTTAAATTGCCATAACATTTCTATTGGTTACGCAGAAAAAAAAGAAACAAAAACCATTGCGTCAAACATTAATTTATCATTTGAAAAAGGAAAATTAATAGCTTTGATTGGCGAAAACGGAATTGGAAAATCAACACTTTTGAGAACATTAACAGGGATTCAAAAACCAATTTCGGGTGAAGTTTTTTTGATTGATAAAAATATTCAAGACTATTCTAATTTAGAATTAGCTCAAAATTTAAGTTTGGTTTTGACCGAGAAATTACCACCAAGTAATTTGACCGTTTTTGAGTTAATTGCTCTTGGCCGTCAACCTTATACCAACTGGATTGGCAAACTTTCTGATGATGATTTACTTCAAATAAACAAAGCGATTGAAATTACAAATATTGAACACCTTCGAGATAAAAAACATTTCGAAATTAGCGACGGACAACTTCAAATAGTATTGATTGCAAGAGCATTAGCACAAGACACACCATTAATAATTCTTGACGAACCTACCACTCATTTGGATTTATTGCATAAAGTTTCATTATTAAAATTGTTAAAAAAACTAAGCTCAGAAACCCAAAAATGTATTTTATTTTCGACTCATGATATTGATTTAGCCATTCAACTCGCTGATGAGATGATTGTGATGTTGTCCGAAAAAATTATTCAAGACAATCCAAATACATTAATAGAAACTGGAGTTTTTAATGAAATATTTAACGATAGTTCAATTGTTTTTGATAATAATAAAGGTAAATTTGTAACTGATAATTAACAACTTTTAAATGAAAAATATAATTTTAATTTTCGCAATAATGACTTTTCTTACTTCCAATGCGCAATTAAAACCAGTTTCTTATAATGATGAAAATCAAAAATTAGAAGGTTTTTTGGCTATTCCTGAAATACAAAACAAAGAAAAATCTGGGGTTTTATTGCTGCCTGCTTGGTTAGGAATAGATAATAATGCCAAAGAAAATGCAACCGAGTTGGCAAAATTAGGCTACACAACTTTCATAGCCGATATTTATGGAATTGACAAAAAACCAACATCGCCAAAAGAAGCTGGACCAATTGCAGGTTCATTTAAAAAAGATTACAAATTGTACCAAAAGCGAATTCAATTGGCTTTGGATCAATTACTTAAATCGGGTGTAAATCCAAATAAAATTGCAATTATAGGATATTGTTTTGGCGGAACTGGAGCCGTTGAAGCTGCAAGAAGCAACATGAAAGTAAATGGCATTGTGTCTTTTCATGGCGGATTAGGTCGTGATGTTTCTCGAGCAATCGAAACTATAAATCCAAAAGTTTTAATACTTCATGGTGCAGACGATTTTTATGTTCCAGAAACCGAAATGAAAGCGTTTCAAGACGAAATGCGAACTGCAAAATCTGACTGGCAAATGGTCTATTATGCCAATGCTGTTCACGCTTTTACGCACAAAGATGCAGGAAATGATAATAGCAAAGGTGCGGCCTATAACGAAAAAGCAGCCAAAAGATCTTGGATTGCAATGTTGAAATTCTTTGATGAAATTTTTAAATAATTTAGTAAATAAAAGCAGAAATCTAATTCCTAACTAAAAAATCTGACGTCTCGCCTCGCCTACTACAAATGCTACAGAATTGGCAATATTGAAACTTCGGATTAATTTTGACATTGGTATTGTGAGCTGTTGGTTTTGATTGAATAAATCTAAAACTTCTTGACTCAAACCAACACTTTCTTTGCCAAAAACAAGCCAATCTTCGTCTTGAAAAACATTTTCATAAATCGAACTTTCAGCATGAGAACTCATCAAGAAAACACGAGATTTATCGGGAATTATTGCTGTCCAATCTTCAACATTTTGATATTCGGTAACATTCAGATGCACCCAATAATCTAGTCCAGAACGTTTGAGGTTTTTGTCATTAATCACAAATCCAAAAGGATGAATTAGGTGCAATCGACTATTTGTACCAACGCACAAACGACCAATATTTCCGGTATTGTTTGGTATTTCGGGTTCTACAAGTACAATGTTTAGCATCTTAATTGAATTTATAATTTATACAAATTTAAGAAATCTGAAGCAATTTCCAAAACTTCACCAGCTTTCAAATCATTCAAAAAAATGTTCCCTATTCGAACACGAACCAATCTTAGAGTAGGAAAACCAACTGCTGCAGTCATTTTGCGAACTTGTCGAAACTTGCCTTCATTGACAGTTATTGATGCCCAAGTTGTTGGCCCGTGGCGTTCGTCACGAATTTTTTTGGCACGAATTCCAAAATCTGGAACTTCATTGACAATAAAAGCATGGCAAGGTTTTGTGGTATATTTTTGTCCATCAAAACCAATTTCTACACCGATTTTTAATTTTTCAATAGCTTCTTGAGTTATAATTCCATCAACTTGAACATAATATTCTTTATCGACTTTTTTGCTTCTAACTTGTTCGCTAACTTTTCCGTCGGTTGTTAAAAGCAGTAAACCCTCAGAATCTTCGTCAAGTCGACCAATTGCCATTGTTCCGTCAGGAAAATCATACAATTCGCCCAATAATTTTTTCTTTCGTTTCAGGTCGTATTTGAATTGCGATAAATATCCGTAAGGTTTATTGATAATAAAGTGGCGGTGGGTTTGCATTTGGCTAAAATATAAAAAAGTTTTTCAAATAAATGCAACGCTTGAAATGAATAAACTTTAACTTTAAGTAAAAATAAATATTTAATTGACTTTTGTCATAATTATTATTCAAAATTAATTTTCAAAATCATTAAAAAATCAATACGTTTGTAAAATATAATTTTTAAAATATTTCAAATGAAAGTTACAATCGTAGGCGCAGGAAACGTAGGCGCAACTTGTGCAGATGCAATTTCTTACAGAGGAATAGCTAGCGAAGTGGTATTATTAGACATAAAAGAAGGTTTCGCCGAAGGAAAAGCACTTGATATTATGCAATGCGCAACCAATACTGGTTTCAATACCAAAGTTTCGGGCGTAACCAATGATTATTCTAAAACAGCAAATAGTAATGTAGTTGTAGTAACATCAGGAATTCCAAGAAAACCTGGAATGACTCGCGAAGAATTAATCGGAATAAACGCTGGAATCGTAAAAACTGTTGTAACCAATGTTTTAGAATTTTCGCCAAATGCAATTATTGTAATAGTTTCAAATCCAATGGATACAATGACTTATTTGGCATTGAAAGCGACTGGTTTACCTAAAAATCAAATAATCGGAATGGGCGGCGCACTAGACAGTTCTCGTTTCAAAACCTATTTATCGCAAGCCTTAGACAAACCTGCAAACGACATTTCGGCAATGGTTATTGGTGGTCATGGCGATACAACAATGATTCCATTGACCAGATTAGCGTCTTATAACGGAATTCCGGTTTCTGAATTTTTATCTCAAGAACGTTTAGACAAAGTAGCAGCAGATACAATGGTTGGTGGAGCAACTTTAACAGCTTTGCTAGGAACCTCTGCTTGGTATGCACCAGGAGCTTCGGTTGCTTATTTGGTAGATTCGATTTTAAACGATCAAAAGAAAATGATTGCCTGCTCTGTCATGCTTGATGGCGAATATGGTCAATCTGATATATGTATTGGAGTACCGTGTATAATTGGTAAAAACGGAATAGAAGAAATTATAACAATTAATTTAAATAATTCCGAAAAAGAGTTGTTTGCCAAAAGTGCTGCTGCAGTTCGAAGCATGAACGATGCTTTAAACGAAATATAAATTAAGCATTTTAAAAAAATAGACTGTTTAGCAAATGTCTTTTTTTAATATTAATCAATAAATAAATTGGTTAATGATGTGGTTAATTATATATTTGCACGTTTCGAAAAAAAATCAAAATAGACAACAAAAACAATAAATTAAATTTATTTGCGAAATAGTTGCGTATTTGATAATAATTTAACATAATAATAATTCAAAATTAATTAATTTTTTAGTAATGCAAAATAAGGGTCTTATACAATTTTTCGCAATTTTGTTTGCAATGGTAAGTATTTACCAACTTTCTTTCACTTTCAAATCAAATAGCATTAAATCTGATGCAAAAGAATTCGCAAAAGGTGATTCAAAAAAAGAATTTAAATATTTAGATTCTATTGGAAAAGAAAAAGTTTTTATGAATTTCTTTACATATAATGATGTAAAAGACAAACAAATAAACAAAGGTTTAGATTTAGAAGGAGGAATGAATGTAATTCTTGAAATATCTGTTAAGGATATTTTGAAAGGTTTGACTAACGATTCTAAAAATCCAACTTTTACAAAAGCACTAGCAGATGCAACCAAAAATAAAGTAGGTAATCAAGATTATTTAGACGCATTTTTTATTGAATTTGAAAAAGCTGAAGGTGGAAATGCTAAACTAGCTTCTCCAGATATTTTTGCAAATAAAACTTTAAGTGACGTAATTGATTTTAAAACATCAAACTCTGAAGCAAAAAAAGTAATTAAAACTAAAGTTGACGAATCGATTGTTTCTGCGTTCGAAGTTTTAAGAAAACGTATAGATAAATTTGGTGTAACTCAACCAAACATACAAAGACTTGGTCAATCTGGAAGAATTCTTGTAGAATTGCCAGGTGTAAAGGATATTGATAGAGTTACAGCTTTATTACAAAGTACTGCTCAATTAGAATTTTGGGAAACTTACAAGGCTCAAGAAATGGGAAGCTTCTTGATGGCAGCAAACAACGCATTGAAAGTAACCGAACCAAAAACAGGAACTACTTCCGAAGTTGCCATAGATACTACAAAAATAAAAAAAGACGTAACTGATTTATTAGTAGATGATAAAAAAACAACTACAGATACCAAAAAAGAAAACGAACCTTTATTAGACAAATTTGTAGCTTATGGTAATGGACCAATTCTGGCTTATTTTGCTCCAAGCGATACAGCAGTAGTAAACTCTTATTTAAAACGAAAAGATATTCGTAATTTGTTAGGTGCAGATCAAAAATACGCAAAATTTACTTGGGGAAAACCAACAGAAATTGATGTAGTCTTGAAAGATAAATCTATTGTTGATCCAATAAAAACTAAAGGTTCTGTAAAAGTTTTAGCTGTTGAATTGTATGCATTAAGAGGCAACAGAGACAATAAACCCCCAATGAGTGGTGGTGTTGTAACAGATGCTAAAGATACTTTTGATCAATTAGGTAAACCAGCTGTTTCTATGCAAATGAATGCTAAAGGAGCTAGAATCTGGGAAGAATTGACAGGAAATGCTTTCAAAACTCAAGGTGCTATAGCAATTGCATTGGACAATATTGTTTATTCTGCTCCAGGAGTTTCTACAGGACCAATATCCGGGGGTAATTCCGAAATATCAGGAAACTTTACACTACTTGAAACCAAAGATTTAGCTAACGTTTTGCGTGCTGGAAAATTGCCTGCTGCTGCAGAGATAGTTCAATCAGAGGTAGTTGGACCATCATTAGGTCAAAAAGCAATCGAAGATGGAACAACATCATCTTTAGTGGGATTATTATTAGTATCTCTTTGGATGTTAATTTATTATGGAAAATCAGGTTTGTATGCAAATATTGCATTAGCAGTAAATTTATTATTTATCTTCGGAATCCTTGCTAGTTTAGGTGCAGTACTTACTTTGCCTGGAATTGCTGGAATTGTACTAACAATGGGTACTGCAGTTGATGCAAACATTATTATATACGAGCGAGCAAAAGAAGAATTGAGACGTGGAAAGACTCTAGAAGATGCAATTAACACATCTTTCTCTTGGAAAGGTGCAATGCGTTCTATAATAGATGCAAACGTAACACACGTATTAACTGGATTGGTATTACTTATATTTGGTTCAGGACCAATCAAAGGTTTTGCAACAACTTTATTAATTGGAATCTTTACATCGTTATTTACATCAATTTTTATTACAAGAATGTTGTTAGATTGGAGTGTAAAAAGAGGAAATGTTTTAACTTTTGTTACCAATATGTCAAAAAATTGGTTCACTAATGTGAATATTAATTTCTTGAAATACAAAAAAATATTCTACGGGATTTCTCTAGCAGTTTGTATCATTAGCATTGTTTCATTAGCAACAAGCGGATTAAACTACGGTACAGATTTTACTGGTGGACGCTCTTATCAAGTTCATTTTGATAAAGCAATTGAGCCAGATCAAGTTAAAGAAGACTTATTGAAAGTATTTGGAACTGTTGAAGCTAAAACTTTCGGTAGCGACTCTCAATTAAGAATCACAACTAAATATAGAGTTGAAGAAAACGGCGAAGGTGTTGATAAAGAAATTAATAAATTATTATTTGATAATTTAAAACAACATTTCCCAGCAGATATGACTTACGAAAAATTTGCTGAAGCATCAGAAGGTAAAAAACTTGGAATATTACAATCCTCTAAGGTTGGACCAAGTGTTGCAGCAGATATAAAAACCAATTCTATTTGGGCAGTTTTAGGTGCAATGCTTATAGTTTGTTTGTATTTAATGATTAGTTTCAGAAAATGGCAATATAGTTTAGGTGCAATTGCGGCTGTTGCACATGATGTTATTTTTGTTCTTGGAATTTATTCTTTATTGTGGAGATTTATGCCATTCGGTATGGAAATTGATCAACATTTTATTGCAGCAATATTAACAGTAATTGGATATTCTATGAATGATACTGTTATTGTATTTGATAGGGTTCGTGAATTTATTGGAGGAAAATCTAAAGGGAATTTCACTGAAATTGTAAACAGTTCGATTAATACAACAATGTCTAGAACAATAAATACATCATTAACAATGATTATGGTATTGTTAATTATGTTTATTTTCGGTGGAGAATCTATTCGTGGATTTATATTTGCAATGTTAATTGGTATCTTAGTCGGAACTTATTCTTCATTGTTTATCGCTACTCCTGTTCTAGTTGATAGTTTCTCTGCAGCCGATAAAGCCGAAGTTGAACACCAACACAATGACTAATTAAAATTAGATTTATACAAAATGCTTGAAGAAATTCGAGCATTTTTTTTGTTTAAAAAACATAAAATTATTGAAATTAATATATGTATGTATGTATGTATGTTATGATTAAAATTTAAAATTCAATTCTAAATGAAAAAAACATTTCTGATATTAATAACTCTTTTGACTTTTTCGTCAAATGCGCAAACTAATAAAAAATAAAAAAAAAGAAATAGTCCCAGAAAAAAAAGCAGTTATTTATCAAGTTTTCACCAGATTATTTGGAAATAAAAACACAAATAACAAATCCTGGGGAACCATAGAAGAAAGTGGTGTTAGGAAATTTAATGATTTTACAGATAAAGCATTAACAGAAATAAAAAAATTAGGAATAACTCATATTTGGTAAACTGGAGTTTCACATCACGCACAGGTTCGAGATTATACAAAAATAAATATTACTAATAATAATCCCAAAATTAGTAAAAGATCCAGAATGATCGACCTATGCCGTAAAAAATTATTATAATGAGAATCCTGAATTAATATTATATTCTTCAAAAAAATAGAAGAATTTAAATCGTTAATAAAAAAATTTCATTAAAGTCATATTAAAAATAATTATCGATATTTTGACAAACCATATTGCAAGAAAATACAAAAGTAAAAAAATCCAAAAGGCGTTCGTAATTTTGGTGCAAACGATAATAAATTGGTTGAATATACTCGAGATAATAATTTTTATTATATTCTGAACCAACTATTTCAACTACCGACTTTGGAATATTACAAAACTTTAAAACGGAGAAAAAAACCATTAATTAACGGGAAATTTAACTAAATCCAGACAAAATAGACTAAAAAAGTTATAGATTGTCAAAACCTGAAATTGACAATTGTTATAAAACTGTAAAAATTAATTATTGAATTAGAACCAAATCACATAAAGATTTTGATGAACTTCCAAATGTATACGATAATAAATCATAAAAAATATTATTAATTCTTGAAAAATAAATCGGCACCTAATACTTGGATAAAATTTATGACATTGCACTTTATTGGATATCATATAAAATTGACGGATTTCACTATGATTTGCCAGAAATGGTTCCGTATGAATCTTGAAGTAATATGAATTCTGACATCAAAACCAAAAATCCAAATGCATTTATAATTGCAGAAGTTTACAATCCAAAAAAAATATAGAAATTGTATTAATCTTGTCAAAATGGATTATTTGTGTAATAAAGTCGAAATGTATGACCAACTAAAAGAAATTATTCATTAAAAAAAATTGCCATTTCCAATATCTAAAATTCAAAAAAGCAGGATCGATATAAAACATAACATGTTGTGTTTTCTAGATAAACATGACAAACAAAGATTGGCAAGTCTTGAATTTGCTGAAAATCCATAAAAAAAATCACTAATGGTGGTTTGTGCAACAATTAATAGTTCGACAACAATGATTTATTTTAGATAAGAAGTGGGCGAAACTGGAAACGAAAATGCGGGTTTTGGAACACATTCTAGAACTTCAATTTTCGATTATATTGGCGTGCTACATCACCAACATTGAATGAATAACGACATGTTTAATAGAGGACAATTATCAGATAATGCAAAAAAATTAGGAATTTTTAATAAAAATTTTCTTCGATTTTTACAGTCAAAAGTGACGCTTTGATTAGCAAATTTCATGAAATACAATCATCTAACAAACACAAAACTAAAGGTTATGATCCTGTTATTAAATCTTTTGTAAGATGGTCAAACAATGAAAAATTAATAATTTCCAACAATTTTTATTCCTAAACAAAAAGCTAATTATAACTTAAAATCTCTAAAGATGGTAATTCCAATTTTTTTTTTAAGTGATTGAATTGATAGTTACCAATGCCGAATGTCTTGCAAAAATTGAAATAGAACCAACAGAAAGATTTATTTAAAAATTATAACAACCAAAAAAGCAACTTTAAAATTAAACAAGATGCTTTTAGTAAATCAAGGTTTAAATATTTCATAATTAAAGCAAATCTATTTACAAAATCATTAAATTTGCGATAAAAAAATCCATTGAAGAAAATTTCATTTTTTGTTTGTTTTTGCTTAATTTTTTTAAGTTTCAACAAATTAACTGCCCAAGATTCAAAAAAAATAATCATAGAATATTCTGATTTTGGAGATCGAAACGAAACTCTAATGCCAGGAGCATCGTTGCTTACAGGCAACGTTCGGGTACGTCAAGAAGGTTTAGTTTTGACTTGCAATAAAGCCTATTACTACGAAAATGAAAATTATGTAAAAGCCTTTGGAAATGTGCAAATGGTGCAAGGCGACACATTGTTTTTAAACAGCAAATACGGCGAATATAGTGGCAATTCTCGCCAAGCGTATGCATCTGGCGATGTGATTATGCGATCTCCAGAAAGTACTTTAACAACCGATATTATTAATTTTGACAGAAATTCGCAACAAGCTTATTACAACCAAAAAGGTACAATTATAAATGCCGAAAACACATTAGTATCTGAAAAAGGTCGCTATTTCGTAAACAATAAAATGTTTCAATTTCGATCGGCGGTTACAATTACTAATCCTAAATATGTAATAAAAACCAATCATTTGGACTATTATACCAATTCGGGTCACTCTTATTTGTATGGGCCATCTACAATTACAAGCAAAGAAAATTTTATTTATACTCAAAAAGGATTTTATAATACTAAAAAAAATACTGGACATTTTTTGAATAAGTCATATATAAAATACAACGACAGATTAATTAAAGGCGACAGTTTGTATTATGATCGAAATCGAGAATTTGCAACAGCAACAAATAATGTTAAAATTACAGATTCTATAAATAAAGGTGTTATTCGTGGTCATTATGCCGAAATCTACAAGAAAAAAGACTCGCTTTTTATGACCAAACATGCTGTTGCGGCAACTTTGGTCGACAATGATTCGGTTTATATTCATGCCAAAAAATTATTGATGACAGGAAAAGAAGGAAACCGAATTTTAAGAGGTTTTAAAGAAGCTAGATTTTTTAAAAAAGATTTAACAGGCAAGTGCGATTCTATTCATTCTGATACCAAAAAAGCGCTAACAAAGTTAATAAATAACCCCGTAATTTGGAATTTTGACAACCAAATGACAGGCGATATTATGCACATGATTGGCAACAATAAAACCCAAAAACTAGATTCTTTAAAAGTTTTAAACAATGCTTTTCTGGTATCAAAAGACACAATCGGGACTGGTTATAATCAAGTAAAAGGGCAAAATTTATACGGAAAATTTCGAGACAGCAAATTATACGAATGTGATATTGTAAAAAATACCGAAGTAATTTATTTTATGCGAAACGAAGAAAAAGAATTAATTGGAATTAATAAAAACGTAAGTTCAAAAATAAATTTGACTCTAGATCAAAACACAATCGACACAATGACTTTTTTTACAAATGTCGATGGAACAATTTATCCAGAGAAAGATTTACCAGAAAACGCAAGAAAATTAAGAGGTTTTATTTGGCGTGGCGATGAAAGAATAAAAACAATTGACGATATTTTTCCACAAGAAGAAAAGGATTTGGATAACCAAATTACAAAAAAAGCCAAAGCCGAAAAATGCGAACCTAACGAAGATGTCGAAATGCCGATTAGGAAAGAAACTTTGAATTACGATAAGAAAAAGAAAAAATAGAATTCAGTTATCAGTTGTAATCGCATTTTTTTTTGCATTTGATAATAAAAAAAATATTCATCAAAATTGATTTTTTTTTAAAATTCACTATATCTTTTTATCAGCACTAAAAACTGAGACTCAAACCAGTAAATTAATAATGAACGATTTTCTAAAATTCCAAGCTCAAACAACACCCTATCCGTTGGGAATGCAAATCGCATTTGCTTATGGATCCTACATATATAGTTGCGACAACAAAAAATATTTAGACTTTGTTGCAGGAGTTTCCGCTTGTGCATTGGGTCACCAACCAAAACGTGTCAACGATGCAATCAAAACACAACTCGACAGGTATTCGCACGTTATGGTTTATGGAGAATATTCACAAAGCCCAGCGGTAGAATATTGCAAATTATTGTCCGAAAATTTACCTTATCCTTTAGAGAAAACATATCTAGTAAATTCAGGAACCGAAGCTTGCGAAGGTGCACTCAAACTCGCTAGACGCATCACTGGACGCAGCCAATTAATATCTTGCAACAACGCTTATCACGGCAATACAATGGGTTCGATGAGTGTTATGGGTTTCGAAGAACGCAAACAAGTTTTTCGACCGTTAATACCAGATGTCGATTTTATTACGTTTAATAATGAAGCCGATATTCAGAAAATAACCACCAAAACAGCTGGAATAATTCTCGAAAGCATTCAAGGTGGTGCAGGATTTATTCAACCCGAAAATAGTTTTTTGAACAAAGTTCGGGCACGTTGCACCGAAGTTGGAGCAATCATGATTATCGACGAAATTCAACCCGGATTTGGCAGAACCGGAAAATTATTTGGTTTCGAAAATTATAATTTTGTTCCAGATATAATTATAATCGGAAAAGGAATGGGTGGCGGAATGCCTGTTGGTGCATTTGTAGCCTCAGCCGAACACATGGATTTATTAAGCGACGCACCAAAACTCGGACACATAACCACATTTGGCGGACACCCAGTTATTGCAGCAGCATGTCTAGCAACTTTGCAAGAAATTACCGAAACAACACTAATTGCCGATACACTTGTCAAAGAAAAATTATTCAGACAATTATTGGTGCATCCATTAATAAAAGAAGTTCGAGGACTAGGTTTAATGCTCGCAATAATGACCGATAACGAAGAAATAACTAACAAAATAGTCTTGAATTGTCAAGACAAAGGACTGATATTGTTTTGGTTACTATTCGAAAAATGTGCTGTCAGAATTACACCGCCATTAACAATTTCTGAAGATGAAATAAAAGAAGGTTGTGCTATTATTCTTGAAGTTTGTAACGAAATCTATAATAAAAACAATACAATTTAGTTTTTTCAGGAGCTTATTCCAGCTATCCTGCCTGCCGGTAGGTAGGCATTCCAATCTTTTTTATCTCGTTCCAAAAAACGAGATAAAAAAGGATTTTCCCTTCTATCTGGGCTAGACATCTACTATAAATTCAAATTTAGAAATTCTCGAAAAAATCTAGAATCAATAATATTTTTTCTCAAAACCCAATAAAAAACTGTTAATTAAATTGTTCAAAAGAAATCATTTTTAACATTATATAAAGAATAAAAGCAGTAATTTTATATAAGATTTTCAAACCTACAAATATGCAATTAAGCGAAGAAGACGACGACGATTATAACTTGTCATTATCGAAGTTTGAATCAATGATGAAGACCAATAAAGTATTGTTTTTTGACTCAGAAGAGTTCGAAGACATCATACTTCATTATCTTGATATGGGCAAACCTAATTTGGCAAAAAAAGCTTTGAGATTAGCACTTGACCAACACCCAAAATCTACAGGTCTAAAACTTGTTCAGGTCGAAATGTTAGTATTTGAAGACAAACTCGATGCTGCCGAAAAAATGCTCAACGAATTGTTTCTAATCGAGCCAACCAATGAAGAGGTTTACATACAAAAAGCCAATATATTCTCTAAAAGAGACAACCACATAAAAGCAGTAGAACTTTTAGAAATAGCATTAAAATATACAGATGATTTAGCCGACGTTTATAACCTAATCGGAATGGAATATTTGTTTATGGACGATTTTGAACAAGCAAAAATATATTTTACAAAATGTTTAGAAGTCGACATCGAGGAACAAACTGCCATATACAACGTTGTTTATTGCTATGAATTTTTGGATCAAAACGAAGAAGCATTAAAATATTTGAACGAATATTTAGACAAAAATCCTTATGCAGAAATTGGCTGGCACCAAGCTGGTCGGCTGTATTATCACATAAAAGATTATCCAAATGCTATTCGAGCGTTCGAATTTGCTACATATATTGATGATGAGTTTCTTGGTGCATTCATGGAAATGGGAAAAGCATTCGAAAAAGTAAAAAATTACGAAAAAGCAATCGAAAGTTACCAAAAAACTATCGAACTTGATGACCCAACTTCTTATGCACTACTGCGTATAGGCAAATGTCACGAAAAACTAGGCAATAAAAGTACAGCTTTAAAATATTTTAACCGAACTGTTCACGAAGATCCATTGTTAGATAAAGGTTGGATAGCAATTACTGATTTTTATGTTCGAGAAAAAAACTTCTCGAAAGCACTATATTTTGCAAACAAAGCTTTGAGTATCGATAACGAAAATAAATTATATTGGAAACGTTTTGCAGCCATCAATAAAGAACTTAATTTTTTTGAAGAAGCAGAATACGGTTACCGAAAAGCTGTTCAACACGGCGATAACCAACTAGATACCTGGTTGTATTGGGTAGATGTTTTGCAGTTTCAAGGCGAATTTAATATCGCAAAAAATACTTTATTAATGGCAACCGAATTTTTTCCAGAATCGTTTGAAATCGAATACCGATTGGCTGGTTTGAATTATATGGACGGAAAACTCGTAAAAGGAAAATTTCATTTGTGCAACGGATTGAGATTGTCTTATAAAAATCATGATTTAATAAAAAATCTTTATCCAGTAGTTTGGGACAGAAAAATTGTTCAAACCGAAATAAGCAAGCATAAAAATTAAATTTATTAATTTTTAACGTTGTGTTTTATAAAATTGAAGGTTTTTGAGTATCGTTAGCTGGGTTTTGTCATTTAGACAAAATGCAAATCACATAATTTGCTCACATTATGAGATTTACTTCGTCTGTACGCTATCGTTCGTGTCTTCTTCGTCTAAAAGACAAAACCTAAGTCTTTTCAAATAAAATAATAACTTTTAAAACCTACAATTTCCTAAAACAAAACAATTTTTAACCAGTGAAATTCGTGTCAAAAAAATATGTTAAAAAAAACATTTGGATTAATAGGCAAAAACATAGATTATTCGTTTTCGAAAAAGCATTTCTCAGAAAAATTCTCTAATGAACCTTTTTTAGATTGCGAATACCAAAACTTTGACATTCAAGAAATAGATTTTTTTACAGAAATAATAAAAAATAATCCAAATTTAAAAGGATTAAATGTTACCATTCCGTACAAAGAAACTGTAATTCCTTTTTTGAATAAATTATCAATAAAAGCGGCAAAAATCGGAGCAGTTAATGTCATTAGATTTACTAAAAAAGGCAAACTTAAAGGCTATAATTCAGACTGTTATGGATTCAAAAAAACTTTAAAACCACTACTCCAACCACATCATAAAAAAGCATTGATTCTAGGAACAGGTGGCGCATCAAAAGCGGTTGCTTATGCTTTAGAGGAACTGAATATTAATTACACACTCGTATCTAGAGATTCTACAGAATTTACAATTAACTATGATTTAATAAATGCAACAACATTTGATAATTACCATATAATTATCAATTGTACACCTTTAGGAACAAGTCCAAATGTTAATGATTTTCCGCTAATTCCTTATAATTTTTTTACCGAAAAACACATTGCTTTCGACTTGATTTATAATCCAGAAGAAACAGAATTTTTGAAAAAAGCTAAGAAAAAAGGTGCAATTTGTAAAAATGGATTAGAAATGCTGGTATTTCAAGCCGAAAAATCTTGGCAAATTTGGAATCGTTAGTTTTTTTTGGTCTTAAAAAAATAAAAAAATCCTAAACTTTTGAGTTAACTCTAAGTCTAGGATTTTTTTAAATAAATTAAGTTATTCTTCTTTACGATTTTTCATTTTGTCTTTCATTCTATCATGTCTCTCATCTCGCAATTCTAAATAAGTTTTAAATTGCGATTCAGACAAAAAAGCTTTCATTTCTGCATCTTTGAGTGGTTTTAATTCCTTCATTTGCTTGTGTTTGTCTTTTTTGTCACCTTTAGAATCTCTAATTTCTTTGACTTTATCGCCATATTTTTTGGAAATTTCTTTGTATTTAATTTCTTGATCAGATGTCAATGCCAATTTTTCTTTAGCAATTTTGAATTGTTTTGCCATTTCGACTTTTCTGTCTTCTCGCTCTGGTTTTTGTTCTTGAGCAATAATTGTGCTAGACACTAAAGTAAAAAGTACAACTGCAAATGTGATTTTTAAATTTTTCATTTTAAATGATTTTAGGGTTTATATTAAGACATTAATTATTACAAAAGGTTTAATTATAAAAATAAAATAAAATAAAAAACCAAAGCCCTAGCCCTGACGGAAGGGAAAATCCTTTTTCTAACAACCCTGTCGGGGTTTGAAACCCTGACTGGGTTGTTAGAAAAAGATTGGAATGACGGCAGGATTAGCTTCAAAAAAAGCAATTTATCTATAATTTAAAGTTTTGTTTTGTAATTAAACCAGTCTTTAGTATCTTTCGCATCTTAATTATAAACCTTACACATTTAAAAAAATGTTAGAAGAAACGAATGATAACCTGTCAATGGCAGATGGAAGTGCAGAAAACGTGTCGAAAGAAACGGTTCAAAATGAAGTTGTAAATGCAGAAATTGTTGACAATACCGAAGAGGTTTTATCTGCAGTAGAAGTAAATGCAGATAAAATTGTTGAATCTGATAAAGTTACTGAGTTAACAGAAACAGAGTTGATTAACGAAACTCCAGTTATTGAAACTGCTTCGATCGATGCTATGGAAGCTATTGCAAACGAAAATGCTGCCGAGAGCGAAGACGAAACGATTAAAGATCGACACGCAATTGAAATGCTGGACTACGAATCGATGTCGATGGATAACTTGATTGACGAACTTGAAAAATTAACTGCTATCGAAAAGGTAATGTCGGTTAAAGATCATGTTGATGGATTAAAAAATGCATTTCTACAAAAATATTATCATTTTATAGACGAGAAAAAACAAGCTTTCGAGGCCGAAAAATTAGAATCTGGTTCAGAATCTAATGAAGATTTTCATTACAGCTTTCCATTAAAAACAAAGTTTGACCAATTATATACCAATTATAGAGATCGAAAAAATGCTCATTTTAAAAGCCTAGAAAACAATTTGAAAACCAATCTAGAAACCAGAAATGGTTTGGTCGAAGAATTGAAAAATTTGTTGCATTCGCAAGAAAATATAGGCAATGCATTGAAACCTTTTAATGAAATTCGCGATCGTTGGAAAAATGCTGGATCTATCCCTAAAGATAAATACAACCATGTTTGGAATACTTATCATTTTTATGTTGACCAATTTTATGATATTTTGCATTTAGACCGAGAGGCTAGAGATATTGATTTTAAACATAATTTGACCCAAAAACTAAATATTATTGCGCGTTGCGAAGAGTTGGTTTTGATGCCAGATGTTAACAAAGCCTTTAGAGAATTACAAGATTTACACAAAATCTGGAAGGAAGACATTGGACCAGTGGGGCGCGAGCAACGTGAAGAAATTTGGATTAAATTTAGCGATTTGACCAAACAAATGCATGACAAACGAGAATTGATTTTTGAAAAATTGCGTGGAACTGAAATTGAAAATCTTGAAAACAAAAACTTAATTATTGACGAATTAACACTTTTGTCCAATGAAAAAGTAGATTCGCACAATCTGTGGTCTGCACAAGTTGCTAAAGTCGAAGCTTTGAGAGAAACATTTTTCGGAATTGGGAAAGTACCAAACGAAGTTAATGAAGCTACTTGGTCAAGATTTAAAGTTGCTGTAAAAGATTTTAATGTATTAAAAAATTCTTTTTATAAAGATATTAAAAAAGACCAAAACGATAATTTGCATAAAAAACAAGCGTTGGTTGCCAAAGCTCGTGAACTTCAAGAAAGTACCGATTTTGGTGCAACAACCCCAATAATGAAGCAAATTCAAGAAGAATGGAAAACAATTGGACATGTGCCAAGAAATGTTTCTGACAAATTGTGGAAACAATTCAGAGAAGCCTGTAACCATTATTTCGAGAAATTAAAAGAACAGAAAAACGAGGAAAACGCTGAAGAAGTTGAGGCTTTCGAGAAAAAGAAAACTTATATGGAAACAATGAGAGAATTCGAAATGTCAGGCGATCACAAAACCGATTTAGATGCCATAAAAATTCATATCGAAACTTGGAAAACTTTTGGACGTGTACCTGCTCAAAGACGTCATATTGAAGGGAAATTCAATAAAATTCTTGATGGTTTATTCGAGAAATTAAGTTTGAGTAAAAAAGATACAGAAATGATGCGTTTCTCGAACAGAATGGAACAATTCTCTGAAAATAATGATACTAGAAAACTTGAAAACGAAAAAGTTTTCTTAATGAGAAAAATCGAAGAAGTACAAAGCGAAATTTTTCAGTTAGAAAATAATATTCAATTTTTTACAAATACTAAAAACGCTAAAAAAGAAAATTCTATTGTTCTTGAAGTTCGCAAAAATATAGAAAAACATAAAGAAGAATTAGTTGTTTTAAGAGAAAAATTGAAACAATTAAGAAGTATTAAACAAGAATAATTTTTTTGAAATTAATCCAGAAAACTCGTTAACTTAATTGATAACGAGTTTTTTTGTATATTTTACAGTTTATGTTTTAGAAAATTATGGGTTTAAAAAGTTATTAGTTTATTTAATAAATACTTAAGTTTTATCAGTCCGACGTGGTAGGAATCTCCATAGTTGCTAACGCTATTTAATTTGCCCAGCCAGTCGAGCTTTCAGGCAACATTCTCCATTGTCGAGTTAACAAAATACAGTTAAATTTAGTTAAAACCTACAATTTTCTAAAACACAACCTTTTCATTTAAAACTTCCATTTTTTTTGCTGGGCTTCACTCAAAAAAGTCCAAGCTATGATTCTACTTGTTTTTTGACCTTGCGACATGTTAATTGTTTTTATTTCGACTGCTTGAACTTTGCTTAAAGTTTTATAAATATTGGGCAAATTTTCTTTTTTAGAAACCAAAGTTGTAAACCAGAAAACTTGTAATGGATATTTAGCCGACTCAAAAATCATTTGAGTAACGAACCCAATTTCGCCACCATCGCACCATAATTCAGCATTTTGTCCTCCAAAATTTAAAACTGGAGTTTTAGTTCTCGTGTTTTCAAGATTATTGACTTTTCGTATAGATGATTTTGTGGCTTCTGATTGCGAATTATGAAAAGGCGGATTGCAAATCGTAAAAGTAAATTTATCTTCAGGTAAAATAATATTCTTAAAAATAAACCTTGATTCTACTTGCAATTGCAAGCTAATAGCGTCGATTAATTTCGCGTTTTGCTCGATAATTTTTTTGCAATTCTGAATTGCATTTTCGTCAATATCGGTTCCTACGAATGACCAGTCGTAAATAGAATTTCCAAGAATTGGATAGATACAATTAGAACCAATTCCGACATCTAAACCAACAGTGTTTTCGCCTTCTGGAATAATATTGTTGTTTTTTGTTGCCAACAAATCTGCTAAATAATGAATATAATCTACACGACCAGGAATTGGCGGACAGAGATAATCTTTGGGTAAATTCCAGTTTAGAATATCATAATCCATCATTAAAATCGATTTATTTAACGATTTTACTGCCTCTGGATTACTAAAATCTATCGTTTGGGTTTCAAAATCATTAACGAAAACATATTGATTTAAGTCTGGATTTGTTAGTATTAATTTTTCGAAATTATATCCAAATCGGTGCAAGTTTCTTGGATGCAAATTGGTTTTCTCGGGCGTACTTTTATCTTTCATTTTCTTAAATAGAATGCAAAGATAGTTATTAGAATATTAATTTAATCAAAACATTCCATCAATAATAAATCGCCATTTTGGTGTTCGATTATAACAATTCCATCATCTGTTACATGATTGCTATTTCCGTTTCTATAACCCATTTTTAGAGATTCATTTGCCAATGGAAAAAATAAATTTTGGGTCGATATACCAGAAACTTCTCCAATTGGAATAAGTGAAATTATAGAATTTTTTGTGTACCATTTCTCAAATTTATTTGGCAAAAGAAATATTTTAGAATAATCGTCAAGAATTACAATTTTTAATAATTTTCGGTATTGAACAATGTTTGTAATGTTAGAAATTGTATGGTCGGCTCTTTTTCCGGTTGCCCAAATGACATTTACAGCTGGGATTTTTCGTTCAATCAAAAAATCAAAAGCTTTTTCGAGATCGGTTTTATTTTGGTCTGGAGCATGAATAATTTCTATTGGAAATTGACTTTCACGGTATTTTTCGATATCAAAGTTGTGATCAAAATCGCCAATTAAAACATCAACTTTTAGGTCATAATTCATCACTCTTTCGATTGCAGAATCGAGAACAATAATTAATGGAGACCATTCTAAAAGTTGTCCCAAAAGCTCCTCACTGCATTGTTGACCATTGGCAATAATTAATGCTGGTTCTTGGTCGTCGCGAACTATATGATGAGAAGACAATTCTAGTTTATTTTAAGTTTATAATATAATTTTGATTAACTCACTGAATCTAAAATTTTTGAGGTTTCGGATTTGTTTTTTTTTAATATATCTGCAATTTAATAAAAATTCAATTTAAATCATAAAATATTTAATCTAAAACCCTATTTACATGTTTTATTTTTTTGGAATAATAACCCTCTGATAATGATGATATTATAACGCCACCATGAACAGATGAGTGAATGAATTTTATATTGCCTTCTTCATTTTCGGTGACCATACCAACATGGTTTACGTTGCCACTACCGTTGGTTGAAAAGAAAATTAAATCGCCTTTTTGAGCTTCTGAATTCTTAATTCTTGTTCCAAAACGAGACTGTTCGGCCGATGTTCTCGGCAATTTTACACCAGAATCACAATAAATATAAATCATTAATCCTGAACAATCGAATGCGCCTGGACTAGTCCCCCCAGTTTGATACCGTGAACCAATTTGTTGGAATCCACGCTGAAATAATTGGTCTGGAATTTCTAAATTTGTAATTGGTTTGGCAACCGAAAGCGAATCTATTGGGTTTTCAATACCACCCTCTTTTATAATGACTTTTTCAGGTTCAATTTTTTCTGGTAAATTAACCGAATCTGTTTTAATAATTATTTTTTCGGGTTCGAAAATCGGAATTATTTTTTCAATTTCATTTTTTGATTGGCTAACAATTAATTTAAACCCAATTGGCAAACCATTTTTTATTTCTGGATTTAATTTTTCTAATTCTGTTATGCTTATTTTATATTTTTTTGATAATGAATACAAAGTTTCTTTTGGCAAAACTTCATGAATTTTTGTTTTAGTTTTTAATGTTTCATTTTCCTTTAAAATTAATAAATCAATTGGTTTAGTGGGTTTATTTTCTGAAACATTAATTATTTGACCAATTTCTAAATCAGAATTTTCAAGAATTAGATTCCATTTTTTTAAGTTTTCAATAGAGATTTTATATTTTTTTGAAATGCTGTACAAAGTCTCTTTTGGTAAAACCTGATGCACTAAATTGGCAGCTATTTCAGAAGCTTTATCTGAGTGTTTTATTTCTTTTTGGGATTTGGATATCGGAATTATTAAAACCGAATTTAATTTTAGAACCTTTTTAGCATCAGGATTCAATTTATAAATTTCGTTAATAGAAATGTTATTTTCTTTGGCAATACTTGTAATTGTTTCGCCTTTTTGAATTTTATGCTTTTTAGATTTTTCTTGAGAATATGAGTTTAAACTAATGGAAAACATTAGAATAAACAGTGATTTATTGATTTGATTGATTTTAATTGGCATTTAGTAATTTGTTTTTAAATGCTAAAATAAGTTTTAAAAACCAAAATGAGGTTTTGATTAAGATTTAATTAAGGTTTTTTAATGACTAATTAGAAATAAAAATAGGAATCAATTTTTGTATATTTGAAAATATAATGGCTATTATCTAGTTAATATATGATATTTTTTTAGCCATATATTTCACAGATTTTTTATTTTTGAACAGTAAAAATCCTCTAATTCTTTTAAATCTCTGGCAGAAAGTTTTTAATTTAAAATACTTTCTAGACTAGAGCCAATATAATTAATGATTATGGCAACATTAACCATCAAAGTAAATAAAAAGCCAAAAGCAGTAAAATTATTTATGACAATGACCGATACTTTTTTTAAAGATGCAGTAGGAGTTGAAATTATTGGAAATCCAGAAAAAGTATCTAAAATAAAAACTTTAGATCAAGTAAAAATTTAATCTATGAATAATGCTTCAAATGGAATTGGTTTGACTAAAACAAAAAGTCATCAAGATTTTATGGGAAAATTATTATCATAATTAGCTTTGTTAATTTTGGTTACTCATTTTGATTCCGACGATAGTAGAAATCTCAATAGTTACTCGTGTTAAGTGATTTCTCGTATCGTTGGAATGACAAATGAATTAAAAAAAAATCACTTCATAAAAACATCATAACACAATCTTAAAAGTGTTCCAACAACCACAATCAAAAAGAAAATTCTAATAAAACCATTTCCTTTTTTTAGGGCAGTTTTTGCTCCTAACCAACCACCAAAAGCATTACAAAAAGCCATAGGAATTGCAATCATCCAAATTATTTTTCCTTTTAAAACAAAAAATAAAATAGATCCAATATTGGTTGCAATATTTATGATTTTAGCATTGGCAGATGCATTTAAAAAGTCAAATCCAAGAATTGTGATTAGTACCAAAACCAAAAAACTTCCTGTTCCAGGACCAATAAATCCATCATAAAAACCAACCAAAAAACTGATTATCAAACCATAAACAAACAATTTGTTTTCTGTAATATCTTTATGTACAGTTTGACCAAAATCTTTCTTGAAAAATGTATAAACGGCGACCAAAACCAAAACGAGGATTAATATTGGTTTCATAAAATCGTTTTTGACCTGAGTCATCAAAAACGAACCTAAAAATGACATTCCACAAGAAACAATTAACATCGGAAGAATTCGCTTCCAGTTGATTTTTACTTTTTTCAAGTATTGAAAAGCCGCAAAACTTGTTCCTGAAATTCCGGGAATTTTAAGCGAACCAATTATATTTGCTACAGGAATATTTGGTAACAAGAGTAACGAAATCGGAGTTTGAATTAATCCGCCGCCGCCAACAACCGCATCTACAAATCCCGCAAAAAACGATGCGATGCACAATAAAATAATAATGTAGTTTTCCATTTATTTTTTTAGCCTTGATTATAGTAGAAATCTTTTTTGAGAAAAGCTGTTTTTTCTTGAAAAAAAACAAGAACCAACTTTCTCGTCTAAATGACGAGATTTTCACTTAGAAAAAAAGATTTTGGAGCAAAAGATTACTTCATTACACTATTTTTTTTATATGAGTTCAGTGAACTTCGTTTGTAACGAAAAGCAGGATTGGTTTCTAATAAAAAACGCTCGATTTACAAAGAGCGTTTTCAGATAAATATATTTTTAAAAATTAAGCTTTTCCAGCTGCAATTAAATTCAAAGCCGAACCAGCAACAAACCAGCCAATTTGACTTTCGTTGTAAGTATGATTTGCTAGAATTAAATCTTTAGAACCATCAGCATGAACAAATTCAAGTGTTAATGGTTTTCCAGGAGCAAAATTGACTAAATCAACGAAATTGATTGTGTCGTCTTCTTGAATTTTATCATAATCAGATTCTGTTGCAAAAGTCAAACCTAACATTCCTTGTTTTTTTAAATTCGTTTCGTGAATACGTGCAAACGATTTTACCAAAACGGCTTTTACCCCCAAAAATCTTGGTTCCATTGCTGCGTGTTCTCTCGATGAACCTTCGCCATAATTGTGATCCCCAACAACAATACTCGGAATACCAGCAGCTTTATAAGCTCTTGCAACTGCAGGAACTTCGCCATAAACACCAGTTAATTGATTTTTCACTGAATTGGCTTTTTGATTGAAAGCATTTTCTGCACCAATCAACATATTATTCGAAATATTGTCTAAATGTCCACGGAAACGCAACCAAGGTCCAGCCATAGAAATGTGGTCGGTTGTACATTTCCCGAATGCTTTGATTAATAGTTTTGCACCCGAAATATTTTTTCCGTCCCAAGCCTCGAAAGGTGCGAGTAATTGCAAACGGTCAGAAGTTGTTGAAACAGCAACTTGAATTCCAGAACCGTCTTCGGCTGGTGCTTGAAAACCTGCATCTTCGACATCAAATCCTTTACTTGGCAATTCGTCGCCTTTTGGTGGCAATAATTTTACCATTTCGCCTTTATCATTCAACAAAGAATCAGTTATCGGATTAAAACTCAAATCACCTGAAATTGCTAATGCAGCAACCATTTCTGGTGACGTTACAAAAGCGTGAGTATTTGGATTTCCATCGGCACGTTTCGAGAAATTTCTGTTGAACGAATGCACGATTGTATTTTTTTCTTGTTTGTCTGCTCCTGCTCGATCCCATTGACCAATGCAAGGTCCACAAGCATTTGTGAAAACTTTTGTACCCATTTTTTCGAAAGTCGCAATAATTCCGTCACGCTCGATGGTGTAACGAATTTGCTCTGAACCTGGATTGATTCCGAACTCTGCTTTTGGTGTAATTCCGTGTGCAACAGCTTGTTCTACGATCGATGCAGCACGCGACATGTCTTCGTAAGATGAGTTGGTACAAGATCCAATTAGACCCCATTCTATTTTTAAAGGCCAACCGTTTGCAGCTGCTTTTGCTTTCATTTGCGAAACTGGAGTTCCCAAATCTGGTGTGAATGGTCCATTAATGTGTGGCTCTAATTCAGATAGATTGATTTCGATTAATTGGTCAAAATATTGTTCTGGATTGTCATAAACCTCAGCATCGCCAGTTAAATAATCGGCTACTTTATCGGCAGCATCAACTACATCTTGGCGACCTGTTGCAGCCAAATATCTTCTCATTGAATCATCATATCCAAATGTTGAAGTTGTTGCTCCAATTTCGGCACCCATATTACAAATTGTTCCTTTCCCAGTACAAGACATATTAATTGCGCCTTCGCCAAAATATTCAACAACTGCTCCAGTTCCACCTTTTACAGTTAGAATATCGGCAACTTTCAAGATTACATCTTTTGGAGACGACCAACCATTTAATTTTCCAGTAAGTTTTACTCCAATAAGTTTCGGAAATTTCAATTCCCAAGACATTCCTGACATTACATCGACAGCATCTGCGCCACCAACTCCAATTGCTAACATCCCCAAACCACCAGCATTTACTGTATGTGAGTCGGTTCCAATCATCATTCCGCCAGGAAATGCATAATTTTCTAAAACAATTTGATGAATGATTCCCGAACCTGGTTTCCAAAAACCAATTCCGTATTTATTAGATACTGAGGATAAAAAATCAAAAACTTCTTTGGATTGTTTATTGGCAAATTCCAAATCGGCTTTTGCTCCTTCTTTGGCTTGAATCAAGTGATCGCAATGTACCGTTGTTGGAACGGCAACCGTTTTTTTGCCAGCGTGCATGAATTGCAATAATGCCATTTGAGCGGTTGCATCTTGACAAGCAACTCTATCTGGAGCAAAATCTACATAATCTGTACCACGTTTGAAAACGGCATCTGGTGTTTGTGACCAAAGGTGAGAATATAGAATTTTTTCGGTAAGCGAAAGTGGACGACCAACCAACTCACGTGCTTTGTCGACACGAGAAGCCATATTTTCGTACACTTTTTCAATCATTTTAATATCAAAAGCCATAATGTTATTTTTTTAATGTGTTGCAAATTTACGAAAACGATGTATTATTTGAAAGTGTTTTGGCAATTACTTTAAAAACAAGCTTTCTTTTGCGAATTCGTTGATTTTAAAGTGAAAAATTATCTATTTAATAATAAAAATGATTTAAAATATTCATTAAACAATAAATCAATAATTTAATATTTAAAATTTATCTTTTTTTTAGGTTTGCTACCATTTCAAAAAATGGCTTTTGTGTTAATATTGATTCGTCTTTTTTTTAACCCAGAAACTTCAGGACTGTCGGTCTTGCAATATTTCATACGAAAAGACGAGACTTGTTAGATTCCTTACACAGAAAACTTCGGGACACACGAATAACTTTAATTCTATCATAGAAACAAAAATTACAAAATACAAACTTTTAATTTGTAATTATGAGGATAGAAGAGATATCAAAATTACTCAAGTTATTTGACTTTTAATATCGCAAAAAAATAATTTATTAAAAACCAAAAAATCATAATCGATAAGGGTTGAATGGATCTTTCAATGTTCAAAAAAACTTTGAAACTCATGCATTATTGATAAAATTAGAAGAGAGAAAACAAAAACGTTTTTTTTAGTATTTTAAAAATTAGTTTTTCAAATAAACATTATAAATCGCATTAATGGTTTTTTGATCTAAAACATCATTGGCTTCGGTTTGAATAAAATGACGTTTGAAAGCCGAAATAGCATTAGACAAATTCTTGATGTCATAACCTATAATTCGTAAACCTAATTCAGCATTAAATTTTTCTGGTGCTTTAATCAATACCTCTTCGGGATAAATTCCGAATCCATTTTCGGCAAGTTTTTTCCATGGAAACAATATACTTGGATCGTTTTTTCGAGATGGTGCAATATCGGAATGACCAATTATGTTTTGACTTGGTATATTATAAAGTTTTTTTAATCTTGTTAAAAGTTTTAATAAACTATTTATTTGAACTTCAGAAAAAGGTTCTACCCCATTATTATCAAGTTCAATACCAATTGAAGCTGAATTTATATCGGTATTTTTGCCCCAAGATGCGTTGCCTGCGTGCCAAGCTCTAAGGTAATCATTCAACATTTGAACAACTTTTCCATCGTTGGAAATGACATAATGCGAACTAACTTGCGTTTTTTGCAACGTGAAAGTTTTGATAGTTTGTTGCAACGAATCTTGTGCAGTATGATGGATTATGACAAAATTAGGTTTCCTGAGATTGAAATTTACAGTATTTATCCAAATTGAATTATTGCCAATTGTATCATTTTTAGAAATGGTTTCTTTAAAAATTTTCAATTGATTTCTATAAGATTTTTCTGATAATTTATATGGATTTGTTGCGCAAGAAAAACTTAAAACCAAAAGTATTAAAATTGAGATTATTTTCATTTTATGAATTAATCTTTCCTCCATTTTTTTGTTAATTCAAAAACATGTTCTAGAATCTTAGCTTCTTTTTCGTCAAATTCAACATTTCTTCTAGCCATAACTATTTTGGCAGTTTCGAATGCTTTTTTTGTAATATAGGTTGTAAATCCCGATGCTCCACCCCAAGAAAAACTTGGAACAAAGTTTCTAGGAAAACCTGAACCAAAAATGTTGGTCGAAACACCAACAACCGTTCCAGTATTAAACATTGTGTTTATACCACATTTGCTGTGATCGCCCATCATTAATCCGCAAAATTGAAGTCCCGTTTTGGCAAAATTCTCGGTTTCATAGCTCCACAATTTCACTTCTTCATAGTTGTTTTTCAGGTTCGAATTATTACTATCAGCACCTATATTACACCATTCTCCAAGAACCGAATTGCCTAAAAAACCGTCATGACCTTTGTTAGAATATCCAAAAAGCACAGAATTGCTAACTTCTCCACCAATAACCGAATATGGCCCAACTGTTGTTGCACCATAAACTTTAGTAGCTAACTTAACTCGTCCGAATTCGCACAAGGCGAATGGACCACGAATTACAGAACCTTCCATTATTTCGGAATTCGCTCCTATATATATAGGACCAGTTGATGCGTTTAATGTAACAAATTCTAGCTTTGCTCCTTTTTCAATAAAAATATTTTCTGGAGAAATTGCGTTTACTGATTTCGGAATTGGTTGCGATTTTCTATCTTCTGTTAAAAGTTCAAAATCTTCACGAATTGCTATGTCATTTTTAGCAAAAATATCCCAAGTGTTTTCGATTGCCAAACAATCCTCATCATATTCTAATATTTCATAAGTATCAAAATCTACTTCTTCTTGATTTTCGGTTGTATAAAATGCAATTATATCATCGCCTTTAAAAACTGCTTGTTTTTTTTCTAAATTAGAAATCATTTCAGACAAAATATCATTTGGCAAAAACGATGCATTTATCATTACATTTTCCTCCATTTCGACCATAGGATATTTTTCTGACAAATATTCTTCGGCCAATGTTGTTGTTGTTGATCCTAAATATTTTTCCCATTTTTCGCGAATTGTCAAAATTCCGATTCGAATATCGGCAACCGGTCGCGTGAATGTAAATGGCAATAGTGCATTTCGAACTGGTCCGTCAAAAAGTATGTAGTTCATTTTTGTTTTAGATTATTAGAAACTGAATTTTTAAATACTAGATTTTTAATTATTACCTAAAATGCGTATTTCTAGATTGATAAAAAATTATTTTTTCAAATGTACAAAAATATAGGTTTGAATAAAAAAATGTATTCTAAAGAATAGATAGTTTTTTGTTTATTTTAAAAAAAAGTAGCCCGATTATTTTTTTAATAATTTTTTGAAATAAAATAAAGAATGACCAATACTCAATTTTAAAATCAAGACATGGTCAAACTTAAATTTTTATTTTTAATAAAATTTAATAATCAAAAATTGTTAAAATTAATATATTATTTAGCAATATTTACAGCACGAGTTTCACGAATAACCGTAACTTTTACTTGACCAGGATAAGTCATTTCTGTCTGGATTTTCTGTGAAATTTCGAATGATAATGTTCCAGCATTTTCGTCAGAAACTTTTTCAGATTCTACAATTACACGCAATTCTCTTCCAGCTTGAATTGCATAGGCACTTTTCACACCCTTGAATCCGTAGGCAACTTCTTCCAAATCTTTTAATCGTTGAATGTACGAATCCAAAACTTGACGTCTTGCGCCAGGTCTTGCTCCAGAAATTGCATCGCAAACCTGAATAATTGGCGACAATAACGATTTCATTTCAATTTCATCATGGTGAGCACCAATTGCATTGCAAACTTCTTCTTTTTCGCCATATTTTTCGGCCCATTGCATTCCTAAAAGTGCGTGAGGCAAATCGCTTTCTGCATCTGGAACTTTACCAATATCGTGCAATAAACCTGCACGTTTGGCTAGTTTTACATTCAAACCTAGTTCGGCAGCCATAATGCCACAAAGTTTAGAAACCTCACGAGAGTGTTGCAATAAATTTTGTCCGTAAGAAGATCTGTATTTCATTCGACCAACAACTTTAATTAATTCTGGATGCAAACCGTGAATTCCTAAATCTACAACTGTACGTTTACCTACTTCGATAATTTCGTCATCGATTTGTTTGGTTGTTTTGGCAACAACTTCTTCTATTCTCGCTGGGTGAATTCGACCATCGGTAACTAATTTGTGCAAAGACAAACGAGCAATTTCTCGACGAACTGGGTCAAAACAAGACAAAATTATTGCTTCTGGAGTATCGTCTACAATAATTTCTACGCCAGTAGCAGCTTCTAGAGCACGAATATTTCGACCTTCTCGACCTATAATTCTTCCTTTAACATCATCAGATTCTATATTAAAAACCGATACGCAATTTTCCACTGCTTCTTCGGTTCCAACACGTTGAATGGTGTTAATAATTATTTTTTTGGCTTCTTGTTGCGCTGTCAATTTGGCTTCTTCAATAGTGTCTTGAATATGCGCCATGGCTTGGGTTTTGGCTTCGCCGCGTAAACTTTCAATCAATTGATTTTTAGCATCATCTGCCGATAAACCAGAAATAACTTCTAGTTGCGTAACTTGACTTTTATGCATTTTATCAATTTCGGATTGTTTTTTTTCTAAAGTTTCAATTTTTGTAGAATATTCAATAGTTTTTGCTTCGAAATCGTCGTTGACTCTTTTTGCTTTATTCAATTCTGTCGAAACTTGAGATTCTTTTACAAGAATTCGTTTTTCGACTTCAATAACTTTCATTTCACGATTTTTAATTACCTCTTCGTGTTCTGCTTTTAGTTCAATAAATTTTTCTTTGGCTTGTAGAATTTTATCTTTTTTGGTATTCTCACCTGCTAAATTCGCATCTTTTATAATCAATGCTGCTTCTTTTTTGGCTGTTTCTACCATTCCAGAAACATTGCTTTTTTCCATTATTTTTGCAATGACAAAACCACCTGCAATCCCAATTATTCCTGTAATTATTATTATTAAAGTACTGTCCATTTTGTTTGTTAATTGTTATGTATAAAAAAACCTGCATCAGGTTGATTGTATAAACTCGGAATATCAAGTTTTGAGCTAACTCGTTGTTCAAACTTCCTAACTGAATAGGCTTGTTATAGTAACGAAGATTTGCTCATTCTAAATTGTTAGTGTTGAGTTTATCAAATTAAAACTAATGCAGGCAGTATTTTTAGTTTATGTAAAGAACGTTTATTTATCGAGATATTGAATCAATAAATCATTAATTTTTTTTAGTCTGTCTATGGTTTCTGTACCGTCTATCGAGTTAACTATCTGTCTTTGTTCTAGTTGCGATGCGAATTGCAAAGCACACATTGCCAAAACATCCTGCTTGTCTCTAACGGCATAATTTTCTTCGAATTGCTTAATCATGGCATCAATTTTTTTGGAAGCAATTCTCATTCCTTCTTCTTGCGACAAATTTACAGTCATTGGATAAATTCTATCTGCAATTGATAATTTAATTTTTAGCTTTTCGTCCATATTATTCTAATCGGATAATTGCGCAATGCAATAATCTATTTCGCGAACTAATGAATTTATTTTGAGTTTCGTATCTCGTTTATTTTCGTCACTGCCAAGTAATGAATTCGTAATTTTAAGTGCTTCGTATTTTTTGTTCAAATCAGCAATTTCTTGCGTTTTACTCAATATTGTTTTTGTAGCATTTGACAAATCTTGTTTCAATTCTAGAATATTTTGCTCTAAATTATCTGTTTTTGCAAATAATTTTTGAAGTTTTATTTCTAACGAATCGACAATTTCTACAATTTCACTCATTTTTAATCTTGAATTCAAAATCAATTTACAAAGTTAAAATTTCTATTGAATAATTTCGATTTTATTTTATTATTTTTTTATTTTTATTCTTGAAGCCAATCCCGCTATCATTCCAAAAAATTTAAGCCGAAGAAAAATCGCCTTAAATTGTTTTTCCCTTCTATCGTGGCTAGAGAAATCTTGCTTAACAAGAACTAATTTTAAAATTAAAATCTAATTTTTTATAAAACTATTTTATAAACTTGACTTTTTATTTATATTAGCCAAAATGTTCAAAATCTATGAAGTCAATTTTATTTTTCTTAATATTTTCGATAATTTCTATCGCTCAAACCAATTATCCAAAAGATTATTTTCGTTCTCCATTAGATATTCCTATTGAACTTTCAGGTTGTTTTGGCGAATTGCGACCCAATCATTTTCATTCAGGATTTGACATTAAAACCCAAAAAAAAGAAGGTCTAAATGTTTATGCTGTTGCCGATGGTTATGTTTCTCGCATAAAAATATCGACCTATGGTTACGGAAAAGCAATTTACATAACCCATCCAAATGGTTACACATCTTTGTATGGACATTTAAGTTCTGCAGTTGGCAATATCGAAAAATTCATCAAAGATTATCAATATAAAGAACAATCTTATGAAATCGAAATATTTCTTAAACCAAACGATTTGCCTGTAAAAAAAGGAGAAATTATGGCGCTTTCAGGCAATACTGGCGGTTCTGGTGGACCACATTTGCATTTTGAATTTAGAGATTCTAAGACTGACAATATTATAAATCCTATGCTTTTTGGATTTGATAGTTACATTAAAGACACAAAAAAACCTACTATTAACGGATTGTATGTTTACCCAATAGACGAAAAATCGATTGTTAACCAATCTAATAATGTTATAAATGTTAATTTAGATTTGCAAAACGATGGTACCTATTTGGCGCAGACCGTAAAAGCTTTTGGCAAAATTGGTTTCGGAATAAACACTATCGATTCGTTTGATAATCCAGGAAATAAATATGGTATATACAAGGTAGAAGTTTTTGATAACGGCAGATCAATTTTCGGATATCAATTCGATTCATTTGCATTCGAAGAATTTCGATACATCAATGCGCTTATAGATTTTTCTAAATTCAAAAAAACAAAACAAAAAATCCAAAAATTGTTTATGAAAAATCCTTATCCATTAAAAATTATAAAAACAGATGCCAATAACGGAATTATAAATATTGAAATTGGAAATATAACCACAACCTATAAAATTATAGTTTCTGATTATAACAATAACCAAACCGAAATTGTTATTCCTGTAGAATATTCTGGTTTGCCACCAACAAATATTGTTAAGGTCAAAAAATCAAAATATTTTGTAAAAAGTAATATTGAGAATATTTTTGCGTTAGAGAATTCAGAAGTTACATTTCCAGAAAAAATATTCTACGAAGATTTTTATATGGATTTTAGCGTAAAAAACGATACGGTACATTTGCATAACGAAACCGTTCCAGTTCATTCGAATTATTTTTTGACTATAGACAGCAAAAAACGACCTGAGGATAAAATGAAAAAAATGTTTATAGGAAAACTTGATGGCAAAAAAATAGATTATTTGCCAACAACCCGAAAAGGAACAATATTTACTGCTATTACAAGAGAATTAGGCGATTTTTGCTTGACAGAGGATACTATAACGCCAAAAATTTCGATTTTGAAAATTATTGAAGGTAAAAATATTTCAAAAGACAAGTCTATAAGTTTTAGAATTTCTGATGATTCGTCTGGTATAAAATCGTTTAACGGTTTCTTGAACGGCAAATGGATTTTGTTTGAATATGAATACAAACAAAAACGATTGACCTGCAAATTAACAGACGATATAAAACCACAAATTGGTAAAAACAATTTAAAAATGTTTGTAACCGATAATGTAGGAAATTCTAGTACATTTGAGACTTCGTTTGAATATTTGGATTTATAGATTTTAGATTCTTGACTTTGAGACTTTAGATTTTAAGATTTTGTAATATCATATAATTATAAAAAAACATAACATACTTTTGAAAACAAATAAATTATTCCTAATTATTATCTTTTTAATATTTAATGTAAATTTTGCACAAACCGCTCGCATTAAAGGAATTGTGCTTGACGAAAATAACAAACCTGTCGAGAAAGTCAATGTTACAGATGGAAAAACCAAAACATTGACCAACGAAAACGGATTTTATTCAATGGTCGTAGATGCCAATAAAAAAGTTTCAATTGTTTTTACACACGTTTCTTTAAAACAAATTACCACGATTATTGAACTAAAATCGAATGAAGATTTAGAACTTAATCCAGTAATGAATAATCGTGCAGAAGAAATAGGCGAATTGGTATTAATTAGCAACAAAAAACGTTTTCAAGGCATTACTACAATTGACCCAATAACAATAAGAAAAATTCCAGGTGCCAATGCTGGAATCGAAAATATTTTAAAAACCTTGCCTGGCGTATATTCGAATAATGAATTAAGTACACAATATGCTGTTCGAGGTGGAAATTACGACGAAAACTTGGTTTATGTTAACGAAATCGAAGTTTACAGACCCTTCTTGGTGCGTTCTGGTCAACAAGAAGGCCTAAGTTTTACCAACACCGATTTGGTTCAAAATGTAGATTTTTCGGGCGGTGGTTTTCAAGCAAAATATGGCGATAAACTATCGTCGGTTCTAGATATAACTTACAAAACGCCAACTCGATTTGGTGCAACTGCCGAAGCAAGTTTTTTGGGAGTTAGCGCATCAATGGACAATGTTTCTAAAAACCAAAAATGGAATGCCGTTACAGGTTTGCGTTACAGAAATAACCAATTGTTGGTACAGAGCCAAGAAACAGAATCGAACTATAAACCTACATTTATAGATGTTCAAACCAATGTAAACTTTAATTATTCGACAAAATTGCAATTTAGTTTTTTAGGCAATATTTCTCAGAATACTTATGATTTTGAGCCTTTGACACGCCAAACAAATTTTGGCACAATCGACGAACCACAAGCACTTTTGGTTTTTTATGATGGTCAAGAAAAAGACAAATACCGAACTTATTTCGGAGCATTAAAAACATCAATTAAAGTCAATGAAAGCAATACTTTTAAGTTAATAAATTCAATGTTCAATACACAAGAACAAGAATATTACGACATTAACGGTTCTTATGCGTTGGGCGATGTAGACACCAATTTAGGTTCAGAAACTTTTGGCGATGTAAAATTTTCTCGTGCTATTGGGTCGCAATTAAACCATGCCAGAAACGATCTTGATGCATTAATTTTTAATACCGAATTAAAAGGTTTTCATGAACGCAAAAAAAACCAATTCGAATGGGGTTTGAAAGTTACCCATGAAGATATCAAAGACAGAATAAGAGAATATGAAATAATAGATTCAGCCGGATTTTCACTGAATCCGCCATTGTTAACATTACCTCGAAATGACCAACCCTACAATTCGTATGTTGGTCCATTGGTGCCATACCAAAGTGTAAATGCTAAAAATTTAACCAAAATAAATCGATTTTCTAGCTATTTTCAATGGAGCAAAAAAGATACATTAGGCGCATCGCAAGTTTGGTATAATGCCGGAATAAGAATGCAAAGCTGGAAAGTTTCGGGAAGAAATATCAATGGCGATAACCAAGTTATATTTAGTCCAAGAGCCCAATTTGCAATAAAACCAAATTGGAAACAAGATATGATTTTTAGAATTTCGGCAGGTCTGTATGCTCAACCGCCGTTTTATAGAGAATTACGAGATTCTATTGGAATGGTTTTGCCAAACGTAAAAGCTCAAAAATCGATTCATATTGTACTTAGCAACGATTATAGTTTCAAGATGTGGAACCGCCCATTCAAGTTGGTTTCTGAGGCTTATTACAAATCGATTTCTGATGTAAATCCGTTTACGGTTGACAATGTTCGAATAAGATATGCAGCCAAAAACAATGCAGTTGCCTATGCTCAAGGTTTGGATTTTAGATTAAACGGCGAATTTGTTCCAGGAACAGACTCATGGTTGAGTTTTGGGTATTTAAAAACCGAAGAAAATATAGACGATAAGGGTTATATTGCTCGTCCGACAGATCAAAGATTGAAATTTGGTATTTTATTTCAAGATTTTATGCCAAAAATACCAAGTGTAAAAGTTTATTTGAATTTGGTTTATAATACAGGACTTCCAGGCGGTTCGCCAAGTTATGCTAATGTTTACAAATACCAAAGCAGACTAAGAGATTATCGTCGAGCAGATATAGGTTTTAGTTATATTTTTACAGATAAAAATGACAAAAGACCAACAAATCATTGGTTGAAAAAATTTAAAGATTTATCGGCGGGATTCGAAATTTTTAATATGTTTAACAATCAAAATGCAATTACTAATACTTGGGTCCGCGATGTTTATTCTAAAAATCAATACGGAATTCCAAATTATTTGACCACTCGGGTTTTTAGTTTGAAAATTTCTGCCAAATTATAGCTTAATAATTTGCAAAGAATTTAATCAATTAAAGAGTGATTTTTAATTTTTTAATTTTTAGATTTGTATTGATTAATTTCAAGTTATTATTAATTTGTTATAATCCAAGAAATTAATTTCAAAAAAACAAATGAAAAACTTAATAAAAATAATTTCTGTTTTAGCAATTATAACAATTATAGGTTGCAAAGAAGAGATCGAAAAACCAAAATTAAGCTACAAAAATGACAATAAAGTTGTCGAACAAAAATTAGACACAACACGAATTGCTGTTGCAGGATTACCAATTCAATTCGATTTGACCGATTATTTGATATATCCAATTGGTAATTTAAATTCAAATTATGAGAATTCAAGTAAAATTTATGATTCTCGATCTGAAGAAAACACAAGTTTTAATGTTGCCAATAATATGGATAATGAAATAACAGGTTATTTGCAAAACCTAAAATTTCAAAAAATAGATTCAGATTCTCTTATTTCATTGACCAATAAGCCAATGTTGATACAATCGGTAAACTATTTGCCATTGTTAGCAGTAAAATCAAGACAACAAACTTTGGTTTATTTACTTGCCGACGCAGATACTAATGATGACGGAAAACTTGATTACAACGACATTAAATCTTTATATTTGTCTGATATTTCGGGAGCTAAATTCACGAAAATTTCTAATGAAGTTCAAGAGGTTTTAGATTGGAAAATTATTGATTCAAAAAACCGTTTGTATTTTAGAGCAATCGAAGACACCAACAAAAACGGAAAGTTCGATAAAAATGATAAAATTCATTATAACTTTATTAATTTGTTAGAAAAAGATTGGAAAGCAGTAGAATTTATGCCGATTTAATTTTTTTATCAAAATTATATTCCGTTTTTAATATTCTTTAAATTCGTTAAAAAGTTAAATTTCATTCAATGCAAATTATAAAAAAAATTGGAATTATTACTACAGTAATCGCAGGGTGTATGTTCTTGATTTATGCAGTATCAAATCCAATAAAAAAAACTAAAATTGACCCAAAAATAGATTATGTTTTTCCAGAAAAAGCAGATTTTTGTTCAGAAGAAACTCCATTGAATTTGATTGATGTCAAAGAAAGATTCGACAGAGAATTGGTAACCAACGTCAATCTTCATGGTTCGACAATAATGATTATGAAACGTGCGAATCGGGTTTTTCCGATAATCGAACCAATTTTGGCAAAAAATAATGTTCCAGATGATTTTAAATATTTGGCAGTCATAGAAAGTGGTCTAATCAATGCAACTTCGCCAGCCGGAGCAAAAGGGGTTTGGCAATTCATGCCTGATACAGCCCGCGAAAAAGGAATGGAAGTTAACGACAATGTTGATGAACGATACAATCTAGAAAAATCTACCGAAACAGCTTGTCAATATTTATTGGCAGCCAAAGAAAAACTTGGTTCTTGGACATTGGCAGCAGCAAGTTACAACGGTGGAATGGGAGGCGTTTCCAAGCAAGTTGATTTTCAAAAAACAATTAATTATTACGATTTATTATTCACAGACGAAACGCATCGTTATATTTTCAGGATTTTGGCACTCAAAGAAATCATGAAAAATCCAACTATTTATGGATTTAATCTTCAAAAAGCAGAATTGTACCCAGTAATCGAAACCAAAAAAATTCAAGTTGATTCAACAATTACAAATTTATCAGATTTCGCACAAAAACAAGGAATAAATTATAAAATTCTCAAGATTCACAACCAATGGCTTCGGGACAGAAAACTAGAAAATAAACTTAGAAAAGTATATCAAATCGAGATTCCGATTAATAAATAACTAAAAAACCATCAAAATTATTGATGGTTTTTTAGTAAATCTAATTTTTATTGTTCAATTAAATAATTATTCACTAATCACAATTTATCAATCTAAATCTTCTTCATTTGATCTTTCATCATTTTGATTTGATCTTTTAACATGCCTTGTTTATCTAGTTTTTTAGCCTCGGCAATTAGGTTTGTGGCTTCTAGTTTTCTTCTTCTAGAAAGTGCAACTCCTGCAAGATTTAGTTTGGCAACCGCCAAATCCATATCCATAGATAATCCAAGAGCAATCGCTTTTTTGAAATATTTTTCGGCTTGAACCAAGTTAGTTTGCGACAACATTATTCCGTGCAGGTAATTGTAATAACCTTGTTGTTTTTGAACTAAAGCTGTATCTGGATTTTTAATTTTTGACAACCATGCAGTTGCACCAGCAAAATCTTGTTTTCTAAGTTTTAAAAAAGCCAATAAAATAAACTCATTCTTGAAATAAAGAAAAATTGGAATGATAGACAATATAATGAGGAAAATTCCGTTGCCAGTATTGCCTCCTTGAGTGAACAAGTATATAGCAAAAGTGACCATTAAACCTGCAATAATAAGTTTGATATTTCTGTGAAACATAAAGTTGTTTTATAATGAATTGCAAATATAGTAAAATCTTCGTAAAATAATTTAAAAAAGTACTTGCCAGAAAAAAAAATCTTACTATATTTGCACTCGATTTAAAAACAAATAAATCCACCAAATAATTAATTAAGATTTTAAAAGATACACAAAATGAGCAAAAGAACGTTCCAACCATCAAAAAGAAAAAGAAGAAACAAACACGGATTTATGGACAGAATGGCATCTGCAAACGGACGTAAAGTTCTTGCTCGTCGTCGTGCAAAAGGACGTCATAAATTGACAGTATCTTCTGAGCCGAGACACAAAAAATAATAATTACAAGACAATAAAAAAAGCCGTTACTATAACAAGTATCGGCTTTTTTTTGGTTTAAATAGAAGCTATTGTAGAATTTTTTAGGCAAATAAACAAGCCCAATGCTGTTTTAAGTTTCATTCCAAAACGCATCAAAAAAATTTGGTTAAAAAGATTCAAAATATTTTCATTCAAAAACTTTGTGATAATTAGGATTTAACTTTGAAATTTGATTATTTTGTATAAAGATTAACTTTTTAACAATTTTAAAACTTTAAATTATTTTGAAAATTAATTTCTATAAATACCAAGGAACAGGCAATGATTTTGTTATGATTGACAACCGTAATGGAAGTTTTCCGAAAGAAAATATCAAATTGATCGAGCATTTGTGTCATCGTAGATTCGGAATTGGTGGGGACGGATTAATTCTTCTTGAAAATGATTCATTTACCAATTTCAAAATGGTTTATTTTAATTCAGATGGCAACCAAAGTACAATGTGTGGTAATGGCGGACGTTGTTTGGTCGCATTTGCCAAAAGTTTGAATGTAATTGATAAGCAAGCAACTTTTTTGGCCATAGACGGTTTGCATAACGCAACAATTGACCAAAACGGGTTAATATCTTTGCAAATGCAAGACGTATCAGAAATAAAAATCGAAAATGATTATATTTTCTTGAATACAGGCTCGCCACATCACGTTTCGTTGGTAGAAAATTTAGCTGTTTTTAATGTAAAAGAAAATGGTTCTCGCATTCGCAACAGCGATTTGTATGGAAAAGTTGGTAGCAATGTTAATTTTGTAGAACAAATATCAGAAAAAGAATTTACAATTAGAACTTTTGAACGTGGCGTCGAAGACGAAACTTTGTCTTGCGGCACTGGTGCAACAGCTACTGCAATTGCAATGCACGCTACTAACAAAACCAAATCGACATCAATAAAAATTAATGTTCAAGGCGGAAATCTAGAAATTTCATTCGAAAAAATTAACAATAAATATGTTAACGTTTTCTTGAAAGGAAAAGCAGAATTTGTTTTTTCTGGAGAAATTGAAATCAAATAAATTAAAAATATAATATTACAAATGCCAACACTTCAAGCAGAAAATATTTACTTACGCGCACTCGAGCCCGAAGACTTGTCATTTATATATGATATTGAAAACGATGAAAATATATGGGAAATTAGCAATACTCAAACTCCTTATAGTCAGTTTCTTATCAAACAATATCTCGAAAACGCACACCAAGATATTTATGAAGCTAAACAATTGCGAATGGTTATTTGCCAAAATAAAAATTTTAATGCAATTGGATTGATAGATTTATTCGAATATGATCCAAGAAATAATCGAGCAGGAATTGGCATCATCATAAAAAATGAAACCGATAGAAATCAAGGTATTGGATCTCAAGCTTTAGATTTAGTAATAAATTATAGTTTTAAGAATTTGAACTTGAATCAATTATTTGCAAATATTAATGCCAAAAATTCGTCTAGTATTGCACTTTTTACTAAATTTGGTTTTCAGAAAATTGGAACAAAAAAACAATGGAACTTAATCGACGGAATTTATTATGACGAAGATTTTTTTCAATTAATAAAACCTCAATAATATTATATTTTGAATAAGAAAACATTAAAAGCAATTTCGATATTAATAATTTTGATTCTTGCAATTGTCGGATTTGTAATTTACAATCAAATATTTTCAAGCAACACAAAATTATCGTCGAACGAATTGTATGTAAATATTCCGAGTAACTCTAACTACGAAGATGTCAAAAAAATTATTGCTCCATTTATTAATGATATGAGTAAATTTGAATTCATAGCCGAAAAGCGTTCTTATAATGAACACGTAAAATCTGGTAGGTTTTTATTGAAATCAGGAATGAGTAGTTTTGCAGTAGTAACCAGTTTAAGACAAAATATTGCAGTAAAATTAGCATTTAATAACCAAGAACGCATTGAAGACTTGGCGGGTAGAGTTGGTTCACAAATCGAAGCAGATAGTTTGTTATTATTAAATTCATTTAAAGAACCAGCATTTTTGGCTAAAAATGGTTTTACAGAAGATAACGTATTAGTAATTTGTGTTCCAAACACTTATGAAATGTATTGGAACACATCGGCAGAAAAATTTAGAGACAAAATGCTCAAAGAATACCAAAGTTTTTGGACTTCAGAAAGAATTGCATTGGCCAAAAAAAACGATTTAACTCCAATACAAGCAACAATTTTAGCATCGATTGTGCATAAAGAATCGGTAAAAAAGGACGAACGACCAACAATTGCTTCGGTATATTTAAACAGAATGAAAATCGAAATGCCCTTACAAGCCGATCCGACAGTGATATATGCTGTTAAAAAAAATTCGAATGATTTTAAAAAAGTAATAAAAAGAGTCATCTCGACAGATTTGATTTTAGATTCGCCTTGGAATACTTACAAGAATCTAGGTTTGCCACCAGGACCAATTGCAATGCCAGATATTACAGCGATCGAAGCGGTTTTGAAACCTAAAAAAACCGATTATCTGTTCTTTTGTGCATCAGTCGAAAAATTTGGTTATCACGAGTTTGCTACTACATTTTCAGAACATACTATTATAGCTAATAAATACCGTGATTGGATAAATAATCAAGGTGTAAAACGATAAAATTTACTCGAAAAGTAATATTTAATTTGTTAAATAATTTCTTTTTTAAAATAAATACAAAAAATTTCTTAACAAGATTTTCTTTGCCAGCAGTTGAAAAAGTAAGCACTCACGAAGTTATTAACTTTGCAGTAAAATTCTATTTAGGAAATTTTAACGTATTGATTTTCATATTTCTAAACTTTGGGCTTATCTTTGCTAAGTAGAAATTTCAAGGAGTGACAGACTTGAAGAAAACAAATTTATGATAAAGAAATGGATATTTTACTCGACATTGACTCTAATTATTGGTATTTTAAGTTCTGGTTTTAAACCTTTTAGAACAGATAATAAAAATTGGTTTAACAAAAACCAAAACGAAATAGATTACTCGTTACCGTCTTTAAAAACAGAGAATTATGTTCCGACATCCATTCCCTTTACTGGAAAGTTCTTCATCGCATTCAAAGAAGCAGTTGGTTTCAAAGAATCTCAAGGAAAATACAATAAAATAAATACTTTGGGTTATATGGGTAAATACCAATTTGGTAAACAAACCCTGAGAACAATTGGAATAAACGACAGTATTAAGTTTATTAGTAATCCAAAACTTCAAGAAGAAGCATTTGTAACTTTGATTAAAAGAAACAAATGGGAATTGAAAAATGAAATAGAAAAATATTCAGGAAAAACAATAAGTGGCGTTAAAATTACTGAATCGGGAATTTTGGCTGCAGCACATTTAGGTGGTCCAGGCTCTGTAAAAAAATTCTTGAAAAGCAACGGTAAAAATAAATGTTCAGATGCATACGGAAGTTCTGTTAAATCGTATTTAAAACAATTTTCAGGATATGAAACATCAGGAATTATAGCCGAATGTAACGCAAAAGTTGATTAAACTGTTTAAACTCTATAAAAAAAACCTCCGGAATCTGGAGGTTTTTTTTATAACTAAGATAGTAAAAACCTATGAATTATAAAAATAGTAGGTCGATTGTGCAAATCTACAACTGCATTTTTCCATTCAGAAACTTTCATTGTTTTAATGAATTCGGTTGGTAGGGTTATGTCTGTCGCAATACACAAATGGGTACTTGGTTGCAAAGCTTGCAAAATATCTTCTAACATTTTGTTATTTCTGTATGGGGTTTCCATAAAAATTTGCGTCATATTTTTATCTTGCGATAATTTTTCGAGCATTCGTAAAAAAGTCTTTTTTTCAGATTTCTCGATCGGGATATAACCGTTGAATGTAAAACTTTGACCATTCATTCCAGAAGCCATTAAAGCCAATAAAATAGAAGATGGACCGACCAAAGGCACGACTTGAATGCCTTTTTCATGAGCTAATTTTACAATTACTGCCCCAGGATCTGCGACTCCAGGACAACCTGCTTCACTCATAATGGCTACATTTTTGCCTTCAACACAAGGCTGAATCATTTTGTTGTGCTCCGAAACTAATGTATGTTTGTTTAGAGTTAACAAAGTCAAATCGGCTTGAACTTTGGTTGGATTTGTGCTTTTAATGCATTTACGAGCTGTTTTTTCGTTTTCGACAATAAAATAATCTACAAAATCAATAGTTCTAGAAATAGTAATTGGTAAAACATCTTCTGGATTACATTCGCCAAGAGTTGTTGGAATTAGGTATAATTTGCCTTTTTTGGAATTTGACATAAAAAATAGTACTTTATAAATTGATTATAATCAAAAATAACATTTTTTTTTAATTTATTAAGACATTTGTATTAATAAATAATTAAATATTTTGAATTGATTTTTTAAAAATCCATTTTGTTTAAATTTTAAAACCATGAAAACCAATTGATTAATTTAAAGTCATAAAGAAGTCATACATAAAACTTCAAAATTTATTGGAAATTTTTATACTTAAATCTAATATTGTAGAAGAAAAAATTGAAAAATGAAACAACCAGAATTAGGAGAAAAAATCTTAGAATTGAGATTGGCAAAACGACTGACTCAAACTGAACTTGCAGAAAAATGCAATATCAGTTTACGAACAATTCAAAGAATAGAATCAAATGATGTTTCGCCAAGAAGTTTTTCTATAAAGACAATTTTTTCTGTTTTGGATTACAATTCTGATTCAATAATTATTAATAATCAAAATGAAAAATCAGTCGACGGATTCGATTTTTGGTTTCAAAAAATTAAAGCATTTTTAAAAAATTTATTTAACCTTAAAAAAAACACAATGAAAAAGTTATCATTTTTATCGGTATTAATAGTATTATTTATATTTCTAGGAAAACCCCAAAGTAATGCACAATCAATAAATGGTTGGACGAAAGCCGGAAGCAAACCGTTGAGTTATGAAGTTGGTTTTGACAAAAACAATGCAAAAAAAGGCAAGAAAAGTGCTTATATTGAATCAATCGACCATGAAATTAAAGGATTTGGAACCTTAATGCAAAGTTGTGATGCCAAAAATTATCTTGGCAAAAAAATTAAACTAACAGCATTTATAAAATCAGAAGATGTTGCAAATCGTGCAGGAATGTGGCTGCGAGTTGATTCTAAATTTGCAAAAAAATATTTAAGTTTCGATAATATGCAAGATCGACCAATAAAAGGCAATACTGATTGGATTAAATATGAAATAGTCTTAAATGTTCCTCTAGAAAGCAGCATTTTGAATTATGGAGTTTTGATTAACGGAACTGGAAAAGTTTGGTTCGATCAACTGTCAATAGAGATTGTTGGTAATATTGATTCGGTTTACAAATCAACAAGTTTGCCAGACAAACCAACAAATATTGATTTTGAAGAATAACAATATAACGAAAAAATTGCGAAAATAGACTGAACCCAAAAGTTTGGATTAAATTTCAATAAAAAAAATAAAATTACATTGCAATAATTCATCAAATCACATTAAACAACTTAAAACTAAAAGCTAATGGTGAGTATTGAGGAATTGGAACCCTTGACTGCTCATAATAAGCCAAAGCAGATGGTAAAAACATTACACCCGATCCAAAATCACTGTACTGATTAACACCAGAAATTGAACCCATTTTAAATTCAGGTAAAATCTCTCTCCATCCAAAAATAAGCTGATTCAAAGTAAATTGCGAACCAGTTGTTGGACTACTATCAAAAATAGAACCATCTTCAATTAAAAACCCTTTATATTGTGATTTTATTTGACTTACTAACGTTGGCGAAGCACCATTTCCTAGTCTAAATTTGATGTAATAAATCTTATGAATAACTCCTCCAATTGTAGCTGTTTTTGTAAGTAAACTTGTTTTTGGTGTTAATGGATCTGTCCCCCAAATTGAATTTGGATTTAAGTTTGAAACACTTGTAAAAGTAGCGTCTTGGTCGTCAACAAATCCTGAATTATTTATAACTGATACAGAATGCGTTTTAAGATAATTCTCAATTTTGAGAATATCAACGTTATACTGAGTTTGATAATCTCTTAAAACTATTTGTTGCTGTTGTGGTGTAATCTCTTTATTATCATCACATCCAATAAAAATTACCAAACTTAAAACTATAACTAAAAATAACTTACTAATTTTCATATTTTTTTTAATTCACTTCAATTGCTTTACTTACTCAAATACATTTTCCTTCTGCTATACAACTCATAAAACTGATCATCTTTCAAATCGTCAATAAACAGAATGCTTTCGCCAGTCGATTTCATTTCTGGTCCAAGCGCTTTATTTACATTTTGGAATTTACTAAACGAGAAAACGGGTTGCTTGATAGCATAACCTTTCAGTTGTGGATTGAAAGTAAAATCGGTTACTTTATTTTCGCCAAGCATTACTTTGGTAGCATAATTTACATACGGTTCGCCGTATGCTTTTGCAATAAACGGAACTGTTCGTGACGCTCTCGGGTTGGCTTCGATGATGTAAACAGTATCGTCTTTTATCGCAAACTGAATGTTAATTAATCCCACGGTTCTTAATGCCAAAGCAATTTTTTTAGTATGATCTTTTATTTGTTGCATTACAAATTCGCCTAAATTAAATGGTGGCAAAGTCGCGTTAGAATCGCCAGAATGAATGCCGCAAGGCTCAATATGTTCCATAATTCCAATGATATATACATTTTCGCCATCACAAATAGCATCAGCTTCGGCTTCTATTGCTCCATCAAGATAATGATCTAACAGCAATTTATTTCCTGGAATATTTTTCAATAAATCGATAACGTGTTCTTCCAATTCTTGCTTATTGATAACAATTTTCATGCCTTGTCCACCCAAAACATATGATGGTCGAACCAATAACGGAAAATCTAAAACATCGGC
Organism: Bacteroidota bacterium; assembly: GCA_031408435.1. Taxonomy (GTDB): domain Bacteria; phylum Bacteroidota; class Bacteroidia; order Flavobacteriales; family Flavobacteriaceae; genus Flavobacterium. The sequence goes on from JANNWM010000017.1 coordinate 113,985, forward strand.
CAAAGCACTTGCTTGATCTGCATTTTCTGCAATTCCGAATTGTGGAAACGGAATTTTAAGTTCGCTTAATAATTCAGAAAAACGTCCTCTATCTTCGGCTAAATCCAATGCGTCGAACGAAGTTCCATGAATTTTAATTCCGTATTTAGATAATTTTTCGGCCAATTTCAAAGCCGTTTGTCCGCCCAATTGTACAATAACTCCTTCAGGTTTTTCGTGTCTAATAATATCGTAAATATGTTCCCAAAAAACAGGTTCAAAATATAATTTATCGGCTGTATCAAAATCGGTCGAAACCGTTTCAGGATTGCAGTTTATCATAATAGTTTCATAACCACATTCTTTGGCAGCCAAAACACCGTGAACACACGAATAATCAAATTCTATTCCTTGTCCGATTCTATTTGGACCGGATCCCAAAACTACAACTTTCTTTTTATCTGTTACAATACTTTCGTTGTGAACGTATTTTTCACCGTTTGATTGCTCGATTTCAGCTTCGAAAGTGGAGTAATAATAAGGTGTCAATGCTTTGAATTCGGCTGCGCAAGTATCGACCAATTTATAAACTCGATTAATATTCATATCTTTTCGAAGTTTATAAACTTGACTTTCCAAACAACTCATCATGTGTGCAATTTGTCTGTCGGCAAACCCTTTTTGTTTTGCTTCGAGCAATAAATCTTTGGGTAAAGTGTCGATTTTGAATTTAGAAATTTCTTTTTCTAATGTATATAATTCTTCATATTGTTTCAAAAACCACATATCGATTTTAGTAATATCGTGAATGCGTGACAATGGAATTCCCATCGCAATCGCATCATAAATCACAAAAACTCTGTCCCAACTTGCGTAGGTTAGTTTTTCGATAATTTGTTCGTAGTTTTTATAACCTTTTCCGTCTGCTCCTAGTCCATTACGCTTAATTTCAAGAGATTGCGTCGCTTTGTGCAAGGCTTCTTGAAACGAACGCCCGATTCCCATAACTTCGCCAACAGATTTCATTTGAAGTCCTAATGTTCTGTCTGCTCCTTCAAATTTGTCAAAGTTCCAACGCGGAATTTTTACAATTACATAATCTAAAGTTGGTTCAAAAAGTGCTGATGTTGATTTAGTAATTTGGTTTGGCAATTCGTCAAGGTTATAACCCAAAGCCAATTTTGAAGCAATTTTCGCAATTGGGTATCCTGTTGCTTTAGATGCCAAAGCTGATGAGCGTGACACTCTTGGATTGATTTCGATAGCTACAATATCTTCTTTCTCGTCTGGCGAAACTGCAAATTGTACGTTGCAACCACCAGCAAAATTCCCAATAGAACGCATCATCAAAATAGCATAATCTCGCATTTTCTGGAAAGTAGTGTCTGATAAAGTCATGGCTGGAGCAACCGTGATAGAATCGCCAGTATGAATTCCCATTGGATCCATATTTTCTATCGAACAAATGATGACAACATTGTCGTTTTTGTCTCGCAATAATTCTAATTCGTATTCTTTCCAACCCATTAATGCCTTGTCTATCAATACTTCATGAATGGGTGACATTTCTAAACCATAGGAAAGTTTTTCGGCAAAATCTTCTTTTTTATAAACGATTGCAGCACCAGTTCCGCCCAAAGTAAACGATGGACGAATAACTAATGGAAAACCAAATTCTTGTGCAATTTCCTTTCCACGAAGCATCGAAGTACATATTTCGGCTGGAGCCGATGGCACTCCGATTTTTTTGAGCAAGTTTTTAAATTGATCTCTGTCTTCGGTAATGTTAATGGCATTGACGTCGACACCAATCATTTGGACATTAAAATCTTTCCAGATTCCTTTTTCGTCGGCTTCGAGACAAAGATTTAATGCAGTTTGTCCGCCCATTGTTGGCAAAACCGAATCGATTTGCGGATGTTCTTTAAGGATTTGAATGATTGATTTGGTAGTCAATGGCAACAAATAAACATGATCCGCCATGGTTGGATCGGTCATGATTGTTGCTGGATTGGAGTTGATAAGAATTACTTCAATTCCCTCTTCACGAATAGAACGAGCCGATTGTGATCCTGCATAATCAAATTCGCAAGCTTGACCAATTACGATTGGACCTGAACCTATTATTAAAACCGATTTTATTGAGTTGTCTTTTGGCATTTTATGTTTGTTGTAGTTGTGTTGTTTTTAAGGTACAAGTCTTAACTTGCATGCATTATGAGTTGTGTTTTTTTTTAGTCATTAAAACAAGAATAATTTAAAGTTTTTATTGAAATTTATCTTGATTGTTTGCATTAATAATTTCTAGAAAGGCTGCAATTACCTCTGGAATGTATTTATTGTGTTTTTGCATAATAAGTGAAATTGGAAACTCATTTTCATTCTTATCAAATAAAACCTCATCATATTTTACAAAATTTGATTTTTCAAAATAATCAAACCATTGATTGAATTTTCTTCTTCTGACTAATTGTTTTCCGTCTGAAGAATCACAAATATAAATACAAATTGTTTCATTTTTGGATTGAAAAAAGTCTAATAATATTTGATGTATAGTTTCAGAAATTAAATCATCTTTTGCAGGAAGCTTATCATCTGGATTGAAAAAAACTTCAATTACAAATTCAAAAATAGATTCAGAAAATTCTTTTTTATTATCGCCAAGCATGAAAGGTGAATGCTTGAATTTTAATCTATAAAAAACTTTTGACTTTGTTTCAAAAATATAGGTATTGAATAAATCTTTTGTTTTTTGAAAACTATAAGCCATTATTTTGTTTTTGTTTTTGCTTTAATTTTTTCATATCAACTTTGAAAGCAGTAGATTTAAAATAATCTTCACTTTCTTTCAACATTTGTTTTTTACTATCTAAAAGATATTTAATCAACTCGTCTTGGGTTATTTTAGTTTTTATTAAAATTTCCATAATTATAAATTTTTACAAAGTTACAATTTTTTTTGTTTTGAAATTAAGGTTGTTTTGATACAAAATGTTGCTCGTTTATTAGTTAATACAAAAATACAATTATTAATGCAAAGTTAAAGAATGTTAATCGAGCGTTAAACTGTTTTTTATGAAATATTTTTTTAGCTAATTTTACTTAGTTAATTTAAAAATTATAAATATGAAAAAGTATTCAGGATTGTTTTTGGTTTCTTTATTGAGCGGAATTACTACGCTTGGTGCCTATAAAATTTTATTTGAAAATGACGGTTTTCTATCAAATAACAAAAAAACATTGACAACAACGGCTCCGAATTCGTTTGGCAGAAATGTAGATTTTTCTGGTGAAAACATGGATTTTACTGTTGCAGCCGAGCAATCTATACATACAGTAGTTCACGTTAAAAATGTTTCGAAAGTAACGATGCGAAACCCAATTATGGAATATTTTTACGGTACTGGTGGTGGATCGCAACAACAAGAGCAAATAGGTACAGGTTCGGGCGTAATTATTTCTGAAGATGGTTATATCGTGACTAATAATCACGTAATTAAAGATGCACAAGAAATAGAAATCACGCTAAATAACAAAAAATCATATAAAGCAAAACTAATCGGAACCGATTCTAAAATGGATATTGCCTTGCTGAAAATCGATGCAGACGAAAAATTGCCTTACAATACTTTTGGCGATTCTGATAATGTAAGAGTTGGACAATGGGTTTTGGCTATCGGTAACCCATATAACTTGACATCGACTGTCACGGCTGGAATTGTTTCAGCAAAAGCTAGAGATTTAGAAACCAACGGAATGCAATCTTTCTTGCAAACCGACGCCGCTGTAAATCCAGGAAATTCTGGTGGTGCTCTTGTAAATAGTCGTGGCGAATTAATAGGAATTAACACAATGATTTCATCGCAAACTGGTTCATATGTCGGTTATTCTTTTGCTGTGCCAAGTAATATTGCCCGAAAAATTATCGAAGATATTATGGAATTCGGAAACGTGCAACGAGGAATTCTTGGTGTAGAAGGTGGCGAATTGACTGGAATTGTGTCCAAAGAATTAGGCATTAAACAATCAGAAGGGTTTTATATCAAGAAAGTAACCAAAGAATCTGGTGCAGAAAATGCTGGATTAGAAAAAGGAGATATTATTGTAAAATTGGACAATCAAAAAATTTCGACTTATTCTGAATTATCTGGTTATATTAATACAAAACGTCCAAAAGATGTGGTTCAAGTTACCTTTATTCGCAACGAAAAAACTTTGATTTTACCTGTAAAATTGACCAAAAATGATGTTGTAGGCACAGAATTCAAAGGAATTCAACTTGAAAACATCGATGCCAATGACAAAAAACGTTTCAGAATTGCTTATGGTGTCAAAATAAAAGATATCAATAACGATAAATTAATGCAATATGCTAATGACTTAAAAGAAGGAATAATTTTGAGCATTGATAATGTAAAAGCTACCGATATTGAAACAGTATCGAGAATTATGGCAAATAAAAACGATAATCAAAGCGTTCAGATAGAAATGGTTACAAGTTCAGGTCAGGTTATTAGACTTATAATTTAAGTTTTAAATATTTATCAAATTAAAAGCCAGTTGTAATGACTGGCTTTTAATTTTGGAGATGTTTCAAGTTTAAAATTAATTGAATCAAGATTTTAATAAATAATACAATTTTTCACGAAATCGATTTCGCAAATCAAATCAAAATAGTATTTTTGCAAAAAATTTACAACAACAACTAATTTTACTTTTTGACCAATGACAAAAAACGCACAATACGAGAAAGAACTTTCTTTTCAAGCCGACAGGCGACGAGCTGGTGTCGATTTAATTAAAATTATCAGCGATTTATGGTATGATAAATCAATAGAATTGGTGCTTTTTAGAAACCAATTAATAGACAAAAATGTTTCTGACATTATGAATTTGCACGAATATGCAGGCGAATTTGTCGGAAAACCAATATCAATTTTTGATTCTGTCGAAATTGCCGAAGCCATTTTTTCATTAGATTTACCGCCATCTAAACTTGATATTGGCAAATTAACATTCGAATTTCACCTAGAAGACAACAAATACCAAGACGCAAAAGCATTTGTAGTCGATAAACTAAAAAATGCCAAAGCAACCCAAGAAATCCAACCAAAAGATATTGTTTTGTATGGTTTTGGTCGAATTGGTCGTTTGTTAGCCCGCGAATTAATGTCAAAAATGGGACAAGGCGACCAAATGCGACTTCGAGCAATTGTTACACGTGACAAAAATGATGCAACATCTTTAGAAAAAAGAGCCTCTTTATTACGTTACGATTCTATTCACGGTGATTTTCAAGGTTCGGTTGTTGCCGATTTAGAAAATAACGCTTTGATAATTAATGGAACAACTGTTCATGTAATTACTGCAAACGCTCCCGAAGAAATTGATTATACCGAATATTGCATTAACGATGCTTTGGTTATTGATAATACGGGCGCATTTACAACTCAAGAACAATTGGCAAGACATTTAACCTCAAAAGGAATCGACAAAGTCTTGTTGACAGCTCCCGGAAAAGGTGTCCCGAATATTGTTCACGGAGTTAATCACAATGAATACAATCCAGACGAGGTCAATATTTTCTCTGCTGCATCTTGCACAACCAATGCAATAACCCCGATTCTAAAAGCCATCGAAGAAACTTTAGGTGTTGTAAAAGGACATTTAGAAACCATTCACGCCTATACCAACGACCAAAATTTGGTTGACAACATGCACAAAAAATACCGTCGTGGTCGTGCTGCAGGACTCAATATGGTCATTACAGAAACTGGTGCGGGTAGTGCAGTTGCTAAGGCTTTACCAAGTTTAGCAGGCAAACTAACATCAAATGCAATTCGGGTTCCAGTGCCAAATGGTTCGTTGGTAGTTTTGAATCTAGAAGTAGCAAAACTAACTTCGATTGCCGATGTAAACGCGATTATGAAAAAATATGCACTCGAAGGCGAATTGGTCGAACAAATAAAATATTCGTTGAATAACGAGCTAGTTTCGTCAGATATTATTGGCACCAATGCACCAAGTATTTACGACAGTAACGCAACAATTGTATCTGCCGACGGCAAAAATATTGTGCTTTATGTTTGGTATGATAACGAATATGGTTATAGTCATCAAGTAATCAGATTGGCAAAATATATTTCTAAAGTTAGACGATATACTTATTATTAGTAGGTATTTAGAAGCTAGAGATTTAAATACTAATTTTTAGAATTAGCTGTTTTTTATAAATCCGTCTTGATAAATTTAAGACGGATTTTTTTGTTTTAAAATTTTTTGTAGCATTTAAAAATCACTTTCGTGGATGAAAATCAGCGATGACTTTCGACAAATGAGTTCGATCAAGGTGCACATAGATTTCGGTGGTTGTGATTGATTCGTGACCTAACATTAATTGAATAGATCGCAAATCGGCACCATTTTCAAGTAAATGAGTTGCAAACGAATGACGAAATGTATGCGGAGAAATGGTTTTGTTTAATTCAATTTTGACTGATAAATCTTTAACAATCGTAAAAATCATGGCACGAGTAAGCTTCCGCCCTCGCCTATTCAGGAATAAAGTATCTTCAAATCCTTTTTGAATATTTAAATGAACACGATTATTATTGCTGTAAATTTCAATAAATTTTTGAGTCAATTCGCCAATTGGCACAAATCTTTGCTTGTTGCCTTTTCCAGTAATTTTCAAGAAACCTTCATCGAAAAATAAATCAGAAATTTTAAGATCGACAAGTTCAGAAACTCTTAATCCGCAACCATAAAGTGTTTCAAGCATGGCACGATTGCGTTCGCCTTCGTTGGTAGCTAAATCTATTGCATTTATTAAATTATCAATTTCGTTAACTGCCAAAGTATCGGGTAATTTGCGGCCAGTTCGTGGCGTTTCTATCAATTCTAATGGATTGTCATTGCGGTAGTCTTCGAAAATTAAATAAGTAAAAAAACTTTTTAAACCAGAAATAATTCTGGCTTGCGAACGAGCATTTACTTCATTGGCAACCGAATAAATAAATTGTTGTATGTTTTCGTCATTGATTTTTACTGGCGAAACATCAATATTATTTTCAATAAGAAAATTGCAAAGTCGCTCTAAATCAAATGAATAGTTTTCGATAGTGTTTTTGGACAAACCACGTTCGATTCGCAAATAAGATTGAAATGATTTTATGTAAGATTGCCAACTATTCATATAACAAATTAACGAAAAATTTAAACATAAAAAAACCTTCTAAAATTAATTAGAAGGTTTTTTAGAATTTTCTTTCAAGTATTAATTAAATTTGACACCAAGATTAATTGAAATAACATTGTTTTTTAAAACTGTGTTATCTCCTTCTTCGGTTACTGCAATATTAGATAAACCAACGCAATATCTTACGTTTGCAAATAAATTTTTATTAAAATTATAATTAGCACCAATATTTATTCCAAAATCATTATCCTTAAAAAGTTTTTCAACGTCTTGTGTATTGCTTTTATTTAGAACGCTAACAACTAGATTAGAACTTGTTAATAAACTTACTTGCGGCCCAATCTCAAAACTAAAATTATTTGAAGCTTGGTATTTAATGTTAGTTGAAAAATTTAGATAATATAAATTAAATGTGTTTTTAGTATCATAATTAATACCATTAATAAAAATAGGATAGTCAAAATCTGCTCCTTGTTTAGAAAAAATTAATTCTGGTTGAAGAAACAATTTTTCACCAATTTTTATTTCTATGAAACCACCTAAATTATAATTAATTTTAGATTTCATAATCGGCGATCCATCGCCTGAACTTGACAAATTTGAAATGTTCATACCTCCTTTTAAACCAAATTGGGGTTTTTGTGTTTTTTGTGCTAAACAAGTGTTTAATAACATTAATAAGTATAAAAGTATTAATTTTTTCATTTTTCTTGATTTGTAAATTTGTGATATTGTAAGAAATTAACATGTTTTTCAAAAAAAAACCTTCTAAAATTAATTAGAGGGTTTTTTTAGAGTTTTTATATTTAAAAATTAGAAAGAATAACCAAAGTTTAAAGAAAATACTCTATTTTTATTTTCAGATTGCCCAGGATCAAGATTTTTATCTAGTTCTGAAAGACCTAGATTATAACGTGCGTCAATCGAAATATTTTTATTTATTTGAAATCCAACACCAAAATTGAAACCAAAATCTGTTGACGTATATTCATCTTTGGAATCTTTTGATTCAGAAACTAATCCTGTTATATTTGTAGTTATTTTGTCAGTTGCAGCAATTAAAAATCCAACCTGTGGTCCAGCTTGCAAACTAAATTTTTCGGAAACATAAATTTTAGCCATAATTGGAATATTGATATAACTTAATGAAATTTCATCTTCGTAAGAAAGTCCACCACCAGAAAGTGTTTGCTTTAAACCTTGCATTGAAAATAATAACTCTGGTTGGACACCAAACTTATCTGTAACTTTAATTTCTGCAAATGCTCCGATATTAGCACCGTAAATAGCCTCAACATTACTTGAAACACCGCTAATTGTTGGTAAAGTTGTATTTGTTGACGCAATGTTCAAACCAGCTTTTGCTCCAAATTTTATTTATTGTGCAATCGAAAATCCAAAGACACAAACAGCTAAAGCTGTTAAAATTAATTTTTTCATTTTTGTTTTTTTTTGTTTATTTAAATACAAATTTAACATAATTAACTTTTTTACAACAAAATTAAATTCTTGTTTATTAACATTATTATTAACAATTAACACGTAAAAAACTTCCAAAATTTTGAGAGTTGTTTTATAAAAAAAACATTAGTTAACAATAATGATTCTATATATTATAATTATGTGATCTTTTAATAGCAATCTTTTAATTTATTTTTAAGCCAGACTGATTATACTATAGTTTCTAATCCAAAAAATTAATATTGATTCAATAAACAATTTGTAAGAATTAACAGGGTTTGAAAATGAACTTATTTTAGTAAATTTGTCACTAGTGTCCCGTTAAAATTAATAAAAGTTCATTGAAATTATTGTAAATCTGTATTTTACGCTTAGTTTTATAGCGTGACGATTTCAAATCAATATTATAAGTTCGTATAAAAATACGAATATGAATAATGGTAAATAT